>CAKRDZ010000018.1 GCA_934316845.1 uncultured Eubacterium sp. | reverse complement strand
ATTCTTGCTTTTTTCTTTTTGGCGTGTATCTGCGTTCCCGTAGAGACGGCTCCGCACACGTCAATTCTTGCTTTTTTCTTTTTGGCGTGTATCTGCGTTCCCGTAGAGACGGCTCCGCACACGTCAATTCTTGCTTTTTTGTTTTTGGCGTGTACCTGCGTTCCCTTGGAGACGGCTCCGCACACGTCAATTCTTGCTTTTTTCTTTTTGGCGTGTATCTGCGTTCCCTTAGAGGCGGCTCCGCACACGTCAATTCTTGCTTTTTTCTTTTTGGCGTGTACCAGCGTTCCTTTAGAGACGGCTCCGCACACGCCAATTCTCGCTTTTTTCTTTTTAGCGTGTATCTGCCCACTCTGACTTCGTCAGCAAGCCAGCAGGGTAGCGCCCCCTCGCTCTGCTCGGCGGCATATCCTCACACATGGTAATGCCCCCTCGCCTTCGCTCGGCGGCAAGTCGGCGGCTGGCATTAGAGTTGCTGACTTCGTCAGCAAGCCAGCCGCCTCACTCATACCTTAAGGCTTCGATTGGGTCCATGCGGGCGGCTTTGTTTGCCGGGTAGTATCCAAAGAAGATGCCGATAACCATAGAGAATCCGACGGCCACAATGATCGCTGCTACCGGAACCGCGGCTGAATATCCGAGGATAGAGGCCGCGATGGCTCCGAGTAAAAAACCGGCCAGGATACCTAAGATCCCACCGATGAGACACAAGATCATGGACTCAATGATAAACTGGAAGCGGATGGAACTGTTTTTTGCCCCCAGTGCCTTTCTGGTGCCGATTTCCCGCGTTCTCTCGGTAATGGATACGAGCATGATATTCATAACGCCGATTCCGCCGACCAGAAGGGAGATGCCGGCGATAAATGAAATGGCAATGGATACTGTGCCGATCATGTCGCTCATGGATTCTGTCATGGATTCCATTGTTGTCGTTGAAATCTTGTAATCTTCATTGGTGCTGTAGTACGGCGTGAAAAAGTTCTCGATCTGTGTGGCAAAGGCAGAAACACTGTCAATGCCGCTCTTTGTCACAACCGTAAACTGCTGATATCCCTCGTCTGCGTGTGTCTGGTCCTTTCCGGTTAATATAGGAATGTATGCTGTCGTCGTAATGTCTTCATCCGATGAGGAAGAAAACGAGTTATTGGACTCGTATTGGTATACGCCCACGACATAGTACTGGTAATAAATTCCATCTATTTCCACCCGGATCTTCTGTGCCAGTGCCTTTTCTGAATCTCCGTCAAAAATCTGATCCACAACTTTATCGGAGATCATGATAACTTTCTTTTTCCCCGTATTGTCGTCACTTGTCAGCCGTCTTCCCGCGATAAGTGTCACATCGTCACTGGCAAAATATTCCGAATTGATACCGCTGATGGAAATATTTGCGGTATTACTTCCATCATGCACCGTTCCGCTTGCCACCGTTTCACTGATCGCGACCGCGTCAATTTTATCGGAAAACTGAGTTTTCAATTCCGACAGCATATCATCCGTGATAAGGTCTTCTTTTTCTACCGAGGAGTTTCGGCTGGCGGCTCCAAATTTCAATCCGTTTGAGCGGGTTTCCGTCTTGCTGCTCGTCTGTTTCAGACCGACAGTGATATTGTTGGCTCCCATTTCCTGGAAAGAATCAGAAATAGAATTGGTGAGTGAGGAACTCACTGTCATAATGGCGATAACGGCGCCGATACCGATAATGATACCAAGCATTGTCAGGAGTGCGCGCATTTTGTTGGCAAGCAGCGCCTGAAATGCCAATTTCACATTTTCCCAGATCAACATGCCAGTTCCCCCTTTCGGATTCCCGTGATCTCGCCGTCGCGAAGTGTAATAATGCGCTCTGTCTCATTTGCCAGTTCTCCGGAATGCGTGATCAGAACGATGGTCTTTCCCTGTTCTTCGTGCAGTTTATGGAAAATGTCCATAATGACACGTCCGGTTTTGCTGTCCAAAGCTCCGGTCGGCTCATCCGCCAATATGATCGAAGGATCATTTGCCATAGCACGCGCGATCGCTGCTCTCTGCTTCTGACCGCCGGATAATTCGTCAGGGCGATGCGTCATTCTCTCCTGCATGCCGACAAGTTCAAGCAGTTCTTTCGCTTTTCGCGTCCTCTCTGCCTTCGGCACGCCCGCATAGAGAAGGGGGAGTTCCACATTGGAAAGTGCCGTGGTGCGGGCGATCAGATTGTAGGTCTGAAAGACAAATCCAATCTGGCGGTTGCGGATCTCGGACAACTGCTTATCTTTCCCGGCTCCGACATCGACTCCATCCAAAAGATACGTGCCCTCCGTCGGGCGGTCAAGCGCTCCTAAAATATTCATCAGCGTCGATTTTCCGGAACCGGATTCGCCTACGATTGAGACAAATTCCCCCATATTTACGGTCAGGTCAAGCCCGTGAAGAATTTCCAGTTCATTGGGCTGGCCGATATAAAAACGTTTTACGATGTTTTTGCATTCAATGATGGGCTTTTTCATGGACGACCACCGCCTCCCGGTGCACCACCGACGCCAGGACCGCCGCCGGATCCGCCCTGCATTCCACCGCCTCCGCCGAGGAATCCGCCAAGGCTGTCATTTCCTGTTTCTTCACTTGTAGAATCAGACGTGGAATCCGTCGGAATGAGCACTTTCATCCCCTCTGTCAGCTCGTCACTCTGCACTTCTACATAATAGTCGCTTTCCATACCTTTTGTAACAACGATCTGCTTTTTCGAAACATTTCCGTTTTCGCCCTCCGAAACATTGATCACCGACTCGCCACTCGTATTTTGAGAAATGGCATCGTACGGTACGGCAAATACGTCCGCAGCTTCTTCTTCCACGATGCTGCACCGCGCAGTAAGTCCGAGTTTCAAACGCTCATCCGTTGTTTTCAATGCAATCTGCACTTCATAACCGTCGGAACTGCTGCCGGAAGATGTCATTGCACCGCTTTCTCCGCTTTGCGAAGAAGAACTTCCACTGCTGCTTTCGGTAGATGGTGCTACAAATGTCACCTCACCTTCCAACTCGTCTTCGTCGGTGGCTTCGGTTAAAACAATGACTTTTTGTCCGACCTTTACATTGCTGATATCATATTCGTCTACACTTGTAGAAATCGTGTAACCGCTCACGTCCTCAATCTGAAGAATCGTTCCGCCGCTGTACGTATCACCTTCCTGTACGGAGATGGAAGTAACGATTCCGTCCATTGGAGCCGTCACCGCACATTTATCCAGACTTTCCTGCGCCTGAGTCACTTGTTTTTTGGCTTCTTTGATGCTCTTATTGGCACTGCTCTTCGCGGTATCCAACGCTTCCTGTGCCTGTTCAATACTGGATTTGCTCTGTTTTAATGTCGATTTTCTCGTCGAAACCGCATTTTCATATTCCGTCTTTGCCTGCGTGAGCTGGTCTTTCTGTTTGGATTTTTTTGCCTCTTCATAGGCTTTTTTCGCCTTGGCTACCTTGCTGTTTTCTTCACTCTTTACATCGGCGTATTCGCTTTTGGCATCACTTACCTGCTTTTGAGCCTTTTGAATGGATGAACTGCCTTCCGACTGTGCATCTGAAAGAGCATCCTTCGCTTCGGACAAACTTTCCTGCAGATCGGTTTCATCAAAGGTTATGAGAGATTTCCCTTTTTTCACCTCGTCTCCTACCGATACCTTAATTTTGTTTATTGTCACACCATTTACATTGGCGGATACCTCGCGGGACTGTTTGCTTTCGATCGTCCCGGTCGCACTGATGGATTTTGTCAGATCCATCTTTTCCAGTGAAATGGTATTCTCCTGCTGTGTTTCCTGTTTTCCTTTCTTCGTCTGTCCGGTTTTGATTTTTCCAATAATTACCACTGCCGCAATAGCCAGGATAAGTATTATCGCTATCACCACAATTTTCTTTCGATGTTTTTTTAATTTCTGTTTCACACGCGCTGCCTCCTGTCTTTATAATTTCGGGGAATATTCCGTGATCGCCCCTGCACATTTCCTTTTTATGTTAAAAAAAAAGTATGAACAAACGATGTTCATACTTTGATATCTGTGTGATTATTTGATGAAAGCGGAGAACACTTTTTTCAAATCCTCCAGCGTTTCCACCTGATTGATCTCCCGGCGGATGGCTGCGGAATGTGGATAGCCTGCGGTATACCATGCGATATGAGTCCGCATTTCCCGCATTCCATACAATTCGCCCTTCCATTCTGCCTGCATTTTTGCGTGGCGCTCAATCATGGCGTAAAGTTCTTGGATTCCGGGTTTTGGAAGTTCTTCCCCGGTTTTCATATAATGGCGGATCTGTTCAAAGATCCACGGATTTCCTCTGGCACCGCGGCCGATCATAAAGGCATCGCATCCGGTTTCCTGCCACATTCTTTCCACATCGACGCCGCAGGTGATGTCGCCATTTCCAATAACCGGAATTGAAACCGCTTCTTTGACTTTGCGGATAATCTCATAATCCGCTTTTCCACTGTAATACTGTTCTCTCGTCCGCCCATGCACCGCTACCGCGGAAGCTCCGGCCGCCTCTGCTGCCTTTGCCAGATCGACTGCCTGACATTCTCCATCGCGGAAGCCTTTCCGAAATTTTACAGTGACCGGCTTGTGGATCGCATGCACGGTTTTTCGTATAATTTCTTCGGCAAGCGGAATATTTTTCAAAAGAGCGGAACCCTCTCCGTTATTGACAACTTTGGGCACCGGGCACCCCATATTGATATCCAGTATATCAAATGGCAGTTCCTCGATACGCGCCGCCATCTCACTGATAATGTCGGGATCTGCTCCAAATAACTGCAGCGAAACCGGTCTTTCTTTGGGGTTGATCTGCAATAGGGGCTGCGTATTGGGACTGTTATAATAAATGCCTTTTGCGCTGACCATTTCCGTACAGATCAGATCCGCTCCCATTTCTTTACAGATCTGGCGGTACGGAAGATCCGTCACGCCTGCCATCGGCGCAAGAATTAGTTTTCCGGGGATCTCGACCGTTCCAATCTTCCAGGATTCCTCCACATTCATAGGCTTATCCTTTCTGACGGGCAGCTTTTGTCTTTTCATAGATCAACCGGATTCCCTGAAGCGTCAGGTGGGCATCATACACGTCGATGGAATCCGTCGCATCGGCGACAATTCTTCCCAGCCCGCCTGTGGCAACTACTTTGATATCGGAAATTCCGGATTCTTCCTTGATCTTACGGATAATGTACTCGGTCTGTCCGACGGTGCCGTACATAATCCCTGCCTGCATACTCGTAATCGTATTTTTCGCAAGGATCGTATCCGGCATCTTGATCTCAATCTCCGGAAGCTGTGCCGTACTCGACCAGAGTGCCTTCGTACTGATCTTAATTCCCGGACAGGTAACACGCGCCGCAAACACACCGTCTTTCGTAACCAGATCATAGGTCGTCGCCGTTCCGTAATCCACCACGATCACCGGTCCTCCATAGAGATCATATGCTCCTACGGCATCTACAATACGGTCTGCTCCGATCTCACTCGGATTTGCCGCTGCAATATGGATCCCGGATTTGGTTCCTTCGCCCACTACATACGGGGTGCAGTGAAAATATTTTTTAATACCGCTTACCAGTGAATACATTACCTTCGGCACAACCGAAGCAATGATCACATCATCAATCGTTGCTTCCGAAATATGCTGTCTCGACAACCCTTCCACGATGGCCTCTCCAAATTCATTGGACGTACGCGGAATATTGGTTGTCAGGCGGAATGTTGACCGCAATTCTTCTCCCTCAAAAACACCAAACGTCAAATTGGTATTTCCGATATCTATCGTTAATAACATCTCTTTTTCCTCTTATTCTTCTTTCCCGGCAAAAAATGCGCGGTAATATTCTTCTAAACTTGAAAATAGTTCTTCGTGTTCCTGGCGCATCTGCTTGATCTTCAGATAACTTCCGATCTCATCGTAAAAGAAATCATTTTCCTTGGCAGTCGTAGACATATACAGGGAACCGTCTTCTTCAAATTCCATCGTAAATACACCGCCGACATCCGCCGTCAGCATCACACTCAGTATTTTCAATTCTTCTTTGATCCCTTCCGGCAGAGATTCGTACCTGGGATTCAGATAAAACTTCTGTTCATATGCACTGCAGGCACATAAAACCTGTTTTTCATCCATGGGTTACTTCCTTTCACTCATTGGTACGTAAGGTTTATGCGGACAAACTGCTTTATAAGCCGGACGGATAATCTTGCCGGCATTTACAAGTTCTTCCAGTCGATGTGCGCTCCAGCCGGCGATTCTTCCGATAGCAAAGATCGGCGTATACAGCTCGATCGGCAGTCCCAGCATACTGTACACAAGACCGCTGTAGAAGTCGATGTTGGCACTGACACCTTTATAGATATGGCGTTCTGCCGCGATCACTTCCGGCGCAAGTTTTTCCACTTTTTCATATAACGCATACTCTTTGAGCATATTTTTTTCTTCGGATAACTTCTTTACAAATTTGCGGAACGTCTTGGCACGCGGATCCGAGATCGAATACACCGCATGACCCATCCCATAGATCAGTCCGGAACGGTCAAACGCCTGTTTATTCAGCAATGCGGTCAGATACGTTTTAATCTCTTCGTCGTCTTCCCAGTCATGGACATTTTCCTTCATATCCTCAAACATCAGAGACACCTTTTTATTGGCACCCCCATGTCTTGGTCCTTTCAGGGAACCAAGCGCCGCCGAGATGGCCGCATACGTATCGGTTCCGGATGACGTTACGACATGATCGGTAAAGGTCGAGTTGTTACCGCCGCCGTGCTCTGCATGAAGAACCAGCGCGATATCCAGAATCTTTGCCTCCAATGGAGTAAACTGGCTGTCCGGGCGGAGCATATGCAGGATATTTTCTGCTGTCGAATAGTCTTCTTTTGGCGGATGCAGGAAAAAGCTGCTGCCCTCATGGAAATAATTGGCAGCCTGATATCCATACACCGCAAACATCGGCAGAAGTGCAACCAGTTCCAGACACTGGCGGAGTACATTTTCTGTCGTCGTATCATCCGCTTTCGTATCATACGAATACAGCGTAAGCACGCTTCGTCCAAGTGTATTCATCAGATCGGAACTTGGTGCTTTCATAATGATATCGCGGACAAAACTGGACGGCAGACTCTTGCGGTATTCGGCAAGAATGTCTTTCAGGTCTTCAAGCTGGCTCTCTGTCGGCAGTTCGCCAAAGAGCAGAAGATATACCACTTCTTCATATCCAAACCGTTTTTCATGCAAAAATCCATCGACAATCTCTTCGATATCAATTCCCTGATAATACAATTTTCCTTCACACGGAACCATATCATGATCGATCACCGTGTAAGAACGGATCTCGGAAATCTCGGTCAATCCGGTGAGTACCCCCTGACCGTTTAAGTCTCGTAATCCTCGTTTTACTTCATATTTATCAAATAAAGTAGAGTCAATCGTACTGCTGGCTTCACATACATCCGCCATTTTCTGTAACCACTCGTGTTTATATTCCAAATCAAGATTTTTATTCATATTGGCCCTCCTTAACTGTCTGATTTTTCTTTTTTATAATGTGGCAGCCATCACTGCTTTGATCGTGTGCATCCGGTTTTCTGCTTCTTCAAATACTACGTCAGCATAAGCCTCAAACACTTCGTCTGTCACTTCCATCTCGGTCAAACCGTATTTTTCATAAATCTGTTTTCCGATTTTTGTCTTAAGGTCATGGAATGCCGGCAGGCAGTGCATAAAGATTGCCGTATCCTTGGCATTGTCCATCGCTTTCTTATTTACCTGGTATGGCGACAAGGCTTTGATACGCTCTTCCCACACTTCTTCCGGTTCGCCCATCGAAACCCAGACATCCGTATACAAAACATCGGCGTCTTTCGTGCCTTCTTCCACACTTTCCGTCAACGTTATGGAACCGCCGGATGCCTTAGCATATTCCTCACATTGTGCGACCAGCTCGGCATTTGGAAAATATTCTTTTGGCGCACAGGCGGTAAAATGCATTCCCATCTTTGTGCAGGCGATCATCAGAGAATTCCCCATATTGTAACGGGCATCTCCCATATACACAAGTTTGATGCCTTCCAATTTTCCAAATTTTTCTTGTATCGTCAGAAGATCGGCTAACATCTGTGTCGGATGATATTCATTGGTAAGTCCGTTCCAGACCGGAACACCGGCATATTGTGCCAGTTCTTCCACAATCTCCTGTCCAAATCCGCGGTATTCGATCCCGTCGAACATTCTTCCTAACACCCTTGCGGTATCGGCGATGCTTTCTTTCTTGCCGATCTGAGATCCCTGTGGATCCAGATATGTAACGCCCATCCCCAGATCATGAGCTGCCACTTCAAAGGAGCAACGCGTTCTTGTACTTGTTTTTTCAAAGATCAGAGCAATATTTTTCCCTTCGTGCATCCGATGGCTGATACCATTTCTCTTCTTTTCTTTCAACTCTTTTGATAATTGTAAAAAATATCCAATTTCTTCCGGTGAAAAATCTTTTAATGTCAAAAAATTACGTCCTTTTAACTCCATGATTAACCTCTTTTCCGCAGTGCGCTCTGTCTGCTGTTTTTACGAATAAAGAGGGGGGTTCTCTCTCGGACAGACCGGTAGTAAAGAATCCCCTTCTCCTGTTTATTCGGTTTCTTTTACACTTTCCACAACGGCTTTTGCAAGTCCGGCTACCCCCTGAATTTCAGAAGGGATAATGATCTTCGTTGCCTTTCCGTCCGCTGCTTTTTCAAATGCTTCAAGACTCTTTATTGTCAGTACTGCTTTTGACGGATCTGCTTCATTGAGGAAACGGATTCCCTCTGCCGTCGCTCTCTGTACCGCTTCAATCGCCTGCGCACGACCTTCCGCTTCCCGGATCGTCGCTTCTTTCTTCGCTTCCGCACGAAGGATTGCAGCTTCTTTTTCTGCCTCTGCTTCAAGGATCGCAGATTCTTTCTTTCCTTCGGCTACCAGTACGGTGGATTTTTTCTCACCTTCCGCACGAAGAATCGACTCACGGCGTTCACGCTCTGCCTTCATCTGTTTTTCCATCGAATCCTGAATCTCACGCGGTGGAATGATGTTTTTCAATTCCACACGATTTACTTTGATTCCCCATGGGTCGGTCGCAATATCGAGATTGGAACGCATATGGGTATTGATCGTCTCTCTTGACGTAAGTGTCTGGTCGAGTTCGAGATCACCGATAATATTACGAAGTGTCGTCGCCGTCAGATTTTCAATCGCCATGATCGGATTTTCCACTCCGTACGTAAACAATTTCGGATCCGTGATCTGGAAAAATACAACCGTATCGATCTGCATTGTAACATTATCCTTTGTAATTACGGGCTGAGGTGGAAAATCCATTACCTGCTCTTTTAAATTCACCCGTCTTACCACACGGTCCAAAAACGGAACTTTAAAATGTATTCCTACGGACCATGTTCCGATATAAGCTCCAAGTCTTTCAATAATAAACGCGTTTGCCTGTGGAACGATCTTAATGCAGGATGCCAGTATAATAAGCACCAACACAACAATGAACACGCCAACTACAAGCCCTCCGCTGATTTCTGTACCATTCATGTTTTTCACCTTTCCTTTCTTACTTTGTTTTTACGATCAATTTGACACCTTGTACTGCGGTAATCTCTACCTCTGTGTCTTTTTCAATCTTGTCTTTTTCTTCTTCCGCACGCGCGGACCATTCCATCCCCTGATATCGGACTCTTCCGGTTTCCAGCAGATTATCGATTGTCTCGATCACTACTGCTTTTTTTCCTATAATCTCATCAATGTTCGTTTTTTCTTTTACGGGATTAAAAAACCGCATCGCAATAGGACGAAATACGATCATAGATAAAAATGAGAGAATAACAAACACCGTAAACTGCAGCCAAAAGCCGCCGCCAAGTCCGGTCACAACTGCCGCACCAAGAGATCCCAAAGCAAACCATACGGTCGTCAGTCCCATGGTTGCTGCTTCGATAAGAATCATAACCGCTAAAATCACTAACCATATAACCACTGATTCAGCACCTCCTTTTGGGCATTAAAAAAATACTACGCTATCTATTTTACTATATCCGGACAAATATTGCAACTACCGATTGCGATGAATCTCATACATGAAAAGTGCCGCACTGACTGCCGCATTGAGAGATTCCAGCTGCCCTTCCATCGGAATCTTTATTTTGTGCGTGGCCGCCTGCTGTGTCTCCGGTCTGATGCCATTTGCCTCGTTGCCTATAATGACCGCACATTTTCCCTCGTAAGTCTCTTCCGTATAAAACCGCGCTCCGTCAAGACTCGCCGCATACACGGAAAAATGTTCTGTTTTTAACTGTTCCGCTTCTTTTGTCATATTTTCCGTAATGATAAAGGGAAGGCGGAAAATCGCGCCCATCGTCGCGCGCACTACTTTCGGATTAAAGAGATCCACACAGCCGGCAGACAGGATAACCGCCGACATTCCGGCTCCTTCTGCCGTCCGGAATATCGTCCCCAGATTTCCGGGATCCTGAATATCCTCCAGACAGATCACGGCAGCATTTTCTCGTTCTACAACAGTAGACCTATCATATCCCGGAATCTTCACGACCGCAAGTACCCCCTGTGGGCTTTCGGTGTCTGACATTTCCTGAAAAACTTTCGAACTTACATATTCTACGTCTGCTTCTTTCAGTTTATGCGATAGTCTGGCAAAATATTCTTCTTTTACATTTTCTGACAGATATACTTTTTCTGCCATATGGTACGCCAGCGCATCTTCGACAAGCCGCACTCCCTCTGCGATAAAAAGGCCTTCTTTTCTGCGGTTTCTGGCACTCTTTTTCAGTTTCTGTATCTTCTTTATCTGGGAATTTGTACTGCTCTCTATCATGACTGTGTCGTCCTCCTCTCAACCTCTTCCGCGATGCGGCCATTGACGCGCTGTACTTCTTCCTGAAAGGCGCGGGCAGAGATTCTTGCCGCTCCATGTCCGAGTATGATGATCTGCTCCATACCATCCGATGTCGCAACGCGCACCCGTTTCTTCTTCGCAATCTCTTTCGTCGTCTTCTCGATATACATATCCGCCGTCTCGGCCTCTTTCGTATAAACGACGCTGATATTGTGAAATTGTTCTACGCTGCCCGGATTTCCTTTTACCTTGTACGCATCAAATACAAGGATCAGATGACACCCGCAAAAGCCCTGGTAGTTGCACATGATCTCCATCAGTTTAGCACGCGCCCCCTCCAGATTTTCTGCGGCAAGCGCTTTCAATTCATCCCAGGCAAAGATGATATTGTAGCCGTCCACAAGAAGATATTCTTCCTCGTATACCGGTTTATACTCTTTGGTCTTTGTCTTCTCCGGTTCCGCCTTGATCACTTTCTTTGCCGGTGTCTCGACACGGGTCTTTACCGGGCCGAACGTCCGCTCAAAGATCGCCTGCAGTTCTTTTTCTTCCGACATTGCCGAATTCTTTTTGGACGGTTCTTTCGGCGCCGCTGCCGTATTTTTTGCCGGCTGGCGTTTTTTTATCGACGTATCAATGTGTACATGTTTTGCCACTTCATTCCACGGCACGACAAACCCGGAACCGTGCGAACAAAATACCGAATCTGCCGTATTTTCCACATCCGCGTCTGGGTTGTATTTACATTTTTTTACAATCTCATCTTCGTTATGGCACGGTTCATATCCACAGAAGGAAAGCGTCATTCTCCCTCTGCCTTTCGTAAATGCCGCAAATTCCGTACCGTAGCCCGCCATTGATGCGACCGGACAGGTTCCCTCGATCGCACTCATTTCGCCATCATCCGGCTGCTGGCGGAAGGTTCCGTGCATCTTTCCGACATCGCTCATAACTCGTCCGATCTGTTCCATCGGCACTTCCATCCGGAATCGGTACATCGGTTCCAGCAGCCGGCTTTTTGCCTGCCGCAGTCCCTGACGCACCGCGCGGTATGTCGCCTGGCGGAAATCCCCGCCTTCAGTATGTTTGAGATGCGCTCTTCCGGCGATCAATGTAAATTTAATATCCGTGATCGGCGATCCGGTCAACACACCGCTAAATTCTTTTTCACCCAGATGCGTAAGGATCAGCCGCTGCCAGTTCAGATCCAGTTCGTCCTCGCTGCATTCGGTCACAAATTGAAGTCCGCTGCCCCGTGGAAGCGGTTCCATTTTAAGGTGTACTTCCGCATAATGGCGCAATGGTTCAAAATGCCCCATTCCGATCACGGTATCTTCGATTGTTTCCTGATATAAGATTGTCGCGCTTCCAAATGCAATATCCATTCCATAGCGTTCGGCAACCATCCGCTTGATCACTTCCAGCTGCACTTCTCCCATCGGCTGGATAAAGATCTCCCGCGTCTGCGCCTGCCATGAAAGATGGAGATTCGGATCCTCCTCTTCTAACTGCTTTAACTGCCGCCAGGCAGCCGCCTCGTCCGTTTCTTCCGGGAGCAGGATCTGATAGTTGCACACCGGTGCCAGCTGATTAGCGCAGAAATCGGCTTCCTGCCCAACACCCTGACCGGCATAGGTCTCCGTAAATCCCGGTATCGCACAGATATCCCCGGCTTTCACTTCCTGCTGCAGCGTATATTTTTCCCCGGAATACACGCGGATTTCATTCACTTTTCCAATGCCTTCGATCTCATCGCGGAGTTTCAATTCTCCCCCGGTCAGTTTCATATGGGTAAGACGCTGTCCGGCATCGTCCCGTGTGATCTTATATACTTTTCCGGCAAATTCATTTTTATATTCCGGAATTTTGGTAAATTCTTCCATCCCTTTTAAAAACTGCCCTACCCCTTCGTTTTGTAGTGCAGAACCAAAATAGCACGGGTAAAGCAAGGTCCCCGAAACCAGTCTTCTGACCTCTTTTTTCAGATCAAAAGTTTCCTCTTCGAGATAGGTCTCCAGCAGAGTTTCCTCGCACATTGCCACATTTTCACACAGTGTTTCTTCCTCTTCGGTAAAATCCACACAGTAAGGCGATAATTTCGTCTGTAATTCCTTTAACACGGCGGCTTTATCTGCTCCCGGAAGATCCATTTTATTGACAAATAAAAACGTCGGAATCCGGTATTTCTGCAAAAGTTTCCAAACCGTCTCCGTATGCCCCTGTACGCCATCCGTTCCGCTTATGATCAGCACCGCGTAATCAATCACCTGAAGCGTCCGCTCCATCTCCGAGGAGAAGTCCACATGTCCCGGCGTATCCAACAAGGTAACGTCCATATTTCCATACGAAAAACACGCCTGTTTGGAAAATATTGTAATTCCACGTTCCCGTTCCAACGGCGAGGTATCTAAAAAGGCATCTTTGTGATCTACACGTCCTCTCGTCCGGATTACACCGCTTTCATATAATAATGCTTCCGACAATGTCGTCTTTCCGGCATCTACATGAGCCAAAAGAGCAGCACATATGTGTTTTTTCTGTTGTTTTTCTGATGTAGTATTCAAATGATGATGCCCCTTTCACTCTTTCCCTGCGTTTCTCTTTTTCACATCATTCCGCAGTAATTTATATGCCGCTGCAGTCAGGGGAACAAATAAAAGCATTCCTCCGATCCCCATTACACTTCCGCCAATCGTCACTGCTGCCAGCACCCAGATCCCCGGCAGTCCGATAGAGGCTCCGACCACACGTGGGTAAATAAACTGTCCTTCCAATTGTTGTAAAATAATAAGGAAAACAACAAATATAATGGCTTTCATCGGCGAAACCGTCGCGATCATCAAAAAGCCGATGCCGCCTCCGATGTACGCCCCGGCGATCGGGATCAATGCCGTAAATCCGATCAGCGCCCCGGTCATGCCGCTGTACGGAAGGCGCAGCACTGCCATCCCGATGGCACACAGACTTCCAAGGATCACGGCTTCCACACACTGTCCTACGATGAAACTATGAAAACATTCATTTAACGTGTGTAACACATAATTGATCTTATGATAGATGGCTTCTTTTAAATACGTCTTTGCCACCCGTTTGGCCTGGGGGATAAGACGGTCTTTTCCCGTCAGCAGATAGAGGGAGAAGATGATACTCATAATAATGGTAAATGCCGTTGAAAAGGTAGCGGCAACCACGTTTTTGACGACTCCAAACGCTCCTCCGAGTCCACCGGCTGCCCAGTCAGCCACTTTCGTAACAATCTCCTTCCAGTTTATCTGTCCCGTCTGGCTTACATTTCCCAGTTCACTCCACAATTTTGTCATTTCCTCGTTGCCGCGGAGTTCCACAGAAACGCTCTGCATCAATGGCGGAATTTTTTCGATCAAAAGTTTTACACAATCAATCAATTCCGGCACGACAAGACCGATGATCAGGGCAATGATCCCCAATAAACTCAGATAGGAGAGCAGAATGCAGACTCCCGTCCGTGTCTTTTTCACGATTTTCTTTTTTGAATTTGGAAAATAATGTCTTTCATAAAAACTCATTAATATATTGACGGCATAGGCGATCATTAGACCGGTAACAAGCGGTGCCGCTGCATGAAATGCAATTTCCACCCCCGCCGCGATCGCGGTCCAATAATGAATGATCAAAAATAAAACTGTCACTGTAACTCCTGCGCGAAAACATGTTTTCCATTTCAATTTCATACGTGTCACTATCCTTTTCACTTCAAATATTTTTCCAGAACTTCCTTTAATTTTTGTATGTCAATCGGCTTTGGAACATGCATATCCATGCCCGCTTCCTGTGCCATCCGGATGTCCTGACGGGACAAATGTGCCGTCATCGCTACGATCGGTATCACTTTGGCATCCACCCGGTACATCTTACGGATCTGTTTTGTCGCCTCATTTCCATCCATCACCGGCATCTCAATATCCATAAAGATCAGATTAAAATACCCCGGCTCCGATTGTCCAAATATCTCGACCGCTTCTTTTCCGTCTTTCGCACATACCACTTCCACCTCAAACATCCGCAGGATTTCATGCACTACCTCCCGGTTGACATCATTGTCTTCCACGATCATGATATGTCTTCCCGGATAGTTCTTCCGGCTTTCCTGCTCGTTTTCTGCAATTTCAGGTTGCTCTTCCAAACTGCTTTCCTTTTTTTGATTTAACATGAACTGAAGTCTCTGATACAATGTCATGATCTGCTGCAGACAATATCTCACGCGTTCGGGATTCTGCAGGTTTTCCCGGGCGATATAGCCCATGCCTCCCACAGCATTGACAGAATCACGAAGATCGTGCATTTCCTTCTTCGGTTCTGTCATTTTATGATACATTGTCACATCCTGCATCAGTAAAATGTTTTTTCCGTCTCCGCAAGGTGCCATACGAACCATGACCCAGGTCAGTTCTTTACTTCCCGCTGCCATAAAACAATGTTCAAACGATACTGTCAGGCGCAGGGATTCCCTGCAAAACATCTGAGTTTGCGGAAATCTTTCATATAAATGGAAGATTTCAAACAAATCTTTTGCACCGGTTACCATTTCCCTTTTTATCCCAAAAAGCCACTCGGCACTTTGAGACAAAAAAGTTACCGCGTGGTTTTCCGGTTCGTTTATCATAATCAGTAAGTTCATTTGATCTGCGATCAAATTTAAAATTTGTTCTGTCATACTTTATTCTTCATTCATAGATGCCAATTTGGCTGCCTGGTCTGCCGCAATCAGACTGTCGATCACTTCACTTAAATCTCCATTGATAATGGCATCCAGACGATGAAGCGTCAATTTAATACGATGATCTGTCACTCGTCCCTGCGGATAGTTATACGTACGTATCTTTTCAGAACGGTCTCCGGTTCCAATCTGGCTTCTTCTCTTTTCTGCCTCTTCATCATGTGCTTTGGCACACTCCAGCTCATACAATCTGGCACGAAGTACTTTCAATGCTTTATCTTTATTTTTCAACTGTGATTTTTCATCCTGACAGGAAATGACAATTCCGGTCGGAATATGGGTCAGACGAACTGCGGAATCCGTCGTATTGACACACTGTCCACCATTTCCGGAAGCACGGAATACATCAAATTTACAATCATTCATATCCAGTTCCACTTCGACCTCCTCGACTTCCGGCATGATTGCCACAGTCGCTGTCGAAGTATGGATGCGTCCTCCGGATTCAGTCGCCGGAATACGCTGCACACGGTGTACCCCGCTCTCGTATTTGAGTTTGGAATACGCACCGGCACCATTGATCATAAATACGATTTCCTTGAATCCACCAATCCCGTTTTCATTGGAGTTCATCGTATCTACTTTCCAATGATTCTGCTCTGCGTATTTACAGTACATGCGGTACAGATCCGCAGCAAACAACGCTGCTTCATCTCCACCGGCACCGGCACGGATCTCGACGATAACATTCTTTTCATCATTGGGATCTTTTGGCAGTAAAAGAATCCGAAGTTCCTGTTCGATCTCTGCCACACTTGCCTTACATTCGTTTAATTCTTCTTTGGCAAGTTCTCTCATCTCTTCGTCTGTTTCTTCATCCAGAATTGCCAGACTATCCGCAATCCCCTCTTTGGCACTTTTGTACTCTTTGTATTTTTCTACGACCGGCTCAAGGTCAGACTGTTCTTTCATTAATTTTTGATAACGGCTCTGGTCATTGAGCACATCCGGCTCACTCAATTCATTCAGTACTTCTTCATAACGCAAAAGCGTATCTTCCAGCTTATCAAACATAATCATTTTCCTTTCTTTGACAGTCTTCCCCGCACTACACGGTCAAGTCCTGCCAGATCTTTTTTTATCTCAATATCGGTAAACCCGTTTTTCTCAAATAAGCACTTTACCTGCCCGCCTTGATTGTAACCGGTCTCAACCATAAGTATTCCCATGTCTTCAAGATAAAACGGTGCTTTTTCTAAAATTTTTTCATAAAACACAAGCCCGCTTTTTCCGCCATCCAAGGCAAGGAGCGGCTCATGTTCGATCACTTCCGGCATCAGTCCGGAAAGTTCCTCTGTCTCAATGTACGGCGGATTGGAGACGATCAGGTCAAATTTTCCTTTAATAGCTTTCCATAAATTTCCAATTTTATAGGTAATCTCCGGTTTCGCGCCTTTGCCCCTCCAGCCATTCTTCTCAAGATTTTTCTCATTGCGCTTTGCTGTCTCTATAGCAGTTTCCGAAATATCACTCATCGTCACAGACTTTGGTGTGCCGCAGACCGCAATGCTCAATCCGATACAGCCGGATCCCGTACACAAGTCAAGTACATTCTTCGCATTCGAGACTTCAACCGCCATTTCCACCAAAATCTCCGTATCCTGTCTGGGGATTAGCACGCCTTCTCTTACCAAAAAAGGAAGTCCCATAAACTCCGTATAACCGAGGATATACTCCAGCGGAATGCGCTGACATCTTTTGGAAATTTTTTCCATATAGGCAGTGGCTGTCTCCGGCTCTGCCTGCTCCGTCTGTTCTAAAAAGAACCGGCTTCTCGTATACGAAAAAGGTTCCTCGCCAAGGCAGGACTGAAGCAGATACCAGGCGTTTAGTTCTGCCTCCGGTACGCCCTTTTCTTCCAACTTCCGGATTCCTTCCCGGTACAACTCCTGTAAGGTCATAGCATCCTCCCTGCCAGTTTACTGCTCTTTTTCTTCGGTCCCGGCAGCTTCGTCAAAATACCGGTCAAGTGCCTGTAAGATCTCATCGTTTTCGTCCTCGACATCGACTACTTCAAAGCCCTCTTCTTCCGGCTTTTCTTCCTCGTCATAATGAGTCAGGAAATCCCGCCAGTCAAATACTGCTTCCACCGAAGTGATCGCCACCTCCAGCATGCTGTCATCCGGTTCTCTCGTCGTCAATGCCTGCAGCCACAATCCCGGCTTACTCAATACATTGACCACCGGATTTTCGGACTTGCCGGCAAGGGTTATAAATTCGAAAGAAATCCCGGCAATTACCGGAATCAGTAAAATACGAAGCACCATACGTATCCACATATTGGGCACCGATATAAACATAAACAATAAAATACTGACAAACATGACAACGAGCATAAAACTTGTACCACATCGTTTATGTACCATCGTCTGTTTTTTTGCATTTTCTACCGTTAATTCATATCCATTTTCGATACAGTTGATACATTTATGCTCGGCCCCGTGGTACATAAATACCCGGCGGATGTCTTCCAGCAGAGAAATTGCTTTTACATAACCGACAAAAAGTGCAACACGGATCACGCCTTCGATCAAACCTCGCAGCTGAATCGACGGAATGATCTTATGAAGCCGTTCCGAGATAAAAAATGGCAATAATACAAAAAGACCAATTGCAATCACGATGGCCAGCACAAGGATCAGCCCCATCCATAAATCATTGGTTTTTGAATCATCTGTTTTTTGGTTATCTTTTGAACGTTCTTTTTTTTCTTCTTCTTCTTCCCAAAAACCTGCCGAATAGTTTAAGGTTCCCATTCCCATCTTCAAGGATTCCACAAAGGCAAAGATTCCCCGAAAGATCGGAAGTTTCGCAATCGCATATTTTTCTTTCAGACTTTTATAATTTTCTACTTTTACTTCAATCTGTCCGTCTGGCTTACGCACAGAAACAGCATATTGGCTCCTGCCTTTCATCATAACCCCTTCGATGACTGCCTGTCCGCCAATTCCTGAATATTTCATATTCTGCCTCCATTCAGCGATACTCTGCGCTTTATATAGAACAACTCCGCAGGTCTCAAGTACCTTTCGATACAGAAACTTGCGGAGCCTTTATGTGTTCATTATCTGCTTATTTCAAGCCATATTTACGATTGAACTTATCAATCGCACCACGAGCTGCCATGGACTTCTGCTGTCCTGTATAAAATGGATGGCATTTGGAACATACTTCAACATGAATGTCTTCTTTTGTTGAACCTGTTACGAATTCATTACCGCAGTTGCAAACAACCTTTGCCTGGTAATATTCTGGATGGATTCCCTCTCTCATGATTTTCACCTCACTACTTCTATTTTACTAAAAAATGTGTCATTTCTCAAAATCGGCTTTCTTATTGTACCACGCTTTGAAACAAAATGCAAGCAATTTTTAATGCAGCTTGATTTTTTTTATGGTTTCAATAAATTCCTTATTATTTTTCGTTCTTCGGAACAGATTAATGATCTGCTCCAGGTTGCCGTCGGTATTCGGAGAAGCACCTAGCGCCTTCCGCATGATATATACCGCTTCCAATTCCTCCTGACTAAGCAGAAGATCTTCCCGCCGCGTACTGGATTTCTGGATATCGATTGCCGGGAATACTCTCTTTTCAGACAAATGTCTGTCAAGCACCAATTCCATATTTCCGGTTCCTTTGAATTCTTCAAACACCACATCATCCATACGGCTTCCGGTATCTACCAGTGCCGTTGCCAGTACAGTAAGGCTTCCGCCTTCACGCATATTTCTCGCTGCACCGAAGAATCGTTTCGGCATATGAAGTGCCGCCGGATCAAGACCACCGGAAAGAGTACGTCCACTCGGCGTAACCGTAAGGTTGTATGCTCTCGCCAGACGTGTGATGCTGTCAAGCAGTACCACGACATCATCGCCGCCTTCTACAAGACGTTTTGCGCGTTCGATAACCATTTCGGAAACGCGTTTGTGATTTTCCGGGAGTTCATCAAATGTCGAGTAAATAACTTCTACTTTTTCTCCGGCAATGGATTCTTTGATATCCGTTACTTCCTCCGGACGCTCATCGATCAGAAGGATCAATAGATGCATCTCCGGATAGTTATGTGTGATCGCACTTGCTACTTGTTTGAGTAATGTCGTCTTACCGGTTTTTGGCTGTGACACGATCATACCACGCTGTCCTTTACCGATCGGCGCGATCAGATCGAGCATCCTCATCGAAACACCTGAGTTGCTTGTTTCCAAATGAATTCTTTCATTTGGAAAAATTGGCGTCAGATCCTCGAATTTATTACGGTGCGCCAGATACGTGATCGGACGCTCATTTACTTTTGTCATATACAAAAGTGCACTGAATTTTTCATTCTGTGTACGTATACGAAGATTTCCTTCAATAATATCTCCGGTACGCAGCCCGAAACGCCGCAAAAATGCCGGTGATACATAGACATCATTGTCGCCCGGAAGGAAGTTATCACAGCGGATAAACGCATACCCTTCCGGCATGATCTCAAGAATTCCTTTTTTGGTAATTCCACTGTCCAGTTCTTCCATCTCTGCAGGATGCACATCCAACACCTGCCGGTCTTTGGCAATCGTGATCAGACCTGCCTTGATGACCTCTTCGATCGTGCGGTATGGCTGATGTTCCTGAACAATCTCCGCCGGTGCATTTTCATGCGACACGGATTCCTGGGAATTATAATGGGAATTCATGTTTTGAGAATTCGCATGATAATTATTATTCTGGTAATTATTGTTCTGATAATTGTTGTTCTGATAATTATTGTTCTGGTAGTTATTGTTTTGGTAATTATTGTTTTGATAATTGTTGTTTTGGTGGTTATTCTGGTAATTATTGTTTTGATAATTACTCTGATAATTTCCGTGAGAGGATGCGCCTCTTCCACGATAGTTTCGCGAATTGTTATTTTGCGAAGGCACATACGTATAAACCTTTTTTTCCTTCTCCGGCTCGCTCTTCTTTTCCTCGACCGGTTTTTCCGCCAGCTTTTCCGCCGACTTTTCTTCCGACTTTCTTCCCGGAAGTTCTGCCGGGTTGAGAATATCTGCCGGTTTTACCGGGCGAACCACACTCTGAGAAAGAATCTCTGCCTTCTTCAATTCTTCGATCAAATCAGCTTTACGCAATGCGGAAATCCCGCTGAGTCCTTTTTCCTTCGCCATCTCGCGAAGTTCTTTTAATGATAATTTTGTAAAATCCATTCCATCGTCCTTTCTAAAACTTATCCCTAAAATTCCATTCCATTTTTTTTCATTAATTCTCTTGCACTTTCCAAAGAATCAACTCCCGTTGCATTTTTAATCGGTGCAAATTCTTTTTCACGTTCTACTTCAAATGAAAGACAGTTCTCCATCTTGTGGATCATATCAAGCACCAATGTCTCAAACTTATATCCATTTGGCTTATCCGGCTTAATCTGGTTTCCTTCTGCATCCATATAGGGAATTTTCTTTTCTACAATATGGGTAGGGAGATTTTCGTTCATGATCTTCTCAAGTGTTGCTACAGAGAAAAGATAATTTAGTATTACACCATAATTATACAACAATTTTCCCTGTTTGTCACGCAAATGTATCATTTCTTCCGTCATTTCATAATATTCCACGATAGATGGTCTGCCATCTTCCAGGCAAAGCACTCCTACTTTCTCGTATGGATCTGCTTTTGCAACCACTTTGGAACCGCATACACAGTTGTGCTTTAATACTGCTCCGACAAATACAGGGTCTGCGATCTTCTGCAATACATTGTCCACAGAAAATACATTAAGCCATTCCACACCAAGTTTTTTCACCGTGTCCAAAAGTCCGGCACGCACCATCGAAATAAACCATCCTCCATTTCCATTTGGAGAGGTCGAGATGCGTCCTTTTTCTTCCATATAGATCTTTCCTTCGTAGCTGACAGACGGTGCCATCTGCTGCACAAAGAAAAATACATATTCTTCGTTATAACCAAAGAAGTTGTTTTCTTTAAAAAATTCTACCGTGTCTTTATTATTTTTTTCGCTTGTCATAACAAAGAGCGGAACCCATGCGCCCGTCGCATTGACAACATCCATGATATTCCGGATCAGCTGTTCAAACAAGTACAGTTTTTTATGTACTCCTACATTCAGCATTCCTTTTGGTTTGTCCAGTCCAAGACGCGTCCCCTGGCCTCCTGCCAAAAGGACCGCCCCTACTTTTCCGGCACGGATCGCTTCCTGCCCCAGTTTCTCATAGTCTGCTTTTCCGTTTTGGATTTCTTCTAAGGTAACTGCCCCAAGCGGCTCCAATTTTCCCTTTGCTACTTCCTTTGAGTCCTGTTTCAAAAGATCCAGTAAGGTAATGTCTATCTTCTCAATCTGTGCCAGCAGTACTTCCTGCTCTTCCTTTGTGAGTTCATCGTAGTATGCCAGCAAATGCTCCTGCCCCGCCGCCTCACATTTCTTCTTTGCCTCTTCTAACGTCATAGTTTGCTCCATTCTTTTCTTTTATCAGTATTTTCCAAACACCTTCCCTGATAAAAATACTGATACTTACTTTTATTGTACCATTTTTTTGAAAATACACAACCCCATATTTTTTAAATGTAACGATTTTTCTCCTATAAGAAAAATTACGGATCCTTCTGCCCACACGTATGAGGCATTGATTTTCCTTTTCAAAAGTGATAGAATAGGAATATCTGCAAAAAATCAACAGGGATTTTCCCTCAAAGAACGGAGGATTATAATGACAAACAGTGAAAAAGCACTTGCTTTACACAAAGAATGGAATGGAAAAATCGAAACAACCCCTAAATGCGAAGTGAAATCCAGAGAAGATCTGGCACTTGCTTATACTCCGGGTGTCGCTGAACCTTGTAAGGTGATTGCCGAAGATAAGGAAGCTGCTTATCAATATACGATCAAATCCAACACTGTAGCGGTCGTGTCAGACGGAAGTGCCGTACTCGGTCTTGGAAACATCGGCGCCGCTGCTGCCATGCCTGTTATGGAGGGAAAAGCCGTTTTGTTTAAAGAATTCGGAAATGTCAATGCGTTTCCCATCTGTCTTGACACACAGGATACGGAAGAAATCATCAAAACCGTTGTAAACATTGCTCCGGCTTTTGGAGGAATTAATCTGGAAGATATCTCCGCTCCCCGCTGCTTTGAGATTGAAAGCCGCTTAAAGGAACTTCTTGATATCCCGGTATTTCATGATGACCAGCACGGTACTGCCATCGTTGTGCTCGCCGGTGTCATTAACGCTTTAAAAGTAACCGGAAAGAAAAAAGAAGATTGTAAAATTGTGGTGAACGGCGCCGGTTCTGCCGGAATTGCTATCAGCAAACTTCTTCTCCGTTACGGTTTTCCGCATCTTACCCTTTGTGATAAGTCGGGAATATTAAACAAAGATTCCAAAGACTTGAACTGGATGCAGACAGAAATGATGAATGTAACAAATCTGGAAGGCAGATCCGGCACACTGGCCGATGCCTTTGTCGGTGCTGACATTTTTGTCGGCGTCTCTGCACCAAATATCGTGACAGAAGAAATGGTAGCTTCCATGAATAAAGATGCCATTCTTTTTGCCATGGCAAACCCAACTCCGGAGATCATGCCGGATCTCGCAAAGAAAGCAGGCGCAAAAGTAGTTGGTACCGGCCGTTCGGATTTTCCTAATCAGGTCAATAATGTCGTCGCTTTCCCAGGTATCTTTAAAGGCGCCTTGGAAGGACGTGCCACTCAGATCACAGAAGAAATGAAACTTGCCGCAGCCCTTGCTCTCGCTTCTCTTGTACCGGAAGATGAATTGAACGAGGACAACATTCTTCCCGAAGCCTTTAATCCACGCGTAGCCGACGTTGTAAGTGCTGCCGTGAAAGAACATATCCATGACTAACCGGAAAATGTGGGGCGAAAAGCCCTATCATTCTTTGGATTATGAAATGAAATCCCGCTTTGGACAAAAAGTTTATAAAATATCTTTGGACGGTGGTATGACTTGTCCAAACCGGGATGGTTTACTGGACACCCGCGGCTGTATTTTCTGCAGCGGAAGCGGTTCCGGTGATTTTGCCGCCCCGCGCTCTACTTCCGTAACAGCACAGATCACGCAGGGAATCGAAGGCATATCAAAACGAAAGAAAGTGGGCCGTAAATTCATTGCCTATTTCCAATCTTTTACAAATACGTATGGCCCGGTTTCTTATTTGGAGCCACTTTATAAGGAAGCTCTTGCACATCCGGATGTGGTTATGCTGTCCATTGCCACCCGGCCGGACTGTCTTCCTCCGGAAGTGCTGGAACTGCTTGCAGAATGCAACCAGATCAAACCTGTCATCGTAGAACTTGGACTTCAGACAAGCAATGAATCTACCGCACAGTTTATCCGCCGCGGCTATCCGCTTGCTGTTTACGACAAGGCTGTGGCAGATTTAAAAAATCTTGGCATCGAGGTAGTAACTCATGTGATCGCCGGGCTTCCCGGTGAGACAGAAGATGATTTTTTTGCCACCTTAGAACATGCTGCTTCCTGCCACAGTGACGGCATAAAAATTCAATTATTGCATATCCTAAACGGAACAGATCTTGCGGGTCTTTACAACACCGGTAACTGCAAGGTTCTTACACAGGAACAATATATCGATCTTGTGATACGATCCATCGCACTTCTTCCGCCGGAAATGGTCATACACCGGCTTACCGGAGACGGCCCAAAAGATCTCCTGATTGCTCCTTTATGGAGCAGCCATAAACGTGATGTACTTAATGAGATCCATCGCCAATTAAAACAACAAAACATCTGGCAAGGAAAGGAGTATAAGAATCATGAATGAAGCGTTTACTATCTATAAATTAATTATTTTATATACACTCAATGAAATCGAATCCCCTTTAACCTTTGGATTAATCTCCGATTACATTACCGGACACGGCTACACCAATTATTTTAATGTGCAAAGTGCATTTGCTGAATTATTGGATGCTGACCTGATCCACTGCTCAAACACTTACAACACTTCTTACTATGAAATTACCTCCGCCGGCAGAGAGACGCTGGAATTATTTGGAAACACTCTGTCACGGGAAATCCGTCAGGAAATTGACGACTATCTGAAAGAAAACAACCACGAGATCATACAAAGAGTCACCCAGATCAGTGATTATACGAAAAACACCAATGGCGAATATACTGCCACCTGTAGTCTTATCGAAAAAAATGCTCCAATTTTTGAGATAAAACTATCGGTTCCGGATGAAGAGGACGCTCTGCGCATCTGCAACAACTGGCGCACCGTAAGCAATGACCTTTATGCAGCAGCAGTTAAAAATTTACTCCGTCCCACCGAGGAGACGGAGTAAAGAAGATCTTCTTTTTATCGTTTTGTAAGATATTTCATCGGATCAAACTGCTTATATGTATACTTATCAAGGAAATCATAACTGTTATAATTTCCGGAAAAAGCAGGACCCTTACGAAGTTCCAAATGAAGATGGGTTCCATAGGCAGCTCCGGTCTCTCCCATCGTCGAGATCACATCGCCTTTTTCGACCTTATCCCCCACTTTGCATCGAATGGTATTACAGTGTGCATAGTAAGAATAAATTCCATTGCCATGATAAACAATTACCAATTTTCCAAAAGAAGACCGCCTTGCTGCCTGATGATATTTTGCATAAACCACCGTACCATCCGCAATCGCCTTAATGGATGTCCCCTTTGATACTCCTTTAATATCTACACCTAGATGTCTGCCTCCATGCACAGAACATCCACAATGAAATCCATCTCCTTTACTTCCACCATCTACCGGCCACGCCCAGGTTGTCTCTTTTACTTTGAAATCTTTTTGCAAAGCAACTCTCTCATTGCCATAGGAATCAGAAACTTTAATTTCATAGGTATATTTTCCTGCTTCCAATTTTGAAAAATGCATATCATCATCAATCTTTTTCAGATCAAATTTATTGCTGTTTGCCTTTTTTTTGATTGCCATAGCATCTTTTCCCTGTTCATCTTTGATGCTGGCCTGCACTTTTTGAATTTTATGGTTGGCTTTCAACGTTCCTTTCAGCGTAAATGTCTGCCCCTCATAAATTTTCTTTGGATAAGAGCACTTTTTCTTTTTTACCACAAGTGTATTCTGCGGTGTTGTTGTCGGCTCCACAGTTGGTACTGCTGTCTCTTCCGGCTGTACGTTTTCTGTTATAACCGGATTTTCCTCCGGCTGCACACTAATCCCTGCCGAAGTCACTGACTGTTCCTCCGCATATACCGTTGTTTTTGGTGTACCTGATGTCATTACCATTGCAAAAACCATCATTACGGCAAGCGTTCTCTTTCTATACTTACCGAACTCACTTACTTCTCTCACGATTTCCTCCTTTTACTTAATATCATTGTAATATTCTCGCATAATAACTTTATAATTTTGTAACATCTTTTACAGTATACACTAAAATTCGTTATTCTACAAGTGTATTTTTAAACATTTTGCCGAAAATCGCAAAAAAAAATTGCAATTTCTGTAAAAATCCGATACAATAAATATAATATATGCGAAAGGCGGGATATCATTATGAATAAAAATCAAACATCCTTTTTAGTTCTTCCCGATGACGAATCGCAAATGATTTGCCCAAATTGTTCCTGCTCCATGCGGTATAAATATGGAGGCATCTTCGTATGCGATAGCTGTGGCAAAGAAATAGCAAATGACTACGGAAAAATCAAAAAATACTTAGACGAACATGGACCAACGAGTGCTTTTGACCTCGCGCGCGAAACCGGTGTTCCCTCTGCAAAGATATCTTCTTATCTTCGTCAGGGAAAATTGGAAATTCCGGAAAATTCGGAAGTCTTCCTTCATTGTCAAGGATGCGGCGCACCTATCCGTTTTGGCGAATATTGTTCACGATGCGCCAAATCCCTTGATATCAAAGGCTGCTATGTTGGTGACATTCCTAAAAATCACGAAGCTAAACTTCGTTTCAAAAAAGAAGATCACTAACTCCTTTTTACCCGTTTGCAGGCACTCCACGATCCATACACTCGTTTCTTTCCGCGATTATGGAATGCCCGCATTTTTACAAAGCATTTCCCAACTCCGTTCCATGACAATATCATTTTACTCTTTTGGGTATATTTGAACATCCTGGTTCTCCCTTTTTTCCTTTTTAAAAAGACCACTTGATATCCACTCGCATTTTTTACCTTTTTCCAAGTAAGATAAATTTTCTTTTTTCGATAAACTACCTTTTTTAAATGTACTTTCCCCACTGTCTTTTTCTGCTTTTTTACTCCATATAAAGAAGACTCTTTCGGTTTTCCTTTGTTGGAAAGGGAAATAACCGCATCCTTTTGAGGAGAATCTGCTTTGGAAGCATTCCCTGCCGGTTTTTGTGTAGCCTTCGTTTGTGTTGCTTCCAATGAACTGGTAATTTTTGGCATTTCTGCAAATGGATACCCTTGCGTCGGGGCGGCTGTTGGATTGACTGACGAGTTGGGTATTGAACCATCCGTTGGCTGTGGGAGTGGTGTTCCCGATGTCTCTGTGGGTGTCGGAGTCACCGACGGACTCGTCATCGGATCAGAGATGGGACTAGCAGTGGGGCCGGCTGTTGGACTGACAATCGGGGCGATTGTTGGACTGGAGGTCGGGGCGGTCGTTGGACTGACAATCGGGGCGATCGTTGGACTGGAGGTCGGTTGTGAGGCGGATGTTCCCGATGTCTCTGTAGGTGCCGGAGTCACCGACGGACTCGTCGTCGGACTGGTTGTGGGACTGGAGACAGGACTGACGTCCGGGCTGGTCATTGGACTTGCCGCCGGACCGGCGATCGGGTCAGCCGTTGGACTGGCGATCGGGGCGGTCGTTGGACTGGAGGTCGGTTGTGAGGCGGATGTTCCCAATGTCTCTGTAGGTGCCGGAATCACCGACGGACTCGTCGTCGGACTGGTTGTGGGACTGGAGACAGGACTTTCCGGCGGCTGTGGAGCAAATGTCTCCGGTATCTCTACCGGCACTGGTGTCTCCGTCGGAATCGGCGTTTCTTCCGGCACTTCAGTAGGCTGTATTTTTTTCTTTATATCAATTGTAATTTGTCCTTCCCACAGTGAATAATTGTTTGGGTCTTCCGGTTCATAAACAACTGAAACCTCGTACACGCCCTCACCAAAAGATTCTTCCGGATTTTGCCACCTCCACCCCATAGGAAGTCCGATTTCTTTCAGACATATCGTATCCTCTTCGATCTGTGTCTGAATATAGGGAACATTTACTGATGGAACCGCCTTTTCCACCATTAATGGGATCTTATCATATACCGTCTGATAATGTTCCGGATCCTCCGGTTCATAGTATGCCTCATAGTTCTGTTGTCCGGCCTCCGGCACAACAGAAGGATCTGACCAATTCCAGCCGCGTGGCAAGGAAATCTGTCCCAAAGTCAGTTCCGGATCATAGCATACGGCATCCAGAACCGGAATGACATAATCCGGCTTTCTTTTTAATACAACCACTTCCATGTTTCTTACAATTTCCTGACCTTGGTAAATAATTTTAAGTTTATGTGATCCTGTTTTCCCGGGTATCACATTTTCATCCAGCCAGCGGTATTTAACCTCCGGATTCTTTCCAACAAATCCTTTACTTCCCAATGTATCCCCATAAACAATCTCAACCGGTTCCGGATAGGGAACCACCTCTACCTTTTGCCAGATCTGAAACGTGTTCCAATCCAGTTCTTTTGAACTCAGATAACTCCAGTCGTAGTTTCTCATATCCTTTGGGCGAAAGATAAGGGTATATTCCGACTTATCCTGCGATGCCTTTTCTTCCGGCTTGGCCCAATAGAAATCTCCCACATCCAGCTTATCCCATGTTATTTTAGACTTTTCAAGTTCATCCCCCTGTGCCAGAAATCCTGTTGTCACCTGCGGGAGTTCTCCCTTCTTTCTCTGAATGGAAATGGTAATATTTCGCACGATATTTCCACTGCCGGCATCATATCCCTTTACCCGGCTGTAATCGTAATTCTTCTTATCGTAGGGCTTATACCACATCTTCGCCTGGGTATCATCTACCGTCGGAACATACAATGGATTGTCCCAGGAAAATACCCCCAGGGAATCCTGCATACTTGTTGATGGTATTTTTGCCAGCGTAGTTCCATACACTGCCTGACTCGTTTTCGGAAAAGTAACCTCGGTAATTACTTTTCTTTTAATCTCAATCTGCTGTTTTCCCGTAACCGTCCCATACCCCGTTTTAGTCACTTGATAATAAACGGTATATATGCCTGTATCCTTGTATTTTGGTGATTCTACACTTGTATACTGTCCTGCCGCAGTACCATATCGGATCTGCGCGCCCGCCAGTCCTTCTACGGTAATCCCATGACTTTTTCCATCGTATATACCGCTGTATCCATTTGCCACCACAGGCATCGTTCCCTGTACGATACTAACCTTTGCACTTCCCGTTACGGTGATATAATTCGGTTTTGTCACCTGATAATATACCGTATAATTTCCGGGGAGCGTATACACCGGAGCCGTCTTTAATGTGTATTCTCCACTTTTTGTTCCATAAGTTGCAGTAACCCCCGCCGGAACCTGCAGTGTAATCCCATGCGCTTTTCCATCATATATCCCCTGATAATTCTGTGCGGCTACCCCGGTCATGGAAATTTTGCGGATAACAAATGAAACCTTTTTGGTTCCACTATAATTCCCAACTCCGGTAATTGCGACGGCTGCTGTCCCTGCATTGGTATTATTACTATAAGATATGGTATAATCTGTTTTTTCCGTTAATTGTATATTTCCATAATATACTTTGGGAACCGGGCAGATTGCTTTCCCGGTATAATTTACATCCGGAACCGGACTTACCGTACAATCTTCCATCTTCTGCGTCACCTTGTCTCCAATATTCAAATTTCCCCAATATCCGGCAAAATGAAGATTTCCACTATTCCATCCCGTGGAAAGATACTCCCGGATCAGATGTTCATTCCCGACCGTGTAATTTACCGAAAGTCCTCCGCCTGCGGCACCGAGAAACTGTCCTTTGACAGAGGAATCATCTTTCGCTGTCGTTCCTGCTAATTTTGTATACTTTGACTCATCATTTATAATTGCATAAATGGTAAATGACCCCTTTGCCCGGCAGCAGTTTGCATAACATCCCGACATATTGACCACCGATGGCGGAATATCCGGTACCGCAGTTAAATTCACACATTCTGCAAATATCTGACTTATATTTTCTATTTTTCTCGGTAATGCCGGTGCCTTTTTTAACGCCTCACAGCCGTAAAAACATTGCGCTGCCTCTGTGACACTCTCCGGGAGCACCGGGGAACTGGTCAGTTTTTTGCACAGGGAAAACATTCCTGTAACATTGGTAACTCCCGAAGGGATCGAAAGCGGCTCTGTAATCGCTGTCTCCTGCAAAAGATACGAATAATCTTTCACCAATGTCGTCTCAATCTGCGGAAGCCTCGTCAATGCAGTACAGCCCTGAAAAAGCCCCTGCATATTTTTTACATTTTTTGGAATTTTGATCGTTTGATTTAAACTGGTGCATTTTTCAAACGTCCGTTCCATCGTCTCTGTAGAGACCGGTATCTTTCCGATCAAGCGCAGAGAACTGCATTTTCTGAACGTCTGTGTAAGGTTACGTACCCCTTCCGGAAGATCGCTTACACTTTGAAGATTCGAGCACCCTTCAAAATAATTTGTCAGATCTCCATCTGTTACATTCGTCATCTCAAAGGATACTGCTTTTATATCCCACTTATAATCCCGCCATGGAATGTTAATGCTTTGAAAAGATGGAAACGCTCCGTTTCCCCGAAACACAAGTGTTCCCTGTGCATCTAATTCCCACTGAATCTGTCCAATTGTCCCGGAAGCCCGGCCGGCTGCATAGACAACAATACCATTTCCACCTAGATTTCCAACTAATACCGCTGCCAGTAAGAGCAGTACGATCAGTCGTTTTTGTAATTTCTTAACCATAGAATCCTCCCTTTGCATTTTAGTTTTGAACCAATCATCCGGATCCAGAAATGATGTTTCTTCTTTCCCCTCGAATTCTTAGAATATGAGATTGATTTAGATTATATATGGCATACTAAGAAAATGCAAGAGGGGCGGCGGGCGGCTATCGGACACTTTATCCCAAATACGAAAACAGACCCGCCTTCCCTTCATTTTTAAAGGAAAACGGGTCTAAATTTTTTTATTATCTTTACTGCGAATTTAACAGATATTCCGTAGTGATCATGTCAACATGGTAATTGTTATCCAGCTCATACGCTTTTTCGAGGGTATTCACCGTCCATACATTAACTTTCCTTCCTGCCATCTGCAATCGATATACATCGGATGCCGTCACAAGCGACAGGCGGCTGTCGAGGTCGATCTGATTGTTAATACACCAGCTGAGAATCTCCGAGCTGACCGGTGTACTTTTGTTTGACTCTTCCGCTCCATATACATATTGAAGCTGCGAAGACTCCACTCCGGCAATTGTCTGTAATGTCAACAGATTGCTTTGATACATACTGATAAAATAGGTCCGTTTGAGAAGTCCCTGATCCTTTACCAGTTTTACAATCTTTTTCAAATCCTCTTCCTTGAGCATTTCTTTTATTTCAATAAACGGATGAACCTCTTTGTCTTTCTTCATTACCTGCAGATATTCGGTAAGTGTCGGCATTGTCAGTTTTTCATAAGAACCAATATTCGCGCCGTTGATCATATAATATTTTTTGATCTGCTGTGCCGTCAGAGACGCAATGTCCAATGGATAGCCAAACATCCGTTTAAGACTGGCGTCATGAGAAACCATGAATTCTCCATCCAATGTTTTCCATATATCACATTCCACTCCGAAGAAATGGTTTTCAACTGCCTTCTCGAATGCCGGAATCGAATTTTCCGGTGCCTCGGACGAAAACCCGCGATGAGCGATCAGTTTTTGTTTTGAAACTTCCATACGGAACACCTCCACATTTATACTTGCCGTCGAGTGGCCATCCACCGCATCCACCCGGATCGTCGCATTTCCTTCTGCCACTCCGGTCACCACTCCGCCGGCAGACACTACTGCAACGGACGGATTTGTGCTGGTATACCGCAGTGCTTTATTGGATGCATTGGCCGGCTGCACACTGGCAGACACACCAAACGTCTTTCCTTTTTCCAATCGTTTACCGGTTGCGCCACCATTTATTGTTATATTTTTCGTTGAAATCTTCGTCTGAATAACAAAACTTCCGGTCTTCTGTGTGCCGTCCTGGCTCTTCGCCGTGATAACCGCTTCTCCCTTTGCCTTTGCCGCTACGATTCCCTGTGAGGAAACCGATACCACAGCAGGATTCGAAGACTCATACGTAAGTTTTTTATCTGTCGCATTTTGCGGAAGAACGACCGGTTCAAGTTTTAATTTCTGCCCCACTTCCACTTCCTGGGTTTTCACGGTAAATCCGACCGTTGTTACCTTACGGCCGACTGTCACCTGAATCTTTGCCTTTTTCTTAGAACCGTCTTTTGCCTTCAGCCATATATTGGCTTTCCCGTAGCTTTTCCCCCGGATCAGTCCCTTTTTCGATACTGTCACAATCTTTTTATTGGATGATTTCCAGATCACTTTTTTCTTTAATGACTTCGGCTTCACTTTTGCCTTTAACTGAAATTTCTCTTTTTTATTGATCAACAAACTCTTTCCCGCATTCTGAATCGTAATTGTCTTTATTTTCTTTTCCTTCGTTTTTTTCGCATCAACAGGCTGCGCCGACATCAGACACACGATCCCTGTCACCGCCAGTACCATTATAAGGGCTCTATACATCCTAACTTTCATCCTAATCCATCTCCTGCACATAATTTCCTATATTCTTACTATAACTGCGATCTGTTACATTTTCGTGTCAAAGCACACGGTATTTATTGTCTCACGTTCATTTTCAAAAGTCAATACCTGCTGTAAGAAATATTCGTTTTTTATCTTTCTTCTCCGCATCATCACAGCCAAAAAGAGACATCGTTTTCCAATGTCTCTTCCGGCTAATAGAATTTCTGTATGTTATTTACATTATTTGGCAGAACTGTATGCTTTTCCTGCTTCCAGTTTTATGCCTTTTACAGCAAAGAGTTCGGATACAGAAACGATCTGGTATCCCTTTTCCTTAAAATACTGCAGGAGAGTCGGAAGTGCCTCTACGGTATTTTTCTCTGTAGCATGCATCAATACGATATCTCCGTCTTCCGCAGCTTCCACATTTTTAATGATCTGTTCTGTCGTCGCCTTGTCCCAGTCTTTACTATCTATGCTGCAGTTTATGAATGGCGCCTTGATCGTCGCCTTCATGTCCTCGCTGATGTCAAGATTGGGAGCGCGGAATAAAATATTTTTATAACCGGAAATCTCGGTCAAGACAGCATTGGTATTATCTACGGATTCAGCAATTTCATCGGGATCCATGTTAGCCAAACTCTTCCATCCGTAAGAATGATTACCGATTTCAAATCCTCTGGTCAGAGCACTTTCAACCTCTTTTCTACCGGCGTCATCAATACGGGAACCGATGTAGAAAAATGTTGCATGCGCACCTGCTTCTGCCAGGGCATCCTGAATCTGCATACTGGTTGTTGCTGTCTCTTTCAGACCAACCGGACCGTCATCAAACGTAAATGCTACCATTGGTTTCGCAGGATCGATCCAGCTTGTATCAAGACCTTCATACTGTGTCGGATCTTTCGTTGGCTCCGGTGTAGCAGTTTCTTGCGGTACGGCTGACGGAGTAGCCGTCGGTGTTGAAGTCGGAGCAACGGTTGCCGTCGGCGCTGCACTTGCTGTCGGCACAACGGTCGGTACGGTAGTTGCCGGAACCTGTGTTGGCGCTGCCGTTGTTTCCGGTGCCAAAGTTGCTTCCGCTTCTTTCTTTGCTGCTGTAACCGTTACTTTACAAGTTACCATTTTCTTTCCCAGTTTTGCTGCAACAACTGCTTTTCCGGTTTTCTTTGCCACCACTACCACACTTGTTTTTTTCTTCTTTGTCAGTTTTACAACTTTCTTTCCTGAAGTTACACACCATTTTACTTTCTTTTTGGTCTTCTTTACCTTTATCGTTGCTTTTTCCCCTGCAGCGATGGTAATTTTTTTCTTACTGATTGTCATCTTAGTTGCTGCGTCTGCTCCCGGTGCTGCCATACTTACCAGCATGGATCCTGCAAGAGCCAGACCTAACAATTTTGCTGTTTCCTTTTTCAAAATAATGTCCTCCTTTTTTATTTGGCAATTCAAGACACAACTGCCATCCACATTATAATAATTGTACCATATTTTATATAAAATAGCAATTTATTATTGTGCCGGTTTGATATCAGAAAAGCCATAGATCCGCCGGATGCCATTCCTTTACAAAACAGCCTTCCTGCGGATCTGTGACCTTTTATACAAGATGTCTTTCTTCGATCATCTTTTTCCCTGCACAGCAGGAATTAATTTGCGTTAAAATATTTCACACCTGTCATCAGTTTTTTGCCTTTGATCGCGAACAATTCAGAGACACTGACAACCTGGATGCCATTCTCTTTGCAGTATTGTAAAATTTCCGGTACTGCCTGAGCGGTCTTTTCATGAACCGAGTGCATGTTAATGATCGCACCATCTTTCAGATCCTTCGTAACATTTTCAACGATCTTGTCTTTATCTACAGCAGATTGATAATCGTTACTCCAAACCGATACATCAATAAATGGTTTTTCAATCACAGCAAACATCGTCTGGCTGTATGCTACGTTTGGTGCACGGAACAGGAAGTGCTCATATCCGGTCAGTTCTTTCAGCAATGCATCTGTCTTGGCAATCTTTTCTTTGACCACATCGGCATCTTTTCCGTTCAGACCGTCTGAATCATAAGAATGGTTTGCCACTTCAAATCCGGCTTTTTTGGCAGCAATTACTTCATTTCTGGAGTCTTCGTCATGCTCAATATGTTGCCCGATATAGAAGAATGTTGCGTGTGCGCCAGCCTCTGTAAGAGCCTTCTGAATCTGCATACCATAATCTACGAAACCATTGTAGCCTCCCGGACCGTCATCAAATGACATCGCAACAACCGGTTTGGATGGGTCAATGTTCGCATCGATCCATGCCTGATCCAATCCATCGTAACGGAATTCGGAAGATTCAAATTCCGGAGCTGTTGTTGGTTTTGGTGTAGGTTTTGCCTCTCCGTCTCCCGGATAGCAGGCACCTTCCTTGGCAACAAATTCAAGGCTTGTAATTGTAATGGATTTCAGGGCAGCCGGCCATCCGTAACTCTGGTTTGAATCCATTGGCTGAATGTTGATACCAAATGCCTGACCGCTTACTTTATCATCGGAAAGATCAATGGATGATGTTGTACCGTCTGCTGTCATATTGTAGGTAAATGCAACACCATCATTATATCCGTTTAAATCGTCTTCTGTGGCTGCCACAGCGAATTTACCGCCGGTAATGGTAGCAATGTCTTCTGCTTCGTTGATTTCCATCGTGTAACCAATCTTTAATTCATCGAAGTAAGAGAGGTCAAAACGGTCATCAAGCACACCGCTCAAATCAATTTTTGCCGGTGAAGCAGAGAATGTCTTTTCTGCAATCTTGCTCATATCAACCACAACATTTTCAACCGGATCCCCTTTTACAGGTTCCTTTGTCGGTGCTGCCGTCGCTGTTGGCGCTACGGTTGCTGTTGGTGCTGCCGTCGCTGTTGGTGCTGCCGTTGCTGTCGGTGCTGCCGTTGCTGTCGGTTCTGCCGTTGCTGTCGGTGCCACGGTCGCCGTTGGTGCTGCCGTTGCTGTCGGTGCCACACTGGCTGTCGGCGCTGCACTTGCCTTTGCAGTCGCTGCCGGAGTCTGGCTTGCCGGTGCAGCAGTAACTGTTGTCGTTGCCTCCGGTGCCTGGATTGCCTGATTCTTCTTAGCTGCTGTTACCGTAATCCTGCAGGTTGCCTTTTTCTTACCTGCTTTCGCTGTTACAACGGCTTTACCGGCTTTCTTTCCGGTAACAACAACACTTGTTTTTTTCTTCTTTGATAATGTAACAACTTTCTTTCCTTTGGTAACAGACCATTTCACTTTCTTCGTTGCTTTCTTCACTTTTAGAGTGACCTTTTCACCCTTTGCAATCGTAACCTTTTTCTTGCTGATCCTCATCTTAGATGCAGCATCTGCTGGTGATATCATGCTGATCACCATCGATCCGGCGAGAACCAGACCTAACATTTTTGCTGTTTTCTTTCCCAAAACATTATCCTCCTTATATTTTACTCTGACAAGCACCCAGCGTTCCAGGGGCTTATCGTTTCTGATACAAGAAGTATAACATCTTTTCTATGTATTTACAATTTATTATTGTGTTATGATTATTATAACACTTTATTTATACCTTACGTATTTACGTCGTTTTTATCATTATGTATCAGTTTTCGCAATTAAAATTTACGATAATACGAATTGGTTTCCGCCGGAAGTCCCTTCTTTTCCAGTCTGCGATGGCTCCATCTCTTTACCGTTTTGTACAAAACAGAGAAGATCGGAACCGCGCAGATCATACCAAGCAGTCCAAACAAGGCACCAAATACCAGGATGGAAAACAGGATCCAGAAGCTTTCCAGTCCGACCGATTCTCCGATGATCTTGGGACCGATGATATTGCCGTCCACCTGCTGAATGATAATGATAAGTACAAGAAAGATCACTCCCTTAAAAGGCGAGGCCAGAAAGACAAGCAGTGCACTTGGAATCGCCCCGATGTACGGTCCGAAAAACGGAATGATATTGGTAACCCCCACAAGCACACTGATCAATGCCGTATAAGGGACATTGGCGATACTGAGAGCAATAAAAGTAATGATCGCCACAATGACAGAGTCAATGATCTTGCCGCTGAAAAATTTTGCAAAGGACCAGTTGATATCTTTTCCAAAGGATAAGATCCGATTGGCACGTTTCTCCGAAAAAATTGTGTACAAAAGGCGCTTTGCCTGAGCACAGAACCGTTCTTTGCCTGCCATCAGATAAATGGATACGATGATTCCGATGATAACATTCAAAAGCATACCAAGCGCACTGAGCAGTCCATCGGACACTGTACCGAGGATTTCCGTGCTTGCCGGCAAAAGATCATTCTGTACCCAGTTCCGAACCTGCGTATACACGGTATCGGTACTCTCTTTCATATACTGTGCCACTTCCGGATGTTTTTTCCCGATGTCATTTGCCACCTGGATCGTGTTGCGGTAATATTCCGGAAGGTTATTCGCAAGATTGGTAATACTGTCAACTACTTCCGGCACAACGAGCATCGTCAGCCAGAAGAGTACGGCGATGGCAAGCACCAGTACAAGTACGATTGAGATTCCTCTGGCGAAACCTCTGACCCTCTTATCGGTCTTATTGATCTTTCGAAACAGCGGGATAAAGATAACCCGTTCCATGCCATTGACCATCGGACTTAACAGGTACGCGATGACCAACCCGATATAAATGGGCATCAGCGCCGAATTCAATTTTCCAAACGCCGCAGACACGGTGTCAAAATTTGAAAAGATAAACCCACAGATCAAAACTGCCATCAAGACGCAAAATGCCGTGATCCCGGCATAAAAGTATTTATTTTCCAGTTTTTTCATAAGAGACCTCCATTCCAATTATTTCCATATAAAAAGGTTAGTCTATGTCACTAACCTCATTATACTTTGTTTTTTCATATTTCGCAACGATTTAATCCGTTATCCTTTCATCTTTGGCTTAAATACCAGCGAAGCCAGAAAACTGATGACAAGCGCCCCCGAAATGCCGACTGCCGCCCGTTCCATGCCGCCGTAAAAGATACCGATAAAGCCACGCTTATCTACAGCTTCTTTTACCCCTTCAAACAATAGGTGCCCAAATCCGATCAATGGCACCGTCGCACCGGCTTTAGCCCAGTTGGCAAACGGCTCATACAGATGCAGCGCACTTAATACCGCTCCTAAGCACACCAAAATCACCATGATCCTTCCGGGAAGCAGTTTCGTATTGTCCATAAACAACTGCACGACTGCGCAGATTGCTCCTCCGATCAAAAAAGAAATCATATATTCCATCTCATCTTCTCCTTTCACACACATTCCAGCATGACACCATGCGCGATTCCCGGCACCGAATTTCCTTCATTAAAACTAACGGTCGATAAAAGTGCTCCCGTCGGCACAAATAACACTCGCCGCCACGCATGTTTCCGCATTTTTTTCAAAATGTATCCGGTCAGAGTGATCGCACTGCAGCCACAGCCGCTTCCGCCTGCATGCGTGTCCTGTTCTTCGTTATAATAGATTTCCGTCCCACAATCCATATGCTGCTTGCTGATATCGTACCCGTATCCAAGCAGCATGTCCTTTAAAATGCGTTGTCCAATCGTTCCAAGATCCCCTGTAATGATCTTGTCATAATAGTCCGGCTCTACCCCAAAGTCCTTGAAATTGTTCAAAACGCAGTCACAAGCTGCCGGAGCCATACAGGCGCCCATATTCATGCTGTCCTTAATCCCGTAATCTGTGATCACACCGGTCGTAATGCCGCGGATGCACACGTAATCGGTCTCTTTCCGTTTCCATTTTCCATCTCCCCGTCCGATCACAACGGCGCCGCTTCCCGTCACCGTCCACGTCGCTGAATACGGACGCTGGTTGCCATACGCAAGGGGGAAACGGAACTGTTTTTCTGCGCTGGCAAAATGACTGGAAGTCATGGCAACAATGTACTCTGCAAAACCTCCCTCCACAAGCATCGAACCGATCGCCATGGATTCTCCCATTGTAGAACAAGCACCATAAACGCCAAACATCGGTATATTGAGGTTCATAATTCCAAACGACGTCGCGATCAGCTGCCCAAGCAGATCCCCTGCCACGATATAACGGATGTCCTCCGATTCGAGTCCCGCATTGCGGATCGCAATATCCGCTGCCATATGCTGCATCTTGCTTTCCGCCTCTTCCCAGGTTTTCCCGCCAAAAAGCGGATCTTCTTCCACGACATCAAAATATTTCCCAAATTTTCCGGCTCCCTCTTTTTCGCCGGCTACGGAAGCGGCTCCGATAATGCACGGCGGCACTTCAAACTGCACGCTCCGCTTTCCAATCATTTTGTCCATAATTCCTCCAACATCTGTGCAGCCGGACAGATTTCTACTGCAAAAAAACGGCTGCACATACTATTTTTATGTAGTATGTACAACCGTTCTTATTTTATTCATCAAAGATAACCATTCAGATTCTTTGAATTATTTCTTTTTGTTACCGGCTTTTTTCGCTTTGGCTTTCTTCTGAGCACTACGGTTCATAAAGTACCAAACTGTACCAGCCAGACATACAGATGAATAACATCCGGAAATGATACCGGCCATCATCGGCACTGCAAACTGGCGGATGGAATCCACACCAAGCACAGCAAGACAGAGAACCATTACCAACGTTGTGATCGAAGTATTGAAGCTTCGGCTCAATGTCTCGGTAATACTTGTATTTACAATTTCTGCCAAATCCGTGTTGCCGAGTTTCTTGCGGTTCTCACGAACACGGTCAAAAATTACGATCGTCGCATTGATCGAGTAACCTACGATCGTCAGCATACAGGCGATAAACGTACTTCCGACAGTGATCGATGCACTTCCGACTGCATAAACCATAAGCACGACCATAACGTCATGAAGAAGTGCGATAACGGAACTTGCACCAAATGCAAGGTTCTTGAATCGGATCCAGATATAGATCAACATACCTACCGCAGCGATAAGTACGGCTACGATTGCATCCATACGCATTTCATTACTTACGGACGCAGAAATCGTCTCTACTTCAATGCTCTTATCACTCACGCCGTATTTTTCCTCTACGGCAGCAATTACTTTCTTCTGCTGGTCTTCCGTAAATGCTGTGGTACGGACGATCAATGTCTTCTCACCGGATACATCGGAAAGTTCTGCTTCCGATACTTCCGCCGCATTTTTTACAATATCCGTTACTTCATTTTTGAAGTCTGCACTCGCATTACCGGACGCATCAAATCCTTCCCCTTTGTAATCAGTAAAGGTAATGGAGGTAGAGGAACCACCTAAGAACTCAAGGCTATAGTTAAGAGGCTGTCCCATTTTTACCATATTCATAACCAGTCCACCGATGCACAAAAGAAGAAGACATCCGGAAATGATCGCATATTTCTTAATATTTCCAACAAAGTTGATCGGTTTTCTTGCTTTCTGTGTTCCGTAGTACTTCACATCGTCAAATCCAAGTCCTACAAACGCATACAAGATCCATCTTGTTACAAAGATTGCCGTAAACATGGAAAGGATAATACCGATTGCCAGTGTCTGGGCAAATCCCATAACCGTACCGGACCCTTTGATATAAAGAACGACAGCTGCGATCAATGTCGTAACGTTACCATCGATAATCGCGGACAGCGCTTTCTCAAATCCGATCTTGATCGCAGAACGAACCGTCTTTCCGGTTGCCAGTTCCTCTCGGATACGGGTAAAGATAATACAGTTCGCATCTACCGCCATACCGATCGCAAGAATAACTCCGGCGATACCCGGCAGAGTCAGTGTCACATCCAGACCGTTGATCGCAAGAACGGATGCTCCTACATAGAATAACAGCGCAAGAGAAGCTGCTACACCAGGAATCCAGTACATTACGATCATGAAGATGATAACCAGTGCAAGACCGATCGCACCGGCGATCAAACTTGTCTTCAGCGCATCTCCACCAAGTTTTGCTCCTACGATATTGGAACGGATATTCTTCAGTTCCAGTGGCAGAGCACCGATACGAAGAGTCGATGCCATATCCTCTGCTTTGGAAAATTCATCAAAACTTCCGGAAATAACGGCTTCTCCACCGTCAATTGCCTCACGGATAACCGGAGAGGATACGATCTCGCCATCATAAATGATTGAGAACTGCTCACCTACGTGATCTGTTGTTACGTTTTTAAATTTCTTTGTTCCCTTTGCATTAAATGAAAGTTTTACAACATTTTCTGACTGGCCTGTCGTGGAATCCTGCTGTGTCGCTGCTTCTGCAGTTTTCAGCATGGAACCGTCGATGATGACATCTTTTTTGTCATATGTCGCCGTCTTTCCATCTTCGCCAACCGTTACATTGCTGTAAAGAACAAATTCCAATGCTCCGGCTTTTCCAAGCTTGTCCAATACTGCCTGTGGATCATCAACATCCGGAACGTCAACCGTTACACGGTTGTTACCTTCCTGATAAACAGAAGCCTCTGTACTTTCGTTCTGTACACGCATCTGCATTTTGTACACAGTATCTTTCATTTCCTGAGCAGTTGGATTCTCTTTTGTCGCCTCGTATGTAACGCTGACACCACCTGCCAAGTCAAGTCCTAAGCGGATATTTCTTGCACTACCCCGCTTTGCTCCTCCAATCCCCGTATATGCCACAACACAGACTGCGGCAGTTACAAGGAGAATGACAAGAAGCTGTAAAACGCCCTTTAACTTAGTATTCATTGTGAAAATCTCCTTTTCTAAAAATGTACCAAAATATTATAGCATAAACAAAAGCTTTCTTCAAGTAGATTTCTTATGTTTTAACCGAAGTTCTTTAAAAAAACTGCTCATCAGCCCGCTGCATGGTTCTTCCAAAATTCCCCTCACCACTTCTACCCGGTGGTTAAACCCCGGCATATCCAGCAGATTGAGGACAGAGCCGGCGCAGCCCGCTTTCGGATTCATGCTGCCGATCACTACTTTGGGAATTCTTGCCTGTACGATCGCACCGGCACACATCGGACAGGGTTCCAGCGTGACATACATCGTACATTCTTCCAGCCGCCAGTCTCCCAGAACCCGGCTTGCCTTATTGATCACAATGAGTTCTGCATGTGCGAGCGTGTTTTTCTTTTTATTGCGCTTATTATAGCCTCTGGCAATGATCTTTCCGTCGTGGACAAGCACACAGCCGATCGGCGTTTCTTCCATCGCATAGGCTTTCTTTGCCTGCCGGATAGCTTCTTTCATATATTTTTCGTCTTCGGTCATTTTCTTTCTCATGCGCATCCTCTTCCCGCTAAATATTTCCAATTCACAACAACAGCCGGGGCAGCGCATACCTTTTGTCACACTCTGCTCCGGCCGTCATATCCTTTTGCAACGATTAAAAACTCCCCAGCCCCATTTTCATTTTTTATGCCAATGCTGCCGTGATGATCGCCATCGAATATACTTCACTTGCATTGCATCCACGGGAAAGGTCATTGATCGGTGCATTCAGTCCCAGAAGGATTGGGCCGTAAGCATCGAAATTACCCATGCGCTGTGCAATTTTGTAACCGATGTTTCCTGCGTTGATATCAGGGAAAATAAAGGTGTTTGCATGTCCTGCCACTTCCGACTGCGGACATTTGGTGCGTGCTACACGAGGTGCTACGGCGGCATCAAACTGAAGTTCTCCCTCGATTGGAAGATTTGGTGCTGCTTTCTTTGTCTTCTCTGCAGCATTACGCATCTTATCCACATCTTCTCCTTTTCCTGATCCCAATGTAGAATAACTGAGGAATGCCACCTGTGGATCGATACCGAAAATCTTCGCACATTCGGATGCTTCTAATGCGATCTCAACCAGTTCATCTTCGGTCGGTTTGATATTGATCGCACAGTCTGCCATCGCAAGCACTTCATTTTCACCGGTTGCAGATGGACGAACCAGAATGAAGCAGGAAGATACGATCGAATTGTTTGGCTTTGTCTTGATAATCTGCAATGCCGGACGAACCGTATCTGCGGTCGAATATGTTGCTCCACCTAACAAGGCATCTGCTTTTCCCATCTTCACAAGCATCGTTCCGAAATAATTTGCCTGGGACAAAATTCCACGAGCCTGCTCCGGTGTCATTCCTTTATTTTTACGGATCTCACAAAGCATGTCCACCATCTCATCAATTTCATCGTAATCCAATGGATCAATGATTTCAGCACCGCGGATATTAAAGCCGCTTTCCTCTGCTGCCTTTGCAATCTCCTCTTTGTTACCAACTAATACAGGGGCAAGAAATGTACTTGCCAAAAGACGGGAAGATGCTTCCAGGATACGCGGATCGCTTCCCTCTGTAAAAACAATTTTTCTTGGGTGTTTTTTCAAAATGTCAATCAACTGACCAAAACCAAACATAGCAATATGCCTCCTAATATTTTTTCTCTACTTTCTATCATAGCAACTTTTTTACAAATTACAAGGGGTAAATTATAAAAAACAACGATTCGGGAGCAATCTTTGAAAGAAGTCCCAAATCGTTGAAAATTTTTATCAATCTAATTAATCCAATTCTACCGCGCCGGTATACAATTGGTAATATCTTCCTTTTTCAGCAAGAAGCTGCTCATGGGTTCCACGCTCAATGATCTCTCCCTGCTCAAGAACCATGATACAATCCGCATTGCGCACGGTGGAAAGACGGTGCGCGATAACGAATGTCGTACGGTTCTTCATCAACCGCTCCATACCGTGGTCAATGTGCATCTCCGTTCTCGTATCGACTGAACTTGTCGCCTCATCCAATACGAGGATCGGTGCTTTTGATACAGCTGCCCTGGCAATATTTAACAGCTGCCGCTGTCCCTGGCTCAGGTTGATACCGTCGCCTTCCAGCATCGTGTCGTACCCGTTTTCCAGACGCATGATAAACGAATGTGCGCTGGCGGTTTTTGCTGCCTGCTCGACTTCTTCATCCGTCGCATCCGGGCGTCCATAGCGGATATTTTCACGAACCGTTCCGGTAAACAGGTGCGTATCCTGCAATACCATCGCGATATGACTTCGCAGACTCTTTCTGGCATAGTCTTTGATGTCTCTGCCATCAATCGTGATCTTTCCTTCCTGAATGTCATAAAAACGATTCAAAAGGTTGGTGATCGTCGTCTTTCCGGCACCGGTCGAACCGACAAATGCCACTTTCTGGCCGGCATGTGCATACAGATTGATGTGCTTCAAGATCACTTTATCCGGATTGTAACCAAAGGAAACGTCTTCCATAATGACTTCACCTTTGACATCATCCATCTCCACAGCATCCGGTTTGTCCGCTTCTTCCGGCTCTTCATCCATGACTTTGAAGACACGCTCTGCACCGGCAAGCGCGGAAAAGATCGTATTGATCTGCATGGAGATCTCATTGATCGGGCGGCTGAACTGACGCGAATAATTGACAAATACTGTCAGTCCGCCAAGACTGAGCCGTCCGGCAAGACAGAACAAACCGCCGACACACGCTGTGATACCGTAACTTACCTGACCGATATTTCCCATGACCGGTCCCATGATACCGCCGAAGAACTGTGCTTTGACCTGTTTCTTGCGAAGATCATCGTTCAGATCCGTAAATTCTTCTACTGCCTTTTCCTCATGACAGAATACTTTTACTACCTTCTGGCCGGTTACTGTCTCTTCGATGTAACCGTTTAATTTACCGAGCGCCGACTGCTGCTGGCGGTAGTATTTGGAACTGCGCTTTGCGATCGAACCGCCGGCTTTCAGCATAAGCGGCACAAGCAGGATCGTCAGAAGGGCAAGCCATACGTTCATATAAAGCATGATACTTACCGTACCTACGATGCTGATAAATCCCTGGATCAGCTGGATCACCGTATTGTTGAGCATTTCACCGACGACATCGACATCATTCGTAAAACGGCTCATGATATCTCCGGTCGCATTGGTGTCAAAATAGCGTACCGGCAGTGTCTGGATATGATCGAACAGATCTTTACGAAGCGTCTTTAACGCACGCTGGGAAACACCGATCATGATCCGCTGCTGTAAATACATGGAAATGACACCGATTCCATAAATCGCAAGCATCAAAAGGATGCCAAGCCCCAATGTTTTCAATCCTTCATTGATAATGACACCGGCATCACCGGCTGCTTTGGATGCCTTATCGTATGTTTCTGTAATTCCGTTGATGATCGGCGACAGCATGTAAGAGCCCGCCAACGTCGATAAACTGGAAATCACTACGCACACCAGCGCAATGATCACGTGTTTTTTATCTTTTCCAAGATAACCAAGAAGGCGTTTTATCGTCTGTTTGGTTTCTTTTGGCTTGCCGCCCATCGCTCTCGCGTGTCTGCCGCCCGGACCATGTCCCGGGCCTCCCATCGGCGGGCCTCCGGCTGGTTTATTTGGCTTTCCACTCATGCTGACACCTCCTCATCTTTGTCTTTCTGCGAATAATAAATCTCCTGATAGGCTTCACAGGATTTCATCAGTTCCTCATGCGTTCCCTGTCCGACGATCTCGCCCTCGTCCATTACAATAATGCGGTCTGCGTGTTCTACAGACGAGATTCGCTGTGCAATGATCAGCTTTGTCGCGTCTTTCAAAGACGTCGAAAAACTCTTTCGGATCTCGGCTTCTGTCGCGGTATCTACCGCACTGGTACTATCGTCTAAAATCAGTATCTTCGGCTTTTTCAAAAGTGCTCTTGCGATACAGAGACGCTGCTTTTGTCCACCGGACACATTGACACCGCCCTGTCCCAGTTCCATATCATATCCATCGGAAAAACTGCGGACAAAACCATCCGCCTGTGCATACCTCGCCATCTCGTACACTTCTTCGTCCGTCGCATCTTCGTCCCCCCAGCGGAGATTTTCCATAATGCTTCCGGAGAACAATGTATTTTTCTGAAGCACCATTGCCACGCCGTTTCGCAAATGTTCCAGCGAATAATCTTTGACATTGATGCCATCTACCAGCACTTCTCCCTCATCGGCATCATACAGGCGCGGGATCAGCTGTACGAGAGAACTCTTTCCGGATCCTGTCGAACCGATGATACCAACCACTTCGCCCGGATTGGCTTTGAAAGAAATATTCTTCAATACATTGTTGTGATTCTTCTTATAATAACGGAATCCGACATTGCGGAATTCAATCGCGCCGTTTTCCACTTTTTTATCTTTGCATTTTGCCTCGTTGTCATTAAGGTCGATCTCTGTCGTAAGAACTTCTTTGATACGTTTCGAAGAAGCCAGGGCACGGGATCCCTGAATCATGATCATTCCAACCATCATCAGCGACATAAGGATCTGTACGATATAGGTGGTAAATGCAGTCAGGTCGCCGACCGGCATATCCCCAACGATGATCTGGCGTCCGCCAAACCATACAACTGCCATCGTCGTAATGTTCATCGCAAGTGTCATGATCGGCATTGTCAAAATAACGATCTTCATGGCGGACAAACTCTTTTCTTTCAGATCTTCATTGGCTTTATTAAAAGTTTCTTTTTCAAATTCATCACGCACAAATGATTTTACTACTCGTGTGTTTGTGATATTTTCCTGAATCCTTGAATTCAGACTGTCAATTTTCGTCTGCATGATGTTAAATCTTGGAAATGCTTTCCCGATTACAAGCACCAGTGCCACGATCAAAACCGGGATTACCACTCCAAGAATGATCGCCAGTCGCGCATTCATCATGATCGCCATGATCAATCCTCCGATCAGCATCCCCGGCGCCCGAAGGAGCATACGGAGTGCCATTGAAATGACATTCTGCAGGTTCGTGATATCGTTTGTCAGTCTTGTTACCAGCGAACCGGTTGAGAATTTTTCGATATTGGCAAAAGAAAACTGCTGTACCTTTGCAAAAATATCTTTACGCAGATCACCGGCAAAATTTACCGATGCCTTAACAGCAAAATACGCACCAAGCACACCGCCGCACATCATACACAGGGCAAGAAGCACCATAATGATACCGTGTGTTATGATATAACCACTTCCGGCGCCTCCCTTAATCCCTTCGTTGATGATCAATGACATCATCTTCGGAAGAAGCACTTCTCCAATCACTTCCACGATCATAAAAATCGGTCCTAAAATAAAGGCCGACAGATAGGGAGTGATATATTTTTTATAAATACCCATTGTCTTTTCTCCTTTTACTCTATATTCTTCGCATTGCGGTACATCTGCCCCAATAGGCTTTGAAGCACCTCCAGCTGCTCTTTGTCAAATCCTTCCAGAAGTTTTGCATCCATCTGATGAAAGATTTCTTTGCTCTCTTCAACGACGCCGCGACCCTTTTCCGTCAATTCGACAAATCGCACGCGGGAATCCTGTTCCTGCTGGGATTTCTGAATGTATCCGCCTTTTTCCAGTTTTTTCAATGAAACCGCCACCGTCGCCGCCGACACTTCCAGTATATTCGCCAGTTCAATCTGTGATGTAACCGGACAATCCGATAACGTCATCAGCATTCGGTGCTGCGCTCTGTGAAGCCCGGTTCCGTCCAACAGTTTTTCAATCTTGCGCCGGTGGATCTGATTGATAAACATAATCAGCTTCACCGGATTCGCTTCCCGGATCACCGTCTCCGTGTCCATGCGCATATGGCATCTTCCTCTTGGTTCCACACATAAGCCTCCCTTCATTTTTCATTAACTTGTGTTCTTGTGATTTTTAATTAGTATTTTAATAATTTATATGCTAATCATTAGCATGCTAATGATATTATACTCTTTTGGATCCATCTGTCAACAGAATTTTTTGAATTTATGATTATTTTAGAATTCTTCTCTCATTTCTTATCTTGTTTTAAAGTCAGTTTAATTAGAAAAAGGAGCTTTTTTCTCTTTCCGTGGGATTTCGGACACCGACGGTGCGCAGAGGGCGTCCTATGCCCTCCCGCACCGCTGCGCGTGTCCGCTAAGTGCAAACGGTCCCGCGGGGAAGAAAGAAAAAGCTCCTTTTCTATCTAAACTCTTCTTTAAAACACCTCTTTAATACTATCATAATGAAGGAACACGCCCTCCTTCGCAAATGCCTCGATCTCTTCTTTTGTCGCAAGCATAAACCCATCTGTCTCGGCTTCCTGCGGATGTACGTCCTCTTCGGAAAATTCTCCGATGAATTTGTATACATCTACGAAATAATTATCTCCTTCGCCCGGATTTTCACGGTGATAGGTAAACCGGTATCCCCCTTCCCAGTTAGACACATCTAACCCGGTTTCTTCTTTCACTTCCCGGAGAACCGCTTCCCCGGACTCTTCTCCTGCCATTGCAGCGCCGCCGGATACTTCCCACCAGCCCGGCGCCCAGTTTTTGGTCATTACCCGTTTGGTGATCAAAAATCTTCCGTCTTTATGTGCCACAACACCAAGCACTGTCAAATGGTACTCATCGTCTTTTAAACACCAGTCATTGCGTTTCATCTGCCTGCCGGTGCGCTGTTTATTTTTGTCATAAATGTCCCAGTATTCCACTTTTTCCATTGTCTTTTTTCCTCCATCGTCATCAATATATTCCAGCAATGATTATATCGCAACTTTTTCTTTCATGCAATTACTTTTTTCCCCTTGATTCCTGCCGCATTTTGATTTATTATAGTAATATCAAATGTAACTATTCAGGATCGCTGTGTAAAAACAATGGGCGGTGGGAGTCCTGAATAGTTACTACGGATTTAAAGTAACGTTTCCGTTACAATTGTATAAAGCAAAGGGGGTTTACTCATGAATTTACAGTATCATTATGACACCTCGGGGAATTTGACAAAAGCAATAGAAAACATTACACAGCCGGATGCCTTTATCCTTCTGACGACAGCAGAATCTCTGGAATCCCATGTTGCTGAATTGGAAAAAACGTTTCCGGGAATACCGAGCATCGGCGGCATAGCGATGAGTTATGGCGGTACTCACACGATTGAACAAGGTGTAACTGTCATTTCTCTGTACGGAACGGATTGTGCAGCAGATGTAATAGAACAGCTGTCCACAATGCCGGTAAAATATATCAGTCGTTTAAAAAAGGCCGTTGAAAAAACAAATGCCGTTTCGGGAACTTCCGCCTGCTTTGACATTTGTTCCGGAAATGACGGAAAATTAGTAACCACTCTTAATATTGTGCTGGATGCCCAAAAGATTCCACTCATCGGTGGAACCGTCGATGGGGGAAAAGTTGCCGTCAACGGAAAGATTTACGAGGATGCCTGCGGCTTTTTGATTCTTCGCAACAAAACCGGTAAAATCTGTGCTTATAAGGAAAACCTGTACACGGCAACCAGCGATCAGTTTCTTGCTACAAAAACTGATCCGGACAACAATCTGCTGATCGAAGTAGACGGCAGACCGGCAGAAAATTTCTACCGCGATATCTTACATATTTCAAAAGAACAAGTTGCTACGCAGACATTTAAAAATCCGCTGGGGCGTGTGTACGGCAGCGAAACTTACCTGATCTCGATCAAAGACGTCAAAGACAATGCCTTGGAATGTTATAAGCAGGTAAACAATCTTGACATTTTAACTTTGATGGAAATTGGAGATTATGACCAGATCATCTCCGATACACTGCAGAAAATGAAGAAAGATCTCCCTGACATCAAGGGAATCCTTTCCGTCAACTGCCTGTTCCGTTATCTCTTCTTTAAAGATGAGCACTATCTGGACAACTACCTGACAAAAATGAACTCTACAGCAGACCACACGGGTATCGTCGGACTTGGAGAACATTATAAAAAGCAGCATATAAATCAGACGATGTGCTGCATTACCTTTGATTAACCGCACTTTTACATCAGAATGGAGGACATTATGAAACCATTATTTAAGAAGAAAACAAAAAAACTTTCAGCTCCGGCAGAGACTGCTGCTGTTGTAGAAAAAGCACCTATGGCAGACAATACCGAAGCGATCCTTCTTACGATCGATCATTTGAAAACAACAAACAAAGAACTGGTAACCCAGGGTCTGGAAACCTTTAAAGGCATTCAGGAGATTGAAGCCAGCATTCAGACACTTTCGGACGAAAACGATGAACTGTTGAACCAGTGCCAGGCAATGAATACTTCTTTTGAAGGCATTGTTGCCGCCAGCGATGAATTTGCAACAGTACAGTCCGAGATTCAGAAATCCGTAAGCACTGCCCAGAATCAGGTGGAAGTTCTGAAAGAAAGTTCCAATACCGTTACAGAGCGCTTTGACGAAATGAATCAGACTTTTGAGAAACTGCTCGAATCCGTTTCCGAGATCCGTAAATCTACCGATGGCATTACCGCGATTGCCAATCAGACAAACCTGCTGGCATTGAACGCTTCCATCGAGGCTGCCCGTGCCGGAGAACAGGGACGCGGATTTGCCGTTGTTGCCAATGAAGTACGTGAACTCGCTGACCAGATCAAGCTCTTGATCAATGATGTCCAGAACAGCATTTCCGATGTTGAAAAGAGCACCTCCAATCTGAATCAATCTCTGGATGATTCCAAGCAGGCACTTCACAGCAGCATTGAAAATGTAGACAGTACACACAGCATCTTTAACGGCATCAGTGCCAAAGTAACCGGTATCGAAGATGTACACAACGCGATCGACTCTGCTGTCACAGAAAGCAAGCAGGGTGTCGATGAAATGTTAAATTACATCAACAGCAGCCGTACCAATTATTCGCAGGTGAGCAGCCGTATCTCCGAAATCAATAAGTCGGATACCAAAAAAGGAACTTTGTTTGAAGACTTTGCCAATATGATCGATCAGCTGCCTCATTTGATTGAAGACAAATAAGAAGCAGAAAAGAAGTGTGGTCACAAAGGCGGTTTTCCCGTCAATGACCACACTTTTTTATTGCGCATAACAGGCAAGCATTTCCCCGCATGCCACAATCATTTTTTCTTTTACTTCTAACGGTTCGATCACCGTCACACCGGTTCCTATCGCCATCAGCCATCCCAAAAACTGCTGACTGACTGCCACTGTCACATTAATCTGAAAATAATCATCATCGAGCGGAATTAGCGGAACATTTTTCCCAAAGCGGTCGATCATGACACCCACCAGATCATTTCTGCATTTCAGTTTTACAAATGTTTCCTCCCCATCATACATCCCAAACACTTTTTTCGAATACGTCCGGGCATCCACTTTCTGAAAATCTTCTTCGCCCTGCCTCTTATGTCCGCAATTTTCGATATCCTGCATTTTATCCACACGAAAATGTTTGATCATTCCGGCTTTGTGGTCAAATCCGATCAGATAATAATTTTCATCATCCCACATTAACTGCCACGGAGAAACTTCATACCGTTCTCCGTTGTGCCTTAATTCCAATTCTTTCCGCACATTCCATTGACAATACTGAAACGTGATCGATTGATTTCTCTCAATCGCCTGATGAATTTTATCCACATTGTAATAAATGCTCTCATTCATCGTCTTTACACGGCCCTGCACATACACCTGGCGCTGCAGATCCTGTGCCTGATATTTACTGGCAAAGCTTTCCAGTTTTTTGATCAGTTCATTGGACTTCTTTTCCGTAATAAATTTGGAGGACTGTACGGCATCCACCAACAGTTTTAACTCTGCAATCTCAAATTCACGAGACGCGACATGATACATCGTTGTTCTCTTGTCATTGTAGGAAAGAATATCCAGACCATACCGTTTCAATTCTTCCAGATCCCGGTAAACGCTTTTCCGCTCCGCACAAACATCATACCGCTCCAGTGACGAGATAATCTCCTTCAGCGTAATCCCATGATTTTCGTCCGTTTTCTCTAAAAGAATGTCCATCAGATACAGCAGTTTTAATTTTTGATTTGTTCCTTTCGCCATAGATCCGCTCCCTGAATATTTTTCTATTATTGTAACTATTCAGGATCAATGTATGGAAATCAATGAATCGTCGTGCTTGCACGTAAGAGGCTTTGATTTCCATACATTTAGATCCTAATAGGGCTCCCCTCCCCATATGAGCATTTTTAGCCTTGTCAAAGGCGAGAAAGAACACGAAGTGTTCGAAATGCGAATGTGCGGGGAGGGGTGTCGTGAATAGGTACCTACTATTATACTATATCCGGGGAGCGATTACAACACACTTATTCGCGGTTTTTCAGCACTTCTGCCGGGATCATCTTTTTCAGTCTTCCCACCAGAACACGGTTAATCGCAAAATAACAGACAAAGATCAGACCGACAAGCCCCACATACAGCCATGGTTCAAATGACAGATCCAGCGCAGTCGAAATGTTGCTCACCATATATCTTGGATACAAAAAGTCCATGATGGCTTTCGTAAGCGGGATATGGATCACCGTTCCTGCCGAAATGATATAAAAGTTTCCATTCAGGTACAATTTCCGTACTTCCCCATCGCGGAAACCAAAGACCTTCATCAGCGAAATGCTGTACGCCGAGCGGTCAATCATGACTTTCATCATCAGATACATAACGATGATAAAGATTAACGTTGACACAACATTGATCGTTACGATCATGCTCTGCATCTGATTTACAAAAATGCTCGCTGATTTTTCGATATCCTGTTTCGTCGTCGTAGCATACAGCCGTCCTGCCGGGATATCAAGCGCTTCGTCCGCAAACAATACATTATAAAAATCATCCGGCTGTCCAAACAGATCTCTCGCACTGTCCAGATCCATAAAGACATAATATGCCGGCGCATATTCGCAGATTCCGGTTACCTCGAACGCATATTTACTTCCCTCTTCTTCGTCATTGAGCACAAACGTACCGCCCTCTTTTAAGTCATACTTCTGTGCCATCGCCGACGAGACGACAACCGTCCCTTTTCCTTTTGTAAGTGTCAGGTCAAAATACGGATTTCCTTCCTCAATGCCGAGCACTGTCACATCCCAGTTATACCCATAAATTTCCTTTTTCAACGTCTTCGCGTACGCCGGACTTGCCTTCTCCGGCACCTCTTTTTCCGGATATTTGAGGGTGTACATATATTCGTACTTCGTATCCGCAATATTGCTGTCGCGCACATGTACACACAGTTCATAGCAGTTCAGGCTGATCATCATACACAAAAGTGCAATAAACATTCCGAAGAACACCGTAATTCCGGCTCTTGCCTCACGCACCATCTGGCGGATGCGGAACATTTTTTCAAATTTCATCTCATGCAGACGCAGTTTACTCATATGCTGCTTCTTCGTCTCATTGCGCATGAGTGACAATGCCGTATGCGACAATTTTTTCCGGATCACGATCGTATTGACAATGGTTGACACGATCGGCGGCATGACGATTCCGTAAATGATCAGATACGGCGGCACGATCACATCCAGCGGCGGCACCGAATAATAGGTGATGCAGTCCTGCATCTGGTTTGGGATTCCCAGCGAACTGATTCCTGCCAGAAATCCGAGGATCCCTGCCACCGTCGTAATAATGACCGGCAGTGACAGATAATGAAACATCAGATCCCGTCTCCGCACACCGAGCGCATACAGCGTTCCAATGATCGAACTTTCCTTTTCGATATTATGAACGACAAATACCGAGATCACATAAGCCAGCAAAATGAGAATGATGACACCGAATATAACGCCGGCGGAAATATTGATCTGCTGGTCGTCTACCGAAGCAAGCGTTCTTATGTTCTCGTCACATTTTACAAAAATTTCCATATTGCTAAGACGGGTATCAATATCATCGAGGTAATCGTCGGTTCCCTCTTTCAGCTCCCTCACGCCGTCCTTCAATTCTTCGGCTCCGTCTTTGGCTTCCTGCACGCCATCGGTATACTCTTCTACACTATCCTTGTATGTTTTCAGTGCCTTTAATTCATCCAGCGCGTCCGACAGCGTAAGCGCCATCACCCCATCCTTATCATCTACAATTTTCTGAATCTCGCTCTCAAAATTGTCCTCTGTCAACGTAACATCAAAGCCATTTTCCTGCAGCGACTTCTGCGCCTGTTTCAATGCATTGTCAAAAATTGTCTTTGGCGCCATATTGAGATCGTCTTTATAGCGGTTTAATTTTCGAAGTCCCTGATACAATTCCTCCGCACCCTTTTTCAGATCTTTGACTCCGCTCTGCATATCATCCAGTTGTCCCACCGTGCGGTCCCAGTATTCCTGAAAATAGTCATCCTGAACCGCCTCTTCATCGATTTTAAATGCTTTTAACAGTTCCCGCACTTTTTCGTCTGTCATATTATTTTTCAGGCGGTAGGCATACAGATATTCTTCCGACTGGGCTGCCTTTCCTGCCTTCTTCAATCCGTCATACGCTTCTTTTGTCACAAACACCGTTCCAAAATTTTTGCTGTCCACAATCGTATCGGACAGGTTTTTATACGGCGCATCGTAGTCCGGCGAAGAACCGATTCCTGCCACGGTAAAACTCTTGTCACCTAACTTAATCACATCACCGAGAGACACTTCATTCTTGGCGGCATAACGTTTTTCAAGTACCAGTTCATCCGCTTTTTCCGCCTTTTTTCCCTCGCTGATAACTACCTTATCAATGGTTTCACGGTCTTTGAACACACGTAATGTCGTATCGTCTACCGTATAATCCAGATAAAACATCTTTTCCAGCTGTACATTGTTACTCTGTATCTTATCGATATCTTTTTGGGACAGCGGAGCAAAACAGGTAAATTGTCCATCTTCCAGCTGATTTTCTTCCGCACTTTCTTCCACTCCGCGCACGATCGTCTCGCCTGCTCCCACAAGGGAGATGATGAGATACATGCAAAGAATGATCAGGCATCCTAGCGCCGCATAGCGGAACGCATTTTTCTTCAGATCGCGAAGCACCCTTTTTCTCAATATCTTCTGCATTATAAATCCTCCAAATCCTTTGCCGGTACTCTGACTTCATTTTCATATTCTCTGCGGACTTCTCCGTCTTTCAGATAGATCACGCGGTGCACCATATCTTTGATGCTGTTGTTGTGGGTGACGATAAGCATCGTCGTACCGTATCTTGCATTGATCTCTTCCAGCAATACGAGAATATCTCTTGACGTCTTCGAATCCAGCGCTCCCGTGGGCTCGTCGCACAAAAGCAGTTTCGGATTTTTCACAAGTGCCCGCGCGATTGCACAGCGCTGCTGCTGTCCTCCGGACAATTGAAATGGAAATTTATTCTGATGTTCCGTCAATCCAAGGGCATCGATCAATTCATCGACCGGGAGCGGATTTTTTGTCAAATACTCACAGACCTGTATATTTTCGCGGATCGTAAGATTCGGCACGAGATTATAAAACTGGAAAATAAATCCGAGGTTGGCTCTGCGGTACTCTAACAGTTCTTCGTTTTTCATCCCGCCAAGTTCAATACCGTCCACACAGATCGATCCGGAATTCATCGTATCCAGACCGCCGATGCAGTTGAGAAGGGTCGATTTTCCGGAACCGGAAGTTCCCTGGATCACACACATTTCTCCTCGTTCTACTCCCGTCGTAACACCTTTTAATACCTCAACATAACTCCCTTCCTGTCCATAACTTTTTTTCACGTTTTCTAATTGCAGATACATAATTTCCTCCATTTCATTACATAACACTGTTATGTTGATTTCATTTTTTTAGGCTCTATCCAAATCAATAAAGCCTACTTTTCCGTCAGATCTACACCAAACAGCGCAAACCATCCGGTTACCAGATATGCCATTGCCTGCCTGCCAAATGCCAATGCCTGTTCTTCCGTCTCGATATGCTTTAACATATACAGAAACATATCGATCTGGTTGTGTGACATCCAATGAACCAGACTTTCTTCCAGCATCGGAATACCGAGTTCCTGACAGGTCGCCTGCGCAAGATGCAGATTGTGTGCGTCCATCTCATCAATAATCCGGTCAACCGCATTTTCCAGCGAAGACCCCTGTGCACCATTTACGAGCAGAAGCATCTCATCACGGTTCTGATACATCTCATGCACGAGCACTTCCACCAAAATCCTCTCGCTGTCCATATCATGATTTCTGGAAAGAATTTCCTCTCTCGCCTCATTTTCCTCTAACTGCTGATGTTCTTTGATCAGCTGCATGATCCGCATCAGACTTTCGGAAACAAGACTGCAGAACAGATCATCTTTGTCCTGAAAGAAAAAATACAGCGCGCCCGTCGTGACTCCCGCTTCTTTGCAGATAGAACGCAAAGAAGCTTTGGAATATCCTTTTTCCATAAATTCTTTTTTCGCACATTGCAGTAACGTGTGCCGGGTTTCCCCATTTTTCACTTCTTTTGCCAATTCCATCCCTGCCTTCTTTTATTCTACATAACACCGTTATGTTATCATGGGAATCCTTCTTTGTCAAGAGGGATTTTTCTATTATTTTTCCAATCCTCATCACTCAGCCGTTCCCGCTGTCATTTCTGCCGACACGGTATCCGGTGCTCCCACCGGGGCTTCCGCGGAATCTGCCACTTTGTTCGGATCCTGCGTCTCTTTGTCCTCTTCGTCCTCCCAGAGCGAATCGTATTTTTCACGTTTTTCATTCTGCACCATAGCACCAATGCTCTTTGCCACCTGATACAAACCGCTGTCAAACTGCATCAGTTTCATCTCGTCCGACTGCGGAACTTTAGCCCCTTTCATGAGCCGTCTCGCCACTTCGAGAATCTTCATCTGTTCCTCCGCCGCCTCTTTCATGGAATCGGTCTGCTGCTCCGTCGATACAAGCATCTCGACATTGGTCCATTTATCCATGAGTTTTTCCATATAATCCTGATATTCACTCTGCTTTTTCTCGACTGCATTTAATGACAGTTCCAACGAAACCGCCTCATTTTCATAAATCACTTTTCCGTTCGGCGTCTCCTTGATCTTCTGTTCCAGTTCCTTCTGCTTTTGCTTCAATTCGGAAGCTGTTTTCCGGTACGATTTGATCTGGCTTTGATAGATTCCTCTTGCTTCCTTAATCTGCATACGATTCCCCTCTTTCTATACATCCGCTGTGTGAATGCCGCATATTTCTATGTATTATATCGTCACAATAGCGTTTGGAGATAACTTTACGCACTGTCATTTCCAAATATTTATCCTCTTTTTCCCTCATTTTTTCAAGATAAAACCACCGATAATACAGATCAGTTCCAGCACAAATATAACCGGCACACCGATATAAAATTTCGGTTTGTGTGTCTTATGATGAAACAGATGCATTCCTATAAAAGCGCCAAACACACCGAAAACAGCGGACAGCATCAATGTGGCCTCCGGTATTCTCCATCTGTGATGCGCCGCCTTCCACTTGTCGATCCCATATAAAATACAGACAAGAATATTGATCAACAGATAAAGCAACAGCCCTTTTTCCATCATTTTTACAACTCTCCTTTTCTCGCGTACCGCATCTTCGTCGAACGGGCGCGCCCATTTTGCGCACATTCTTTTGCCGAAGGCCGTATGACATCTTTGGAATATTCACTGTAAATACCGGCTTTATAGCCTTCTTTTAGCGCCTTTTTCACAAGTCTGTCCTCCCCCGAATGAAACGTGAGAATCGCAACACGTCCCCCCGGCTTAAGTGCATCCGGCAGTTTTTCCATAAATTCATACAACACTTCAAACTCGTGGTTGACGTCAATGCGGAGTGCCTGAAAGGTACGCTGGCACGTCTTTTTTACCGTCTCTTTTTTCTCTTTCTCCGGCAGAAAATCCAGCGTCTTTTCGATGATCTCCCGCAGTTTTGTCGTGGTATCAATGGCATGGCCTCTCCGAATCTCATCCGTAATGGCTTTAGCAATCTCTTCACAATACGGTTCATCGGAGTTTTCATACAGCATTCCCGCCAATTCATCTCTGCCAATATTTGCCAGCCGTTCTGCCGCACTGATCCCCTCTTTCTGGTTCAGCCGCAGATCAAGCGGGCCGTCCACTTTAAAGGAAAATCCGCGCTTGGGATTGTCAATCTGCATCGAAGAGACTCCGAGATCGGCAAGGATAAAATCAAATCCACCGACTTCCTTCGCAATCTCATCAATGGTACAAAAGTTCTGCAGGCGGATTGACAGGATGTCTTCGCCATAGCCAAGTGCCTCCAGACGTTCTTTCGTCTTTGCGGATTCCTCTGGGTCTACATCTGTAGCATAAATATGTCCCTGCCCGTCCAGGCAGCCAAGCATCGCTTTCGTATGTCCCCCATAACCCAGTGTCGCATCAAAACCGATCTCGCCCGGCTGGATTTTCAGATAGTCAAGGATTTCCTCCACCATAATGGAAATGTGCATTCCCGCCGGCGTATTTCCTTTTCGGATAACATGAGCGATCGTATCCTGATATTTTTCCGGCTGCAATTCTTTATATTTTTCTTCAAATTTCTTTGGATATTTTCCCGAATAACGTACTCTTCGCTTGTGTTGTTTTTGTTGTTCTTCCATTTTGCATTCCCCTTACTAAAATATTACTCTTAGCATATCACAGTTTTCCGCTCCCTACAATAAAAAAATCACCCTCTGTCCCACATGCAGAGAGTGACTTTCTTCTTATTTATGTCTTTTACTGCTCACTGTTTTTCTTGCTGTTGACATAACTCTTCATCGAGTTGATGACGATTGTAAGGCCAAGAACGATAAGCAATACAGCAATGATCAGCTGCAATCCATTGGCAATAAATACCTCTCCCCAAGATGTGGCACCTGCCGGAATTGTCGTGGAAGCTGCTTCTCCGATGGCCTTTACCATAGCGATCAGTCTCTGTACCAAGGCGGTAAATGTTACACAGAGCATGATGGTCAACGGTGGGAAGAGCATTTTGTTGCTTCGTCCCGTCACTTTCGTAAATACGCAGAGTGTCAAAAGAACCAATGCACTTAACAACTGGTTGGCGGAACCAAACAATGGCCAGATATTTGCATATCCAATTTTTGTAAGTACAAATCCACATAACAGTGTAACGATCGTAGCGAAATACGTATTGCAGAACAATTTTCTCCAAGGAGCGGCATGTTCCATATCATCGACGCTGAAGAGTTCCTGAAAACTCATTCGTCCGATACGTGCTACGGCATCAAGGCTGGTAAGAGCAAGTGCCGATACACACATTGTCATAAATACGGTTGCTACATATACAGGAACGCCAAACATTTCAAAGAATCCGGCAACTCCCTGACTAAAGATCTGGAATGGAGTTCCGACTGCCGGTGTTCCATCCGCATTTGCCGCAGCGCCTGCGACGCAAAGTGCCAGTACGGCAAGCAGGCTTTCAAGTACCATCGCACCATATCCGACTTTCAACATATCTTTTTCGTTTTCAACGGTTTTCGACGATGTTCCGGATGAAACCAGACTATGGAATCCGGAAACCGCACCACAGGCAACGGTGACAAACAGGATTGGGAACATCGTACCGAGTGTCTCATTATTGAATCCTGTGTAAACCGGAAGATTCATGCTCGGATGAGCGACAAACAAGCCAACCACTGCACCGGCGATCATTCCAATAAACATAAACGTCGTCATGTAATCACGCGGCTGTTTCAAAAGCCACATTGGAAGTACTGCTGCAAAGAAGATGTATACAAATGTGATGTAACTCCAGGTATCTTTGCCAAATTCCAACGGACAATTCATACCGATCACAAAGGAAAGAACGATGCACACGATACCAAATACGGCCTCTTTCCAGCCGGACAAATTGAATTTTTTCTGAACCAGTCCGAAGATAACGGCAAATACCATAAACATAATGGACACCATACCGGCTGCTCCGTTTGTTGCTGCCGCTGGGGCTAATGTTCCCGGCTGCTCTACCGAATATGCATTGAATGTTCCGGCAACCATGTCGGCAAATGCTGCCGTTACGATCAAAGTAAACAGCCAGCAGAAAAGCAGGAAGATTTTTCGTCCAAATTTACCTATGTATTTTTCAATTACCATTCCCATGGATTTTCCCTGATTTTTTACGGATACATACAAGGCTCCAAAGTCGGTAACCGCACCAAAGAATACACCGCCGATCAATACCCAGAGCAAAACCGGAAGCCAGCCGAATGCTGCTGCCTGGATTGCACCCGTAACCGGTCCGGCACCGGCGATGGATGAAAACTGGTGGCTGAACACAGTCCATCCATTGGTAGGTACATAATCTTTTCCATCATTGAATTTTACCGCAGGTGTCTCCGCTTTTGGGTCAATGCCCCATTTGTTTGCCAGCCAGCGTCCATACAAAACGTAGGCAGCAAATAAAACAACCGCTGCGATCAATACGATAACTAATGTATTCATAATATCCTCCAATCCGGAGCGTCGCATAAAAGCGCTCCTCTCTTTAAATATATTTTCATCGGCGCCATGCTATGCAAAAGAAAAAGCCTCCTTCTTTGCACGATAAACCTAATAAGATTTACCCTGCAAAGACGAAGGCTAAAAATGTATTAATATCACTTCCGCGTTACCACTCTGCTTGCCGGCATGCTGCTGTCGACCTCTCACTCGCCACCAGACCGTTTCTCACAAAACCAATCCGAAGACTCCCTTATGTAACGGTAAGGTTCCGGCTCGGACTACTCGGTACGATAACTACGATCTCTGTACCTTTCCCCTGAGCAGCTCGCAGGTGAGGGCTTTCTCGTGCCTTGTTACTGTCTCTCACAAATAACAGCTTTCTGTAAGCGGTGATACGAGAAGTCATATCCTGTTCAAAGCATTTATCCGATGAATTGACTATATCTTAGACCCAATTTTTTTATTTGTCAAGAGGAAATTTTATTTTTTTCTGTCTATTGACAGAATCTTCCATTGTTGCTATGCTAAAATCAAGGTAACGATTCCAAACCGAATGGGGCGTGACATCCTGAATCGTTACAAATGAGGAAAAACAGAAACACGGAGGATATTTTTATGAAGCAAAAGCGAAATGTTACAGCCCTCATTCTCACACTGTGTCTGGGAATTACATCCTGTGGGCAGCCAGCTCAAACTACACCATCCCAAGCACCGGTTTCCACCGCCACACAGGCTCCTGCCACTCCCTCGGCGACAAGAATTCCAGCAGAGCCAACACCGGATCCTTCGTCCATGGATACGATTGATCTATACGAGTATAACAGCATTGATCCGGCAAAAGGGGATACCCTTGCAGGAGATGATTTTTTAAAGAAATGTTCGGACGGAGATTGTCTGGTTGTAAATGAAAATGTGAAAAAAATCCTCCCGGTCACCCCGAAACAGAGTCCGGAGGAATCCGACTCCAATATGGTAGATCTTCTCATTCTCCGAACCAGCGACCTGGATGTCGAGAGCATTGCCAACCTGCTGGAGTTTGTGTCGCCGGATGACATCGTATGGTTTGATCATGGCAAGCGAAGATATTACTCCGTTTTAGATGACAAACTTGGTGACTTTTTTAAAGAGTATCTTCCGGATTTTAAACCGAAAAACGGATTTCTGATCTATAAAGGGACTTTATTATATTATTATGGGAAATCGAAAGATATTGTTATTCCAAATTCTGTAAAAACAATTGCAGAAAATGCTTTTTCACGGAACGATAACGGTTCGAAACTAAATCGTATTGTCATTCCGGATTCGGTAAAAGAAATCAAATCTTTTGCCTTTTCGGGACGCCGTGTCAAAACCATGATTTTTGGAAAAGGTATCCGAAAAATAGAAGAATGTTCTCTCTGTGACACCATCGACACACTGGTTTTTCATGGAAAAACCGACAAGATCCTGAAAAATGGATTTGACGAACTTTTTTCGGAAGATTTCGAGGAAGATACCACGTTGGAATTTCCCAATGATTTTTCCGAAAGTTTTACCCCCTGCTATGCAGATGTCACCCCTTCCGGTTCGAAAAAAAATCCAGAATACCTCTTTGATGTTGAATGGGCCAAAGTAAAAGGTTCAGATGGCTATGAAATAAAAACCGAAGGAATTACAAAAACCGTGGAGAGTGGAAAATGCCATGGTAGACTCCACATTTCCTCGAAAAAAGCAGCTGATGAAGACGTGGATTATTATGGATCTATCTCCATCCGTCCTTTCCGCTATGTAAATGGCAGAAAACAGTACGGAAGGACGTACCGGACATACTGTGAATACGAAACCGGATGCTAATTTTACCATTCCTTGAAACTATGGTTTACAATAATTTATATCTATTTGCTATGAAGCATATTGTGCTTTATAATAGAATATCAATGGAGAACTAAGAGAAAAAGAGGAAATTCTTATGAGTAATACCGAAAAACATCCAAAATTAGATATGTTGAATGGAAGTATCTGGAATAAAATCCCACAATATGCACTTCCGGTTGCAGCAACAGGAATATTAGAACAATTATTTAATGCCTCCGATATCGCTATCGTAGGTAATTTTACCGGCTCTCAGAGCACTGCCTCCGTCGCAGCCGTCGGAGCAAACAGCCCGGTCATCGGTCTGATCCTGAATCTGTTTATCGGCATCGCTCTCGGCGCCAATGTTGTCATTGCCAATGCCGTCGGCAGAAAAGATCAAAAGCAGATTCACGATGCCGTACATACTTCGATCGTAGCTGCCCTTCTGGGTGGTGTACTGATCGCAATTCTTGGAGAATTATTGGTTTCCACTATTTTACAGCAGCTCAATGTACCAGCCGAAGTTTTTCCTTTGGCACTTCGTTACATGCGTATCTATCTGATGGGAATGCCCGCCATCCTTTTATACAATTTTGAATCGGCCATTTTCCGCAGCATCGGAGAAACAAAAATGCCCCTGATCGCCCTGGCTTTTTCCGGCGTATTAAATGTATTGTTAAATCTGTTTTTTGTAATTGTATGTCACAGAAACGTAGATGGCGTCGCCATCGCTACCGTAATTTCCAATGTGGTGAGTTCCTGCTTTCTATTTTATAAACTGCTGAAAACAGATAAATTTATCCATGTGGATATCAAAGATCTGCGAATTGAAATGACTACCTTCGGGAAAATCTTAAAAATAGGACTTCCCGCCGGCATCCAGAGTGCCGTTTTTGCCATCGCAAACATCGTGATCCAGGCGGCTATTAACAGTCTTGGAACCATCGTAATTGCGGCATCCAGCGCAGCGTTTAACATTGAAATATTTGCCTATTATATCATGAATTCTTTCAGTCAGGCATGTACCACTTTTGTCGGTCAGAATTACGGTGCAAGACAGATGAAACGCTGCAAAAAGACTCTGGCCTTATGTCTGATCGAAGATGCCATTGCTTCGGCTGCCGCTATCCTCATAATCCTGTTTGTCGGCAGACAGCTCCTTGCCATTTTCAACCATGATCCACAGGTTATTGAGCTTGGCTACACAAGACTTCTTCTCGTATTTACCGCCTACATTTTCAGTATGATGTATGAGTTGATGTCCGGTTATCTCCGTGGTTTTGGAATTTCACTGGTACCTGCCCTGCTTACGATCCTCGGTGTATGCGGAGTCCGGATCGCGTGGGTGTATGGTGTATTTCCGTCCAGCCGCACGTTCCACACTCTTATGATGGCTTATCCAATCAGCCTTTCCGTTACGGCAGTACTGATTTTTATTGCATTGATCGTTTACCGGCCTTCCAAAAAGTTACTGTCCTAGATCAATTCCATATTTTTCCAAGTCCACCCGTCCATTTTCGACGGGGATGCCGTCTTCTTCCAGCAATCTGGTCTGCCCGCCTTCCCCGCCAAAGGCAAATTCACCGGCAAGTTCTCCTTTGCCGTTGACTACCCGAAAGCAGGGGATGTGCTCCGGATCCGGATTTTTGTGGAGGGCATTTCCAACTGCCCGTGCCATCTTCGGATTTCCCGCCATCTGCGCGACCTGTCCATAAGTTGCCACATGCCCTTGCGGTATCCTTTTCACCGCCTCGTAAATCCGCTTTGTCGGACTGTCGGTAACAAGGTCATAACTTTCCGCGATCATCTGCCGGACTTCCTTTTCCGGTATCGTTCCATCTAAAATAACCGTATTCCAGTGTTCTTTATTTTGATGCCAGCCCGGTATGACGGCATCGTATGCTGTCCTCCAAAACTCTCGCGTTTCCGGATTCACCTTCACATTAAGCCAGATCTTTCCCTCTTTTTCATATGTCCACAAAAACGCCTTTTTTGACCCTTTCACCCGCACCAGCTGCCAGTTCTGATCCCGGAAAGGAGCATCCTGATAAGTCTCCGCAAAAGACAGCGCGTAATTCAATGCTTCCTCTCTTGTCTTCATGCTCTTTCTCCTAATATTTCAATCTCTTATACAAAACAAATGCTACTGCACTCGCCGTCATTTCTGCGATCCAGAAGCAGTTCCAAATTGCCGGGCCTCCCCATATTTTTCCAATCAGATACGCCGCCGGAATAATGACGATAATATAGCGCAGCAATGAAATCACAAGAGACTGGCCTCCTTTTCCGAGTGCCTCTAACATTCCACTTACCGTCACCGAAAGCGAGGAAATGACAAATCCCATACAGATGATACGGATCGCCGCAGTTCCCTCAGCAATTGTCTGTGCATTGGTCGTAAAAAGCCCCATCAGATTTTTTGAAAATCCAAGGCAAATCCCCATCCCAGCTGCCATAATTGCAGCAATCATAACTAACGACGTACGGAAAATACGTCTCACTCTTGCGGACTCACCGGCGCCATAATTATAACTGATGATTGGCCGGATTCCCTGAACGATCCCATTCGCCGAAAGATAAATAAAGGTCTGTAGTTTATAATAAATCCCCAGCACCAGTACATATGTTTGGGAATAAATAGCAAGGATACCATTCAATGCCGTGATCATAAAGGAGGGCAACGCAAGGTTTAATGTAGCTGGAATCCCCACTCCATACATCTGCCGGCACAACCGCTTCCGTATCAGGTTTTTATGCCAGGTCATCTGAAATGCCATCGGTCTCTTAATAAATATAATAATGTATACTATCAGAGGTATCACCTGTCCGATCCCGGTTGCCAGGGCTGCACCGGCTATGTCCATTTTCGGGAAGAAACCGATTCCAAAGATCAGCATCGGATCCAGGATAATATTGACAACACAACCACAAAGCATACTGATCATCGATACTTTCATTCGTCCTTCTGCCTGAAAGATCTTTTCAAATGTGATCGCCACTACATTCGGAATGGTAAATGCAAAGACGATCCACGCATATTTTACAGCATCTTCTAATATTGGCTTCTGGTCGGTAAACATTCCAACAAAATAACGTGCGGATCCGACACTAAACAGAGTAAGCAGGATTCCGTGTACAATACTGAGTAATGTTCCGGAAGTCACTACATCATTGGCATTGTCTCGTTCCCCGGCTCCCAGATAAAAGGCTGCTGCCGCATTGATACCAACACCAAATCCTACCGCGATCGCCGTTTCCAATAACTGAAGCGGATATACCAGCGACAAAGCCGTCATTGCCTGTTCACTGATCTGTGCAACAAAATAACTGTCAACAATATTGTAAAGAGAATTGACTAACATTGACAACATCATCGGCAACGACATCGACAATACCAGTGGCAGTATCTTCTTCTCCTTCATAAAGGTTTGTTCCATAGTACAATTTCCTCCTGATTCCTTCGTTTCGTGAATCTTGTGAAACAACGCAACGAGACACGCATTCTTCGCGCCTTTGGCGCTCATCATCGTGACAGTCGTCACATAATCGTACAAACCTGCTGTGGGTTTTGTGCAAGCACAACCCACAACAGGTTTGTGCGATTGCGTGTCTCGTTGTTTCACGACAAAGAAAATCACACCATCCGGACAGACTCCTGATGATGTGACGAAAAGTAAACATATTTGGTAACTAAATAGTTACCTTTTTTGTTTAGAAAAATTCACATAAGTTTTAGGAGACCATTGTACTATAGTTGGGATGAAAATTCAAGCCTTTTTATGTTTCTCTTTCTACTCCTGTTCTTTTGCGCTTGCTATTTTATCAAGCAATTCCACAATTTCCTCTTTGGTATAATTTGTCTTTTCTCCTTGCGTAAAAAGCAGACGCAATTCATACAAAGTTGACATCTTTATCGATTTCATTTCCTTTTCTGTCATTTCATCCATTCCTTTCCACCGCCTTTCTATACGTCTAGTATAGCGGTTTTCACGCTTATTTGCAAATGCATTTTTTATTTATGTCTTTTTTGGTAATCCTGTTCAATCTCCTTAGACCAGCCCGCACCAATTGCCTGCGCCATCATACAAGGAAGTGCTGCTCCTCGCGCTCTTGTTATCGTTTCTCCCAGCACGTCGTAGTTCTTTCTTGTTCCTTCTCCATCGCACTCATATCTTACCGCCCGGTCCGCGTCGATTCCAAACTTCGCGGCCTCTCCGATTGCATCCATATTGGCCCCCAGGAACAAAAATTCCCAATTCTTTTTCTTGCATTTTTCAATTTTTTGTTTGATTTTGACATAGTTATAGCGCCGGCTCGAATTTTCCATTCCGTCGGTGGTTATAACAACAATTGTACGATCCGGGCGTTCTTCTTTTGGCATTTCCTTTCTTGCCTTTTTAATGTGGGAAATTGTCAGACCAATGGCATCTAAAAGCGCCGTACAGCCACGCACAAAATACTGCTCCTCGGTAAGCGGCGCTACCGTGCGAATCGGCTGGCGGTCATGAACCAGCGTAAAATCATCATCAAAAAGCATCGTAGTAACCAAAGCCTCTCCCGCTTCCTTCTTCTGCTTTTCCAGCAGTGAATTAAACCCTCCGATCGTGTCCTTTTCAAGTCCTCCCATGGAACCGCTTCGATCCAAAATAAATACCATTTCTGTTAAATTCATCATAATAAAATCCTCCATTTCGTATTTGTCATTTCAAAAACTGTGTTTTTGTTTCTGAAACCATCATATCAAAATGGAGGTAACATTTTGTCTCTTTGAAAGAGACATTTTAATCGCCCAGCGTCTCTTCCCCGTATTCATATAACAAAATATTGATCTTAACGATATTGTACTCGCCTGTCTCAATACAATATTTTACAATAAGGTCAAATTTACTCCCCGGCGAAAGGGCATATCCCGCGCGCGAAAGAAGATCCTTCGTCTCGTCCAGATTTAACTTCATTCCAATGGCAAGAGCAAGCACTGTCTTTTTTTTCGGATGATACTTTTCATTTGTAATAATTTTCGAAAACACTTTCCTGCTGATATTGGCATTGTGGTATACCTCTGCATTTTTGAGATCTTTTTCGATCAAAAACTGCATGAGCATCTCCGGCAGATTTTTCCCACGGTTCTCAACAATATCCTCCAATGTCCGGTATGACATTTCCTCACATAACATCGGCATCGACACGGATCCGCAGATGCCCGCTTCCGTATACATCATCGGCATATACGGATCACAACCGTTGCTTTGAAGATAATCCTGAATATCCGGAAAGATCATTTGACACAGATGCGTTGATTCTTCATCATATACCACTAAATATATCATCATTTCACTGTGAAGCAAAAATCCGCTCAATACTTTTATCGCTGTATGTAATCCAATCTGTTTCGGAAAACCATAGGATCCAGTTGAGATAAGTGGAAATGCAATACTTTCAAATTTCTCTTTTTCTGCCAGCCGCAGGCAGTTTTCATAGCATAATTGAAGTTTTTCCTCTTCTCCCTGATCTCCCCCTCTCCAGACCGGTCCCGCATTATGTATAATATATTTTGCGGGAAGTCCGAATCCCGGCGTAACCGCCACTTCGCCCACCTGCATTGTTCCGATCTTTTGTCTGGCTGCCAGCAGTTTTTCCTTCCCCGCGGCCAGATAAATCGCCTGATCCGTTCCTCTTCCATACGCGACGCGTGGATTGGCCGTATTGATGATGGCATCTACTTTCATCTTAGTAATATCGTTTCTTACAATCTGAAATGGCATAAAATCCCCCCTTGTCAGTTTTTGGTATTTGTAGTATATACAATAATGGGAAATAATACAAGACATTTTTGTTAATATACATTTTTTGCCTGTAAATTATTGTAATCTCCATTTAATTATGATAAAATAATTTAAACGTTTAATATAAGGAGGAAACTTTATGAAACAATACTTTTGTCTGCTTGCACTTGCACTTATTTTCTGTACCGGATGCGGCACGCAGCAGTCATCAACAGCCAATTTAACAGACACTGTTTCGCCGTCTGCCATTGTGTCGGGATCCGCCGTCTCTCCCGGAGCGCTCGCCGCAACAGGTTCCGCAGTAAATCCACAGAATACCGAAAATTCTTTTGTGCCATCAGATAAATCTGCCACCAAAAATGGTTATGAGAATACCATTTTTACTACAAAAAATTATGTCTATTCTACCGATGGAGAAGGCATTCTTCAGGCACCTATTGTAAAATCAAAAACAGGCGCTTTTTCTTATCCTAAGAAAGGAAATCATTATGTGATAGAACCGGACACGAGTATGACCATCGTAGACATGTATGTTACAGCCTCTTACCTGTTTCTTGTAGAATATAATATGGACGGCACCAATCTATGGCGCATCCCTTTTCGCAGATCCGGGAAAAATGAAACACTGCGCTGGAAAGACCGCGTGAAAATATGTAATCTGGAGAATATTGACAAAAAGGACTCTCTCTCGATTGACTGGGAAGATTTTCTTTATGCCGAAGATAATAAAGTAATATTTTCTTCGAAAAACGATGGCATTTATGCAATCAACCTGGACTCCGGAAAAATTTCAAAACTTTTCAAAGACATCAGCTATAGCATTGTTGTGGATGAATATGGCGTGCCGCGAAAATATAACGACACCATTTTTATTCTTTGCAAAAGAGACCTTTATCGTGTTTCGGTGAATGACTTTTCTGTTAAAAAAGTCTGTAGAAAAGTAACCTGCCTCTTTTATTATGCGCCGGAAGAAGAGGTTCCTGTCTCCCTTTTTCCGACTTTTGTTCACAAAAAAATACTGTATTTTCTAAAAAAAGATGGAATTTATGGTTATGATATGAAGTCAGAAAAAACAGAGCAAATTGTTTCTGTGGCAGCCATCGAATCCCTTTTATCGGAAAAGCGGAACGGTTTTCAAAAAGACATCATTGAAACTTGGAATGTTTATCAATTCTTCGTATTAAAAGGTCGTATTTATGCAATACTTAACGCAAATCAACTCACTTATTCGTCCAGAGATGACGAAAATTATGTCTATGATGATGATTTTGATGAGGATTACAAAACCTATGACTATAAATTGTCTGTCGTAAGTTTTCGTGCCTCTGACGGAAATGATCTACGCTACGAAACACAGATGAATACGTTTCTTCAGGAAAAATTAGCCAAAACTTATGAATGCACCGACTACGATCGGCTTAATTATTGGACCGTCGATACCGGTACCCCTCTGTGTCCTGTTTGGAAAAGCCAATGGATCATCGAATTTCCTACACAGCTTCAAAAAGACGGTAAGCGGTACAAAAGCGACTATTATCTCTACGATGTTCTTACGGGAAACTCTGCGAAAATAGATAGCCGCGAAGGGCAGCAAATGAAAGAATACAAAGTACGTTTCAAATCTTACAATGGTTTTTGCTAAAAAACACCCCCCTCAGAGAGGCTCAATCTCTGAAGGGGGCGTTTTGAATGATTATCCTTCAATTGCGATATAATTTTTACCAGCAACTGCTTTGTCTGTCTTTTTCGGAATCTTCAACTGCAAGATACCATTTTCAAACTTCGCCGAAATCTCATCCTGGGTGATTGCCTCACCAATATAAAAACTTCGGCTCATGCTGCCGGCATAACGTTCTTTACGAATGTATTTACCGGTCTTTTTATCTTTCTCATCTTTGTCCAAACCTTTTGCTGCCGAGATGGTGATATAACCATCATTCAGTTCAGCGGTTACTTCATCTTTCTTGAAGCCCGGCAGATCAATGTCAAGTTCATACGCATCGTCTGTCTCGCGGACATCTGTCTTCATCATGTTCTTTGCATGTTTTCCATAAAGAGGATCTTTTGCCGGGAACATAGCCTTCTCAAATTCCTTACCAAATGGAAAATCATCCATCCAATCATCAAACAAACTCTCTCCAAAAATACTAGGTCTTAACATAAGTCATTTCTCCTTTCCTTCTTGTAACAAGTGTCGGAAATATGGGTTCCTGCGAACCAGCATAGGCACTTAGACTTTTGTATTATTAGCACCATCAGAGATATCTGAAGTGTCGATTGTTAAGTTTCGATTCGGATCCGGGTTCCTTTTCGTAACCCCTTTCCTTATCTTTAACTATGTTATACCACCAATTGTTAGCACTGTCAAGAGGTGAGTGCTAATTTTTTGTGTTTTTTTTGTGAACACCGAACATTGTTGTCTATTTTTAGTTAGAAGCATTCTTTGATTTGAATGACACAAGTTAAATGTGTCGAAAAAGGCGCTAATTATGCTATATTTCTCTATTATTTGTGAATATATGATACACTTAGCCTATCATTAGAAGATGTGAGGAGTTGTTTATTATGACAAGAAGAAAGCTAATAACAATGTCGGTTGCGTCAGCAATCATAGTAACAGCAATGGGGGTACATGCCCCATCGGTAGAAGCGAAGAGTTTACGCTTAACCAGTAAGAGAGTAACCCTTACCGTGGGTAAATCAAAGACCATCAAGGTTAGGGGTGCAAAGAAAGTAACATGGAAGGTAGTGTGGGGTGGTAAGTGCATTCGGTTATCTAATAAGAAGAAAACGAGTGTAAAAATCACTGCAAAGAAAGCAGGAAGTGCGAAGATACAGGCGAAAGCAGGAAAGAAGAAACTTTCATGCAGGGTAACCGTAAAATCCAAAAAGGCAACGGTACTGAACATCAAAAAGGTAGACAAGGCAACAGTAAAAAAAGTCCACGAGACATTAAGTCAGGGTAATACCTTAAGAATCCGCATAAGTGGTGGTAAAAAATCCGAAAGAGAAAAAGCCATAAGTAATTTAAAGGTAGCGGTAAGTAAATATAACGAATACGGGGTACGCCCACAGCTCGATTGTTCTTACAGAGCGAATTCATACACCGAGTGGTACGCTAACAGCGAGTTAGCAGGTCAGTATAAATGGGGATTACTGCTCGTAAAAGACGTCGTCAAGGAGTACAAGAAGGATGAAATATGGCAATGTAGTGAGGAAGCCGCTTTGGGAACAGGATATAATTCTCTGAGGGACGAGTTCGCAGAACAGTATGTAGAGGGAAGCTCTAATTATAACGATATTTTTAAAGAGGTAACAGGGGTAACTCCAGAGATTTATAAGGAATGTCAGACAAAAAAGACATCGAAGGTTCAATACCTTTATAGGTTTGGAAAATACGGTAGTAAGGGGTTATGTTCAAGCAACCCCGGCATTACAGAAATCAAGGATTGGTATTATGCGACAGATAAAGATGGAAATCTGATAGAAGGAAGGATTGCGACTGACAATACTATAGCATTAGGTGTTGAAGATGACTACTACACCAATACGATAAGTACTACGGATATAAACAACTATATGCTTAGAGTCGGTGCCGAGTGGAAGATACCATATTCAGATGTCGTATTTCATTATGAGCCATTCAAAGCAGATGCTATAGACAAGGTAAACAGTGAAATTCAAAAGGAAATCAACGAAGAGGTGGCTAAAGATAAAGCGGAACGAGAAGCAGAAATAAACAAGCTGAAACACAACGACCAAGTTTTCACAAAAAAATTCTGTAACCTCAGCTCCGCCGTCCAGCAGTGGTGTATACAAGAAATTATGGGAGGCTTAGGTGAGTACATTGCCTATGACTATAAGTACGCTTGGGGGCTTAAGACAGGTGTCATGCCAGCAACAAATAAAAGATCAGGTGGCAGAATCCACTGCGGCGGAGGAGGAGCCGAAGGTCTGAGACTGGCATACCAGTGTAAATGGATAGGGGTATGCGCGAACTACGCTAATTTGGAAATGACAATATACAAGTTATATGGTTTATACGGTACAAAAATCAGTTGCTACGAATGTGACCACGCATGGACAGCAGTAAAACTCACTAACAGCAAAGGTTGAGGTGCTATAATATAGTTGTAACAGGGGTGGCTAATAAGATATAATATAATAAAGAAAGAAAGAAAAGAGGTA
>CAKRDZ010000017.1 GCA_934316845.1 uncultured Eubacterium sp. | reverse complement strand
TAATCAGGATATTGATTTTGTGGCAATGTTTGTTAAACTGGATCTGTCGAATCTGTCCGGCGGTGAATTAAAGGTATCCGTTGATGATGGCAAATTGCAGACAAAACTTGAAAAATACGACGATCAAGATGATATGGAAATTGGATATATTGCTCAAATATCGGAAAATGAAGATATGTCAAAAGCCGAAACTTTTTGGTTGTCAAAAGATAAAACCAAAGAAATATACGAGAACACTTTTAAGAACCTAAAGGCAGGAAAACGTTATTATGTTCGTATTTCATACTATTATGAAGATGAATATGGAGAGGAAGATTTGAAATTGCTTTGTCCAAAATGGTATCTGAAACAGGCGGTTGATATTGTCAGATAAATGAAGCAGGTTCAATCGCAAAACTTAAAGGGAAGGTGAAAATGGGAAAATATGTAAAAACCTTACTGCTGTCTATTGCTTTTGTTATTGTCGCTTTGGGCTTGATTCCCACGCAGACAATGGCAAAAACTAATATTGAGTATGAGGTGATCAAGGGGGATACACTTGTTATCTCCGCAACGGGAGAAGGTGATATTCCGAGCCGGGACATTCATTATTATGAAGAAGATAAGATGACAAAAATAAAAAAAATAATTGTCAAAGAAGGGGTAACGGGATTGGGAGATTACTGTTTTGCCAGATATTATCCGGAAGTAACGTCAATAGAATTACCTTCTACAGTGCGTACGATTGGCGAGGGTGCATTCATGGAGTGTAAAAGTTTACGCGAAATACAATTGCCATCGGGGCTGCTGGAGATTCCCCAAGACTGTTTTTTAGAGTGTTCGCAGTTGAAGAAAATCGGAATACCGGATACAGTTACGACGATTGGAAAGAATGCCTTTCGAAAGTGTGAAAATATGGTTCAGCTTATTATTCCGGCGCAAGTAACGGTTTGGCAAAATCCGATAAAGGATTGTCCAAGGTTAAAGAAAATTGTTAATTACTCAAATCAGCAACTCAAATTAGATGATTGTAAAGGAAATAAAATTTGGTATGCCGGGGGGAGAAAAATAAAAGAATTAAAAGGAAAAAGTACAGCAACATCGAAAGGAAGAAAATTTAAGATTTCCTATAAACTTTTAGGAGGAAAGAAAGCAGGGAAATTGCCATCAAGTTATACTTATGGTAAAGCGGTTAAATTACCATTGAATGTACAAAAGAAAAATTATGCGTTGCTGGGATGGTATAATCCTTCTGATGAAGATGGTTATTATTGTACTCAAACAAGTACTACACTGTCAGGTAATATTGTACTGCAACCTATTTGGGTAAAGTATAAAGTGAAAAATGTGAAGAAACAGGCAATAAAAATAATGATAGATGATAGTGATTCCGTTGTTTCATTTGGAACATTTGACATTAGATATTCTCAGCATAAGAATATGAAAGATGCAAAATATTGTGCTCGATCATCCTCCTCTAAAGAGCGATATATTCGTAAATTAAAAAAGAATCAGCGGTATTATGTGCAAGTGGCGTATACAGAGATGGAAGATGAAGAGTGGGGCGATGTGTGGGTTGGAAAAAGAAGTGTTGTGATTAAAATTTAAGAAAAATTACTATATACAAATTGCAGAAAGAACATTAGGATTTGAAGAAAGGATTACTATGAAATTCGTAAAAAGAATATTGTTTTTGGGATTAATATGTTGCTTGGGAATTTTAAATTGCTATGTCTCGCACGCACAGGAAAAATACGAGGGAATGTGTGGTGAAGATGTACGATGGACATGCTCGGATGGAATTCTTATAGTTACCGGAAAGGGAGAAATGACATCAAGTCCATGGATGAAGAAAAAGGATTGCTGGAAAGGAATACGAAAAGTTGTGATTTCAGAGGGAATTACATCTATTTGTGAATCAGCATTCTCGTCTGTGGAGGTCATTTATAAATATGACTTTTTAAAAGACGGGATTCAATTACCGGATTCATTGGAAAAAATTGGGAAAAATGCTTTTCAATATAATTATCGCCTGAAAAGCGTCACGATTCCTAAAAATGTGCAAGTCATTGAGAGTGGAGCTTTTGAAAGCAATAAATCGCTTCAGAAGGTTACGATACAGGAAGAAAGTTGTCTGACCCGTATTGGTGAATATGCATTTAGTTCATGTCTGGAGCTGGAAGAAATGAATCTTCCGGCTTCGGTCAACCAAATTGGCGAAGGTGCTTTTGGTGACTGTAAAAAATTGAAAGATATTATTTTGCCAAATGGTTTGCAAAAGTTAGAGGCGAGTACATTTGACGGATGTGAGTCAATTGAAAAAATGTGTATACCGGATGCGGTTACCACAATTCCTTCAAAATGCTTTTCCAAGTGTACAAATTTGAAAAAGATTCAATTGTCAGAGGAAATAAAGGAGATAGGGGATTCTGCGTTTGCTTATTGTAATAAGTTAGATGATTTATCTTTTCCGAAAAAGATTACAAAGATAGGAAGGTATGCATTTTCTTACTGTACAGCGATTCAGGAACTCATTTTACCGGATTCGATCATTCAGCTTGGAAAGAATGCTTTTGAGCATTGTGCACGGGCGAAAAGGATTCGATTGTCAAAGGGGATGACAGAGATACCGCTGAATGCATTTATGGATTGTATAAGTCTGAAAACAATTCATATTCCGGATTCCATACAGAAGATTGGCGAAGGGGCTTTTGCCGGGTGTGTAAGTTTGAAAAAATTGGTAATTCCCAAAAATGTAAATCAAATACAACCGTGTCATCAGGATTGTTCGAGATTAAAGGTTATTCAAAATAAATCCCAGGTGACATATCCGCTTTCAGCGAGTAAATATGTTATGAATTGGTATCGCGGAAAAGAGAAAGTGGCAGAAGTAAAGCCGGGCGAAAAAGTAAAGTCGAAAGGAAAGCGTTTTAAGTTATCTTATGATACAAAGAATATTGAAAAGTATAAAATTCAGATGAACGGAAAACTTCCGACATCTTATGTATATGGAAAAGAACCCAAGTTACCGAAAAACGTGTATTCTAATAAGAAAAACATTTGCTTTTCGGGCTGGAGATATCAGGCAGAAGGTAAGAAGTTTCAAACAGGAATAACCAGAACGTGGTATAATGCAAGAGTATCGCAGTTCAGTAAAGGTTTGAAAGGAAACATTACAGTGGCACCGATGATAGATAACATATCCGTGAAGAAAAATCAGAGCGGAACATTAGTGCTGGATATAGGAGCGTTATTAAAGGATTATCTCCCTGCTGACTGTATTGACATAGGATGCAAAGGAGATTTTGAGTCGAGATACCTTCTCCTTCAAGTACGATATGCAGGCAGTAAAAAAATGGAAAACGCCAAATGTCTTCCTGCAGTATTTGATGATTCCGTAACCAGAATTAAAATGAAAAAGTTAAGGAAAGGTAAAACGTATTATATTCAATACAAAAGGATTCCATTTGATTATGGTGGGGTGTCATTCGAAACATTTTGGGGAGAAACATACAAGATCAAGGGGCGGTAAGGGGGAATCCCTCCCCCTCCCCCTGTTTCACCTTCATCCGCTGCCAGCTGATAAACCCGTAGATGTCATTTGCCAAAAACATTGCAAAGCATACGATGACCGCGATGTACCGTTTGTCGCAAAGACTCGCAAGCGTCCATTAGATGATAAGTACGACATCGTTGGCGGCGTAAGCCAGACTGAAATACGGACTGCGGCGAAACGTCAGGTAAACGGCAAGAAAACTTGTGGTGACAGAAATCGTGCTTGGGACTATGTTTGCCGTGTGAAAATAACTCAGTATATAGTAAAAAGCGGTGGTGATCAGAAACGCGGCAAGGAACATCACAGCCGTTTCATGCAAAAGGACACAATGATCAGCACAATGGAAGAACACCACAGGATCCATTCGCCGATGGAAAAATAAGATAATAATGCTGGTGTTATCTTATCACAAAAAAAGAAAAAGTCAAATCCACGCAATATTATTTGAAACAACTTGACGAACTATCACTATAGTGATACAATAATAAAAATAGGATTGGAGGTATTGCAAATGGACAAAAAAATCACCTTGTTTCATGGATCGGAAAAAATTGTGGAAACTCCTGTCTTTGGTGAAGGAAAAAAGAATAACGATTTCGGATTGGGTTTTTACTGCACCGAGAGCGAGCCCCTTGCAAAAGAATGGGCGGTTTCCTCTCTTAGAGATGGATTTTCAAACCGATATACATTGGACACAGAATATTTGAACATACTAAACCTGAACAGTTCGGATTATACGATTTTGAACTGGATCGCGGTTTTGGCCGAGCATCGTTTGTTTTCGATAAAAACACCGGTCGCGCATAGAGCCAAAAGGTACTTGATTGATAACTTTGGTATTAATACAAATGCCTACGATTTGGTAACGGGCTATCGTGCGGACGATTCCTATTTTGATTATGCTGAGTCTTTCTTGAATAACGGAATTTCCGTGGAACAGCTTGCAAGAGCGATGCATTTGGGTAAACTTGGTGAACAGGTCGTCTTGAAATCCAAGTTTGCATTCTCCCGCATTCAGTTTGAGGGCTTTGATGTTGCAGAAAAGGAAGAATTCTACGTGCTTCGTAAGGCAAGAGATGACGAGGCGAACCAGCATTATTTTGGAATGCTTGAGGAAGAGAGCGATGGCTTATATATCCAGGATATTATCAGAGGAGGTATCACAAATGATGACCCATGCATACCAAGAAATATATCTAAATAAGGCACAATCGGCATTGGGGGATGCTTTTGATTATGCCGTAAATACTTGCAGCATTGCGGGCGGTGATTTTGTAAAACTCTTTTTGGCAAGTACTGTAAGTAAAAAAATGGAGAATGGAGAACCGACCTATCTTGCAGGAAAAAGCGGGATAGAAATTGTCCGTGAAATCATTTTGGAGACAATGAGGAAAGAAATTACCGACGAACCCGAGGAGCATTTTGGACGTTCAAAGGAATATTGGGTTGGCTGGGCAGTTGCCTATTATCAATGGGATTCGGCAAGAAAGTTCAGCGAAATTTTCAAGGCATTTTCATTTGATGATCTTCAGCAAATGTACTACACGCTCCACGAGGCAGATATTTCTAAGTTTGTGGATATTGTGAATGAACGAATCAAGGAGTATTTCCCGGACACAAACTTGAAACGGCTTCGTGTTGCATACGGCTGTACACAAGCGGAACTTGCACGGAAATCTAATGTCAGCCTTCGTTCTATTCAGATGTACGAGCAACGCAATAAAGATATAAATAAAGCAAGCGTGGATACGATATATCGTCTTTCCAAAACACTTGGCTGTACGATGGAAGATTTGATAGAAAAATAAATGTGCCCTTAAATAGGAAGAAGAAAAAGTCAAATCCCCATTGAAATTGAGAAAAAGTTGTGATATACTAAATCATAGTACGATAAATATGAGAGGAATTGATTATCATGAAAAGAATTAAAACTCTGACAACAAAAAATCTGAAAGATACAATGAAAAAAGGCGGATGCGGTGAGTGCCAGACATCCTGTCAGTCTGCTTGTAAGACATCTTGCACAGTAGGAAACCAGAGTTGCGAGAACAAGTAAGATCAGATTGTATCGGAGAAGTACGAAAAGTGGCAAAGGACTTGCCTGATTTGGGTCGGGTAAAGTCCTTTCTTATTGAAAAATGAGAGTTTGGGGCGTTGCTCCGAAAACGACCTTTGAATTCAAAATGGAATGAGGATAAAAAGATGATTCATCAATATAAAAATAATGGTTATAATATAGTTTTAGATGTAAACAGTGGCTCGATTCATGTCGTGGATGATGTGGCATATGATGTGATCGGGATGTATGAGACAAAAGGAAAATCGGAGATCACAGCGGAAATTTTGAAAAAATATCCGGAAGTAAAAGAAGAGGAAATGGAAGAGCTGTATCAGGATCTGGAAGAAATGCGGGAAAATGGCACGCTGTTTACCGAAGATACGTACAAAGACGGTGTGATCGATTTCAAAAAACGCCAGACCGTGGTAAAGGCGCTGTGCCTTCACATTGCGCATGCCTGCAACCTCTCCTGCCGCTATTGTTTTGCCGGCGAGGGTGAGTATCATGGAGACCGTTCTCTGATGAGTTATGAAGTCGGAAAAAAGGCACTGGACTTTTTGGTGAAAAATTCCGGAAGCCGCCGCAACCTCGAAGTGGATTTCTTTGGAGGAGAGCCGCTCATGAACTTTGATGTGGTAAAAAAACTCGTTGCCTACGGAAGAAGTCTGGAAGAGCCATATGACAAGCATTTTCGTTTTACCCTGACGACCAATGGTGTGCTTTTGGATGACGATATCATTGCGTTTGCCAATAAAGAGATGGACAATATCGTCCTTAGTATTGATGGAAGAAAAGAAGTTCATGACCACATGCGCCCGAATAAAAACGGCGATGGAAGTTATGATCTTATTTTGGATAAATTTAAAAAAGTAGCAGAAAGCCGCGGACAGAACCGCTATTACGCACGCGGAACATTTACGCATTATAATCTGGATTTTGTGGAAGATGTACTCCATCTTGCCGATGAGGGATTCAAGCAGATCTCGGTTGAGCCGGTTGTGGCAGATCCGAGTGAACCATATGCGATCCGTGAAGAGGACATTCCGGTGATCTGCGAGGGATATGACCGCCTTGCGAAAGAAATGATCAAACGTGAAAAAGAGGGGAAGGGATTCAATTTCTTCCACTTTATGATCGATCTGACCGGCGGACCATGCGTGTACAAACGACTTTCCGGCTGTGGTTCGGGAACGGAGTATCTGGCAGTGACACCTTGGGGAGACCTGTATCCATGCCACCAGTTTGTCGGAAACGAAGATTTCCTTCTCGGAAATGTGGATGACGGCATCGTCAATGAGCCGGTCCGCGATGAATTCAAACTGTGCAACGTCTATGCCAAAGAAGAATGCCGCAACTGCTTTGCCAAGTTTTACTGCAGTGGTGGATGTGCCGCAAATGCCTATAATATGCATGGTGACATCAATCAGCCTTACGAGATCGGCTGTGCACTTCAGAAAAAACGTGTGGAATGTGCAATCATGATAAAGGCCGCATTGGCGGAGTAAATTTTGCTAATATGTGAAATATATGTTAAATTTGAAAAAAACGATTGAAAAAATCCAGAATGCGTTTATAATTAAAGTAGGTATGTTTACGTAAGATTAACAAGATATAAAATATAGATAATATGTTCGATTGACAAAGAAGAGGAAGAAAGGAGAACGTCATGGACATTGGAATAGATTTGGGAACAGCGAGTATCCTTGTATATGTAAAAGGAAAAGGTGTTGTTTTAAAAGAACCAAGTGTAGTGGCATTTGACCGAGACACAAATCGAATCAAAGCGATTGGAGAAGAAGCCAGACTGATGCTTGGCCGTACTCCGGGGAATATTGTAGCCGTACGTCCGCTTCGTCAGGGCGTTATTTCTGATTATACAGTAACAGAAAAAATGTTGAAATATTTTATCTCGAAAGCCGTTGGAAAACAGAGATTCCGCAAACCGCTCATCAGTATCTGTGTACCGAGCGGAGTTACGGAAGTAGAGAGAAAAGCAGTAGAAGACGCCGCTTTTCAGGCAGGCGCAAGAGATGTAAAGATCATCGAGGAGCCGATTGCCGCAGCCATTGGTGCGGGAATTGATATCGCGCGTCCTTGTGGAAATATGATCGTAGATATCGGTGGTGGTACGTCAGATATTGCTGTCATTTCTTTGGGAGGTACGGTAGTAAGTACGTCCATTAAGATTGCCGGCGATGATTTTGATGACGCCATCGTTCGCTATATGAGAAAAAAACACAATCTGCTGATTGGAGAAAGAACCGCGGAGGATATTAAGATCCGCATCGGTTCTGCGTATCCGCGGCCGGAAGTAGAGACGGTTGATGTACGCGGCCGAAATCTGGTGACAGGTCTGCCAAAGACGATCACCGTCACCTCCAAAGAGACGGAAGAAGCACTTCACGATACGACACTTCAGATCGTGGATGCCGTTCACAGTGTATTGGAGAAGACACCGCCGGAACTGGCAGCAGATATCGCCGATCGTGGAATTGTCCTGACCGGAGGCGGAAGCCTTTTGTATGGTCTGGAAGAATTGATCGAGAGCAAGACCGGAATCACGACGATGACAGCAGAAGAACCGATGACGGCAGTTGCCATCGGAACAGGTAAGTATGTTGAGTTTTTGAGTGGAACATCCGGAGAAAAATAGGAGGAAGCCTATGTTACGAGGTCTTTATACGGGTTGGACAGGGATGGTCAACGAGCAAAAACGATTGGATGTAATATCAAATAATCTGGCAAATGCAGACACTCTCGGCTATAAGCAGGAGAGTGTGAGCAGCCAGTCCTTTGATAAATTACTGACGATCAAAATAAGAGATGGATCTCAAGCATACCACAATCAGGCAATCGGGACGATGAGCCTGGGGGTAAAAGTTGGTGAAGTATATACGGATTATTCGCAGGGGTCGCTCCGCGGGACGGATTCCCCACTGGATCTGGCATTGAGCGGCAGTGGATTTTTTACGATCACGACGACAAATGCCAAAGGAGAAACGGTGACAAGATATACCCGAGACGGAAGTTTTCAGATGACAAAAGATGGATATCTTGTGGATTCGCAGGGAAACCGTGTACAGGGAACCGGTGGAGATATTCAGATCGATCCGAATGCCAAAGATATCACGATTGATAACAGCGGCAGGATCACCGTGGATGGAGAAGTAAAGGATACATTAAAGATTGTTGATTTTGAAAATTATGATTACATATTGAAAACCGGCGATAATCTTTACCGTGTCGTGGACGGAGCAACTGAGATGACATCCAATGCTTCGGTTCTGCAGGGATATACAGAACAATCCAATGTTAATGTTGTGTCGGAAATGGTCGATATGATTACTGTAACGAGAGCATACGAAGCGAACCAGAAAATGATCCGTTCGCAGGATTCGATGCTGGAAAAGGCAGTAAATCAGGTAGGACGGCTGAGTTGATGACAGGAGGATGAGCCTATGATGCGTTCACTTTGGACTGCGGCATCCGGAATGGTTGCACAGCAGACAAACTTAGATACTATTTCGAATAACTTATCGAATATTAATACAACAGGATATAAGACAGAGGCGGTAAATTTTAAATCGCTTATTTATCAGACATTGCAGCAGAATTCGTATGACAGCAAAGGAGATCCGAAACCGGTCAGCGCACAGGTAGGACTTGGTGTCCGCCCGGCAGCGATCGTGTCCAGTTTCACGCAGGGAGCTTTGCTGGAGTCCGGCGGAGCATTTGACTATGCGATCGAGGGCGAAGGATTTTTCATGGTTCGCCAAAACGATGGTACGATCGGCTATACAAGAAATGGTAATTTCAACGTAGCCGTATCGGAAGACGGACTGGCACTTGCGGATTCCAACGGAAATCCGGTGTTGGATGTCAATGGAAATCCGATTACATTTCCGGAGGGAACGGACTCTTCCAAATTGTCCGTTGACCAGTTCGGAAACTTTATGTACCCGGACAATACGGGAAATGCGCAGTTGATGGGAATCCAGATCGGACTTGCCAATTTCCCGAATCCGGCAGGACTGGAAAGAAGTTCGGATACGATCATGAAACAGTCAGAAGCTTCCGGCCAGCCGACGATCTATATGGCAAACCAGTTGAATTCAAAGATTGTGTCCGGATATTTGGAAGGTTCCAATGTTCAGGCAGTAGATGAAATGGTAAATATGATTATCGCACAACGTGCTTACGAGATGAACTCGAAGGCGATCACAGCATCCGATGAGATGCTGCAGCAGGCGAATAATCTTCGTTCTTGATAGAAAGTAAGGAGGGATTTGATGTCATTATCGGTAAACGATCTGTATAACAGCCTTGGAAGTACTTCCACGCTGTCTACGGCGGCTTTGAAAAGCACCGCATCGGCAGATCAGTTGACAAGTCAGATCAAAGACGCAGGCACCGATGACGAAATGATGTCAGCCTGTCAGGATTTTGAAGCTTATCTGTTACAGAAAATGTTTGAAAATATGGAAAAATCTGCCAAACTCTTCGGCGATGACGACGAAGAGGGAAATGAGTACACGGAGATGTTTGGCGACCAGATGTATCAGTCGATGGCAGACACAATGGTTTCCAGCGGTCAGGGACTTGGCATCGCACAGATGCTGTATGAGTCAATGGCACGGAATTCCGGGATGACAACTACTACGACAGATACGGCGGCAAAGACCGAATAAAGATTAAAAAATGAAAGAAATGAGCGCCCATTGCATCCTTGGCAAGGGCGCTTTGTCGACTTATGCAGAAGAAAGACCAAAGTGTTAAAATGTGCAGCGACGGGAAAGGAACGAGACGATGGAAGAGAAAAAAGGATATGTGGAGCATATCATTTATCGCAATCAGGAAAATGGATATACCGTATTTGAATTTGTCTCGCAGGAAGAGGGAGAAGAATATCTGGATACGTGTGTCGGAACATTTCCGTTCATTAATGAAGGGGAGTATCTTACACTGTACGGCGATATGGTGACACATCCGACATACCATGAACAGTTTAAAGTGCAGAAGAGCGAGAGCCGTTCTCCGGATGATGCGCTGTCGATGCAGAGATATCTGGCATCCGGCGCGATCAAAGGGATTGGCGGTGGACTGGCAAAGCGGATCGTGGATAAATTTGGAGATAAGACATTTGAGATCATTGAAAAAGAGCCGGAACGGCTCAGTGAAGTAAAGGGAATCAGCGAGAAAAAGGCGATGGATATCGCCGAGCAGTTCGAGGAAAAAAAGGAGATGCGGAATGCCCTTCTTTTTTTGCAGCAATATGGCATCAGCAACCAGCTCGCTGTAAAAATATACAAAACGTACAAAGAGGATCTGTATGGGATCGTAAAGACCAATCCGTACCGGCTGGCAGAAGATATCCGGGGCGTGGGATTCCGGATCGCGGACAATATCGCGATGAAATCCGGTCTTGACCGCAATTCCGATTTTCGTATCCGGGCAGGGATTCTTTATGTGCTGACGCTGGCAACTGCATCCGGGCATATTTATCTGCCAAATGAGGAATTGTACCATCACTGCATTGACTTTCTCGGTGTAAGCATAGAGCAGCTGATGCACGTACAGGAAGAGATGGAATACGATAAAAGCCTCGTGCGGGATGGCGAAAAAATTTATCTGCCGTCATTGTATTATGGTGAATTGAATTGTGCGCGGATGCTTCTGGATATTGGCAGCGTGACGCATAAATCCGGAATTGACGAAGAACGGATATTAGAAGAATTACAGCGGAAATCGGACATTCATCTGGATGACAGACAGCGGCTGGCGGTCTTTGAGTCTTTGAAGAACGGGCTTCTTGTGATTACCGGAGGACCGGGAACCGGTAAGACAACCACGATCAATATGATCATAAAACTTTTGGAGGAAGAAGGGCAGAGTATCCTTCTGGCGGCGCCGACCGGGCGCGCGGCAAAGCGGATGAGTGAGACGACCGGCCATGAGACGCAGACGATCCACCGTATGCTCGGCTACAACGGTGCAGGGATGGATGCTGCGGATAGCGTGGAAGAACGGCGCGAGACACCGGAGGCATTTGAACGAAATGAATGGAATCCGCTTGAAACGGATGTCATCATTATCGACGAGATGTCGATGGTGGACATTTATCTGTTTACCAGTCTGTTAAAGGCAATTTCCGTCGGAACGCGGCTGATCCTTGTCGGAGACGTGAACCAGCTTCCGAGCGTCGGGCCGGGAAACGTACTTCGTGACATCATTCAGTCGGAATGCTGCCCGGTAGTCAAATTGGAACGTATTTTCCGACAGGCGGCGAAAAGTGATATCGTCGTCAATGCCCACAAGATCAATAAAGGGGAAGCCATTACGCTGGACAATAAAAGCCGTGACTTTTTCTGCATGGAACGCGAAGATGAACACGGCGTCCTGCAGATGATGCTCTGGCTTGTGCGCGACAAGATGCCAAAATACACGGATTGTACGCCGTTTGATGTGCAGGTGCTTACTCCGATGAAAAAGGGCGAACTCGGTGTGATCCGCTGCAACCAGATCTTACAGCGGTATCTGAATCCGGAATCGCCCGGGAAACCGGAAATGACGGTGCATGATACCATTTTCCGCCAGGGGGATAAGGTGATGCAGATTAAAAATAATTATCAGATGCCTTGGAAAATATTGGGATATCATGGCGTGGTGATCGAGGAGGGAACCGGCATATTTAACGGCGACTGCGGAATCATTGAGGAGATTGACCTTTACAGCAAAGAGGTTAAAGTGGTCTTTGATGAAGAAAAACATGTTACGTATACGGCCGGCGATATGGAAGAACTGGAACTTGCCTACGCGATCACGATCCACAAATCGCAGGGAAGCGAATATCCGGCGGTTGTGATCCCCTTGTTCTACGGCCCACGGGTGTTATTTAACCGGAATCTTCTTTATACGGCTGTTACCAGAGGAAAACAATGCGTGACGATCGTGGGACGCAAAAAAACGGTTCTTGATATGATTCGCAATGAGTCCGAACAAAAAAGATATTCTACGTTGCAAATTCGGTTAAAGGAATTGCAAAATGAATAAAAATTTGATAAAATAAAAATGGATATGTGTAGTATGGGAAAGGAAATGCATGAAAGATTTTTTGATGACACTTGTATTCCCCCACAAATGCGCTGCGTGCGGAAAGACGATGCCGGGTAAACGCGTGGAAATGTTGTGCGAAACGTGTGACAGGCAGCTTCATCCGATTACGGAGCCGCGCTGTAAGAGATGCTCCAAACCCATTGCGGATATTACCCAGGAATTGTGTGAGGACTGCAGTCAGAGAGAGTATGTTGTATCCTCCGGAAAAGCGCTGTACTTATACGATGAGCGGATGCAGCAGGTGATCCGCCAATTCAAATACGAAGGACGTTTTGAAATTGGAAATTATTTTGCAGAGCGGATGGCAGACGCATTTGGAGAATGGATTTACAGAGAAAGATTGGATATGATCCTTCCGGTGCCCATACATAAAAAACGATTACGTTTTCGAGGATTTAATCAGGCAGCTGTTATGGCAGAGTACCTGGGCGGATCTCTGGGGATGCCGGTGTTGTCCGATTTACTCATACGAACAGAGGATACAAAACCACAAAAAACATTGGATATGCATAAACGCATTGCAAACCTTCAAAAGGGATTTGCGGTGACGAAACCGGTTGCGGGAAAGAGAATTCTTCTTGTGGATGACATTTATACAACGGGAGCCACTTTGGAAGCATGCGGAAAAGTGCTGAAAAAAGCCGGTTCGGAAGAAATCTGTTTTGTCAGTTTGTGCATAGGAACTGTTTCATAAAGGTAAATGCATGAAAGAGATGCATGGAAATGGAGGATATTATGGATGTAACTACTTGTTCAAGATGTGGAAAATTATTTAATCATATCAGTGGACCGAGAATCTGCCCGGTCTGCCTGAAAGAATTTGATGATAAATTTCCGGAAGTAAAAAAATATGTATATGAACATCCTCACACGGGAATCGCGGAATTGTCAGAAGCGATGGATGTTCCGGCAAAGCAGATCAAACGGTGGATCCGCGAAGAGAGGCTTAGTTTCGCAGATGATTCGCCGGTTGGAATTGAGTGCGAGGGATGCGGTACGATGATTAAGACCGGACGTTACTGCCCGGTGTGCAAAGAAAAATTTACCAAGGGATTTGGAGACGCGGCAGGACTGAACCGTAAGCCGGTTTCCGCACCGCCAAAGCGCAAAGAAGGTGAAAGCAAGATGCGCTTTTTGGATTAACAGATTGGAGAAAAACAGATGCAGAAATATGATTGTATTGTTGTCGGTTGTGGATTTGCCGGTGCAGTAGCAGCCAGAGAACTGGCTGAAAAAAAGGGAAAGAAGGTATTGGTTTTAGATGCCAGAGATCATGTCGGCGGAAACTGCTATGATCTGCCGGATGAATACGGGATCCGCATTCATCAGTACGGCCCCCACATTTTTCATACAAACAGCAAACGGGTGTATGAGTATCTTTCCCGCTTTACCGAATGGTTTTCTTTCGGCCATGAGGTGGTAGGAAATGTATACGGAAAAGAACTGCCGATTCCATTTAACTTAAATACGCTTGCGATGGTTTTTGGAGAGCGTGCGCCAAAGATGGAAGAAAAATTGATCCGGAAATTTGGCGAAGGTGCGAGAGTTCCGATTCTTGAACTGATGAATCAGGAAGACGCAGAACTAAAAGAAATTGCAGAATATGTGTATGAAAATGTATTTTTGAAATATACTATGAAGCAATGGGGAAAGACACCAAAGGAGATCGATCCTTCCGTGTCCGGAAGAGTGCCGGTTCTTGTCAGCCACGACAACCGCTATTTTCAGGATACGTATCAGGGAATGCCGATGCCGGGATATACCGAGTTATTTGAAAAAATGCTTGATTTTCCGGGAATTGACATTCGACTGAATTGTCAGGCAAAAGAGGTACTTACAATACAGCCGGAAGCGGCAGACAAAGTACTGTTTGAAGGCGGGCCATTTGTGGGAGATATTATTTTTACCGGTGCACTCGATGAGTTTTTTGATGTGCGTTTTGGCAGACTGCCGTATCGTTCGCTTCATTTTGAATTTGAACATTTGAAACAGCCGTTTTTCCAAAGCCACGGTGTAGTGAATTATACGGTGAGCGAGGATTTCACACGTATTACGGAATTCAAATATCTGACAGACCAGAAAGGTGATCCGGAGACGACGATCATGCGCGAATATCCGATGCCATATGAGGCAAGGGACGGACAGATTCCCTATTATGCGATCAACAATAAAGAGAATGACGCGCTTTATGAGAAATATGTCTCCTATGTGAAAGGTGTTCCAAATTTCCATCTTTTGGGAAGACTGGCAGAGTACAAATATTATAATATTGATGCAATAGTCGAGCGTGCGCTGGACTTTGCAAAGGAAATTTAACAGATAACGGGAGAATGAATTATGAAATTATTGACCGTAGCAATTCCCTGCTACAATTCACAGGAATATATGAAACATGCCATCGAAAGCGCTTTGGTCGGTGGTGAAGATATCGAGATTCTGATCGTTGACGATGGCTCCAAAGACGATACGGCAAAGATTGCCGATGAATTCGAAGCACAATATCCGGGGATTATCCGTGCCATTCATCAGGAAAATGGTGGACACGGCGAGGCTGTCAACACCGGTCTCCGAAATGCCAAAGGGCTGTATTACAAAGTACTGGATTCTGACGACTGGCTGGACCGCGATGCCCTTTTGCGTGTCATGGATCAACTACGTCAGATGGTAAAAGAAGGCAGGATGGTTGACATGTTCCTGGCAAATTATGTATATGAAAAGCCGAGTGAACACAAACATAAAGTGATTCGTTATGAAGGAGTATTTCCGGAGGAAGAAGTTTTTGGCTGGAGTGATATCAAGCGCTTTAAGATCAGCCAGAATATCCTGATGCATTCGGTTATTTATCGTACGCAGATGCTTCATGAGTGTGGCCTGGAACTTCCAAAGCATACGTTTTATGTGGACAATATTTTTGTCTATGTTCCACTTCCAAGTGTTAAAACGATGTACTATATGGATGTGGATCTGTACCGTTACTATATCGGACGTGACGATCAATCTGTCAATGAAAAAGTGATGATCGGGCGAATCGACCAGCAGATCAAAGTCAATAAGATTATGATCGATGCCTGCGATCTTACGAAAATCCGTAACAAGAAACTGAAAGATTACATGGTAAAATATCTTGCCATGATGATGACGGTCAGTTCGATTTTCCTGATCAAGGAAGGATCGGAAGAGAGCCTGACAAAACGTGCAGAACTCTGGCACTATTTGAAAGCGAGCAGCAAAGGAATGTTCCGCCTGGTCAATCACCAGGTTCTCAGCCGTCCAATGCAGATCCGCGGGAAAGCGGGCCGCAAGATGTTAGTGTGGGCATATGCGATTTCACGGAAGATTTATGGGTTTAATTAATAAGGGAGCGAATTTGGCATGACCGCCGAGAGGGGATGTCATGCCACGAGGCCGAAAAGCAGGCTTAGGCATGACTGCCGGGAGGGGATGTGTCATGCCGCGAAGCCCGAAAGAAGGTTTTGGCATGACCGTCGGGAGAGTATGTGTCATGCCGCGAAGCCCGAAAGAAGGTTTTGGCATGACCGCCGAGAGGGTATGTGTCATGCCGCGAAGCCCGAAAGAAGGTTTTGGCATGACCGTCGGGAGAGTATGTGTCATGCCGCGAGGCTGAAAAGCAGGTTTTGGCATGACCGTCATCAAAATTCTAGAAACGAGATTCAATCGAATCAATAATTTCCATTAAGAAAACAAAATAAAGGGAGGACACTGAATGAGAGATATGGTTATAAAGGAGTTACAGAAAGAATATAAGCAGCTGCTTTTTTTAAAGGACAAAATTCAAAAAGAATTGAAAAATGTACCTGCGGAAAGAATGAAGACAAGTAAAAACAGAAACCAAATGTTATACTATATTAAACAAGGGGATAAGTGGAAATATTTAAAAAAAGAAGATCAAGAAATAGCAAGACAAATTGCCATGAGAGATTATAACGAGGCAGTATTAAGAGAAGTTATAGAACAGGAGAAACAGTTAAAACAAGCATTTGCAAAGTTTGATCCGAAGGGGATTGAAAAGATATATGATTCCTTGAGCGAGGGGAGAAAAAAACTTGTGAAACCGTGGATTGAACCGGAAGAAATGTTTGTCGAAAAATGGATTGCCAAAAAATATAAGGGAAATGACTATTGGGAAAATACACAGGAAATATATACGCAAAAGGGCGAACGAGTGAGGTCAAAATCTGAGAAAATAATTGCTGATAAACTGTATCAATCGGGGGTTCCGTATCGATATGAATATCCTATTTATTTGAGGGGAAAAGGACAAATTTATCCTGATTTTTTGTGTCTACATAGAGAGACAAGAAAAGAAATTATATGGGAACATTTTGGAATGATGGGAGAGGAGGAATATTGTAACCATGCGTTGGAAAAAATTGGATCCTATGCAGAGAATGGCTATATACAAGGAAGAAATTTAATTATGACATTTGAATCCTCTGGAAAAGTGTTAAATACAAAAGAAATAGACCGTATCATTCAGGATATCTTTCCTGTTGCCGCGCTGAATTAATAAAAAATTCATATTTTTCATATTGTATGTTACGAAATTTTGCATTATAATTATAATCAAGAACTGCAAAAAAAGCAGGAGAAGCCATCTCCTGCTTTTGTCATATACGAAAAGGAAAAACGATGAGACATAAAAGTAAAAAATGGATGCTTCAGACCAAACGGGCAGATTTTAAGAAAATCAGTGAGACGTTTGGCATATCGCCGGTTCTGGCAAGATGTATTGTAAATAGAGATGTATCGGAGGAAGAAATTGGAAATTATATTCAGGCAGACTGGAGACAGCTGCATTCGCCGTGGCTGTTTAAAGATATGGACAAGGCGGTGCAGATCCTGCGGGAAAACCGAGACAAACTCGTGGCGATTTCTTCTGATTTTGACTGCGATGGGATCTTTTCAGCGGTTATTTTAAAAAAAGGACTGGAAAAAATTGGAATACACAGCAGGATTTACACTCCGGACCGGGTGGCAGAAGGGTATGGAGTAAACCGGCGGATCGTGGATGAGGCGACAGAATCCGGTGCGGAGATCCTGCTTACCTGCGACAATGGGATTGCCGCCAATGAAGAGATCCGGTATGCCAAAGAAAAAGGCATGACAGTCATTGTTACCGATCACCATGAGGTGCAGGAAGAACTGCCGCCGGCAGATGCTGTTGTAGATCATAAGCAAAGTGACTGCGGATATCCATTTAAAGGCCTTTGCGGTGCCGGCGTGGCATTTCAGCTGATTGGCGCACTGTATGAGAAAGAAGGCATTTCGCCCGATGAACGTGAGGAACTGCTTGAATATGCAGCAATTGCCACCGTTGCAGATGTGATGGAATTAAAAGGGGAAAACCGTGGACTGGTAAAATCCGGATTGCGTGCATTGGAACATACAAAAAATACAGGACTTCGTGCTTTGCTCGATGTACAGGAATTAAGTGGAAAAGAACTCGAAGCGTATCACATTGGATTTATTCTCGGTCCCTGCTTTAATGCGGCGGGAAGAATTGATACGGTGACGAGAGCATTTGAACTTTTGGAGGAGACAAATAAAGAAAAAGCGCTGCAGATGGCGCGGGAATTAAAGGACATCAACGATACCAGAAAGCAAATGACAGAAGAGGCGGCAAAGCGTGCATTTGACATATTGCAACAAAGTGGAAAAGAAGATGAGCCGGTACATATTGTGCTTTTGCCCGACTGTCATGAAAGCCTTGTGGGGATCGTGGCAGGAAGGATAAAAGAAGAATACCATCACCCCGTAATTGTGTTCTGTCCGGTAGGAGACGGGCTTGTAAAAGGTTCCGGGCGTTCAATCGAGTCCTATCATATGTTTGAAAAATTGATGGCATGTAAAGATCTCATGGTTCGCTTTGGTGGACACAAAATGGCAGCCGGAATGACACTGCATGAAAAAGATCTCCCGGAATTGGAGAGGCGGTTGAATGCGGAGGCGGGACTTACACAAGCCGATTTTGTGCCGGAATTGTGGATTGATGTGGCGATGCCGGTGCAGTATATATCAATTCCGCTGATCGAAGAATTGCAGACGCTGGAGCCATTCGGGGTAGGAAATCCGAAGCCGGTATTTGCAGAACAACATTTCCATATACTGGAAGCGGTAAGGCGCGGAAAAAATAGAAATGTGCTGAGTATGAAAGTGGCAAATGAAAAGGGATATGTCATAAAGGCCGTATATTTTGGCGACATCGATGCGTTTGAGGAATTTGTATGTGAGATATGGGGAGACAGCGAACTGCAGAAAATGTATCAGAACCAGCCGAATAAAATTGATATGGGATTTGCCTATTATCCGTCCATCAATGAATATGGCGGAAACCGGACGCTGCAGATCGTGGTGACAGATTACTGTGTGGTGGAAAAGAACAGATAAGGAGTGAGCAGATGATTACGATAAGTTTGTGTATGATCGTAAAAAATGAAGAAAAGGTGCTGGCAAGGTGTCTTGACAGTATCGCAGATCTTATGGATGAAATCATTATTGTCGATACCGGATCCAGTGATAATACAAAAGAAATAGCAAAAAAATACACCGATAAAATTTATGATTTTGCATGGATCGATGACTTTGCAGCAGCGCGTAATTATTCTTTTTCCCAAGCGACAAAAGAGTATATTTATGTGGCAGATGCAGATGAAGTAATAGACTCTGACAATCATCAGAAACTAGCCGAATTAAAGGAACTTCTGCTCCCTGAAATAGAAATTGTACAGATGCGTTACTGCAATCAGCTTGCCAATGGCACTGCCTATAATTTTGATGCAGAATACCGTCCTAAATTGTACAAGAGACAGCGCGGATTTACATGGATCGAACCGGTGCATGAGATGGTTCGTCTGGATCCGGTCGTCTATGACAGCGAAATCGACATCTTACATATGCCGGAGAGTGTTCACAGCAGCCGGGATTTTGCAGTATTTCAGAAGCAGATCCAAAAAGGACAGAGGCTTTCGAAGAGACTGCATCATATGTACGCGATGGAATTGTATATTTCTGGAAATGACGAAGATGTACTCCAGGCAGAACCGTATTTTGCGGCGACGGCATGTGAGCCGGAGCGGAGCCTGGATGAAGTGAAAGAGGCTGCGTGTATCGTTGTGCGTGCGGCAAGACTGCGAGGTGACAGTGGGGCGATCCTTAAAATGTGCCTCAAAGATCTTTTGAGTGAGGGATCTTCCGAAATGTGCTATGAACTCGGTGAATATTTTTACGAAAAGAAAGATTATGAAGAGGCGGCAATGTGGTATTATAACGCAATGAATGAGACAAACAGCATTTTAAATATTCATACTTCAACGGACTGGCCGAAGGCGAGATATGAAGAAATAGAGAGAATAATAGCAGGAAAAGGAAAGTAGATGAAAGGAGCTGGCAGATGGCTGGACAAATACAGATGTTACAAGAAACGATCAATCAAGTGGTAAAGGGCAAACAGAAAGTGGTAGAAAAGGTGCTTTGTGCGATGCTTGCGGGAGGGCATATACTGCTTGAAGATATTCCGGGAGTCGGCAAGACGACGTTGGCGATGGCGATTGCCAAAGCGACGGATCTGACGTACCGCCGTGTACAGTTTACGCCGGATGTGCTTCCCAGTGATCTGGTGGGATTTTCCATGTACAATGAAAAGACAAAAGAATTTGAGTACCGGCAAGGGGCTGTATTTGCCAATCTTTTTCTCGCGGATGAGATCAACCGGACATCGCCAAAGACGCAGTCTGCACTTTTGGAGGCGATGGAGGAAGAAAAGGTGACGGTAGATGGAATTACCCATAATCTGCCGGTTCCCTTTACCGTAATTGCAACAGAAAATCCGATCGGATCTTCCGGTACACAGATGCTTCCGGAGTCACAGCTTGACCGATTTATGATCTGCCTTTCGATGGGGTATCCGGAGCACCGGGATGCGGTGGATATTTTGAAAAATAATGGAGCAAAATCTCTTTCCGGAATACAGGCGGTAATAACGTCGGAGGATTGGAAAAAACTGCAAAAAATGGCGGAAGAAAGTTATGTCAGTGAAGAAATGTATGATTACATCGTGCGGCTGACGGAGAACACGAGAAATCATCCGATGCTGCGTCTTGGGGCAAGTCCACGTGCAAGCCTTGCTCTTCTCCGCATGGCAAAGGCAATGGCGGTTATGAAAGGCCGTGATTACGTGACGCCGGAAGATGTGATGGACATTTATCAGGAAGTACTTGCCCACCGGATCAAGCCGAATGTGCAGGCGAAAGCACAGGGGTTGCAGGTTTCCGATATTTTAAAGCAGATTTTTGAAGGAACGAAGGTTGTATGCGCAGAGTAAAATATGGAATCGAATTTATCTTTATATTTGCCTTAAATGCCTTGATGTACTGGTATTTGGGCGGCTATTTCAATTTGCTGCTCGGTGTGGCGATGATTCTTTTTCTTTTGGTCACCCTGCTGATGGTTCCTCTTGTTATGCCTAAAATTACGGCGAGGGTTGAAATCCCGGCGGCGGAATTTGCCAAAAATACAGAATTTGTGGTTGGAATACGAGTCAAAAACGAGAGCATTTTCCCTGTCGTACGATGCACACTTTATCTGGAGATCGGAAATGGTTTTTTTGAGCAGATGACCACAAAAGAGGTGACGATCTCGTTGGCGCCGAAAGGGGAAGATGTGTACCGGATGCCCTTGTGTTCCGAGCTGTGTGGAGAGATCGAAATAACATTGAAACAGACCGGCGTGGAAGATTTTCTCGCTTTGCATGAAAGACGAAAACCGGTCGATCAGACAGAACATATCTACATTCTGCCACCGGAAGGAGAAGCGGCAGAGTTTGAGCAAAATGACTATGCAGCAGGATTGACAGAGTCTACGGAAAGTTCCGCAAGAGGAAGTGATTTTTCGGAAGTGGGGCAGGTTCGCGAATATATTCCGGGGGATTCGCTGAAAGATATACATTGGAAATTATCGGCAAAAAGACAGGCGCTGATGGTAAAAGAACGTCTTCAGATGTCATCGCAGAAATTACAGATCGTGCTTTCGCTGGATCGGAAAAATCCACAGAGGGCCGATGAGGTGATCTGCTTTTTATATGAATTGGGTGCTGCGGTGCTGCAAAGTCATATTCCGGTCACTGTATATTGGTGGAGCAGCCGCAATCGTGGGTTGTGTGAAAAGACGGCAGACAATTTGCAGGAGTGGAAAGAAGTTATGGAACAGATTTTTTATACGAAGGGTGGAGAAGAAGATGCTGTGCAGGCATTTCATATGCTTGCTCCGGGGCATGAGTATCTGAAGGTCAGTGAGGAAATGCTTGTGTTGTGGCAGCAGTAGGAAAGCGAGGTGACAGAAGATGGCATGGTTTCGCAAGAAAAAGGTAGAAGAAAAGAAAGAAGAACTGGTGACCGGACTTACTCTTGGCGAGGCATACAACTGTCAACGATCCAGACGTTTTTTTACCTGTATTCCTAAAGGTTTTCTGTGCTTTTTGATTATATTTGGCTCTTTTGGCGGCTTTTTATCCGCTTTTAAAATAGACTGTAATTATGTCATCGCAGCCCTCGTACTTTTGGCTGCAGCAATGTATTTTAGTTTTCTATTTTCGTTTCGTAAAAACAGCCGTAAAGATCTTGGATACATTGTATTTTTTGTTTTTTATGTCTTGGGAATTTTGACATTTAAGGTGTATGTAAATAGTGGTTTTGCCGGTATTATAAATGCCATCCGCGAGCGTGGAGAGGTTTATTTTGGATTAAACAGCGGTACGGAATTTGCCGAACAGATTGAAGACCGAAACCTTTCTGTCACGATGACATTTATCTTTGTGGGTATATTTTTGATCCTCACTTTGAATATATTTTTGAGTAATTATATGAATCTGAAAATGCCGCTTTTTGTATGTATTCCTTTGTATATCATACCGCTGTATTTTCGTCAGGAACCGAACCTGTTTTTTGTATTTTGCATGTGTACGGGATTTCTTGGAATCCATATTTTGAAAAATGGGCGGCGCCACCGGGTGGAGCGAAATGCCGGAGTGTATCTCGGTGTGTTATTTGTGGCGCTTGCGACGGTTCTTTTGACCGGCTTGTTTAGTCTGGTATTTACCGAGGAGAAAAACCGGGAGATCTATCGTGAAAATGCGTACAAGAAAAGTACGGAACAGGCCGTTTCCGGTTTTGTAATGATGGGCTTTTGGAGCTTTTTCCCAAATTATGCCTCCCGCGGAGGGATGAGTGGTGGAAAACTGGGAGACTTTTCGATGCTGCGTCCGGACAATGAGACGGATCTTGTCATACGTTTTGCCCCGTATATGACAGATCCGCTTTATCTGAAAGGATATACCGGACTTCAGTATGAAAATAATGAGTGGTCAGACTGGTATCGTGTGATGGGTGGGGCTGCCGGGATTTCGCAGTATTTTTATACGGAAAGTATGAAAGAAGAAGCGGATGCGCTGGCGAAAAGAGCCAAAAAGCTGCCACAGGAGGAAGCAAAAGCGACGATTGAAATAGAAAATAAAGGAGCCGATACAGACTATGTATATTATCCATATTTTACCAAATTCAAAGACTATGATCAGTATACAAATACGGTGCAGAAAATGAATGTTGCCAATCCGATCGGAACGGTAAATACGTTTACTTTTTATCCCAATCTTACCAAAAAAGCGGAGATTCAGGATGTGGATTCCTATATTTACCATCAGATTCCGGATGAAAATACGGTGGTGTTAGATGAATGTATCCGTGATATGGGGCTGATTCCGGGAAAAGATTATGGGACAGATCCGGGCGTCATCAACACGGTGATCACATATCTGCACGAAAATTATACGTATAGTTACCGGCCGGGAAGAGTTCCCGAAGGCAAAGATTTTGTAAATTATTTCCTGGAAGAAAATAAGAAGGGGGTATGTATGCATTTTGCCTCAGCGGCAGCACTCCTTCTCCGCCGTCTGGGTATTGCTTCGCGTTATGTGGAAGGGTACGCGGTCGGCTACGGCGATATCCTGAAAGGAGAACTTCGCGAAGATCTCAAATATGAAGATTATTATCAAGGTCCATCTCTTCTTGGAAAAACCGGTGTCATGGAAGTGGAACTGACCGATGCCAATGCACATGCCTGGGTGGAGGCGTATTTTCCGGGAACAGGCTGGCAGATTGTGGACGCGACACCGACAAATATGTCCGAAAATACAGACAGCGATTTTTGGTCTTCTGTTAAAAAACTGATTGACGACTCGCCGCAGATCCAGCTCGGCGAAGCCTTTTCCAATTTTGGAACCGGACTTATTTCATCGGGTGCACTGCCCATCACTGCGTTTGTTGTGGCAGTGCTGATAATTCTATTATCGGGTGGCAGGCAGGTGTATTTGAAGGTGCGCCGATACCGCTCCTGGCATACGAATGATACGGCAAAGAACTTGTTAATCTATCTTGAATTACGAAGCCGGCGCCGGGAGAAACGAGAGCCGGCGCTCCGACAGCTGGTTTTGCCGTCAGACCGCCTTCATTATCTGGCAGGTAAAGTTTCAAATGTGTCTTTGGAACAGGAAAATTTGGAAGATCTTTTTGAACGAAGCTGTTTTTCTTCGTATGAACCGACAGCGGAAGAGTATGAGAAAATGCTGTGTTGGATTAAAAAATTGACTTGAATATCGAATTGACCCATGTTATACTTTTAGAAATAACGTGGGTCTTTTATAATGTAGTGAGTATGAGTCAGCCCGCTCGATTTTATTTGTCATTTCGACAAGAAATTTCCATAAGTAAAATAAACATAGAAGGGATGGATTAAATGAACGATGAAATAAGGGATATGCTGCGGAAAAAGAAACAGGAACTTTATTCGTGGAAAAAGCAGCTTGAGAAGAGTTTGTCGGATGCTCCGGAGGGACGTTTGTGCAGATCAAACAGCAATGGATATATGCAATATTATGTTCGGGGCAGGACGCCGGAGGGAAAGATTAAAAAGAGATATGTGAAAAATGAGGAAAAGCATATAATATCCGCGATTGCACAAAGGGATTATGAGATGAAGATGTTATGGGAAGTAGAATGTGAGATCCGGAGTATAGATCAATTTTTATCTGCTTTTTCACCGGAATTGCTGACACAAATTTACGATGATCAGCCGGTTGATCGGAAGAATTTGATTTGTCCGTTAATAGAACCAATCGAGGAATATGTAAAAAAATGGCAAAATGCTCGGTATACGGGGCTGGATTTTTCCCAGGGACAGCAGGAAATATTTACAGAGCGTGGGGAGCGTGTTCGTTCAAAGTCAGAAAAGATCATTGCGGATAGTCTGTATCGCCACGGAATCCCCTATCACTATGAATATCCGGTTTATCTGCGTGGAATGGGCACCGTCTATCCGGATTTTATCTGCCTGCATGTGCGAAAGCGAAAAGAGATTTTATGGGAGCACATGGGGCTTATGGCAGATCCGGCATATTGCAAGAAAGCTCTTAAAAAAGAGGAAATGTATATCAAAAATGGATATCGAACCGGAATTGATATTATCTATACTCGTGAATCAACAGATTATACAATCAGCACAAAAGTTATCGATCGAATTATCAAAGATACTTTTGGTTAAATTTTGGTTAGTTTTGATAAATGTTGATAAATGAAAAGGTAACAGTCAAAAGACGCGGCAAAGCTGAAAGGTGCGGCGGATAGTGGTAGTTAGGCTGGGAACCGGATACGTTAAGGTTTTTATGGGATATTGTGTGCGTGGCGTTTTATGCAAATTTTAGAGGCGAAAGATTTACGTTGATTCTAATTACGGGCAAAAATAGAATTTATTCAAATATTGCCCGTAATAAATGGAAATTATTGTAAAATCAAGGGCGATATTACGGACAAAATACAAGAAAAAAAGAATTTTGCCCGTAAAAAAACAAAAAATTGGTAATTTCAGGAAAAAATGAGAAGAAAATTACGGGCAAAAATGCGGAAAGTAAGAAAATTGCCCGTAATTATGTAAAAAAATGGAAAAAATGTGTCCTTGACCGCCATTATCAAAAAAGTAGCGCCCCCTCGCATACGCTCGGCGGCAGGACGCTATCGGCAATAGAATCGCTGACTATCGTCAGCAAGGCGCCGGCAGCTGCCGGCAATAAAGGGCGGCTCTGCGAGCCGCCCCAACAAGTCTTTTAATTATTTACTTTCCTTATAGTCCAGTGCTGCGCCGACGAAGCCTTTGAACAAAGGATGTGGGCGGTTTGGACGGCTCTTGAATTCCGGATGAGCCTGTGTGGCGATGAACCAAGGATGATCCGGGAGTTCCATCATTTCCACGATGCGTCCGTCCGGTGAAAGACCGGATAATTTCATGCCATTTTTTGTCAGGTCGTCACGGTAGTAGTTGTTTACTTCGTAGCGGTGGCGATGACGTTCTGTGATGGTTTCGGAACCATACAATTCATAGGCCTTGCTGTCCTTGTCCAAAGTACATGGATAAGAACCGAGACGTAACGTACCGCCGATGTCTTCCACGCCGTCCTGCTCAGGCATCAAGTGAATGACCGGATGAGTGGTAGCAGGATCAAGTTCTGCACTGTGTGCATCAGACCAGCCGGCAACATTGCGGGCAAATTCAACGATCGCAAGCTGCATGCCGAGGCAGAGACCCAGGAATGGAATCTTGTTTTCGCGGGCATACCGGATCGCCGTGATCTTACCTTCGATACCACGGTTGCCAAATCCGCCCGGAACAAGGATCCCGCTGACATCACCGAGAAGTTCACCGACATTTTCCGGTGTTACTTCTTCCGAATTTATCCATTTGATATTTACCTGGGCATTGTGGGCAAAGCCACCGTGTTTCAATGACTCTACGACACTGATGTAAGCATCGTGGAGAGCGGTATATTTTCCAACTAAAGCGACCGTAACATCTTTTGAGAGGTGTTTGATCGAATAAACCATATTTTCCCATTCGGCAAGGTCCGGTTTTGGACAATCGAGATTCAGGCATTTGCAGGCTATATCTGCAAGATGCTCTTCTTCCATTGCGAGCGGAACTTCATATAATGTATCCACATCCAGATTCTGGATAACCTGAGAACTTGGTACATTACAGAAAAGGGAAATTTTGTCTTTGATGGATTTTTCCAAAGGAATCTCTGTACGGCAAACAATGATATTTGGCTGGATTCCCATTCCCTGAAGTTCTTTGACACTGCTCTGTGTCGGTTTTGTTTTTAATTCCGAGGATGCTTTCAGATATGGGATCAATGTGACATGGATCAAAATTGCATTTTCATGTCCGACATCCAGCTGGAATTGACGAATTGCCTCTAAAAATGGCTGGCTTTCGATATCTCCAACCGTACCACCGACTTCGATGATCGCAATCTGCGTCTCATCGCAGCCGTCATTGCGGTAAAAGCGGCTTTTCAGTTCATTTGTAATATGAGGAATCACCTGTACGGTACCGCCACCATAGTCGCCGCGTCTTTCTTTCGAGAGAACGGACCAGTATACTTTTCCGGTTGTGACGTTACTTTGTTTGGTGAGACTCTCGTCGATAAAACGTTCATAATGTCCCAAATCAAGGTCAGTTTCCGCACCGTCGTCGGTAACGAATACTTCGCCGTGCTGAATTGGGTTCATGGTGCCAGGATCAATGTTGATATAAGGATCAAATTTTTGCATCGTGACACTGTAACCTCTCATTTTCAGAAGTCTTCCTAATGATGCAGCAGTGATACCTTTTCCGAGACCGGACACAACACCACCTGTTACGAATACATATTTTACAGCCATGTTTCCTCCTTCTGCCTTATGGCGGATACTGCACTTGGCAGTATCATTCTATCCTCTGTTTGTTCCAACCGCACAAAAGCGGTATAGAATAACGAAAAATTCAAATACTTATATATTATACTATGTTTGTGAAACGTATTCAATAGGAAAATGTAAACTTTTTTTCACGAATCTTTCACATCTATGCCATTGATTTATAAAGGAAAATCTATTATACTTAATAAAAGATCCTGATGAGAGTTGTAAAAAAGAGAAAGGAATCCAATACACATGGAAAATAACAATAAAAACCAGCAGAACGGTTCGAAGAAAAACAAAACCAATATTATTATCTGCGTATTAGCGGCACTTTTTGCCCTTACGATCATATTGTTTTTAAATTCACAGATCGAGAAAAATACGCGGAAGGAGATCAGTTATACCAAATTTGTCCAGATGCTGAAAGCGGGCGAAGTATCCGAGGTTACGTTTGATTCCAACGTCATTTATATTAAGCCGAAGAGCCGGAAATCGGTGTTTGAGGTGACGTATTATACCGGATACGTACAGGATACTGCGCTTGTGCAGGACATGTTAAATAAGTACAATGTTGATTTTTCGGCGAAGATTGATGATACAAGTTCGGGAATCCTGAGTTTTCTGCTGGCGTATATTCTGCCATTTGCAGGTATGTGGGTTGTACTCTGGCTGCTGATGCGGATGATGTCCCGCGGAAGCGGAGGCGGCGGTATCATGGGCGTGGGAAAATCTACTGCGAAAATGTATGTGGAAAAGAAAACCGGTGTTACGTTTAAAGACGTGGCAGGAGAAGAAGAGGCGAAAGATTCGCTGCATGAACTGGTTGACTTTTTGAAAAATCCGGATAAATATCGTAAGATTGGTGCCAAACTGCCGAAAGGCGCTTTGCTCGTAGGCCCTCCGGGAACCGGTAAAACCCTGCTTGCCAAGGCACTTGCCGGAGAGGCAGGAGTTCCTTTCTTTTCCTTGTCAGGTTCCGATTTTGTAGAAATGTTTGTCGGTGTCGGTGCTTCGCGTGTCCGTGACCTGTTCAAACAGGCACAGCAGATGGCACCATGCATTATCTTTATCGATGAGATCGATGCCATCGGTAAAAGCCGTGATTCCCAGTATGGCGGCGGCAATGACGAGCGTGAACAGACATTGAACCAGCTCCTTTCGGAGATGGACGGATTTGATTCTTCCAAGGGAATTGTCATTCTTGGTGCGACAAACCGGCCGGAAGTACTGGATAAGGCGCTGCTTCGTCCGGGACGTTTTGACCGTCGGATTATCGTGGAGAAACCGGATCTCAAAGGAAGAATTGATGTCCTGAAAGTACATTCCCACGATGTGCTGATGGACGATACGGTAAATCTGGAAGAAATTGCCTTAGCGACGTCCGGTGCCGTAGGAGCCGATCTTGCCAATATGGTAAATGAGGCGGCCATTATGGCAGTCAAAGACGGAAGAAATGTGGTGAGCCAGAAAGATCTCTTTGAAGCGGTCGAAGTAGTATTTGCCGGCAAAGAGAAAAAGGACCGTATCCTTGGAAAAGAAGAGAAAAAGATCGTTGCTTATCATGAAGTCGGTCACGCACTTGTGACGACACTTTTGAAAAAAGCGGAACCGGTGCAGAAAATTACGATCGTGCCTCGTACGATGGGAGCGCTTGGTTATGTTATGCAGGTGCCGGAAGAAGAAAAATATCTGCGCACGAAAGAAGAATTGATCTCGAAGATCATAACATTATATGGTGGCCGTGCGGCAGAGAAAATCATCTTTGGTGATGTGACGACGGGAGCTTCGAACGATATCGAGCAGGCGACCAATATTGCTAGAGCGATGGTAACCCAGTATGGAATGAGTGAAAAATTTGGACTGATCGGACTGGAATCCGTCCAGAACCGTTATCTTGACGGCCGTACCGTGATGAACTGCGGAGAAAAGACCGAGAGCGAAGTAGACGAAGAAGTGATGGCGCTTTTGAAACAATGTTATGAAAAAGCCTATCATTTGATTGAAGAAAATAAAGACGTTCTTCATGAACTGGCTGCTTATCTGGTAGAGCGCGAGACAATTACCGGAAAAGAGTTTGTCCGCATTTACGAAGAAGCGACAGGAACCAAATTAAAAGAAGAAGAAAACAAAGAAGAATTGGAAGAAACCGGAAACGAAGAGAATCAAGAAAGTGGAGAAGACGATGGCATACGAAGTGTTGGTGCTGGATGTGGACGGGACGCTGATGCGGACGGACAAGACGATATCCCGGAAGACCATTGATGAGATAGTAAAGATTCAGGAAAAGGGCATCTGTGTGGCGATTGCGTCCGGGCGCTGTACGGCAGGGATCATGCCGACGGCGCGCAAGATCCGCCTCGACGAATTTGGCGGATATATCGTATCTTACAACGGTGCCTGCATCAGCAATGCAAAGACCGGCGAAGTGATCTACAACATCAATCTGCCGGATGGCATTGTGCCAGAGATCTATGAATTTTCCAAGCGGGAAAAGACGGGCATTATGACCTATCACGATAACGATATTATTGCGGAAAATGATGCCGACCAGTATATTCAGATTGATGCAAAAGGGTGTGACATTGACATCCATGTAGTGGAAAATTTTGGAAAAGAAGTGACGTACCCGGTGAATAAATGTCTTCTGACCGGAGATCCGGACTGGATGAAAGATGTAGAACCGAAGGCAGCAAAGGCGTTTGAAGGCCGGCTGAGTGTATATCGTTCGGAAGATTTCTATGTGGAAATGATGCCGCTTGGCATTGACAAGGCATATGGTTTGTCAAAATTATTGAAAAAACTTGGCTATTCGAGAAATCAGATGATCTGCTGTGGAGACGGCTTTAATGACATTTCGATGATTGAATATGCCGGACTTGGCGTGGCGATGGCAAATGCCGCGGAGGAAGTGAGAGCCAGTGCCAATTATGTGGCGCCCCACTGTGATGAAGACGGATTGGTTGATGTGATTCATCGGTTTATAAATGACTGACAAAGGACTGACAAAGGAGTGAGAGGATGGAACGTGCAGATTTTGATCTGGCGGAAGAATTAAAAAAACTTCCGGAAAAGCCCGGCGTATATCTGATGCATGACCGGAATGACCATATTATCTATGTGGGAAAAGCGGTTGTGCTGAAAAACCGTGTCCGGCAGTATTTTCAAAAGAGCCGCCATGTATCGCCGAAGATTGAGCGGATGATCGAGCAGATCGCGTGGTTTGAGTACATTGTGACGGACAGCGAACTCGAAGCTCTGGTGCTGGAGTGCAATTTGATCAAAGAGTACAATCCCAAATACAATACGATGTTAAAGGATGGCAAAAGCTATCCTTTTTTGAAAGCGCTGATTCAGGATGATTATCCGCGGTTTGTGTTTGCGAGGCAGATGAAACGCGACGGCGCCAAATATTTCGGCCCGTTTACGAGCGGAGCGGCGATCCGCGATACGATCGAACTGCTCAATAAATTGTTTCATCTGCGAAACTGCCAGAAACGTTTTCCAAGGGATATCGGAAAAGAGAGACCCTGCCTGTATCATCAGATGGGACAGTGTCCGGCACCGTGTCAGGGGAATGTCGATAAAGAAGAATACCGCAGAAACTTTGAAAGAGCATTGGCATTTTTAAATGGACAGACAAAGGAGATTTTACAAAATCTGGAAGATAAAATGATGGCGGCATCCGCAGAGATGAATTTTGAAGAGGCGGCGGCTTACCGGGATCTGATCCACAGTGTGAAACAGGTGACCGAGCGGCAGAAGATTACGAGTGAGGATGCGGAAGACCGCGATATTATAGCGATGTCACGGCTTCAGGACGAAGCGGTCGTGCAGGTGTTCTTCATCCGCGGCGGCAAATTGATCGGCCGGGAGCATTATTATCTCACGGGAGTGCAGGAAGAAGAGGACAGCCATGTGCTGGGGGCATTTATCAAACAGATGTATGCCGGAACGCCGTACATACCGCGGGAACTCTGGACAGAAGAACCGCCGGAAGACAGTGAGGCGATCCTGGAATGGCTGTCGAAAAAGCGTGGACACAAAGTCTTTTTCCGCCATCCGAAACGCGGCTCGAAAGAACGGCTTTTGGATCTTGCCAAACGGAATGCGAGAATGGTTCTTTTGCAGGATACGGAAAAGTTAAAGAGGGAGCGTGCGAGGACACTCGGTGCCATGGAAGAGATTCAGGAACTGCTTGGTATGAGTGGGCTTCACCGCGTCGAATCTTACGATATCTCCAATATCAATGGATTTGAGACCGTTGGTTCCATGGTCGTATTTGAAGATGGGCGCGCCAAGAAAAATGACTATCGAAAATTCCGCATCCGCAGCGTGACCGGGCCGGATGATTATGCTTCGATGGAAGAACTTCTGACGAGGCGTTTTACGCATGGACAGCGGGAAGATCTCGATGAGATGGACGCATTCCGTCTGTTTCCGGATGTTATCTTTATGGATGGTGGAAGAGGGCAGGTAAATATTTGCGAAAAAGTTTTGGCACAATTAAATATATCGATTCCGGTGTGCGGCATGGTAAAAGATGACCACCACCGGACAAGAGGACTTTATTTCCAAAATGTGGAAATTCCAATTGACACGCATGGACAGGGATTTCGCTTGATTACAAGAATACAGGATGAGACGCACCGTTTTGCCATCGAATACCATCGGCAGATCCGCGGAAAAGCGCAGGTGCATTCTATCCTGGATGATATTCCGACGGTCGGGCCGGCGAGAAGAAAGGCGCTGATGCGCCGCTATGAATCGCTTGACGCCATCCGTCAGGCGACAGTCGAAGAATTAAAAGAACTGCCGGAGATCAACGAAGCCTCCGCCGAGGCCATCGTCTCCTTCTTTGCCGGTCAGGCAAAAGAAGGAAAATGATGCGCTTCCCTAACGGAATTTCGGATAATCATAAGTATACGAAGCCTTTTTCGAATAGCAGTTACTGAAAAGCATGATTCGCTGTGCAATCTTTTCGGCATACCAGGGATCTGTCGCGTATTGGTGGCTCAGATTGCTTGGGTTGTAGCGGAACTTAAAGATGGTGTTCTGCTTTGGCGTGGCTTCAAAATAGTTTTCACGGATAAATTTGGCGGCTCCGTAGATGGCTTTGTCCACGGATGTCCAGCCCTGATAATAGGCATACGATGTCGCACCCACACGAGGGTCGCTGTCGTATGCTTTTATTCCATAAAGGTTGTAAACTTTGACACTCTTTTTGATGCTCTTTGTGATAAATTTGCCTCCGCGTCTTGCGTACGAAGGAAGTGCCACTTTCGAAATGCTGTTTCCGCGGGCGAGCGAACTGCGCCCGTAAGCGGATTCGATAAAAGTCTGCGCGGCAAAATACATCGGATCAATGCCCTCTTTTTTTGCAGCGGCAAGCATGACATCGCCTTTTCCGTACAAGACACTGCGTGTCGGGGAATAGCCGTTATTTTCGCAGGAATCCTTGATAAAATAGTTAAATGTCGAGATGAATTTTTTCTCATCCACTTCGCGGTACTGGTCGAGGCGCAGATACTGGAATCCATACGTCGTATCCTTTTTATAATTTACCAGCCGTTTAAATTCGGCAAGAGAGGCACGTCCGACGCGGTTTTTCTGAATCGTGGCATAGGTATTTAAACTCCAGTTGTACGGCGTGAAATAGTGCTTTCCGACAAAATTTAAAACCGGTTTGGATAACTGTGCGACACCCAGATCCTTGTCCCACAGATAATTGATCCCCAGCGCTTCAACGATCTCGCGGAACGGAACCAGGATGGTCTTCACTTTGGATTTTCCGTAGGTAACGGAAACCGGTGCCTGCGGGAGCGTGCTGTTTTTCTGGTTGACCGTCATCGTCGTATCGCCAAGGTGCATGATAACGATCTTATTATTTTTTGTCACTTTAATCTTTTTGATTTTCTTATAATAATGATAACTCGCTTTGATTCCCTGTTTGGCAAAGGCTTCTTTCAAAGGAACCATAACCGTTCCGTTGATCGTGACAGCCGGTGTCTGCGTCAGGTTCAGTGCCTTTGACTCGTACACGACATTGATGCTTTCGCCGGTATAGCGGTAGGTCTGACCGTCTATCGTATAAGAGATGCCCTTTCCTTTTCCGGTTGCTTCGTTGATCACCGAGGAACCCGAAGAAGATGAAGAAGGGGAAGGTGTGGCAAATGCCTCGGATATCGAAATTGCCTGCGCCTGTGGGGCAATGGTCTGCACCAGTATGCTGCTGCAGAGAAGCAGCGTCAAAGTGTATTTTAAATGTTTCATCGAAAAGATCCTTTCCTGAATTTATGATTTGAAGTATACACAATTTTGCAGAGAAAATCAAGAATTCCGCCGTTCTTTTTTTCTCCCGCCGTGCATATTTTTTATAAATGATACGATGTGGGTACGTGGCGATGCGGGTGATTCAGGCGGTCAATGGATGGCTGTTCAGCGGTCCGGTCTTAATTCTTTTATTTGGCATTCATGTCTATTTTACAATCTATACGGGGGTTGTACAGAGAAAATTAGGAACCGGGATCCGCCTGTCACTCCGCGGAACCGGGACAGAAAAGACGGGAATGAGTTCGTTTGGAACGCTTACGACGACGTTGGCGGCGACACTGGGAACCGGCAATATCATCGGCGTTTCGACCGCGGTCAGTCTCGGAGGACCGGGGGCGGTGTTCTGGTGCTGGCTCACCGGCGTACTGGGGATGGCGACGACGTATGCGGAGACGGTATTGTGCTGTACCTATCGGGAGACACGGGGCAGCGAACCGGCCGGCGGAATGATGTATGTACTGAAAAATGCGCTGGGCAAGAAAAAACTGGCAGCTTTTTACAGCTTTTTCATCTGTTTTTCTGCCTATTTTGCCGGATGTACGACACAGTCAAATGCGATTTCAGAGACATGCCGGGATATCTGGGAGCTGCCCAAATGGCTTGTCGGAATTATCGTGGCTTTGACAGTGGGGCTGGTAATCCTGCAGGGGGTAAAATGGATTGAAAAAGTGAGTATGATGATCGTGCCGGCGATGGCACTTCTTTTTGTGGCAGGATGTCTGTTTTATCTTGTGCTGCACATCGGCTATTTTCCGGCGGCAATCCGTCAGATCGTAACGTCTGCTTTTTCGCCGCGGTGCGCTGCTGCCGGAGGACTCGGTTATACCGTGGGCGCGGCGGTGCGTTACGGAGTGGCAAGAGGACTTTTCACCAACGAGGCGGGGCTTGGAACGTCCGGAATTGCGGCAGCCTGCGGAGAAGAAAAGATTTCGCCGGAGGAGCAGGGATTGATTTCGATGACAGCCACTTTTTGGGACACCGTCGTGTTATGTGCGGTGACGGGAGTTGTCGTAGTCATCTATCAGGCCAAACATGCCATCGTAAAAAGCGGTATAGCCAGCGGACTTCTGGTAAAAGAAGCATTTGCCGAACTTCCGTTAGGCGGCGCGGAGATCATTGGCGTGGCGACCGTGGCGTTTGCTGTCGCGACCCTGATCGGATGGTCGCTTTTTGGCAGAGTGGCAGCGGAATTTCTGGGAGGAAAACAGTTGACCCGCAGGTATCAATACATTTATGTCGTGATGATCTTTGCCGGTGCGGTGATGCCGCTCGGATTTGTGTGGGAGATCACGGATCTTGTCAATTTATTTCTGCTGGTTCCGTCGGTTTATACACTGCTTTGCTGCCGGAAAATACTCCGAAAGAAGTAGAAAAAGGATTCCTTTTTGTGAGAAATTTTCCCCTTGTAGTTTCGGACATTTCATAGTACAATAAAAGCGAGAGTTTGAGGTAAATATCGAAAGGAATGGATGGATATGAAAAAGCAGGTTGCAGTAATTTTTGGTGGAAAATCCTCGGAACATGAAGTGTCATGTCATTCCGTGCTCAATGTTATCAAGGGATTTTCGCCTGAAAAATATGAGATACATCTGATCGGAATAACGAAAGAGGGACATTGGATCTATGTGCCGGAGGCAGCAGCGATCGAGGATGGCAGCTGGTACGACGGCAGAAAGACGGCTATTATTTCGCCGGATGCCGTGAATTCCGGGATTTATCTATGCGATGACGAGGGACATTATGAACGCCGGAAAATCGATGTGATCTTTCCGGTCCTTCATGGAAAATTTGGAGAAGACGGTACGATTCAGGGCGTGTTTGAAATGTCAGGCATTCCTTATGTCGGATGCGGCGTGCTTTCTTCTTCGGTGAGCATGGATAAGATTTCCACGAAAATTTTTGTGGAGAAGCTGGGAATCCGCCAGGCAAAATTTGTCGCCGATATCGCACCGGATCTGAGTGAACTCGATCACACGGTCGCAGAGGCAGAGGAAAAACTGGGATATCCTGTTTTTGTAAAACCATCGAATGCCGGCTCGTCCTGCGGTGTCAGCAAAGCGGAAAACCGTGAGGAATTAAAGGCAGCAGTGGAACTTGCCAAAAAGCATGACACCCGCGTCTTGATCGAAGAAATGATCTGCGGACATGAAGTAGAATGTGCCGTTCTCGGTGGCCGCGACCCGAAGGCATCGAAAGTCGGAGAAGTGGTTGCAGCGGCAGAATTTTATGATTACGATGCCAAATACAATAATTCAGAATCGAAGACCGTCATTGATCCGGACACCGTTCCGCAGGCATCGAAAGACAAAGTGCGCGAAGATGCTGTGGCTGTATTTAAAGCGGTAAGCGGATTCAGTCTGTCGCGTGTAGACTTTTTTATTGAAAATGAAACAAATGATGTCGTGTTTAATGAAATCAACACGCTTCCAGGATTTACCAATATCAGCATGTACCCGATGCTGTGGGCGGATATGGGACTTTCCATCACGGAACTGATCGACCGTATTGTAGAAACCGCTTACGAACGATAATAATTTGGTGAAACGAAGGGAAAGATAAAGTCATGAAGAAAGATGTAAAGATATCGATTGCCGGACTGCATGAAAATGGCTCGACGGATTCGCTGGAAGTGATCTCGTTTGGAGAGATGTACGAGGAAGACGGTGAAACAATCGTAAAATACGAAGAAGCAATGGACGATGCAGATGGACAGGATTGTGAAATCGTGCAGAGCCAGCTGAAAATTCGTGAAGATCAGGTCGAAATCCTAAAAGAGGGCGGGATGCGGACGCATATGGTATTTGTAAAAAATCAAGACATGCTGACGTATTATTCCACACCGTTCGGAGAACTGGAAATTGTGATCCATACCGACCGGCTGGAACACCGGAAACTTGACAACGGATTTCATGTGGAACTCGAATACGCGCTGGAAGTAAATGCAGCCCATATGTCAAACTGCAATGTAAGGATTCAAGTGGAAGAATTGGAGGGACGAGTATGAAATTTACAAAAATGCATGGAACCGGAAATGATTATGTCTATGTAAATTTGTTTGAAGAGACAATCTCGGATATTTCGGACGCGGCGATCCGTGTAAGTGACCGCCATTTCGGAATCGGTTCGGATGGCTTGATCGCCATCGCTCCGTCGGATGTGGCAGACTGCCGCATGATCATGTACAATGCAGACGGAACGGAAGGCGCGATGTGTGGAAACGGCATCCGCTGTGTCGCAAAATATGCTTACGATCATGATATTGCAAAAAAAGAGCATATGACGATCGAGACAAAAAGCGGCATCAAAACGATAGACCTTACCGTGGAAAACGGAAAGGCAGCCTATGCCAAAGTAAATATGGGAAAAGCAATCCTTGCACCGAAAGAGATTCCGGTAAAAGCAGAAGGTGACACATTTATTTCCAAGGAAATTATGGTCGGAGATAAGCCGTATACCGTTACCTGCGTGTCCATGGGCAATCCACATTGTGTCGTATTTACAGAGGGAATCGATACCCTGGATCTGGAAAAACTGGGGCCTGAATTTGAACATCATCCCCTTTTCCCTGACCGCATCAATACAGAGTTTGTCGAAGTGATCGACGAGCATACGTTAAAGATGCGCGTGTGGGAGCGCGGAGCCGGCGAGACGATCTCTTGCGGCACCGGAACCTGTGCCAGCACAGTGGCGGCCGTACTCAATGGCTATTGTCCACGCGGCGAGGAAATCTCAATACAGATCCGCGGAGGTGTGCTTTATGATACCTACCTCGAAAATGGAGACGTTGTTATGCGAGGCCCGGCAGTAGAAGTATTTCATGGAGAATGGAGGGAATAACAATGGCAGCGATAGAAATCAACGCAGAAAACTTTGAAGAAAAGGTAATTCGATCGGACAAACCGGTTTTGATCGATTTTTGGGCAGTATGGTGCGGACCGTGCAGCATGATGTCACCGGTCGTTGAGCAGATTGGTGAAGAACTCGCGGACAAGCTTATTGTCGGTAAAGTCAACTGCGACGAAAATATGGAACTTGCCCAGCAGTACAAAGTAGCGGGCATTCCGGCATTTTTCCTTTTTAAAGGAGGAGAAGTGGTGACAAAAGCGGTCGGCGCGATGTCAAAAGACGAACTTCTGGCACAGATTGAACCGCATCTGGTTTAAGAAATAAAAATAAGAAAAGGGGATGCCGCCATGACGCGACATCCCTTATATTATGCGGAAAAAACCTATATCCGGATGTCGATATTTTGTCCGAGCCCCGGATTTACGGACTGTTCCATCATCTGCACGAGCTGGCTGCCCTGTGCTTCCTGCAGATCCATCGTTTTTTTCAACAGCTGTGTGTTGACACCCTGCTGGATCTGAATCTGTGAATTCATCATCGCATAAGCGGTGATATCCATTCCATCGCTTATCTCCATAAGGACACCCCCTTTTATTAAGGATATTATAGCATGTGAGGGGCAGAATGTAAAGGAGAGAAAATCAGATAGATATCACGCAAGTGATTGACTATTTTAGAGATCAATATTATAATTAATTTTTAAGTCAATAGTCATTGACATATTTCCATGAAAGACAAAAAGCAAAATATTAAATGAAGAGGGATAATTATGAGTTATAAAACTACAGAGGGTTTGATGAGGCATTTGTGCGACAGCGGTATTGAAATCAATGGAAGTAAACAGAAAAGACAGCTTTTAAATACGGGATATTTTCATGGTTATAAAGGATATCGATTTTTTGGAAATGCCCAAAGAAGATTGCCGTTTATTTCCTACAAAGAGATTTATGCTACAATTCAATACGATTCTGCATTAAAGTCTTTAATGTATGAAAAAATGATGTTTGTGGAGACAGCCGTTAAGAATGTTGCCCTGGAAAGTATATTAATAAATTCTGATTCAGAATCTATTCAAGATATGTATGACAATGTAGTGTGCGGATATAATAATGCTCCAGAATCGGCGACGCCGGAACAAAAAAGAAAATTGCAGCAGAATAAACTGAATTTGCAAAAAATGATTCAAGCAAATCTTGCATATGCATATAAAAAAGGAAACCCACAGATAACACATTTTTACAATAATATTGTAAAGTCCGATGTTCCAATTTGGGCTTTGTTTGAGATAATGACCATGGGAGATTTTGGGTGTTTGCTGTCCTGCCTGACATATGATGTGAGAAATCATATATCACGGCAGTTGTCGTTAAATGTATCGTGTGACACAGATAGACAGTTAATTTACAAATACATATATACATTAAAAGATTTACGGAATGCAATCGCACACAATGCAGTAGTTTTTGACACAAGATTCAGAAATATTGATCCTACGAATGCAATGAAGCAGTGTTTAAAGTTAGAAATTGGACTGCCGTATGTAAATTTTAAGACAATAGGTGATTATATCATTCTTTTGGTTTATTATTTGAAACTGTTGGAAGTATCAAAAAGGGAGGTAATGGAATTTGTCGAGAAATTTGAAAAAATAACGAGGGATTATAGAGAACGTGTTAATCCCGATGTTTCCGCAATTGTGATTCATCCTGATCTAATGTCGAGAATGAATCAACTGAAAAATTTTATATAAAACTTGCATTTTGGAGACAGATATTGTATACTATAGGTACTAATTGGGGTATACATTTGCGGATGTATACTTAAAAGAGTCGGAGAAATCCGGCTCTTTTGCTTTATAAATTACAGAAGGATTGCAAATTGATAATTTATTGATCGTTTCATAGAAAGAACACCAAAAATTATATTGCAAACCCAGCATTTTTTCGATATAATTAAAAATGTATTAATTTAGCATAAAGATTATGTGAGGAGGAATTACAAGATGAAGATCAAACGATTTTTGGCAGGTGCTCTTGCAGTTGCTATGATTGGCTCATTAGGCTCAGGCATGACAGCTACGCAGTCACAGGCTGCAAAAAAGTATGTTAAGTCACTTTCGGTAAAGAAGAGTGTGACCGTGCAGGCTGGTAAATCCGTAACTGTGACAGCAAATGTAAAAGCAGTAAAAAAAGCCAGCACAAAAGTAAAAGCTACGATTGACAAGAAAAAAGTAGCTTCTGTAAAAGTAAAAGGCAAGAAACTTACGATTACAGGAAAAAAAGCAGGAAAAGCTGTTGTAACAGTGAAGACAGCAGCAAAAAACAAAAAAGGAAAAGCAATTACAAAAAAAATTAAGGTGACGGTAAAGGCGGGTGCTAAGAAGACTACGCCTGTAGTAAATACACCGGCTCCAACAGTACCACCGGTTATTGTACCGGTTCCAACAGCAGCGCCGCTTATCGTACCGGGCCCGACAGCAGCACCACCGGCAATCGTTCAGAAACTTACCTTAGATAAGTCAGAACTTGCGATTTCCCAGACGGAGACGGCAAAGATTACCGCAAAAGCAGATCCGGCTGGAACAGTAACATGGTCAAGTTCGGACGAAAAAGTTGCTTCCGTAGACCAGAATGGTAAAGTTACCGGTATCGGGGTAGGAAGTGCAGTGATCACTGCGAAGATTGGAGACGCTGTCGCAACATGTGATGTAAAAGTAGGTGCTAAGATTTACGAAGTAAAATCCATTGGTTCCATTAATACGGATCAGGGAAGTATTGCAGTTACTTTTACAGAAAAAGCAGATGCATCCGTTCTGGCAGGAACCACGATCAAAGTGTTAAATGCAAACAGCAAAGAAAAACTCACAGCTACCTTTAAAGAACTTACGGAAGACGGTACAAGTGCAGTCTATGTGTTTGAACCGGATGATGCTGCAAAGATCCAGAACGGAAATTATACGGTAGAATCCAGTGATATCAATATTTCAGAGGACAATGCGACAACAAGTGCACGCGTGGATATAACAGGATCATCCATCAAAGGATTGATCTATACCCGCAGTGGAGGAATGTACAATACAGTCCGCCGTGTGCCGAATGCTTCTATTACGATTAATAAAGAGACAACATATTCCGACGAGGAGGGTTTTTATCAGAAAAGTGTAATCGACGATACCTATCCGGAAGTGCTTGTAAAAGCAGATGGATATTTTGATGAAACCCAGGAGCAGGTAAAAGTAACATCAAACAAAGCTTCTGCATATAACTTCGAGATGGAAGTTTATGATGTAGAAAAAGTTTATCTTTATGGTACTGTTACCAAAGCCGGTGATGCGAAAACTACCGTAGAAGGCGCAGATGTAGTGTTGTACCGCATGGAAGACGGTAAAAAAGTGGAAGTGGTAAGAGTCAGCACAGATGACAAAGGAAAATTTGTGTTTGCAAATGCCGATGCCGATTTTAGTAAATTCGGTGTTCAGGATACTTCCGCAGTAAGATTTTCAAGATATGACGGATTGAATTCCAAAGATAAATATGTCATTGAAATCCACAAAGACCTCAATGCCGGCAATCTCTTTGATGTATATGAACCATATGAATCCAAAGAATTTGAACTTGGTTCCAAACGTGGCGTCGATGTCGGAACGTCTTTGAATGCCGTTGAGGCTTTGAAAGAAATGACAATTCAGTTGTCCTGGGATAAAGACTGCAGCAGCAAAGGGGATCTTCATACAACTCTTTATGATACCGACGGATGTACCGAGCTGGTGTCCGATGTATTGACATTAGAGGATGGCGATTTCACAAGCAGTACAGAAAAGAAAGAATTGAAAGAAAATGCTTATCAGTTGATCAAGCATCAGTTCTTCAACGAAAAGACCAATGTAAAACCAACGCTTCCGGCAGGTACATATTATCTTGTTATTCGTGCATGGAACAATGCAGAGGATAAACAGGATGGTGCTACGGTAGTTTGTCCGGTCACGGTTACTCCCGGTGAAGTGGCTAACGCAAAGAGCGGAGTGATTACTACAGAAGTAGAACGTAATATTTACTGTACAGCAAGTATTTCCGATGAATTTAACAAAACCGTGCTTGAAAATCAGGGTACGACATTGAACACGCTGGTAGATAACAAAGGTACACTTTCCGGTGAAGCCGTTTCCTTTGAATCTTATGTATACCAGAAAGTAGATGGAGTAGACGTATTACTCGATAAGATTAGTGGTCATCAGTTTACGAAGAATGATAATGATGTTTACTCTTCAAACTTCAAACAGACATTTGTAGATGCGGATAAGACATATGTGATCAAGACAGAGAAGTCTCATCTTGTAGATGCGAATGAATCTGAATTTAAAGGAACAGACAAAAACTGGAATGTTGATTTCAATGCGAGTGCAAACGTGATCAATGTGAAATTTGCAGATACAGAGTGCTTTGTTGATATGCTGCAGGAGGATAATACGGCAGCTGCCGATGATACAGTATATCTGAATGCAATCCGTGTTACGGTTTACAAAAAAGGCACAAATAATAAATTGGAAACACGTACCATTCCGATTGATAGAGAATTGACAATCAATGATCTTGTAAACGGAATCGATATTCCACAAGATGAAGTGGAGGCAAAAGGTCTTCCTGTAGGTGACTGTGCGGTAGAGTTTGAATTTGAAAATTACAAATTAGATACTTCCGATTCTACCAACAAGGATAAAACAGAAGAGATCATTGATCTTCAGGATGCGAAACTCGTATGTAATGCAAAATACGAAAAGGTATATCCAACGATGATCAGTGGGGTTATTTCCTATGAAGATACAACAAAGACAGTACCTGACAATGGTACGGCAGTTCTCTACAATGAGGACTTCACGAAAATTGTCGCAGCTTCCGGATTTGAAACAGTCAATGGATTGACAACATTCACTCTCGCAGACGGAGAAGACGGTAACTTCCAGGGAGGTACTTACCAGCTGCTTATCCGAGGCGAAGGTCTGGACTATGAAGTAAAAGAGATTAAGATTGAGACAAATGAAGTAAAACAGGATGCAAGTTTTGAAAATCTGGCAGTCGGCGGAACAACGACAATGAAGCCACAGGTGAAAACGAACACCAACGATGGATTGAGTGGCAATGCCTTTGTTACTGCTTACGACAAATATTACATCGATCCTTGGGATCTTGATGCAGTCGATGTTATTGCGGCAAATGTACTTCGTGGAAATGAGTACAATGGTGCATTCGCTCTGAAACGTGAAAGCGGTGACGAATTCACATGGCAGAGAAAGAATATGTCAAAAGGTGATTATAAGGTTGAGGTATATTCCGATCTGACCGATGATAAAACATTTGATATACCGCTTCGTTCCACGTATGAAGGTAAATTGGAAGTACAGCTTACAAAATACGATAATCTTGTTCGCATCCAGTTATCAATTACGAATGATAAAACGGATAAAGAGGTTGCTTTTGAAAACGGCCAGGTAGATTATATCACGGCAGTAAGTAAAGACGGTGAAATCTCTTTCCAGGGAGTCATGATCCGTGATGAGCAGGAAAAAGATACCGGCTACTTCTACGTACCGGAAGGAAAAGAATACAGCATCAGTATTTATTCCAACAAAAACTATGTAGAGACGGCAGTAAGACCGGCTCAGTACAATGAAAATGAAAAGGTTAGTGTGACTGTATTGTCGATTGAATAAGAACGATAGAACAATTCAGTAACAAAAAATGGAAACTGTCCAAAGATTTGAAAAAATTTTTGGGCAGTTTTTAAATAAAGTCCCTACTTTGGGACAGGGTTTTGTGGTATAATGGAAATACAGAAGCCAAAGGACTTCTGAAATCTTGGTAAAATAAGGAGGAAAAAGAGTATGAAACGTAGTATGATAGCAGTGTTACTGCTGCTGGCCCTTTTGGGAACGGTTGCCGTACCTGGGGATTTTGCACAGGCAAAGACAACAAAATATGAGGTGTACAATTCCAAGCAGGCAAAAGTCCGGGGCAGTAAACTGATTGTAAAAGGACCGCTTTATGTAGGAACAAAGCAAATCAAAAAGAAAAAAGTATTTGTCCTTACCGGCAAAACCAAGTATTGGGATCCAAATTATTATGGTTCGAATCCTATGATAGGAAAGAAACTGACCAAAGAGGAATTTAAGGATTTATTGAAAGCGCAGTTAGGGTTAACCATTAAAGTTACTAATGGAAAAGTCACAAAATGCGAGTTGTCATCCTGATAAATGATTTAAAATAAAAAGCAGTATACCGGCGGATAGGAGAGATGCTTTATGAGATATATCGTAGTAGATCTGGAAATGAACCGAATGGACAAGAAATACAAAGAAGAACGCCAAATCTGTAATATGGAAATTATCGAGATTGGCGCTGTCATGCTGGACGATTCTTTCCGGGAAATAGCACATTATAAAACCTATGTAAAACCACAATTCAGCGAAAGTATTGGTGCATTTTACGAAAAATTGACAGGCATCACGACAGCGATGGTAGAGGACGCACCTGTGTTTGAAGATGCGATCCGTGACTTCCTGGCATGGTGTAAGGCGGATGGTACAGAAGTGCAGATCTGTACGTGGAGTGATACGGATTACAGTCAGGTAGCGCATGAAATGAAACTGAAAAATTACGAACCGACGAAAGAAGAGAAAGAGGTACTGCGGGACTGGTATGATTTTCAGAAAGAATATGGTGAAGTGGTCGGCTTCAGCAAAGCCGTTTCGCTGGAAAACGCCCTTTTATATGCCGGTGTAGATTTTCAGGGCAGGCAGCATGATGCCTTGGTGGATGCCAGAAATACGGCAGAATTGCTGCTGATCGTGCGCGATGAAAGCAAACGTGAGAAAGCTCTTGGAAAAGCCATTGAAGCGATGCAGGAAAAAGAAATGGGGACTTCGCTGGGAGAAATGTTTGATTTTTCTGCTTTTTTGGTCAATTAAGGGAAAAATTGAAAAAGGTTTTAACATCCCTCATGCTATACTTTTAGAGAAAATATAAGAAAATGGAGTGATAGCATGAAAAAGAAAATTATTGCAGTAACCATGATCCTGGCACTTGCCTTGGAAATGTTTGCCTTGCCGGATGTGTCACAGGCAAAGAAAAGCGAAAAACTTTCTTTTACGAAGGCAGCCATCGAAAAAGGAAAAACCAAAGTTCTTTGCTTGAAAAATGTTTCCAAAAAGGTTAAATGGACCGTAAAAAATAAGAAAATCGTGTCCGTAAAACCATATGGAAAATACAAAGCCAAAGCAAAGATACAGGCCAAAAAGGTGGGAAAAACAACCGTCGTGGCACAGGCAAAAAATGGAAAAAAGAAACGCTGTACCATAAAGGTTGTGGAAAAGAAAGTTTCTGATAACATACAGGAAGTGCCAACGACAGTACCGGCACAGACAACAACCCCGACGCAGACAACAGCCCCGGCACAGACAACAGCTCCGACGCAGACGACAGCTCCGGCGCAGACGACAGCTCCGGCACAGACAACAACACCGGCGCAGACGACAGCTCCGGCGCAGACGACAAAGCCGGCACAGACAACAGCCCCGGCGCAGACGACAGAACCAAGTGAAAGCACCGAGCCAAGCGAAAGCGCAGCACCAAGCGGAAGTGCAGAACCAAGTCCAAGTATTTCTCCGGAAGTCACACAGATGGAAGAAGTTCCGCAGTTCTATGAATTCAAATCCTACAATGGAGAAGAATTTGAAGAGGAACAGAATGAACTTCAGTCACTTTCCTATCAGGAATTTGAAGAGAAAGAAGCATCTGCTTATGATATTAACCAGGGAGACTACTTATATCTGTATCTGGTATTCAAAAACTATAAAAGAGACAGTCTGGTGGAAATCGTATTAAATGACAGCCAGTATGGAGATAAGCAGATTTACACTTCTGCCGCTTCCGTTAATAAGATCGTAAGTGTAGATACACATTATGATGAAGATATGAGAGCCTATATGACTGAGGTGCTGCTGCGTATGCCAAAGACCAAAGAAGGGTCGAAAGAGCGCAGAGTAGAAGTAGATGAAGTGGTATTTCTTCGAGAGATGCTGGGTCTGAAAGGGTTAGTGGATCTGGCTCATGCAAGGATGTCAAATGTTACATTCAGGGTCAGTGATACACCGCTGCCATCGTATGATTCCTATTTCTCATTTAGTGAGAAGGACAATGGAACCTATAGCGTAACAAAAGTGACAAAGGATGACGATGTGCCGGATATCTTATATATTCCGCAGACTTACAAAGGAAAACCGGTTACCCAGATTGCGGAGGGCGCATTTGAATCCAGTATGATGAAAACGATCATTATCCCCGGCTCGATAACAAAGATTGGAGATAACATGACAGGTATGACGGGTGCCCCGAACTTAAGCAGCATTATTATGCTGGGAAAACCTCCGGTATTAGGAACTTTTTCGCTGACAATGTCACAGTTACAGGGTGGCTGTAAGATATACGTACCTTACCGTCTGGCTTGGAAGTATCAGCTGGTAAACGGTGGATGGAGCTCTGAGTATAAGAAAATAATGTATTATCAGGATCCAGATGGTACGATGAAAAAAATTTCAGAATATGTAATTACCGGAGATGAAGCAGATGATGAGGAAGAAGCAGCAGAAAATGTTGCGTCGAGTACCGATAATCTTGTAGAAAATAACCTTGCGACAGTATCCTGCCTGGTATACCGTCCTGCAACGGAAACGGAAAGCGGCGGTTATGAAACAATAGTATGTGAGAAGGATGATCAGGGAGTCAAAACCGCTCCCGGCGGCAAGATGGCAATGATCAGTTTCACGGAGAAATTGGAAGAAAATGGAATTCATATTGCGGAGTATGATGGTGTCAAGATCCGATATCAGGCATATGAAGCAGATGGTACAAAAGCAAACGTAATGGGAAGTGAAAGCTGGGGTGGAAAAATCTGTCTTGCCTCGCAGGAGGACCTGAATGGATATTCAGACGGTTTATATAGTGAGTATTTAGCCGATGAAAATTTATGCCAGGGGACGATATATTTGGATTTCAATAATATAGACAATCCGGAAATTGTTGCAGGAATCAATTTCCAAGTAGACTCACTTGGTTCAGATCAGTACTATCGGATCGAGGAAGTTCGGCTTGTGAAATATAAGCGGTAAACAGATTTTTGAAAATAGCCGGAATATAATAATACCCCCTCATGCAGGTCTTAGGGACAATGCGTGAGGGGGTTATTAGCATATAAAATTAATCAAAGTAATCAATCTTCATCGCATGTTTTACTTCCGAAAGTGTCTGTGCGGCTACTTCACGCGCCTTCACACTGCCCTCGCGAAGGACTTCCATGACTGCCGGGATGTCTTTTTCCAATTCGTGGCGGCGTGTCTGGATCGGTTCAAGTTCTTCCATCAAAACCGCATAGAGAAACTTCTTCACTTTAACGTCACCAAGACCGCCTTTGGTATAGTGGTCTTTTAATTCCTGAAGATTTGCGTATTCCGGAAGATGATGTTCAAAATGCGCATCGTTACAAAAAGCATCCAGATAGGTAAATACGGTATTGCCTTCCAGTTTTCCGGGATCTTCAACACGGATGTGATCCGGATCGGTATACATGCTCATCACCTTTTTGCGGATATCATCCGGATTGTCTGAAAGGTAGATGCAGTTGCCAAGAGATTTACTCATCTTTGCTTTTCCATCTGTACCCGGAAGACGCATACAAGCCTGATTTTCCGGAAGAAATGCCTTTGGCATCACGAGAACTTCTTCTCCATAAGTCGTGTTGAAACTGCGGACGATCTCGCGTGCCTGCTCCAGCATTGGCAGCTGGTCTTCGCCGACCGGTACGACATTTGCTTTAAAAGCAGTGATATCTGCAGTCTGACTGATCGGATAGGTAAAGAAACCTACCGGGATACTGGAATTAAATCCGCGAAGCTGAATCTCGCTTTTCACTGTTGGATTTCGTTTCAAACGTGACACGGTGACAAGATTTGCATAATAAAATGTCAATTCGGTCAGTTCGGAGATGTAAGACTGAACAAACAATGTCGATTTGGCAGGATCCAATCCGCAGGACATATAGTCCAAAGCAACTTCTGAGATATTGCTGCGTACCTTCTCCGGATTGTCAAAATTATCTGTCAAAGCCTGTGCGTCTGCAATCATAATATATACGGAATCATATTCGCCTGAGTTTTGAAGCTCAACGCGGCGTTTTAAGGAGCCGACGTAATGTCCGACATGAAGTCTTCCGGTTGGACGGTCTCCGGTTAGAATTATTTTACTCATAATAATATCCTTTCCTGCATTTCCTCTATCTACAATATGCAAAAAATATTATACCAATAAATACAAAAATATGCAAGAACGATTGAAAAAAAACACGGGGCATGGTATACTATATAATATTTCTGTTGACAGAACAGAAGTCAGGAGGTATCTATGAAACTTAGAAAATGGAGTATGGGTGTCTGCGCTGCATTGGGGCTGGCGTTCTGCCTGACAGGGTGCGGACAGACAGAACAGACGCAGACCAACAATCAGGCGACCACATCGGCAGTTACAGCGTCCGCAATTGCAGATTCCAAAAGCAATGCGACGACATTGAGAGAAGTTTTTGATGGCGATTTCAAAGTGGGTGTGGCAACGACATCCGGATATCTGAGTGATCCGGACCGGGCGAAGAAACTTAAGGAAAATTTTAACAGCATTACGATGGAAAATGAGATGAAGCCGGAAAGTCTTTTGGACTGGGAAGCATCGGAAAAGAGCAAAGACGGTATGCCTGTCATCAAGGAAGAGACGTTGAAAAAGGCCTTGGAAACAGCGAAAGAAATGGGCCTTCCGCTTCGTGGACATACTCTGGTGTGGCACAGTCAGACGCCCGAATGGTTCTTTTCCAAGAAATATGAGCCTTCCAAAGGATTTGTGGATAAAGCCACGATGAAAAAGCGCATGGAGAGTTATATCAAACAGGTTCTCACTTATTGTAAGGAAAATTATCCGGGTGTTGTCTATGCCTGGGATGTGGTTAATGAGTCTGTTGGTGACGACGGAAATTACCGCACCGAAAGCATGTGGTATGAGACATATGGCGATTTTACCTATATCAAAGATGCATTTACTTTTGCAAGAAAATATGCGGAAGAGGGAACCAAACTTTTCCTTAACGACTACAACGAATATATGGCGCAGAAGCGGGATCTTTTGTATGCGAAGGTAGTAGAACTTCACGATGCCGGACTGCTTGACGGCGTGGGGATGCAGAGCCACTGGGATATGGAATTCCCATCGGTTGATCTATTTCAGACGGCTCTTGAAAAATATGCATCGATTGATGGAATCGAAATTCAATTGACAGAAATTGACATGCACAATACCGATGATTCCGAAGAAGGGCTGAAAAAACAGGCCGATCGATACAAAGAATTTTTTGATGTGATCACGAAGATGGACAGGGAAGGCGCGGCAAATATTACGTCGGTTACTTTCTGGGGATTGAAGGACGGGGAATCCTGGCTGAGTGGAATGAAAGGTGAGACGAGTTATCCGCTTTTGTTTACCGATGACATGGAAAAGAAACCGTGTTATGATAGTATTTTAGAAGCAGGAAAGACAGCAGGAAAATAATTTTCGGCTTGTCATATGCTTTGATTTATGATAATATAAAAAAAATAGCGTCATTTGAGACTATTTCATCTGACGCTATTTTTCATATTAGTATCAGGAATGATGCAGAAATGAGGTTTTCAGATGACAGAACTCAAGAATGCAAAAAACATAAAAACAGATATTCTGATTGTGGGAAGCGGGGCAGCAGGATTGTATTGTGCGCTGAAACTTCCGAAAGAAAAACAGATTGTCATCATTACAAAGGAAGATGCCGAAAGCAGCGATTCTTTTTTGGCGCAGGGCGGGATGTGTGTGCTCAAATCGGAAGAGGACTATGACCGTTATTTTGAGGATACGATGCGCGCCGGCCATTATAAAAATCGAAAAGAATCTGTCGATATCATGATCCGTTCTTCGCAGGATATTGTGAAAGAATTGATCAGATATGGAGTGGAATTTGAGCAGGAAAACGGAAAACTCCTGTATACAAGAGAGGGTGGTCATTCGACGCACCGCATCGTTTTTCATGAAGATATTACGGGGAAAGAGATTACGAGTAAATTGCTTGCAGCGGTTAAAAAATGTGAAAATGTGAAGCTGATCGAATACACGACAATGATCGATCTGCTCACCGATGGGACGACCTGCAAGGGCGCGGTTACCGTTGATAAGGAAGACCGAAAACAAGTGATTGAAGCCGGAGATACTGTGCTTGCCTGCGGCGGTCTGGGCGGTCTTTATGAACATTCGACGAATTTTCGTCATTTAACGGGAGATGCTTTGGCAATTGCGTTATCTCATGGAATTAAATTGGAAAATATTGACTACATACAGATCCATCCGACGACATTGTACTCGAAAAAGCCGGGACGACGTTTCTTAATCTCGGAGTCAGTCCGCGGTGAGGGGGCTGTGCTGCTGGATAAAAATGGAAATCGTTTTGTCAACGAACTTTTGCCAAGAGATCTTTTGACAAAAGAAGTATATGCCCAGATGGAAAAAGACGACATGCCTTATGTCCGTCTGAGTCTGGAGCCGATTGACGAGGAAGAGATCAAAGGACATTTTCCTAATATATACCGGCGCTGCCTTGAAGAAGGCTACGATGTGACCAAGGATCCGATTCCGGTCGTGCCTGCACAGCACTATTTTATGGGCGGTATCTGGGTCGATTCTGAAAAGAGCAGGACATCGGCAGAACATTTATATGCGATTGGCGAGACAAGCTGTAACGGTGTTCACGGAGCAAACCGTCTGGCAAGTAATTCCCTTTTGGAAAGCCTTGTATTTGCCGGACGCGCTGCAAAGAGCATTGCAGAAGATCCGGGAACGACCTGCGAAGAGAACCTGCCGGAGATAGATTTGAAAAAATACGAAGATCTTGATAAACTTCGTGAAAAATATAAACAACTCGTATTGAATGAGATCAAGCGAGTAAAAGAAGCGAGAAAAGGAGAAAGAGAATGAACCAGATAACGATGCAGTTAAACGCAGATGAACTGATCTTACAGGCACTGCGTGAAGATATTACAAGTGAAGACATTACGACGAATGCCGTAATGCCGGAGAAAAAGTTAGGAAGAGTGGAATTGATCTGTAAGCAGGATGGTGTCATCGCCGGACTTGATGTATTTGCGCGCGTATTTGCCCTGCTGGATCCTTCGACCGAAATTACTTTTTTCTGTAAAGACGGTGAAGAAGTGAAAAACGGCCAGAAGATGGCAGTGCTGACCGGCGACATCCGTGTGCTTCTTTCCGGAGAGCGTGTGGCACTGAACTATTTGCAGCGCATGAGCGGAATTGCTACGTATACAAAATCAATCGCCCGGCTTTTCGAGGGAACCAAGACAAAACTTCTGGATACGAGAAAGACAACACCGAATATGCGTGTGTTTGAAAAATATGCCGTAAAGGTCGGCGGCGGATACAACCACCGTTATAACCTTTCCGATGGCGTGCTTTTGAAAGACAATCACATCGGAGCAGCCGGAAGCGTCACAAAGGCGATCCGGATGGCAAAAGAATATGCTCCGTTTGTAAGAAAGATTGAGATTGAAGTGGAAAATCTTGACATGGTAAAAGAGGCCGTAGAAGCCGGCGCAGATATTATCATGCTTGACAATATGACACCGGAAGATATGATAAAGGCGATCGAGATCATCGATGGACGTGCAGAGACAGAGTGCTCAGGAAATGTTACGAGAGAAAATGTTGACCGTCTTACAAAGATTGGTGTGGATTATATCTCCAGCGGCGCTTTGACACATTCTGCTCCGATCCTGGATATTTCTTTGAAAAATCTTCATCCGGTAGAATAAGTTTGAATGATGAGACAGCAAAATGCTCCGTGTAACCGCGGAGCATTTTTAAGTTCCATAAACGTGAAAAAGAACCGCCGTCACGGTTCTTTTTCTGAAAGAGGAGTTTTATGAAAAAATATCAAAAATAAGATAACTGCCAAAATTAAGTTTTATAAGTTGAAGTTGTTTATCTTTAACTTATGGTCTTAGTATATACTTAAAATGTGAATAAATGATGTTCAAAATTTCGAAAAATTGTGAACGTTTTGTAAAAATGGATTTTTTATTTGATTTATACATTGTTTATCGAAATCCACCGCCGGAAGAATGGCCGCCGGCACCACCACCGCCGCCGGAAGAACTTCGCCCGCCACCGCCTTTGGAAGGCGAGGAAGTCATGGCCGTACGGGCAGAGGACATCGTCGAGTTAAGCGATGAGGCAAAGGCGCGTGTCGAGTAGATGTTGCTTCCGTGATACCAATGTGCCGGTTCGACAGCGATATCTTCAAATTTATCAATCCACTTGTCTGAGACACCCAATATATAGGTGTAGGGAAGAATATCGTAAAAATACGAAGGATTTTCCTGCACTAACATTTCCAGACGGTCTTTGTCGGCAATTTCCAAAAAATGTTTGAATCCGCGGATGCGGCCTAACATCTCTGTCCCGTACGGAGTACGTTTTGGCACGAGATAGCGGAAGACTGCCATGCCAAAGGAACAAAGAACGGAAAAGACAAGCATCTGCAGGAAAAACGGTGCCGTGTGAGCCAATTTAACTAACGACGTGATGATGGAACTCAGTCCGAAAAGGAGGCTCCATACGATCAAAAATATTTTGTTGCTGATGCCCGGTTTAGCAGGAAGCTGCGTCAGCACAAGAAGGGCTGTCAGAGGGAACAAGCTTAAAAAGAAAGCAGTGGAAAGCTCTCCTTCTGCAGCATAAAGTGAGCGCACCAGCCCGCAAAGCAGACACACAATGATCATAAGGGTCATAGGAAGTCTCTTTGATAAGGAAGAGGCTTCAAAGATGATCTTCTGATTGTCTTTGCTGTTCATATCATCTGCAATATCACCTAAAACACGGTAAAATTTATTGGTCAGTATACTTTTCGATACCAGCGTCCGTCCGGCAAATAACCCATCGAAAAAGTGCTGCTCGATCGAATTGATACCGTCATAATCTTTTTCCTTCTTTAATACAAAATCATGTGTTTTTACCAGTCCTCCAAGTAGGTCTTCCGTCCTGTCTTCAATCGAAAGATATCCCTTCGAAGCGAGATAGACGATCATGGAAGTCAGATCTTCATTGCTGACCTTTCCTTTATAGAGAAGAGCAATCTCGGCGCTGTTGTGGTCGTCCGGAGGGTAGAATTCCGTAACATCGACCGGCTTGTCATCGTGACCCCAGATAAACCAGATCAGGAAAGCCACGATCAAAAGTACAAAAGGAATGGCAAAGATCAGATAATCATAAAACCGGATCGTAGCGGGAGTGATGGCATCTTTTTCCGCCTGTTCGTGGACGTCATCAAAAGAGCCTCCCCTCTCTACTGCTGTAGAAAAGGTGCGGTCCGGAAATTGGATCAAAGCCGTCATATAATGTGAGGAAGGAAGCGAACCGCCGGAATCCATGCGGACACCGCCATTTTCAAAAGTGATTGTGCCGTTCGGATAACCGTAAGCCCAGATTTTTGCGTTACTCTCGTTTAATTTCAGCATATTTGTGTGAATGTAGACGGAGACGCTGCCCGGATTTTGCTTCATCTGCTCCGGAATGAAACTAAAATAAAGTCCCTGTGCATCATCATATTGGTTGATGATGTTGGTAATATTGTATGTAAGCGTGTAAGTTCGCCTGCCGTATTCTGTGATTCCCCAGCAAAGTTCGAGGGTATCGCCGTTATAAACGATCCCGCATTTTCCCGATTTCCGGTGAAAGGTATCGCTGGTATCCCAGTTCTTCTGTAATTCATAATGGTTGCCAAGGTCGTCGCTGACTGAAAAGTCTGTAATCTTACTGGAATACAGATTGCCATACGGCCGGTATCCCTCGGTGCCCTGGTAGACGGATGCGGTCCAGATTTCTTTGATATGGGCAGTTCCGTCTGCATCGATTGAAACGTCCATATCGATCCGCTCGATGGAATTGTCGTCTGCGGCGAAAGAGACATTTGAAAAGAAACCGCACGACAACAAAAGCAGTCCCAAAAGGAAAATAGCTGCAAAACATGTTTTCTTCATTGTAAACCCCCTTGATATTGTAGTTTAAACTCATTGTATCATAGTTGGCATGGTATTTTCAAGTCGGGAAAAAGGCTTTGCAATGATTTAGGCGAATTGAGTATTTGAAGGTGTTTTTACTCTAAGAAATTCTTGGACTAAATAAATATGAAAAAGGTAAAAAGAAAATCATATTAGTGGAGTTTAAAAAATGGAAAAAAATAACAAGTGTATTGACAAATTTTTCCTAATTCATTATACTAACAATAGTGTAGTTTTTATGCGCATATTTTACACTAATTAAAAATAAGAAGAAAATTATCAAATTATTGAGGATCATTCAACAGAAATTATAAGAATCAAAGCTAAAATAAATTAAGTAAAACAAAATAAAATGGGGTTAGGGAGAAGTCATACTTCCTAACTCCATCATAAAGAGGGGATTCCATAATGAGATACAAATGTATGATTCACGACAAGTCTATTGCTTTATTAATTGTTTCAATTGCTATGACATTGGCATTTTTTATCTTTGGAGTGGTCTTTTATTTATCCGTACATGATGAGGGAGAGATGACATTTCATTACCGGCAGGAAAAAGAGGTTGTTTTAGTCGGAAATGAAGAGGTGGCAGAAAGTGAAATGATAATAGATGAGGATGGCGGCGAGTATGAAATAGATAAGTTTGTTGATCATACACCTGCAAAAAGTGAAGTAGAAAAAATAATAGAGAATCTTTGTGGCAAAAAAAATTTGAATATAAGTATGGAAATTGATTGTAATACCGGAATGTCAGGCAAGCAGCAAAAGGTAAAAATATATTTGAATCATGCAGAAGATGTTTGTGAGAAAATTACAAAAAAATACTATGAGTATTCAGGGGATAGTGATGCATACGCATTTGTTGGAGAAGAAAGTCTATACATGGTAAAAAAAGGAAAAATAAGTATAAATGCACAGAATATAAAAGTTGCCGGAGTACTAGAAAATAAAACCCTTCATGATGATAATCGGATCGTACTGGTAAATGCAATTCAGAATCCTGCGATTAAAGAAGAAATTGTGAATGCACTGGGAAATGCAATGGATTATACATATATAGAGTTTGGAACCAATGCAGAAGGTTTTCCGGATATGGATTGGAAACTGCTACAAAGGGATTTGGAAAAACTTAACCGTGATGTACAGATTCAGGATCCGGTTGTCGAGGAATCAAGCAGAAGTGTAGATCAGACTTTAGGAAAACTGACAGATAAAATATTCATTGGTCTTACAATCTTTTCCTTGATTAATTTGATCAGTCTTGATGTTGTGTGGTTCTCAAGGAAACGAAAAGATATTGTAATCATGAAAACATATGGCTATTCTACACAACGATTGGCAGGGGAATTTGCAAAACAATATCTTCTTGCTGTAATAGCAGGAGCAGCACTCGCCACGTTAACTATTATTTTATGGTATAATTTTGGAACTCAAAAAGTAGTCTGGAATTACATTAGAGAGGCGTATGCATATTGTGGTTTTCTCGTTTGTGTTATTGTTTTGATTGCAATTCTATTTGTAATTCATTATGCAGAAAAGACAGCATCAGCAGATGGAATAAAGGAGAGGTAGGATGAAAATACGGGAATTAGTCAAGTTTTCTTTTGACGAATTGATAAAAAAAATTGGGCAATGGCTTCTGTTCTTTTTAGCAAATTGTGTTGCGGTAACTCTGCTTATATTAGCTGTGTTTATGCTAAAGATTATAGAAGTTAATCAAGATGATTTTAAAGAACTTTTCAAATATGATATTGAAAAATACGGTGTGATATCTATTGGTCTGCAACATGGAGGTCAATATACAGGAAAAGAGTATGATCAAGAAGATTGCTGGAAAAGTTATCAGGAAATAAAAGAGAAACTTGGAAGTAAGTTTATTGATTTTTATTATGAAGACAATTCATCAATGATCACAAAGCTGGATGACAAAATGGAAAATATTATTCAGCGTAATGGTAAATTGAAAAAAGAAAGATTGGGAATTGTGTATTATACGACATCGGTATTTGATGAATTTGATTTACATTATCAAAAAACAGAAGCAGAAAACCACAGTAATTATCCGGTTTTATATCTGGGAAAGGCTTGGGGTGATTCACTTCTTGGCAAGATAATAGAAATAGATGGTACGCAGTATTTTGTCGAAGGAATACTGGAACAAAATTCGAAACTTCCTAATAAAGAGGTGTGGAATGGTAGGATATCTGAATTGAGTGCGGAAAATAACCTGGATGACGCCATTATAAGAGTGTATCATACAGATGACTATATAAAGGAAAACAGTACCTATATAATATCCATGCAGTTTCGCTATGAGGGGGATTTTGAAAAAATGCAGGAACTGTTAGGAGACATATTTTATAAATACAAAGGATATATAAATGTTTCCAGACTGGAGGATTCGGTGTATTCTGCGTTGATCCCGTTCAAATCATTAAGAAATATGTGTATTATTTTTGCGATTGTTACGTTTGTGACAATTGGAGTGATCTATTGGATAAACCAGTTTTTATATGTTCTCAATGATAAGGAGGATATGGGAATTTTTTATTCTAATGGAGCCTCTGTCCGGGATTTGATCCTAATACAGTTTTTTAAAACAAGTTTGCAGATCCTAGGCTCATTATTTGTGGCCTTGGCAGGGGGTGGCTTGCTGATTTGGTCGATAGGAAATGGAGGAAGCAATTTAATTTTTAAAGATGCGTTATATAAAATAATGTTTTATCGAACTTATCCACCGGTATTTCTAATCACTATACTGTTTGGAATTGCTTTATCCGTTGTACCGATAATCTGTATTACAAAAAATAAACCAGCGGATCTGATACGTTAAAATATGGAAAGATGAGGTAGAGTTATGGGTGACAGATTGATCAAAATGAATCATATTGTAAAGATATATGGAAAAGATGCGACAGAGGTTAAGGCTCTGAATGGCATAGATATTGAAGTAGAAGCAGGTGAGATGCTCGCTGTAATGGGAGCGTCCGGGTCAGGGAAATCGACATTGCTTAATATTTTGGGGGCGATGGACCGACCGGTAGAAGGAGAGTATACTTTCTATGGGCAGGAAGCGATAAAAGTAAATGAATTAAACAATAATCAACTTACACTTTTTCGAAAAAATAATATAAGTTTTATATTTCAACAATTTGCCTTGATGAGACACTATACCGTGTATGAAAATATAGAAATGCCATTGAGAATACTTGGGATATCTCGAAAAGAGAAAAAGGAACGGATATTTAAAGCAATGGAAGAATTAGGAATTGTGGATCTGGCGAAAAAGAAACCGACACAAATCTCCGGAGGTCAGCAGCAGAGATGTGCAATCGCAAGAGCATTGGTAAAAGATTCAAAACTGATTCTTGCAGACGAACCGACGGGAGCGTTGGATCAAAAAAATGCAGAGGAAATTATGAAAATTTTTAGTGGACTTAAGAAAAAAGGAAAAACGATTATTGTTGTAACACACGATGCCGGTGTGGCACAAAAGACCGATCGAATCATAAATATCAAGGATGGAAAGATAATTTAAAACCGTTGTACTTTTGCGGGATTTGTGCTATAATGAAAGACAAATTTAGTTTCCGGTTTTTGAGAAAAACAGGAGAGCAAGGAGGTCACTTATGAAGGCACAAAAACAAGTACAACGAGTGAAAAAGCAGCTTACGATACGTAAGTATATGCATATGCAGTTTTTGCGTATTGGGTTTGCGGTTAGTGGTGTCGTGGGTGTGCTGGCATTGATCGGTATTTACGAAGGAATTTTGCTGGCAAAAGAAGATACAAAATTTGATTTGGCAACCGAAGCGAAAATTGCTATTATCGTAGGTGTGATCCTGGCAATTGCGGTGATCAATATTGTTAGTATCGATCTGTTTTTAAATAAGATCGCAAATCAGGTTATCCGCAGGGTGAAAGAGCCAATTGATATCATGGATCATGCGATGGATGAACTGGCAAAAGGAAAGCTGGATGCCAAAATCGACTATGACATGCAGGATGAATTTGTTAATATGATGGGAAATACCAATTTTGCCATGCAGGAATTGAAACGTTATATTGATGACATTTCAATGAATCTGAAAAAAATCAGTGCAAAAGATATTGATCTGGAAGAAGTTCAGAAGTATATCGGAGATTTCTCAGAAATTGAGAATTCCATGACAGAGATCCTGAGCAGTTTAAATGAAACATTAAAAGAGATGAAAGAATCGTTTGGAGAAGTTTGTAATGGAGCGGATACGCTGGCACAGTCGGCACAGTCGATGGCGGATGGTGCGCAGCAGCAGTCCGAGCATATCCGCAGTCTTGTGGATAATATTGGAAATGTTTCCAATTCGGTTCACGACAACACAAACAAAGCGGATGAAGTGGAAAAACTTTCCAGAGATTCGGTACAGCAGATGCAGGAAGGCGAAGATAAGATGAAAGATCTTGTCAAGGCGATGGATCTGATCCGCGAAGAGTCCAACGAAATTGCCAATATCATTGAGGTGATCGGCGGCATTGCAGAACAGACCAACCTTCTGGCACTGAATGCTTCGATTGAGGCGGCGCGTGCCGGAGAACATGGAAAGGGATTTGCCGTTGTGGCAGGAGAGATTGGAACACTTGCCGGTTCGAGTGCGGAAGCAGCACAAAATATTACGGATTTGATCCATAAGAGTATCGCAGCGGTCAACAATGGTGTGTCTCTTACGGATGAGACGGTACATATGATGGACGGTATTACAAAGATTTCAGAGGAAATATCTTCTCATATTTCAGTGATCACACAGGCGACCAAAGAGCAGGATGCCTACCTTAAGGATATGCTCACTTCTGCCGGCGAGATTGCTGCCGTAGTGGATAAAAATACCGCTTCTGCGCAGGAAAGTTCCGCACTTTCGGAAGAACTTCTCAGTGAGATGGAAAATGCGATGGAATTGATCGAACAGTATAAACTGCGTGCATAAACACTGCATAGTATGTCCCGGCCGGTGTGGTTAGCCCTGACCGGGACTTTTTTTGCAAAAAAGACAAGATGATGTCGGTGCTTGACGACTGCTTTTTGAAAAATGCGAGTTTTTCTCTTGCAATTTAAAAGGAAAGTCGGTATGATATTTTATAGAAAACATACAAAGAAAAGAAAGGGAGGCGGATACGATGATTAATTTTGAGGAAGAATTGGAAAAGTACGAGCCGAGTCTGGACGTTGAGCAGGTAAGTGAAGTAGTGAATAACAATAATAATATGACAGACGTGACAGATATAATGAGAGAACTGATAGCAGAAGCAAAAGGTACGATGTAAGAGTTGGAGGAAAAAGATGAAATGTCCACGATGTGATACGATAATAACAGAGGATGCACCGGTTTGCCGCTTTTGCGGACAAAATCTTCAGTTGATGCATCACGCGCGCAAGTTGTCAAACGCATATTACAATATCGGATTGGAAAAGGCAAAAGTACGCGATCTGTCTGGAGCAGTCCTGGTTTTGAAAAAAAGTCTGAATTTTAATAAACATAATACGGAGGCACGAAACCTGCTCGGTCTGGTCTACAATGAAATGGGCGAGACCGTCGCAGCATTGAGCGAATGGGTTTTGAGCGATTATCTGCAGCCGGAGGAAAACCGGGCAAAGCATTATATTGATGTTGTGCAGAAAAATCAAAGTACGCTGCAGACCGTCAGCCAGACGATCAAAAAGTACAATTCCGCATTAAAAGAGGCAAAAAATGGAAATGAAGACATGGCGGTCATTCAATTGAAAAAAGTTGTCAGCCTCAATCCGAAGTTTGTCCGGGCGTATCAACTGCTTGCGCTTTTGTATATGAAGCGGAAAGATTATGTGAAGGCAGCAAAGACGTTAAAACATGCCAGAAAGATTGATTTTAACAACACCACGACACTGCGCTATATGCAGGAGATTGGCGATACTTTCAGTGAGCCGAAAGGAAAAGACAATTCACCGAAGGCCTTTGCCAGACAGGCAGAGCGCGAAAGACAGGTCAATGCGGCCAATGTCACGCCGGTGGGTACATACCGGGAAGAGAAAAAGCACTGGCTTCCGGCAGTTAATATCATTGCAGGAGCCGTCATCGGAATTATTATCAGCGTGGTTTTGATCTATCCGACGATGAAAGGAAATACACTTGGTAACAATTCTGCAGACATTACCGAGGCAAAAGAAATGCTGTCTGTCAAAGAAGCGCAGGTCTCTACTCTGGAAAAAGAGAAAACCGCGCTGCAGGAAAAAGCAGATAAACTGCAAAAGACAATTGATGATGGAGAAACCCAAAAGAGTAAGGAACTGGAAAAACTCAACCAGCTTTTAGCTGCTGTAAAATATTACCAGGATGGGGACCGCCTTCTTGCGGCTTCTACGGTAAACGGCTATAAAGCGAGTGATTTTTCCACCCAGGAAGCAAAAGATCTTCTGGCTGTTGTCGCAAAAGAAATTACCGCGGCAGATACGCAGAAACTGTTTGAAGATGGAAGAAAAGCTTTTAATTCAGGAAAATACGACGAGGCAGAAAAACTTCTTAAACAAGTGCTTTCGGTGGATAAAAAGAATCTGGATGCGTTGTATTTTATGGGAAGAGTCTATCATCAGACAGGAAAAAATAAAAAGGCACAAAGTTACTATGAAAAAGTCATAGCTGCAGATAAGACGAGCAGCCGGGCGGCAGAGGCGAAAAACCGTCTCAGACAACTGGGAGTAACCGTGGAATAGCAACCGAAAAAATGAACAATAAACGCACGAAAAACTATGGAAATCAGACGAATATCGTTATTTCCATAGTTTTTTATTGCCAAAGAAAGCAGAAAATAAGTGGTTACTACAATTTTTAATATGTTGAAAGGGGGAAAGGGTTTCAATGGAAACGTTTTCACTAGAACGCAGTGGTGCGAATTTAATATTACATATCAGTGAGGAACTCGATCATCATACGGCGGGGCAGCTCAGCCGTACAATAGATGTGTTGATCGAAAAGGGAAATGTAAAAAATATTGTATTTGATTTTGATGGTATGACATTTATGGATAGTTCCGGTATTGGTATGGTGATGGGACGATATAAAAAAATGGGATATCTTGGAGGTAATGTATATGTTACCGGAGTGGGAAAAGGAATTGACCGTATATTTTCGATGTCTGGTCTGTATAAGATCATTCAGAAAGTTTAATGAGGGAGGATATAGAACGGAAAATGAGTGTAAAAAATGAAATGAGAATGGAGTTTTCAAGCAACTCGGAAAATGAAAGCCTGGCAAGAACGGTAATCAGTGCTTTTGTAGCCAGACTTGATCCTACACTTGAAGAATTGGCGGATATTAAGACGGCGGTTTCGGAAGCTGTGACCAATGCCATTATACATGGGTATGAAAAGAGTCCCGGCATGGTACATATGTATGCCAAGGTGGAAGATAATGTCATAACGATCGAAATATCCGATCAGGGAGCCGGAATCGAAAATCTGGAAAAGGCAATGGAACCGATGTATACAACAAAACCGGAATTAGACCGGTCCGGGATGGGATTTGCCTTTATGGAAGCCTTTATGGATGAACTTGATGTACAGTCAGAACTGGGAAAAGGGACTGTGATCTGCATGAAAAAGACCCTTTATAGTGCGATGCATATTTCCTGATTGCCAAAAAAGAGGTGGAGGTGAAGATGGATACCTTAGAACTTATCAAACGAGCACGTTCCGGGGATAAATTGGCAAGGACACAGGTGATAGAGGAAAATATGGGACTCGTGTACAGTATCGTAAAGCGTTTTGCGGGAAGAGGATATGATACGGAAGAACTCAGCCAGATTGGGGCGATTGGCCTCATCAAAGCAGTGGATAAATTTGATCTGCGGTTTGAGGTTCGCTTTTCGACATACGCAGTACCGCTTATTACCGGGGAGATCAAGCGTTTTCTGCGGGATGACGGTATGGTAAGAGTCAGCCGGAGTATCAAGGAAAACAGCTGGCGTATCCGGCGGGTGGCAGCAGAACTTTCTCAAAAACTGCAGCGGGAACCCTCAATGGATGAACTTTCTGCGGCCGTAGAATTATCGGTTGAGGAAATTGTGCTGGCGCTGGAAGCCACGGCAGAAGTAGAGTCTCTTCATAAGACGATCAGCTTTCAGGATGGCAAAGAACTGTTGCTGGAAGAAAAAATCCCGGAAAAAAGGGACTGGCAGGAAGAAGTGATGAACCGGCTTGTCGTGGAAGACCTGTTGGAACAATTACAGCAGACAGAAAGAGAATTGATACGGCTGCGCTATTATGATGGCAAAACACAGAATGAGGTGGCAGGACGGCTTGGAATCAGTCAGGTGCAGGTCAGCCGTCTGGAGAAAAAATTATTATTGAAAATGCGGGAAAAGATTTGCGGAAAAAAATATCAAAAAAGTGTTGACAATTAGAAAACCATATGCTAGAATAATTCTTGCGTGTTGAGAGATGCGCAAGATAAATGTGGGTTTAGCTCAGCTGGATAGAGCGTTTGGCTACGGACCAAAAGGTCGGGGGTTCGAATCCTCTAACCCACGTAAAGCGATTGAATGTGTATTCAATCGCTTTTTTTGTAGCACAAGCCTAGCAAGCACCGCGAGCGCTTGCGGTCAGCGGTATTTGCTAGGCGTAAGAACATGAGCACGTTAGTGCGAATGTTCGGTGTGCAGAATCGAGTTGGCGTCAGCCGACTCGATAATTACGTCCGTCTCAGAAAAGAAAACATTTTCTGCTTGCAGAAAAAATGGTTTCTTTTCTAGAGACGCAAAACCAACGAAGCAGCATACTGAAAGGAGTACACTATGTGGTTAGCAGATGGATGGAAAGAATATGAAGTCATTGACACTTCCAATGGAGAAAAATTAGAGCGCTGGGGAGATTATATCCTGGTTCGCCCGGATCCACAGGTGATCTGGGACACACCGCACGATGCCCCACAGTGGAAAAAGAAAAATGCACATTACCACAGGAGCAATAAAGGAGGCGGAGAATGGCAGTTTTTTGATCTGCCAAAGCAGTGGGACATCCATTACCGGGATCTGACCTTTCATTTGAAACCATTTAGCTTTAAGCATACAGGCCTTTTCCCGGAGCAGGCAGTCAACTGGGACTGGGCATCGGGACTGATCCGTCGTGCCGGACGGCCGGTAAAAGTGCTGAATCTCTTTGCGTATACCGGTGGAGCGACCGTGGCTTGTGCCAAGGCGGGTGCAGCCGTTACACATGTCGATGCGTCCAAAGGGATGGTGACCTGGGCGAAAGAAAATGCAGCGGCATCCGGACTGGCTGACGCACCGATCCGTTACCTTGTGGACGACTGCGTAAAATTTGTTGAGCGGGAGATCCGCCGCGGCAACCATTATGACGGCATTATCATGGATCCGCCATCCTACGGAAGAGGGCCAAAAGGGGAAATCTGGAAGATTGAGGAAAAAATCTTCCCGCTTGTCAACCTTTGCACGAAGATTTTGTCCAAAGATCCCCTGTTCTTTTTGATCAATTCCTATACAACCGGTCTGCAGCCGGCGGTATTGTCGTATATGCTCGAACTTGCGGTAGGAAAACCGTATGGGGGAAAAGTGACAGCGGATGAGATCGGGCTTCCGGTAAGCAGCAACGGACTGGTTTTGCCATGCGGTGCCAGCGGACGATTTGAAATGTGTGACAACTCTAAATAGAACAAAGGTACGACGACAAATGTAGAGTAATTTTCAGAAGAATCGTACACAAAGTTATCCACAAAAGAACAAGCGAAATTACGAATATTTTGAGTTATACACAAAGTTATCCACATTATCCACAACTTCAGTAGACTTTTGTAGGCGAAAAATATATTCAGATTACAAATAACGGAGTTGTATGACAACTCGCAAAAATCTTGTGAATTTGCTTAAAAAAATAAAAGTTTTGGTTGCTCATTTGTGCATTTTGTTGTATAATATAGTCATGGGACAGGTATTATTAAAAAGGCCTGACAATCCCGAATATTTTGGGCAAAGGAGCTGATTATCATGAATTTAGTAATTAGTGGAAAAAATTTAGATATAACGGAGGGCTTACGTTCTGCCATTGAAGAAAAGATCGGCAAACTCGAAAGATACTTTACCGATACGACAGAAGTACATGTTACGTTGAGTACCGAGAAAAATCGTCAGAAAATTGAGATTACGATTCCGATGAAGGGAAGTATCATTCGTGCAGAAGAAGTTAGTTCGGATATGTACGTATCCATCGATCTGGTAGAAGAAGTGATCGAGAGACAGCTTCGCAAGTATAAAAATAAATTGATCGACAAAGAGCAGAATGCTGCACATCTGAGCCAGTCATTTATTGAGGCAGATGATTATGAAGAGGAAGATATCCAGATCATCCGTTCCAAGAAATTTGCGATGAAACCGATGGATCCGGAAGAAGCTTGTGTACAGATGGAACTGATCGGACATAATTTCTTTGTATTCCGCAATTCCGAGACAGATGAAGTAAATGTGGTATACAAGAGAAAAGGCAATACGTATGGTTTGATCGAGCCAGAGTTCTAAAACAGGTATCATACTGAACTAAATATGTGATTGAGAGCAATAACCGGTATACTGATTTTGCGGTCAGTATGCCGGTTTTTTTGTGACAAAGTTGTGAACGGTTTGTAAAAAACCGCTGGAAAAACAAATTATGTATTGAAAGAAAGGCGTTCAAGTGATAAAATAATCAAAGGTTATGATTTGAAATACTACACTTATTTTTAGTGTGGAGAAATATATGGAGAGTGAACACATGGGAATTATAAGTAAATTTGTTGGAACACACAGCGAAAGAGAAGTAAAACGTGTGCTTCCAATTGTTGACAAAATTGAATCTTTGGAACCGGATTTTGAACAATTATCCGATGAGGAATTACGGGAAAAAACCCGCGAATTCAAAAGCAGACTCGCAGGGGGAGAGACATTAGATGATATTTTGCCGGAAGCCTATGCAACAGTGCGTGAAGCAGCCAAGAGAACAATCGGTATGCGCCATTACCGCGTACAGCTGATCGGTGGTGTGATCCTGCATCAGGGACGTATTACAGAGATGCGTACCGGTGAAGGTAAGACATTGGTATCAACTCTGCCGGCTTATTTGAACGCCTTGGAAGGAAAGGGTGTACATATCGTTACAGTCAATGATTATCTGGCTAAACGTGATGCCGAATGGATGGGACAGGTGCATGAATTTCTGGGTCTGACGGTTGGCTGTATCCTGAACAGCATGGACAATGACGAGCGTAGAGAGGCTTACAATTGTGATATCACGTACGCGACAAACAACGAACTCGGATTTGATTATTTGCGTGATAACATGGTTATTTATAAAGAACAGCTGGTTCAGAGAGAACTGAATTATGCAATCGTCGATGAGGTTGACTCAGTATTGATCGATGAGGCGAGAACGCCGTTGATCATTTCCGGAAGCAGCGGAAAATCGACCAAGATCTACGAGGCTTGTGATAATCTTGCCAAGCAGTTAAAACGTGGTACAGCAAAAGAACTTTCGAAAATGGATCTCATTATGCAGGAAGATGACATGGAGACCGGAGATTTTGTTGTAGACGAAAAGGAAAAAACGGTGAATCTGACGGCACAGGGTGTTGAAAAGGTAGAGCGCTTCTTCCATATTGAAAACCTGGCAGATCCGGAGCACCTTGAGATCCAGCATTGTATTATCCTGGCACTCCGTGCCCACAATCTGATGTTCCGGGATAAGGATTATGTGGTAAAAGATGATGAAGTGCTGATCGTAGATGAATTTACCGGACGTATCATGCCGGGACGCCGTTATTCCGATGGTCTGCATCAGGCAATCGAGGCAAAAGAGCATGTAAAGGTAAAAAGAGAAAGTAAGACACTGGCGACGATTACGTTCCAGAACTTCTTTAATAAATACAATAAAAAATGTGGTATGACAGGTACGGCACTTACCGAGGAAAAAGAGTTCCGCGAAATCTATGGTATGGACGTTGTCGAAGTACCTACCAATAAACCGGTTGCCCGTATTGACTACAACGATTCGGTATATAAGACCAAACGCGAAAAACTGAATGCGATCGTGGCAGACATTGCAGACTGTTATGAACGCAAACAGCCGGTTCTTGTCGGTACGATCACGATCGAAGCGTCGGAAGAACTCAGCGAAATGCTGAAACGACGCGGAATTAAGCATAAAGTATTGAATGCGAAGTATCATGAGATGGAGGCAGAGATCATCGCTGATGCCGGTGTGGCTGGTGCGGTAACGATTGCGACCAACATGGCTGGACGTGGTACAGATATTAAACTCGGTGAAGGGGTTCAGGAACTGGGTGGACTTCGTATCATTGGTACCGAGCGTCATGAGTCCAGACGTATCGACAACCAGTTACGTGGACGTGCCGGACGTCAGGGAGATCCCGGTGAATCTAAGTTTTACATTTCCCTGGAAGACGACCTGATGCGTCTGTTTGGTTCCCAGAATCTGATGAATGTATTTAATTCTCTTGGTATGCCGGAAGGGGAGCAGATTCAGCACCGTATGTTGAATAAAGCCATCGAGCGTGCCCAGATGAAGATAGAAAATAATAACTATGGAATCCGTAAAAATCTGCTGGAATACGATATTATCAACAACCAGCAGCGTGAGATCATTTATGCAGAGCGCCGCAAAGTACTGGATGGCGAGAGCATGCGTGATACCATTTACGGTATGATTGACGAAGTGATTGAAAAATATGTCGGACGCACGATCGGCGATGACCAGATTCCGGAAGACTGGGATCTTGGAGAATTGAATATGAATCTTCTTCCGATCATTCCGTTTGAGCCGATCCGATTTGATCCGGAACGCGATAAGAATTTGAATAAAGCAGGACTTCTTCAGAATTTGAAAGAAGAGGCACTTCGTATCTACGAATCCAAAGAGGCAGAATTTCCGGAGCCGGAGCAGATTCGTGAGATTGAGCGTGTGATTCTTCTGAAAGTGACAGACCAGCACTGGATGAATCATATTGACGATATGGATCAGTTACGCCAGGGAATTGGTCTTCAGGCTTATGGACAGAGAGATCCTGTAACCGAATATCGTTTCCGCGGTTATGATATGTTTGAAGAAATGACACAATCTATCCGCGAAGAGACAGTGAAAGCATTGATGCATGTGCGGATTGAGCAGAAGGTAGAGCGTGAGCAGGTGGCGAAAGAAACCGGAACAAACAAAGATGATTCTGCCAATGCTCCGGTACAGCGCAAAACGGAAAAAGTTGGAAGAAATGATCCGTGTCCATGCGGAAGTGGTAAGAAATATAAATATTGTTGTGGAAAGTAGAGACGTTACGTGGTAGAATTAGATAATTATAAGGTAGAATTAACTTCATATGAGCAGCCGCTTGCAGAAGTCAGAGATTCTCTCAATCTGGGAGACAAACGATATCGTATTGAGGAATTGGAGAAAAATATGGAGGCTCCGGATTTTTGGGATGATTCCGAAAAAGCGAGCCAGGCCATGAAGGAAGTCAAGGATCTCAAAGATATTGTAGGACGTGCAGACGGACTGCAGGAAAAATATGAAGACATCATGACGCTGATTGAGATGGCGTATGAGGAAGAAGACGAAGAACTTGCGGCAGAGATCGGCGAGGAACTTTCGGCATTTATTTCTGAATTTGATGATCTTCGTATTACAACGATGCTTACCGGGGAGTACGATGACAGCAATGCCATCCTTACTCTGCATGCCGGTGCCGGTGGTACTGAGAGCTGCGACTGGGCAAGTATGCTCTGCCGTATGTATCAGCGCTGGGCAGAGAAAAAAGGGTATTCCGTGGAAATGCTTGATTTTCTGGATGGCGAGGAAGCCGGCCTAAAATCGGTTACGTTACAGATCAATGGAACCAATGCATACGGCTATCTGAAGAGTGAGCATGGGGTTCACCGTCTTGTCCGCATTTCACCGTTTAATGCGGCAGGAAAACGACAGACATCTTTTGTGTCATGTGATGTGATGCCGGATATTGAGCAGGATCTTGATATCGAGATTGCAGATGATGATATCCGAATTGATACGTACCGTTCCAGTGGTGCCGGAGGACAGCATATCAACAAAACATCCTCCGCGATCCGAATCACCCATTTTCCTACGGGAATAGTGGTGCAGTGCCAAAATGAGCGTTCTCAGCATATGAATAAAGATAAAGCAATGCAGATGTTGAAAGCAAAATTATATCTGCTCAAACAGCAGGAAAATCGAGAAAAAGAATCCGATATCCGAGGAGAACAAAAGGAGATTGGCTGGGGAAATCAGATTCGTTCTTATGTAATGCAGCCGTATACGATGGTAAAAGACCACCGTACCAATGTAGAGACGGGAAATGTCGCTGCGGTTATGGATGGTGATCTGGATATATTTATCAATGGCTATTTGAAATGGATCAACAGTTGATGATCTGCAAGGAATGAGGAGGTAAGGATGAAGGAGATAATTGTTTTTTTTCTGAGTGGTAAAGAATACGGCGTTGAGATCAGCGGGATGCAGAGTCTGGAAAATTACCGCGAGATCCAGCATGCCAGTGATCTGCCGGACGGAATGAGCGGTCTGGTTAAGATCCGGGATGATATTTATCCCGTTTATGATATGAAGCAGAAGTTCTGTCTTCCGGCAAAAGAGGTGACAGAAGATACCAAAATCCTTCTTCTCCGAACGCATGCAGGAAAGATTGCGATTGTAGTGGATCGTGTTGGAAAAGTATTTCGCGCGGAGGATAAGGACATTCAGGAATTTCCACGAGTGGCGCGCACGCGGAATACGGATTATATCAGTTTTATTGCCAGACGCGGCGACGATCTGATCGTAGTGGTAAACCCGGATACGCTGATGAGTGATGAGCAGTATGACGCGGTTGAAAAGAGAGAGTCTCATGCGGAGGAAACTTCGGATGATTCAAATACAGATAATGGAGGAAAATTATGAAAATTGCAGTATTAGGTTATGGTACAATTGGTTCTGGTGTTGTAGAAATTGTAAATACAAACGCAGCAACGATTGCAAAACGTTCCGGCGAAGAGATTGAAGTAAAATATGTACTTGATCTGCGGGACTTTCCGGGGGATCCGGTTCAGGACATTCTGGTGCATGATTATTCTATCATCGCACAGGATGAGGACGTTGACATCATTGTTGAGACAATGGGCGGAACCAAACCGGCATATGATTTTGTAAAAACTGCGCTTCTGAATGGAAAAAGCGTTTGCTCATCCAATAAAGAACTGGTAGCTGCGCACGGTGCTGAACTGCTTCAGATTGCACGAGAGAAAAATGTAAATTTCTATTTTGAGGCTAGTGTAGGTGGTGGTATTCCGATCATCCGTCCTTTGAATCAGTGCATTACTGCAGATGAAATTGAATCCATCAATGGTATTTTAAATGGAACAACAAACTTTATTTTGACAAAAATGGCCGAAGAGGGTGCTGATTTTGACGTTGTTTTGAAACAGGCACAGGAACTCGGTTATGCAGAAAAAGATCCGACGGCAGATGTGGAAGGATACGATGCCTGCCGTAAGATTGCAATCCTGACTTCTCTGGCATACGGCCAGCAGGTGGATTATCAGGATATTTATACAGAGGGTATTACAAAGATCACAGCAGAAGATTTTGAATATGCAAAGAAAATCAATGCAGCGATCAAGATTTTTGGTACAAGCAAAAAAGTTGGAGATAATGTATATGCTATGGTGGCTCCTCAGATGGTATATTCCTCTGAGCCATTGTATAGCGTAAATGGTGTGTTTAATGCGATTTCTGTAACAGGAAATATGCTTGGCGAAGTAATGTTTTACGGTGCCGGCGCAGGTAAGCTCCCTACGGCAAGCGCAGTCGTAGCTGATGTGGTAGATGCTACGATTCACAAAGGTGAAAATGTACCTGTAACCTGGGAAAGCGAAAAACTTCCGATCGCACCGATGGAAGAAATGGAAAATGCATTCTTCGTCCGTGTGACAGAAGCAGACCGCAGTAAGATTGCAGAACTTTTCGGCGACGTGACAATGATCGACGCAGGCATTGCCGGCGAATGTGGCTTTATCACACCGGTCATGAAAGAAAAAGTTTTCGCAGAAAAAGCAGAAAAATTAACGTCTATGATTACACGTATTCGTGTAAATGCATAATAAAGTAGTAAGACCAGATATGGAAAGACGGAGGTAAAGAAGAGATGTTAGTCGTTAAGAAATTTGGAGGCACATCCGTAGCCAACAAAGAACGTATCTTCAACGTGGCAAAGCGTTGTATCGAAGATTATCAGAAAGGAAACGATGTAGTTGTTGTTCTCTCAGCAATGGGAAAACAGACTGATGTCCTGCTTGATATGGCAAATGACATCAATCCCAAAGCATCCAAAAGAGAACTTGATATGCTTCTCACAACCGGTGAGCAGACATCCGTTGCTTTGATGGCGATGGCAATGCAGTCTTTGAATGTGCCGGCAATTTCGCTGAACGCATTTCAGGTAGCTATGCATACTACATCTGTAGCAGGAAATGCCCGCCTGAAAAAGATTGATACCGAGCGTATCCAGCATGAACTTGAGCAGAGAAAAATTGTTATTGTAACCGGTTTTCAGGGTGTCAGCCAGTATGATGATTATACGACACTCGGTCGTGGCGGTTCGGATACAACAGCCGTTGCCTTAGCAGCTGCACTTCGTGCCGACGCCTGCGAGATTTACACAGACGTTGACGGTGTATATACGGCAGATCCAAGAATTGTCAAAGACGCCAAAAAACTGGATGAGATCACTTATGATGAAATGCTTGAATTGGCAAGTCTCGGTGCGGGTGTATTGCACAACCGCTCTGTGGAAATGGCGAAAAAATACGGAGTACAGCTTGTTGTACGCTCTAGTTTGAATACATCGGAAGGAACGGTAGTTAAGGAGGAAGTAAAAATGGAAAAAATGCTTGTAAGTGGAGTAGCATGTGATAAAAATGTAGCAAGAATCGCAGTAGTAGGATTGGAAGACCAGCCTGGTGTGGCATTCAAATTGTTCCGCCACCTTGCAAACCACAATGTAAATGTCGATATGATTCTTCAGTCCATCGGACGTGACAACACAAAGGACATCAGTTTTACCGTTACCGGCGACATGGCAGACGTAGCGGTTGAGACGGTGGAGAGACACCGTAGCGGAAGCCTGAAATGCCAGGATGTCAAAGTGAAGAAAGACGTTGCCAAAGTATCCATCGTAGGTGCCGGCATGCAGTCGAACCCAGGCGTGGCAGCACGTATGTTCGAAGCACTGTATTCAGCAAACGTAAACATCCAGCAGATCTCGACTTCAGAAATCCGCGTAACCGTTCTGATCGACCGCGAAGATACAGACCGCGCAATGAATGCAGTTCATAATGAATTTGATTTCTAATTCACGTGAATCGAATTGGTCAAAGGTTTCGATTTTTGATTGATTGCAATTGTTAAGGCGCGAAACCAACAGAGAAACTGTTGGTTTCGCGCCTTTTTGGGTTTGTTTTGTTTTTTGGGGTCTTTTGTTTTTTTGGGTTCTTTTTGGCGGCGGGAACTGAGGAGGCAAAAAGGCAACGTAAAACGGGAAACCAAGCGAAATCCGTTGCCTTTACCGCTGGCAAGAAGCTTAAAAGGCAACGTAAAACGGGAAACCAAGCGAAATCCGTTGCTTTTATCGCTGGCAAGAAGTTTAAAAGGCAACGTAAAACGGGAACCCAAGCGAAATCCGTTGCCTTTACCGCTGGCAAGAAGCTTAAAAGGCAACGT
>CAKRDZ010000016.1 GCA_934316845.1 uncultured Eubacterium sp. | reverse complement strand
ACCGATATCCCATATGTGCCTCCACATAATCATACAACGACGTTCCCTGCCAGACTCCCCCTTGACCGCATTCCAATTTTTTCCATCTTTCAAGTTCATTCAGATCGTAATCGCGGTTCAGATACGTAATTCCTTCTTTCCGCAGACGCCGGAGAATCTCCTCTGCAGTCTGGTTCAAACCACCGATCACCTCACCGCCGTTGGGTGCCCATCCCGCACTTTTTTTGATCAAATCCTGCTCCCGTTCTGCCGGCCAGCTCTCTGTCCAGGCATATTCCCGCTCTCCGCCGGCATCGGCAAATGTGCCAAAATCTGTCACAGAGCCAAACATCCCGTCATTGTACAGACCAATCTTTTCCTGTTCCATCTCCGTTTCATCGGCGCAGATCATCCGCCAATGTACAGGTTTCCGTACACTGCGGTAAATTTGCGGAGACAACTCCTTTTTGTATTTATTTTCCAGTTTTTGTATATTTTCTTTTGTCAGGAAACGGGATGAATGCATTTCCCCCCAGCTTCCTAAAAATACCCCCTGCAAAATGAAAATATGTTCCGCATACGCATTCACTACCGGAAGGATCAGGGATATATGCCGCTCTACGACCGAAAGTGCGGAAGGATCTTTTTCCATCCCCTTTCCCTCATAATCATAGGAAAAACGCAGGATCAAGTCCTGCTTCTTTTGTATAAAAAAGGAAAAGACATCACGAAGCCCCTGTACCTCCTGCTCATTTATGTCTTCTCCGGGAATCAGTATCTCCAGTAAAACCAGCGTATCTTCTTCCGCCAGACAGGTTTCCGCCTGAACCGGATCCCATACTTCTCCCAATGTCACCGGGAAAATCCGGTACCAGCCCCGGCGGACATTGGAGAGCCGTTTTGTACTCTCCACGCACCGCACCATTTTATGCTTCGTCATCTTCCACCCTTTCATCAATCTTAAATAGTTTTATACCGATCCATACTGCCAAGATGGAAAACATCATGCGGCACATATACATAACCGGCTTCAGTCCGGAATGCATACTCTTTCCTTCCACGCGCGGATGCATGACTGCCGGCACCTCGACCAGGCGATACCCCAGCAAAAGCATCTGCATGATGATATTGGCATCCGGATATTTATCATCAAAGTGATTATAGGTCGAATAGAAAATGACAACCCGGCGGCTCAGTCCCTGCAGCCCCGTCGTAGGATCTGCAATTTTACGGTGTGTCCCAAGATAGATCAATCCACGGAACAGCCCCCAGGCTATCTTTTTAGCAAAAGATACCGGGAACTCGGAACTTCCTTCTAAAAAACGGGATCCAAGGACGATATCCGGATAATGCCCCGTCTCATCTTTTGTCTTTAATTTTTCATAAATAACCGGAACATTACATACATCATGCTGTCCATCTGCATCCATCTGGATCACGTACTGATAGCCGCGGCGGATGGCGTACTTATATCCAAGCTGGAGAGCGCTTCCATACCCCAGATTAAATACATGGGTTACAATCGCATGATTGCGTGCTTTTACGATCCAATTGGTATCATCCGAAGAAGCGTCGTTCATAATAAGCACATCTGCGATCTCGTCTATCTCCGGCTGCTCCAGTTGTTCCAATAGTTTTGTAATATTCTTTGCTTCATTATACGCTGGAATGATTATCAACAATTCTTTTTTTGTCTTTTTCTCAATTGCCATCTTTATTCACTCTCATTTTCCATTAATTTTAGTAATTCTGTCAACTGTGACTTCTCGGACAGTTCTTTTTTCTGTGCCATCTTTCCATAAGCGATACAAACCTCTTTGTTATCCAGTAATTCGCAGACCGCATCACAGATTCCCTCTGCACTGAGCGGACACATTTTTCCATCGATCCCATCCACGATCTGCTCCCGGTTTCCCGGACAGTCTGAGGCAATTATCGTGCAGCCGAGTGTCTGCGCCTCCTGGATTGCGATACTTTTTCCCTCAAAACGCGTTGCATGGACATAAATATCGCACTGTTTATAATAGGGATACGGATTTTCTTTGGCTCCTAAAAGCAGGAAATCCCTTTCCAATCCGTATTCTCTGATCTTTTTTTCTAACGGCTTTCGTTCTTCTCCTTCTCCCAGAACATACCACCGGACATTGCGCCCTCTTTCCCGCAAAAGTCTCATGGCCTCGACCGCAGTCTCGTAAGCCTTCTGTGCCGTCAGACGTCCGACCGTCAAAAGTCTCACACCGTCAAAGTCATCTTCAAATCCCCCTGCTTTTTCTGCCCCTTCACGAATTTTTGACGTATCAATCATATTGTGAAATACTTTCGTCTTATTTTCGTACTGCGGATACACGGTCAGAAAATGCTCTCTCACTTCATCCGATACCGGGCAGATGCGGTCAAATGAATCATAACAGCCACGATCAAGCTGTGGTGTATACCCTGCTTTTTCATAATCAATATGTACAAAAGCAGCCTTCCTGTCCGCGGACACATGATCTGCGGCATAATACGTCGAGCCGCCTTCAAGATAGGCAATTGCCATATCGTAATGTACCGTAAAACGCGGCGCTGCATCTGACATCACCCGCCACAACAATTTATCCGGCAGAATGCGTCCTTTCCGAAACATAGCAAAGAATCCGCGCAATACATATGGTAAATTTTTCCATATGCTTCCCTTTTGAAAAAGATGTGAAAAAAGATACCGGTTCAATTCCCTTTTTCCCTCTCTGCTCAATACCGAACTGTCTGAAAACTGCTTATTTAACACCGTAACCGTATCCGGAAGCCGATGAATCATCTCGCCCTGATTGAGCAGGACAAATACCGAGATCTTATATTTCTCCGGATCCATATTGCGGATCATCTCGATCATCGCAGTCTCTGCCCCGGCGCATCCAAGCGTATTGATCACAAATAATACCTGTTTCATTTTGACTCCTTTTCAACGCTTTCTTTCACGCTGTTTATCTTTTCCAAAAGCATCTCATTTTCCTGGTTTAACAGGGAAACCTGCATTGCAAGTTCCTGATTTTTCCGGCTTAACACGGAAATCTGTGTACTCAGATAAAACAGACACCACAGCGCGCAGATGCCGATCACCACGATTACGATCATTCCCCGTGTACTGACATACTGGTTCCAAAGTGTCGGACGCAGGCAGATTCCCGAAACGATCAGTCCGAGGGCGATCACGCCCCACAAAAGGCAAAACTGCTCTTTCAATTTGCGCCTTGCCAGCGACAATACGGTCTTAATGACCAAAAAACATCCTAAAAACACCAATAAAATTCGTAACATATCTCCTGTTTGCATTTTTTCTCTCCTAACTCAATCCATATACCGGTCAAACACTTTTGATTCCGGTGGAACTCCTCGTTTATGCTGCAGCAGATTCCCTCTGCAGAACACATGTTCATCCAGATTTTTTTCAAGCCAGTGAAGTCTCGCATACGCAACACAAAAACCGACAAAAGACCCGATAAACACTCCGATCCCATACCAGATCTCCGGGAGCCAGGTTGCCACAACAGCGGACAGCCACGTGACAAAACAAAATAAAAATGCAGTCATCAGCGCTCCGGTCAGGTCATTGAAATAATATAAGAAAATAATTGCTGCATACATAATAAATAATACAAAATATCCGGCGGCAAGGCAAGGGTAAATTTTCAATACCAGACCATCAAATCCAAATCTCGGCAGTAAAATGATACAAATAAAAAACAAGATCACGGAAATGATAAACTGAATGCGGACCAGATTCATCAATTCTTCTGACATCTGCCGGAACATCCTTTTCTTCGCCAGTTCGATATCCACCTTCCTTCCCCCGATAACGGCTTCGGAATACGCTTTATACCGTTCGTGAAAATGCATCTCCACGCGGGAGATAAAAATGACGCTGGAAGAAAGATTCGTAAACATCGCAAGACAGGTCGCCATGTCATAGGATGTCACGCACACAAACGTATCTGCCACGACCATTCGCAGATCTGTTGTCCAAAACACAAAGTTGTGTATATACAATCCCAGCGTATATAAAAAGTTCGTTAAAACCAGTTTCCAATAAATCCGAAAGTACGAGAAAACACGCTTATATTGTCCGCTGTTTTCCTTAAAATAATTTCGCACCGCCGCAAACTCCAGGCTTGCGATCAGGAAAAAACCGACATCCAGTGCTGCCAGCATCGCCCCGGTCTTTTCACAGCCAAATACCACGGTTAACAGACACGCAGCCGCCACTGTTACCGCCATTCCAAGAAGAAAGAAAAAGGAAATCTTCTTGTAGTCCTTACAGATGGAAAGATACAACATCTGATAAAACACAAGCACCAGCGCCACATATCCGCAGTACCCGGCAAAGACAAACAACACCGGTACTTCCCCCGTCAAATATTCGCGGACGCAGAAAACAATTCCAAACACACAGCTGAATCCAAGATTCAAAAACATGCCCGCGTAAAAACAGGGAAGGATATCCCGGTATTTTTCTTCATATATTATATCGGACATATATCGTGATAATACAGAGTTAAATGGTGCCGAACTCAGCAGTGCAAAGATAAAAATATACAGCACTGTACACGCAAATAATTCGCGCTGCGCATATCCGACTTTCGATACATCAAGCACCACCTGCATGACCATGATCGCCGCGATAACAAGGATCATCGGCGCGATTGTGATCATCGCACTATATCCCATACCTATGATATTGGTCGTCAATGTATTTTTATTGTAGATTTTATTTAGTTTTACACCGATACCTGCCATCGTCTTCCTCCATTTTCTGCTTTATCACATTCAAGACTTTTTTATGTGAAATGGCTGCTCGCTCCATTTCTCTTTCCTTTTTTGGGAAAATTCCCGGTAGATGCCACGGTATACCTGCTTCATATCCTGCACCTTGTATCCGTTCATCACACGCTCGTATCCCGCCTCTCCCATGTCGCTCCTTAATTTGTCATTTTCTGCCAGTTCCACCATTGCCTCGGAAAGCTCTTCGAGATTCATAATATGGGTCAAAATCCCCGCTGGCTTTTCGCCCTCTTTTTCGCCATAGATCAATTCACGGCAGTTTCCGACATCTGTCGCGATCACCGGTTTATGCGCTGCATAACTTTCTAAGATGGTAAGCGGCTGTCCTTCGCTGATGCTTGTCAATATCGTAAAATCCATTCTGCCAAGATATTCCCGGATATCTACCCGTCCGGTAAATACCACATCTTTTACATTCAATGCTTCAACAAGATCAAAGCACTCTTTTGCATACTGCTCATCCTCATCGCAGGGACCCATGATCCACAATTTCAGATTTTCCACCTTTTTCTTGGCAAAGGCAAATGCCTGGATCATTGTCTTCACATCTTTGATCGGTGTGACACGGAGTACCGCACCTATGTGGATCATTTGCTTTTCCTCCTCTGTCTTTCCCGGAAGATCTGCCAGCCGTTCTACGTCGATACCATTGGGCGTTACCCTCGTCTTTTCTGCCGGACAGCCCAGTTCCAGCTGCAGCTGCCTCGCTCTGGCATAAAGACTTGTCACGATATCCGCCTGGTCATAGGCAAGAAGGGACATTTTTTTAAACTGCTCGATCCATATATTTTTGTATACCCCGGCTACCCAGGATGCCTTGATGATCTCTTCCTCTCTCTCTCTCGTATAGATCCCATGTTCTGAGATCAAAAGACCACAGCCGTACAGATGCTTTGCCATACTTCCTAAAACCCCCGCATAGCCGGTTGCCACACAGTGATACAGATCCGCTTTCGGAATCTTCGTTTTCAGCACCAGAAAGAGTGGCAGATAGATCGACCGCATCGTCCAAAGAAAGTCCGAAAAGACGATATGCGGATAATTTTTCTGATAGCACTCGGATACCAAATGATAAAAATCCGGCCCCATCAGCAGTTTATCCAGCGAAAATTTACGGTTTTGAAAAAGGTCAAAAATGACATTCCAGTCAATCTCACGGTTTAGGATCATACTGCGCACCGCCTTGTATTCTTTTTTGTTCAGGCGGATTTCTTTTCCCTTGCTGCCGGCACCATCCCAGTCAAAGTCCTCCAGATACACTTCATGCACCTGCGTGACATTTTCCGGCAGTTCGTAGGCAAATTTTCCACTTAGTGAACGGTTGGAAATAATTGCCAGTATCTGGAATTCAAGATTGGGAAATGACCGGATCATGCTGTGGATCCAGCTCGATACACCGCCTACTACATACGGATAACATCCCTCTGCCACGATACAAACCTTCATTTGGCTCTCCTTTCTGCCCTCAATCCGAGAGCGTATAATACAATTCGTTTTGCGGTTTGAGCCGCAGTGTAACTTCTGCCTGATTTGCAGCAACCAGATACGCCCCTTCTTCGACTTCAATAAGGGAGGCCCCGGACACCGCTTCGACCTCTTCCTCATGTGTCCGCAAAAGAAACCATGTCGTCTCCCCATCGACCGCACCGGAGACTGTTAAGCGGATCGTATCTCCCTCGCAGCTGTCCTCATAATCGGAAGCCAAAAAACTGCGGATCCTGCCATCTGCTTCGGATACCGTCGTTTTGTCAAAACAGTCAAATGCTTTCCAAAATGTATTGGTGTTACTCGCAAACTTTTCAAACAGCACTTCCCATCTGTCTTTCTTTTCCTGCGGCCAGAGAATTTGTTTTAAATCAAACACAATATTGGAATACGCAAGCGAAGTCTGCAGACTCTTCATCCGGATATCTTCCCGGTACGTATGTGAAATTCCATTGCTGGTGACTGCCTGCAATGTCATCGCAGCTCCCTCTTTCGCAATAACCGTATCTTCCAAATAATCACCGACCAATGTTGTCACAGAGGAAAATGCGGACTGTGAAAGTGCATTTTCATAAGCTGCCTTCTGCGCTTTTGTCACATAGGCCGCCCCATACAAATACCGGCTGCCCGTCTGCTTTATAAATAACGTATCCTTTTTTACCTTTTGCAGCGGATCAACAATTCCAAAATTATCCATAGAAATACCGGCCTCTGCCGATTTTTCGCGCAATTCCTTGAGGTAAAAAATCCACTGCTCGGAATCGGGCAGATTTTCATCATCGTAATCCATCTGGGGCGAAAAGAAACAGGTAAGTTTTCCTCCCGACTGTTCCCGATTGGCACAAAGCCCCGGCCAGATAATATCCCGGAATACCGCCATTGACTCCCGGCTGTACAGGGTTTTCATTTTCTCTTTATTTTCACTGGCAAATCCGGAAAAATTTGCCATCGACATACTTTGTGCATTTACTACCGGATAAATTTCATAACGGTGCAGTTCCGACATCATAGCATCCAAAAAGCCAATTCCTGTGCAGTCTTCCATATAGTCTCCATTCACCGCAAATACTTTTGCCTCCCCCACCGACGCCCGCCATACGATTGGCGGCAGCTGTTCATTTTTCACGGATTCGTCCGCAAGCATCCCCACCATGTAAGACTTGCATCCGTTTTCCAGTTCATACCAGGGGATCCGGTCTGCCAGATCCTGACGTTCTTCTTTCTCTTTTTCATCTGCCGGCTCATAGATTGCCTGTCCGCCAAGCAAAAAACCATCAAACAGGTTGACGCCGGTTAGTTCTACGCTTTCCTGCCGGACCTGACGGATTCCAAGCACCTTCCGCCAGCGGCTGCTCATCGAAATGGTTTTCACGTCCGGGAGACTGCAAAACACAAAAGAAATTCCCCGGTTTGTATAGGCAAGCACCTGATCCAGATCGGAATCACCAGACACCGCTTCTTTTTGCAGGATGATAATATCACTGTCTGCTGCCATGTCCTCCGGGCATTCCTGAATGGAAGAAAATGTCAAAAGCTTTCGTTTTGTATAACCGGCCCATTGAGCTGCCATTTTTCCATAAGCCCCTTCTTTCTCTCCGATAAACACAGCCGTTTTGTCACTCGCCTCCAGATCACAGGTTTTGACATTTTCCTTTTTTTGTAAATATTGATTGGTGTCATACGTATTTCCATTTTCTTTCACAACCTGTGTAAATTGGAACATAAAAAGCAGCACAAACATCATCATGACCAGGATAAAAAATCTACGTTTGGATACCATCTCATTCACCCCCTGCCTTCCCGGAATTATATCCATAGTCAATGGCAAAGTTAAACAGCCGGTATGGATTTTGCGTAATCTTATAACACACAAAATTGTCTGTCTCACAATACACACTTACATTGGTTGGATACAGCCTGCTAAATTCCTTTGCCCAGTAGTACAGACGGGACACCAGGATCCAGCGGTATTCTCCCTTATACATCGCAATTCCGCCAACATTCGGAAGTTCCTGTCTGGCTCCTTCTTCGGAGATCGCCTGCCCGCTTTTTTCATAATGTTCCGTATAATCAAGCGGGATTTTTTCCACAAAAACATACACATGATCCGTCGGGATCTTGATATTCAGATCCTCCCCCGGCTGCGCATTGTTATATTCCATCTCCCGTAAAAAAGAAATCAATTCATAGTGATATCCATGATACAATCCCATCTGGGTTTCGTCGTTGGCAGATACGATCGTCCAGGTGTAATCTTCTTCCTGCCGTATAATACTTGTCAGGCTGGCAAGTGCTTCATTGGTCACAAGTGCCGTATTTTCCACAAGTGGTTTCCGATAATTTCCATCCCACAGAAGCAGGACAATGGCACCGATGCAGGCAAAGGATATGAAATCACGTAAGATCCGCCAGGATTTCGGATATACCACCAGCCGGATCGCCGCATCCACAACAAATCCAAAGACAACCGGAAGCATATATGCAAAATAAATACGACAGCGGCTTCCATCCATCAACTCCGGAAGTCCCAGTTCTTTCGCCGTCTGCAGCATCCATAATACCAGCATAAACCATCCCATGGAAAGAAGCATCGCCGCATATTGGCGCCTCTTCAACAGAAAAAAGAGAATGCCAAAGACAAACAGCAGTCCAAACGCTCCGACTACTACCATCGTATACCAGGCCGGTGGTTCATTTAAAACCGCATCTTTGATCGTCGTTGTCATCTTCGACCAGACACGGGAGAGTTTTTGCGTCAATGGCACATCCAGATGCTTTGTCTTTTCCAGCGCCTCCTTCGTATCCACCGAGTTCTCCTGTAAAAGATTTCCATCACTGTCATAATAATATACTGTCGCATTGCCGGAAATCTGCTGTACAGCACCTCCTCTTACACTCTCCGCCTCTGCATCGTCTCCCTGAATGACACTCATTCCCCAGCCAAGACTTCCCTGTAAAGGCGTCCCGGATACAAAGGCAATGGCCATCGGGAGAACCGCTGAAAAAACGCCAAGAAAGCAAGCCAGGACAACCCGCCAAAAATATTTTCCCCGGACAAACCACCCCACATATCCAAGGGCGATTCCCACACAGAACAAGCCGGCGACCATCGTATCATAAAAATGTACCGCAAGTGTCATCCCAAAACTCATGGAAAAAAATGTCAAGCACCACGCCGACGACAACCGGGTCTTTTTCCCTTGTAATTCCCGTTTCCGGGCGGCAAAAAAACGGAAGGCAAAATACGCCGCCGGCAGGATAAAAAGCATTCCATACTCCTGCGGCAGCACGGCAAAAAACCGCAGATAGGTGGATGGCTGTAAAAAATTTCCAAGTGTATAAAGCAATACTACCGCATAAGAGACGTAACGGCTTTTACAGCAAAGACGCAGAAACGCAAGAAGCACGAGATGGATCGCAATCGTCTGCACCAGTGAAAATAAACACATCAATACATAACTGTCAATCTGAAATACCGCATGCAGATAATAAATAATGCAGTGATACCCAAAAGGATATACGCCATCAATAAATATGTTGTTTTCTTCCATTCCATTGATCCAATACAGATGCACGGGAGTATCCGATGCCGTATATCCGTATACCTGCAGTTTTCCGACACCGTAAAACCACGCCGCCGTGCCAAGAATTCCCAGTACGAGAATCCATTCAACCGGCCGTTTAAAAAATGCCTTCGCCACATAACAAACCAGCCATTTCACACGCTTTGCCATACGCCCTGCCACATTATATAAAACCCGTTTTCCACTGATACGCCGTGTCGCAAGTTTATGCATCGTCTCCCACGATGCTTTTATCTTCCCCCGGACGGGAATATGGTTAAGACGCACCCAGACTGCAAACGCCGGGATCCCGGTTCCGAAAATAAGTGTCCACCGGTTTGAGATATGCAGCAGCTGGAGTACAAATACCAGATTCATCAGATAAAAATTTCCAACCAAAAAGCTCATCAGAATTTTTTCTGTCATCCGCTGTTTTTTCAGTCTTGTACGCAGCACAAAAAACGGAAGGATCGTAGTCATTCCGATATAGGCACAAAAAATCTCTATGAATTTTAATATCATATATAATTTCATTGACATACCATCGCTTCCCCTTATGACTGAAATACACGGATCAGTTCCAATGTTTCATTATCAATCACCACATCAGACTGCTTTAATTCTCCAAGTACACGGAAAAAGGACTCTCTGTCCCCACAGGAAAAATACAATTTTAACTGGCAGGTATAGGTAGAAAGTCTCTTTGGAAAATATTTTACCGCCCGCTCACACCATATACGGCAGCGGTCATACTCTTTGATCTCCAAAAGCCGCAGGGCAATACCTTCAAAATATTCTCCGGACATCTTATCCGGTTCTTTATCATATAAAATCTGGCAGACTGATGCCATCCGGAGCACCATGTCTTTTTGTTCCATGTCAGTAAACACCCGCTGGCTCAGTACCGGATTCATATATTCGATCAACAATCTCACATGCACGAGCTGATCTTCCTTTTCTTCCAATATCTCATTATAGACATTTTGTACCATCGCCCGGAACCCATTGAGTTCGTCCTGCAGCACCGATGCCGCATAATGCGATGTCTCCGAATCCTCGCTGTCCAATGCTTTGGCAATCGATGCAAGCGAATTTCTCGTATCCGCCCGCACGACATTGAGCATGAGATTTCTGAGATTTGTTTTATCGGTAATTACAAGCGCTTCTTCCATCGGAACCATCGTTCTTCCGCGGTCTTCATCCGCACGCAGAAAGGTTTTTACACGTTCTTTCCGGAATACCACATCTTCCAGATCTACCTCCCGTTTGAATACATACCGGTAAATCACATACCCTGCCAGCAGAAACAATGCCCCTGCGATCGGACAAAGCAGTATAACCAGTATTTTGGCAGCCGTTTCCAATTTATCATTATCCTGCTTTCTCATCCGCCAGATCCCATAGATCACAGCGATACAGCTATTGAGAATAAATACGGTCCATAGCAGTTTCATCCTGTCACCTCTCGATCCGGTCGATAATACGACTGCTAAATCCCGCTTTCATAAAACGGTTTACTACGATCTGCGCTTCTGTTTTTACAGTATTTGACAATAACACATACAATTTTCCATCGTCCATCGTCCCCAGATAATCCGTCTGGCGCAGATTATCCAAAAGAATTTCTTCACTGCGTTTAAATGTTGCCGGATCACATTCGATCTGCAGCAGCGTACATTCGGTAAGGTTCTTTTTCTTGGCATTGTAATACGCTTGTACAAGAGACGTAAATGCCTCTGCCTCCAAAATCTTCGTATCTGCCAGATACCGCCTCTCCTCCAGTGCTGCCAGATAACGGTTTGCACGCAGCACGGCATTCTGGATGAGATAACTTACCACCACAAGGCGGTTCGCCTCGCCTAACGTCATGCGCTCCCACGGAAGCCCCCAGAGCATCAGGATCATCTGCATCTCCTCATTGTCGTAGATTGCATTTGCCATAAGCGGATACGACGCATCCAGATTTCGGTTAATGTATACCCTTTGCTCCTTCAACGCCTCATACATATCGGTCATATCCTGATACAGGATTGAATTTCCCAATTTTCTCGCTTCATCCGAACTGGCAGAAAACATACGGGCATACCCGGATCGGTGTACGGTATAGATCGCCACATCCGGACAGTTCAGCAGATCTCTGACAATTTCCACTGCATGGAACAATACTTCTTCCGGCATATAACGCTCCAGCGAAGACGTAATGCTGTAAATCTTTCCAATGCTGTCTTTCTGATCGACCACCTGCTGTTCGAGAACATCTTTTACCCGGACATTGCTGCTGTTGATGTCTTTCATATCTCCGAGCTGCCGGTTCAGATTGTCCTGTATCTCTGCACTCTCCTGCCGGATATCCCGGATCTGATCGCGCATATAACCGACCACCAGTCCCAATATAAACAGCTGCGCCATCCAGACATACGTAGTATAATCAAGCATCACTTCAAATCCGCTTCTTGTATACATCTGGCGGAACAGATACCCACACACGGCAAGAACAGCGGAAAAAAGCGCCTGATGCTGTCCGTGTACGATGGCAAATAAAAGAACATAAAACAGATAAAAATCCAGTCTTGAAAAATACTGGCTTCCTACCGTCCGGTTATTCAACATAAAAAACGGAATAAAACATACCATATTTTCCAAAAACGGAAATACCGCTTTCAAAAACCACCCAAACTGCTGCAATATCCGCTTCCCAAGTGATAATTCTTCTTCGGCTTCATCGACAAATACCGCCCTGTTCCTTTTCATATATTTTACTACTTTTTTCACGCCTTCTTCGCGCGAATGGTAAATTTTGGCTGGAAATTCTTCTGCAAAACGTTTGTTTGACAAAACTCTGCGGCAGCTTTCCGCCCGTTTTGCTTCCAAAACAGTAATGTGCGTATTTCCCATTGCTTTTTTGATCTCCTGCGCCATCTGCCATTCACTGACCGGATCCCCGGAAGACAGATGATACAACGCATACTCGGTATGCTTTGCCGCAATGATCTCATAGATAAATTCCACGGCATCATCTTCATACAAAAGTGAATACACCTTCTCTTTATCTGCCGAGATATAATTCGCACGCAGCGCACTCATGCACAGCTCTGCACATGGATTTTGCAGTGCTTCTCCAATATTCCGGGGAATCTGATACAAATGATCCAAGCGCAGAATGACAACATCTTTCCCCCAGTTTCTGGAAAATTCCCGGCAGATCTGCTCCGCCTGGATCAACGCTGTCGTCTTTGGCGCATCTCCCCATACCGGTTCCTCTTCTAAAATGTCTTCCCTGTTTCCTTTACCAAATACTTCATCCGAAGATAAAAATACAAAGCGGACATTTTTTTCTGAAGAATAGCACAGTAAAATATTCATGATAGCAGAAATAAAGCGAACCGCCTCTCTCTCGCTTTCATTCCAGTTAAAATTTGTATCGTATGCTCCCATAAAAAGTATACAGTCCGGGCACACGCTCTCAAATATTTCTTTGAGGCTGTCACTGTCATATGTAAATGAATAGGTCTCAAATACTTTTTCATACCCTTTTCGTGCAAAGGATTCTCCGGTCAGAAGACTGACCCAGTGTCCCTCTTTTTTCAGTTTGACGATCATGCGGTTCGTCAGACTTCCGGGACCTCCAATCAGTAATACATTCATTACAATACCTCCACGATGGGTTTCAGATGTCAATGTTATTCTTTCTCAGTTCCTGTATAAATCCTTCAATATCTTTCTGTATCTCTTTTTCCTCTTCTTCATTTCCTTCGGAAAAAACCGCAGCAATCTCTTCCGCACTTTTTTTACTTTCCAACATTTTCCATATTTTTGCCGCTGTTTCATTGAGTTCAAACGGTCTTTGAACCACTCTTCCTTCCGGCTTTGTATCGGACAGCCAGTAGGTTCCTGCTGCGTATCGTAATTGATATCGTTTCATATTATCCCCGCTTTCCGGTATCTGACAGACTTTCCGTAAGATGCAGCCGAACCATGAGTTTCATGCCAAAAGAAAGAAGCCCGTACCACTGTGCTTTCATGCAAAAAGAAAATCCACGGATCATACACCGCCACAGAAGCGAAGGAATCTCCCTCGTCCGCTTTCTGCCTGCCATTTTGCCAAACCATGGTTTACAATATTCATCTTTCCCATATCTCCGCAAAAGCTTCCGTGCAGAACCATACACACCTTCCGGATGCTCCTCATTCATGACCGCATCAAATGCCGCGGCAAATACGAGCAGATATCCGATCAGATTTTTCTGTTCTTCCTTTTCTTCTTCCATCAAAACCGCCTCTGTCTCTCTGGCAATCTCAATCCAGTTTTCCACCGAATCACTTCGGTACTGATACGATAGCGAATCGACGTTTTTGCGGTATACATAAACCTGTTCGGTAAGAAATGCATATGTCGCACCTTTAATATAACAGGTCAGATTAAACAGCTTATCTTCACTATACCGGTATTTGCAAAACCGGATCTGTCTTTCCTTTAAAAACGAAGTCCGGTACATTTTCCCCCACACATAAGACAAATTCCCTGGTGAGAAAAAACCACAGAAGCGAAATGCCTCACTCTGCTGCGGATGATCTGAAAATGTATTAACAGAATTTGCCGGAAGCAGTTTTCCTTCCCATAATCTGGAATATTCTCCACACACAATATCTGTCTGTGCTTTCTCCAGACACTCTGCCATCTTAGACAATACCTCCGGCTCCGGAAGAAGATCGTCGGCATCGACAAACACCACCGCTTCACCCTTACAGGCATCTAGGCCGCACTGTCTTGCCATTGCCGCACCAAGCCTTTTTTTGACAATGATATGGACATTTTTAAAGTTTTCCGCATATTCTTCACAAACCGCCCGGCTGCCGTCTTCCGAACCGTTTTCGATCAAAATGATCTCGCTGTCATTGTGAGTCTGGGACACAACGCTGTCAAGGCATTCTCTCAGATAGCCTTCTGCATTATAAACCGGTATGATAACTGAAACTTTTATAATAAACTCACTTCTTCCCTTTGCTTCTCAGATTATTATATATAAACGCAGGGATGACTGTCAACTGGTTTTTCGGTTATTATAGAAAAACATTGCCACAGCCATCGCACAGATGAGTGCATATCCGACCCAGCTCAAAACATCCGGAATCTGTCCAAAGACAACAAATCCCATCACAGCCGAAAAGATGATCTGCGAATAATCGTATACCGAAATCTCCTTCGCCGGGGCATAAAAATACGCCGCTGTGATGCTAAACTGTCCGCCGGCTGCCGCAAGCCCGGCAAAAAGCAGATAAACCAGCTGCACCCCACTCATCGGATGGAAGTCAAACACCAGATAAGGCAGCGTCACAAGGCACGAAAACCCGGAGAAAAATGCCACGACAAAAGATCCCTTCTCCCCTTTTTCTCCGAGCACACGTACATTGGTGTACGCAAGCCCGGCGCCCATACCGCCAATCAGACCGATCAACGCCGGAAAAGACACCAGCGACGCGCCCGATGGCTTCAGGATCAAAAGACTTCCGATAAATGCGCCAATGACAATAAATATCTGAGGCAGCGAGATTTTTTCCTTCAGGATCAGTATACTGAAAAGGATTGCAAAAAACGGCGACATTTTATTGAGCATGGAAGCATCGGATAACACCAGATGATCCACCGCATAAAAGTTACACAAAATCCCTACGGTTCCTGCCACAGAACGGATCACAAGATACTTGATATTTTCTCTTTTTCCCGAAAAATGTACATGGTCTTTTTTCAAAATAACAAGGGCAAAAACCAGAGCTACCAAATTTCGGAAAAAACTTTTTTCTACGGACGGCAGATCTCCTGCCAGTTTTACAAACATGCCCATCAGGGCAAAGCAAAATGCCGAGCAGACAATGAATAAGATTCCTTTGTACCGTTTATTCATTTTCAACGCCTCCTATTCTTTGATGCGAAGGATCTCACACGCATCACTTGTCCGTATTGTAATATCTTTTTCTGTCTTCGGAAGCGTTATTTTAATCGTATTATTTTCTCGTACTGCCCGTATTTTCATAACTTCCAAAGCATTGGCATCGTATATTACCGTCTCTGTTTCCCGGCCTTCTTCCAGTCCGTAAATAACGACCTCTGCCCCGTCAACATAATCATACAATACACTTCTTTGTGTATCGCCATCAAATTTTCCGTAAACGAAACGATCATCGGACGCATCACCGGCACACCCTGACAGTGCGTCTTAACCGCCTGGCTCCACAGATACGGCATCAGTTTTCCCTTTAATACCGCATAATGCCGCAAGACATCGCAGGCTTCCGTGTCTCCGTCTTTATCATACGCCCACGGCACACGATACGACGAAGAACCACGCAGGCGGCAATGCCGGTCTGCCCGTAAGCGCCGTATAACGTTCCAGAACAGCTTCCAGATTTTTCCCGCCGAATACAAAATATTCCAGCGTCTCTCCAGGCACCGTAAAGGAAACTTTCGACACCGTGTCGGAATTTACCTCAAATGAAACTTTGTCGGAACTGTTGACAAAAACACCATAACTTTTGGACGACAGATAAAACGGAATATTTTTGTAACTCTGCCCGGTACACGTTCCCCCGTCATTGTTCCACATTTCTACGGTCTGTCCGTTTTTTACAAAAGGGGTAAATTTTTCTCCAAACCCATAGATGCATTCTCCAATGCCGGTCTTTAACTGCTCGCGGAGATACGTTGTCCGCGGATCCTTTGCCGGATGGAAGAAATCGTCTTCCCACTGGCTCTGCAGCCTCGCGTCCCGGATATAATTGCTTTCTTTTATAATCGAAGTCGCCCGGTCGGCTCCACCGGTCAGATATCTGTCTCCATAATAAAACGCTGTCTCCCAATGATCTCCCAGCGCGATCTCCAGCCGCGTCTGTCCACTGATCATTACCACGCTGTCTTTTTCTTTGCGGATCTCCGGGAGATATCCCTCGTCTTCTGCCAGTTCAAACTTTGGCTTATTATCCAGTCCCCCGCGGTAATGGTCGATGTGTACTTTTATGACATTTTCCATACGCGAAGAATACGTGATCTCCAGATTTGGTCCGGCAAGTGTCATCCCCCGGTTTTGCACCACATACGGAGTTGCCAGCACGCGTATTTCATGATCTGTCGTCTCCACCTCATACGCCTGCGCCACATAACGCACATCGTACCCTTTTTTATCCATCCAAAATCCATCCGATATTTTCATCTCATTGTCTCCTTACTGATCGTCCACATGCCGTACCCCTGTATCTTTGCCGAATCATAGATCGGACGCAGATTTTTTTCAAGCACATTACAAAATGTCTCTTTCTCGCATCCGCTTACATACAATTGTTCCAATGACCAGGGCGCCACGAGATTATCGCGGTAACATTTTCCAAATATTTCCATTACTTTTTCTTTTTCCTGCACGCATTCAAACATCATAAACTGATTGTCTGCAAAAGCTTTAAAATACTTGTCCCACACCGGCAGTTTATTGTTCTTGCTGGAATTTAACCGGCTCTCCATCGGCATCAGATTCCATAATTCATCATTCGCCACAAAAGACCACGGCACAAAATGATCGATCGTCAGATTTTCCTCTGTCATTTTCTGTTCGGAATAAATATCATATACCGGCCGGAGGTTCATGACCGATGTCCATAATTCGCGCACATAACGAAGTTTCCGAAGTTTTGTATTTTCCGGTTCCAGTTTATAAACAATGCCTGGAACTCCGGGGTTTCTCCCCTGCAAATAGCGCACTTTTTTCAGTTCGATCCAGCCGTGGATCGTAGTATAATGATCCCGGAAAAACGGCTCCCATTTTTCATTGATTTGAACGGTCTTCTGCAGCCCTTTTGCATTTTCAATCACATAAGGAAAACAATATAATTTACTTGCCTCATGAATCACTTCGATCACGCGGGCAGGCGAATCCCATATTTTGTCATTTCCCGTAATATTCGGCATAAAGGAGGAAAGCAGACGATAGGGCACATTTCTGCTCAATTGTGTTTTTGCTTTTTTCAGCAGTTTTTCCTGTTCCTGAATCGCATTCATAATCTCTTCACGGGACGCTGTACTTGAAAGTCCGGAACTTTTCTCCAATAAAAGCACGGCCCGCTCCAGACTGTTCGTCACTTCTCCCATCGCATTTTTCGGCCCCAGATGCAGGTGATATTCTACCACCGAATACCACGCATCTACGATCATCTGATTGATCAGCTCATCAAATGAAATCTCTGTTTTTCCGCACGAAAACAAGCCCAACACCGCATCCAGCCAATAAAACTTATAACATTCGGTCGCGTCGTCAAGCATATGGATAAAACTGTCGGTATTTAATTGATTTAAATAATTGATCTGTAAATCTTGTGCCAAAAAAACCACTCCCTCGTACTTTATTATAATACCATAAAAAGCGTGGTTTCGCAACTTATTCAACTTTTCTGAAATGCCCATAAATTACGTATCTGCCCCTGCAGTTCTTCATAGTCCCACAAAGTGCTTCTCGCACGGCAATTGGGGTCATTTACTTTGATTTCACCGTTTTCATAACCGCTCAGAACGATAAAATGTCCTTCTGTCGTAAAATCTCCCGGTCCGACACTGCATATAATCGGATGCCCCTTTTCCAATTCCCCCTTAATCCGGTTTCTGCTCAGAGAAATCTGCGTTCCCTGCACTCCCAATTTTTCTGCCCCTTCTGTCATAATACTCCACGAAGTTCCCGTCCCTTTTACATAATATCCGTTTTGTGTGGCAAATTCTGCAATTTTATCCGGTGTCATCGCATCATTTCCGGTCAATCCGATGACAACCATCGAAAGACACGTTGGCGCACAGCCGGACAGCCCCAATACATTGTCGCCATAGTCCACATATCCCCATCGCTTGTCCCATTGGAGTAAGAGCGGAATTTTCTGCATTTTTTCCTTTCTTGTCAGCCCTCCTTTTGCTATATGCTCTGCATCGTTATAATTTCTTACAAAATCTTCCATCTCCGGATTGTTGCATACCAGCGACAGCAAATGCTCCGAATACTGCTCCCTGTTGTCATATATTTCTTTTATTTTCGGCAGCTGTTCTGCCATCTTTTTTAATTTTGCATTCACTTGGTTTTGGGTCAGTTTTTCCGGCTTTGTAATAAATGTACCGGTTTCTTCTGCACTTTCTCCAAATCCCAATTCTTCATATCTTTTTTCAAATGCAGTCATCACAAACGAAGCAAGCAGTTTTAGCACCAGCATCAAAATAATCCCTGCTACACAGACTCTTCCCCATCGTATTCTCGTCTTTCTTTTTTTCATCTCTGTTTCCTCCATTAAAAAAACCGTTTATTTTGTTTTCTCTATCTTAACAAAATAAGCGGTTTTCTTCTTCTCTTTTTTCCTATGAATTTCTTACAAATTTATGACTTATCCCGAAAAACTACGGTAAATGTTATGCTTTCTTCTGCACTTTCTGCCTCGATACTTCCTCCATGTCTTTCTACAATCTCCTTGGCAATAGCAAGGCCAATCCCCGCTCCGCCGGTTGTCGACGACCGCGAAGAATCCACACGGAAAAACTGCTCAAAAATGCGCCCCATCTTTTCCTTCGATATCGTTTTTCCATGATTTTTAATCCGGCAGACAATGGAATCATTTTCTTTTTTCAAACTACATTGTATCTCGGTATCCGGATGACTGTAATTGCAGGCATTTCGAATCAGATTATCAAATACGCGGCTCAATTTATCCGGATCTCCGATCATCGTAATCTCCGGTTCAATATCCAATTTCCAAGTCAGATTTTTTTCTTGTAATACCGGCTCAAATTCGCTGCAGATCTGTTCAATCATACGGCTTAAATGAACTCTTTCAAATTCCAGTTCCATGCTTGTCAGATTAAACCGTGTGACATCAAAAAATTCATTGATGAGGTCTTCCAACCGTTCTGCTTTACGGAGTGAAATACCGGTATATTTTTCCCGCAATTTCGGACTGATCTCGGTCTCTTCCCGCAAAAGCGTCAAATACCCTATTACACTGGTCAGTGGAGTTTTTAAATCATGGGCAAGATAAACAAGCAGATCATTTTTCCGCTGTTCTGCTTCTTTGGCCTCCTGCGCCGTCCGCAATGCATTTTCTCTCGCCGCATTCAATTCATCCTGCAGCGGTTTTAATTCATCAGATAACACAACTGCCTGTTCCGGCGAAAGTGTGATCTGCTCTGCAGCTCTCGTAATCTCATCCAGTGAACTCATCCATTTTTTGATAAATACACAGGTTACAATTCCCCATCCAACTACAAAAAATCCCACAATGACTGCCACACTGTTTTGTTTAATAAAATGCAAAAACACGTAATTTGGATCCTCCGGATACCATATCACTCTCTCGCACACAGCACGCAGCAGAAAAAACATTCCGACAATGACTGCCACATAAACTGCAAAGGCGGATAAATAGCGGACGGCAAATTTGAATTTCATTCGGTTTCTTGCTTTTATTTTTTCATTCATCGATCTTATACCCCACTCCCCATACCGTTTTTATGTATTTGGGTTTTCGCGGAACCTCATGCATCTTTTCCCGGATTCTCGCCACATGTGCCATCACGGTATTATTATTTTCAAGATATTTTTCTTTCCACACCGTTTCAAACAATTGCTCTGTATCCACAACTTTATTGGCGTTTTCGCACAAAAGCCACACAATATCAAATTCCATCGGTGTCAGTTCCAGATCTTTCCCGTTCAAAGTACACAGATGGCGGTCTTTCCATATATCCAGCCCCCGGATATGAAATTCTTCGCTCTCTTTGTCCTCTTTTGTATTATACCGCCGATATCTGCGCAGCTGCGACTTTACCCTCGTCACCAATTCAAGCGGATTAAACGGTTTTGTCATATAATCATCCGCCCCCATCGTAAGGCCATTGATTTTGTCAATGTCTTCCACTTTTGCCGTAAGCATAATAATCGGAAAATAATACGTTTCCCTTATTTTCTTACACAAAGAAAATCCATCGATATCCGGCAGCATAATATCAAGAATCGCCAAATCAATTTCCTGTGTTTCAATCCCCGCCAATGCCTCTTTTCCACTGCTGCATTTACATACCTGATAACCGTCATTTTTCAGATAGATCTCTACTAAATCCGTAATTTCCTTTTCATCATCTACGATAAGTATGGTTTCATTCATGGTTGTCATCCCCCTGAGTAAGCACCGCCTTCTGCACCATTTTTTCAAACGACTGTCGAAATCTCTCATCATCCTCTTCCGTCCGTTTTTTCGGACCTTTCATATGATTTTTGTGTGATGCCCGCCTGGCTTTTTTATTCAAATGCCGTTCCATCAGCATTTGATCTATATTTTCGTCCGTATACCACCGCCCCGACTGATGAATGGCAAACGCCCCTTTTCCAAGTGCCATCGCCGCCACACCATAATCCTGCGATACCACGACATCCCCTCTGTGACACAAACTGATCAGCTTATAGTCCACCGCATCTGCACCCGCGCCAACCACGACCACCTCACTGTACTCCGAATGCAGCACATGATTGGTATCACAAAGCAGGGTAACGGAAATATTATATTTTTTGCCAATTTCTTCCACGATGCTTACCACAGGGCAGGCATCCGCATCTACGTAAATGTTCATAGGGTCTCCTTGCAAGCTCGTAATCCTAATCATCCAATAAGAACTATCAATGTCTGCACGATTTAAACTTTTTGCTTTCCATCAACGCTTTTACAAACATTATTATCTGTATAAATATTACCCCCCCAGTCTTTGCCTAATATCATTCAATCCTTCACCTTTATACATAAAAAATTTAGGACCAGCGATTGAATATGTGTGCCCTGTCAACAACTTTGCAAGTGCGGTCAAAGACATTATCTCATCATTATATCTTACATGGCGATCATCAACTACTTCTGCCTGAATTGCTGGGTTATCATTATATTGTATCATTTCACCAGGTAAGATACCACATTTTGTAAAAGAAAAATTAACTGCTCTTTCTGCGCTCTCTGTCTCAATTTCTACGGCTTCCTCTTCTGCTTCTCTTTCTTCCTCTGATGGTACAATCCGCTTCAGATTTTCACTACAACCATGTATTTCCGCAATCGCCTCCAATATCGAATACGCATCCTCAGGCTACATTGCATAAAACTCTCGAACTCGTTTTTTTCCGTTAAAATTTTCTATTGATCGTAAATTCGGGTTCAACTTATCTATAATGGAATGTATCTTCAAATCAGACAATCTTGAATTAACCTTATAAGTAGCATACACTCTAAATGCAAATGGAATACATTCACTCCGGTTCAATTGCTGCAATCTCTTCTCAATATTATCCGCGTATCCAATCTTTACATATTCTGGAAATGACGGATTGGTAAGAATATAAATCACACCTTGGTTTTGTGTCATGGTAAAGTTCCTCCTTTATACATGTTGCGGGCAAATCGGTACAAATTGTGCAGACCGTCTGCACAATTTACTTTTTCATATCAATTCTACATCTAATCTCTTCCGGATCCGGCAATGCATGCTTCAAATCCACCGGAAGATCTGTACATAAATGATATTCACTTACACCAATAGGCTTGGACATATCTCTTAATGAATATTCCGCAATTGTTCGATTCTCATCCCTACATAGGATAAGTCCGACTGATGGATTATCATCTGGTGCTTTAACCAAATCGTCCAATGCAGACAAATAGAAATTCATCTTTCCCGCCTGCTCCGGCTTAAACTCACCAGTCTTTAAATCAATCGCTACATAACATCTAAGTTTGGTATTATAAAATAGGAGGTCAATATAAAAATCCCTTCCTCCAACCTCAAGATGATACTGCTGTCCCATAAATGCAAATCCTGTTCCTAACTCCATCAACAAGGATGTAACTTTTTTTACCAGTTCGTTTTCTATATCTGTTTCCAACATATCTTCTGTATAGTTAATAAAGTCAAACATATATGGATCTTTCATAGTACTCAGCACAACTTCTTTTTGTTCCGCAGGCAGCCTTGTTTCAAAATTCGATATCTTATTTGCAACAACCTGCCTCTCATACAACTGACTCTTCACCTGGGATGTCAAATCATCTACCGTCCAGCCATGTTCCAGAGTCTTTTCCAAATACCATACATATTCTTCTTGGTTTGCTACTTTCCCCATCAATATCTGATGATGGCTCCAGGTAATTCGACCAAGACCATATTTGTCCACATCATCTTCTGTGAATAACTGTGCAAACTTCTTCATATACTTTAGATTTCGTACAGAATATCCCTTTGCACCAGGAAATGCCATCTTCATATCTTTAGACAGATTATCTACAAATCTATTTCCCCACTCAGAATTGCGAATAATCACATTTCCTATAAAAATATTTGTCTTCATTATTTCACTGTTCACGCTAACAGATGCTCTCTGCTTTGCCTGATTCACATACTCATTTATCTCTTGCACTGCCTGCAAATACTCATTTGATGTAGTAAGCATGTAACCTCCTTCCTAATTGTGCAGACCGTCTGCACAATTCTATTTTTCTAAATGTACTGGCAATCAAATACTCAATATTACTGTCAACCTGATAACGATCTATTGTCTGCGTACGATAATTATCAATCATCCTGCCACATCGTTCCGAATTTTTAAAAACGTGTTCTTTTAAATATTCTTTTTGGTCCGCCGAACACATTTTTTTCCATTCTTTTCCGATTGCTTCATTTACTTCGTCTCGTATTGCCTGATTCTCTTGAATTACTCTATCAATATCACTCCAAAAATATTGAATCAAAAACACCCAAATCTAAAAATCAAATAACTCCCATTGTGCTATGATAAATATTATACTTCAAACCATAGCACAAATCAATTAAAATCAGCATTTTTGATTTGCTTTCTCGAAGTTTCGCTTTTTATTTTCTATCTCTTTATTTATAAATACTCTCTTCAACACCCTCCCCCCTGCCTCACCCATCTCCGATACTCCAGCGGCGTCATTCCATACACTTCCGAGAACACCTTTGCGAACTTGCCCTGGTTTTCATATCCGACTGCATCTGCAATCTCAATTACTTTCAGAGTTGTTGACGAGAGAAGTTCTGCTGCTCTTTCCATCCGTTTCTTGCGGAAATAAACAAGATAACTTTCTCCTAAAATTCCTTTCACATACAATTTAAAACTGCTTTCACTGATGCCAAAATGATCTGCCATTTCCTTTGCTGTAATCCGTTTGGATAGATCTTGCAAAATCATGTTTTCTGCTTCTTTGACGATGGCAATCTGCGACCTGGTAAAGCACGCAGCAGTTTCACTTTTATACGGCAACTGCATCCATTCATGCAGCAGCCGTATTGCAGCGTACCGTAACATCCCCAACTCCGGATCCGCTTTCATCTCCCATACGTTTTCCACAATTTTTTCCATCCCGTCATTCATGCGGTGCAGATAAAGTCCGTTATTGGTACAAAATACGTGAATCAGCTGCTCGATATCAAGCCCCATCTGTGAGAGGAGATCATTTCCTTCTGCCCTTCGCAGGCAGCTGCGGTCAATATAAATCTGTACCCCTTCATAGTATCTTCCGGGATAATAAAAATCTTTCGTAGGCAGTATTGTGCTGGCACACACCTGTTTTTCTTTCACGATCGCATAACGGCTGCCGGTAAGCGAAACATCGCACCGTCCATTCCGGCAGAAATTCAGAATCAGCATTTCATCAGAAAATATTGAGCTGTCTCCCTTCGTCCAGCTGCTTGTAAATATCTGATCAAACATAAGAAAGATTCCCGGTGCAAGCACATAGCACTCCACGCGCCCCTCATTTTCTTTTTCATAGATAAAATAAGTTTCTTCTGTCCTTTTCATATTGTCATTTTATCACAGCCTCCTTCAAATAACAATCAGCCGACACAATTTATTGCTAAATGGATTCAAAATGACTAAATGGATTTTACACATATCTTATATTCTGTTACTATTCATTAAAGTTAGATATTGCTAACTCGATTACTATTTGGATTGGAGGAAGAAAAAATGGAAAATTATACACTTTCCGAGACAAAACTGGGACAACGGTATATTGTCAAGGAGATCAAAGACGAAGCCCGTCTGGTAAACCGCCTTTCATCCATGGGATTACTGTGCGGAAGTACCATTGATGTCTGTCAAAACAACCGCAAACAGCCGGTGCTTATTTTCACACGGGATACCCTGGTTGCCATTGGGCGGGAAGAAAGCAAAAAAATCATGGTAGGAGGTTTCGGAAATGAATGATAAAAAAGAAAATAAAACTCCCGTTATCGCCTTGCTCGGACAGCCAAATTCCGGGAAATCAACCATTTTTAATATGATTACCGGATCGCATCAGCATGTAGGAAACTGGCCGGGAAAAACCGTAGAGCAAAAAGAAGGCGGATTCAAATGGAACGGACAGCAAATGGTTTTAGCCGATCTTCCGGGAAGTTACTCCCTCTCTGCCGGATCGGATGAAGAAATTATCACAAAAGATTATATCTCTACCGGAAATGCCGATCTCGTACTTGTTATGGCAGATGCTTCGCAGTTAAAACGAAGTTTGTATATGCTCGCAGATTTTGTCGGGACACCGGTTCCTGCCATCTTAATTTTAAACATGATGGACGTAGCCAAAGATCAGGGCATCTCCATCAATACGAAACTTCTTTCGGAAAAGCTCGGAATCCCCGTTGTTCCGATGTCTGCCATTCAGAAAAAGGACTATTCACTGCTTTACGAAACGATAGAACGTAGTTTGGTTTCCCAAAATATCATAAAAGAAAATGCTCTCACTTCTGCCGAAGAAAAGATGAATTATATTGATCTGCTGCTGACAGATGTTCTGACCACGTCAAAAACCGCACAACGGGCATTTACAAATTTTGACAAAGTTGCACTCTCTCCGGTAAAAGGAAAATTGATGGCATTTGGTATAATTCTTAGCATCTTCCTTTTAGCGATGCTCTTTGCCGGAGTGATCTCAGGAACCGCCTCTGCCATTCTTACTCCTGCTTCTGCCGGACTGCGTACACTGATGGAACATATCCGGGTTCATCCGCTATTTGTGTCATTGATCTGTGACGTGCTTGTCAATGTACTGTATTTTGCCCTTATGATGGCTTCCTTTGTCCTTGGTATCACGCTGGGATTCAATCTTATGGAAGAAACCGGCTATCTCGCCCGCATTTCCTTCCTCTTTGACCATACGATGTCTAAGGTTGGATTGCAGGGAAAAACGATTATGCCGTTTTTTATGGGACTTGGCTGTACGATTGCCGGAACGACCGGAACCCGTGTCGTCGACAACTGGGGACAGCGTGTCCTCGCGATCGCAATGTCATGGGCTGTTCCGTGTGCGGCTACATTGTCCGTAGTTCCTACGATTGCCATCGCCTTATTTGGCAGCAATGGCGGCTTTTTCGTCATCCTGTCCATCTTTCTTTTCATGTTTTTGATGATGTGGGCAGTTTATAAAATTTTTGGCAGCTCCCTCTCTCCAGAGGAGGATCGCGTGGGATTGATCATGGAACTGCCGCCGTACCATAAACCAAATTTTAGAAATATTATGTTCGTAACTTTTCAACGGACTCTGGATATCCTCTTTCGTGCGCTGCGGGTAATTTCACTCGTATCCATTGTCTTTTTCGTTTTGACCTATGGATTTGGAGGAGATCCGCAAAGCAGTATTTTATACCGTATCGGTGTTTTCATCGAACCGGTAACCATGTTTTTAGGCTTAAAATGGCAGGCATTTTTGGCGTTCTGTGCGTCCGCCATCTCAAAAGAATCCCTGCTCGGCGTACTGAACACCTTATACGGTGCGGGTGGAAATCTTATCCACTCCACCTTTGGAGCAAAAGCTGCCGGAAGTGCTACGGATATTTCACAGATCTTATCCGCGAATTTTACCAAAGCAGAAGGACTTGCTTTTATCTTTGCGATCAGTTTTAATATGCCTTGTGTCAGTACTCTCGCCGCCACTGCCAGAGAGACGCATTCTGTAAAATGGACCGCTAAGATTGGCGTATTTTACACCTTATCCGCACTGCTTGTCTCCTGCATTGTCTATCATGTCAGCCTGCTTTTTTTCTAAAATAAAATGTATGATCTGCCTCCTTTTGGACACTCTAATTTCAAAAGGAGGTTTTTACTATGGAAGACGATACGATCAAACTTCTATGCGAGTGCAGTGCCGGTCTTAAAATGGGAATTTCTTCCATTGACGACGTTCTGGATAATGTGGAAAACGGCAGTTTGAAAGGCATCTTAAAAGACAGCCGTGACATCCACTGCCGTCTGGATGCTGAGACCGATAGATATCTCGAACGCTATCATGATGAAGGGAAAGAACCGGCACCATTTGCGAAAGCCATGGCAAAGATGAAAAGCAATTTTAAAACCATGAGTGACAATCCGGACTGTGCCATCGCAAGCCTAATCACCGATGGCTGCAATATGGGCATCAAATCCCTGCACCGCTACCTGAACCAATATCCTGCTGCCGACAAAGGGGTCAAACATCTGACAAAACGGATCATCAGCACAGAAGAAAAACTTCTCACGGCATTGCAGAGATTTCTTTGACACGGGCATTTCACTTATTTAACTGCCAGACCGCAAAATTCAAAATCCCGGCAAAAGCCACCCACAAAGCATAAGGGATCTGTAATTTTGCCGCAAGTGGATCCGTTTTGTACCATTTTTTGATCATCGCAAGAATGAGCGCCAGCATGACGAGAAGCCAGAAAAAAGCAATACCATACGCTTTATAATTGAAAAACAAAATGCTCCACATAAAGTTGAAAAAGAGCTGGAGCCAAAAGAGATTCAGTCCCTGGTTTCTTACTTGTGCTGCCTCGCTTAGAAAAATCCTTGCCAGACCAATTCCCATAAGTGTGTACAAAATCGTCCAGACAATCGGGAACACGGCTGCCGGCGGAGAAAAAGCCGGTTTCGCCAGTTCGGCATACTGCATCGTCCCCGCCCTTGTCAATAGACCTGCCACTGTCCCCACCGCTAACACAAGCAAAATTGAACCGATATAATATTTCCATTTCATAAAAAGCACCCGGTACTCATATATTCTTTACAATATATGAATACCGGGTGTCTTACATACCTTACTTCTGTTACTGTTTCTTTATTTTGACTGATTTTTTCAAACCGCTCTTTCGGAACAATTTTTTATATTTTTTATATTGATCCGCCGGAACCTTGATCACCGTCTTTGAAAAAACGCCCTTGAATGCTGCTTTATCCAATTTTTGTAATTTTTTGGATTTTACAATAATTGTCTTAAGCTTTTTACATTTTTTAAATGCATTTGCCCGGATCGTCGTGACATTTTTTCCAATCACAACTTTTTTCAATTTTTTACATCCTGAAAAAGCATTTTTTTCAATACCGGTTACTTTCGCCTTCTGACCATTTTCCAAAACAACCGTGTTACTTATCGTTATCGACACAGCCTTCGTTTTAGAAGCTGGTGCCGCATAGAATACTTCAATGTCATCGCCATCCATCGTTTTAACGATATAATAGGCTTTCTTCTTGGCATCTTGTACTTTGTCTCCCACCTGCAAGTCATCTTCGTCGTCTTCTGATGGATTTGCAGAAGGTTTCACGGTCACCTGAGGTGTCGTTGGAACATCCGTCGGCACTGCTGTCGGATTTAAGGTTGGTTCCGTTGTTGGCATCACGTTCGGAACATCTGTCGGCACCACCGTTGGTACAGCCGTTGATGGCGCGGTTGTCGACGGCGGAGTAGGAACTGTCGTCGGTATTACAGTCGGAACCGCTGTCGGACTTACGGTTGGGACAGCGGTCGGTGCCACAGTCGGCATTGTCGTCGGAACCACCGTTGGTATTACCGTTGGAACTGCGGTCGGTGCCACAGTCGGTATTGCTGTTGGGATTACCGTTGGGGTTGCTGTTGGCACGGCCGGTGTCTCCGTTGGGGTTGCCGTTGGGGTTGCCGTTGGCGCCACGGTTGGTGTTGCTGTTGGGGTTACCGCCGGTGTTGGGGGTGTCGTCGGTGGCACCGTTGGTGTTACCGTTTGGGTTGCCATTGGTGTTGGTGGCACCGTCGGTGGTGTCGTTGGCACAGCCGGTTTGGCTTTTACCGAAACCGAAAGCTCGATTTCAATCTCGTTATAATTCGCACTTATTGGTTTAAATACCGCTGTGTATTTTGTCTTATCGCTGTCACTTAGAGAAGGCGTGATCTCCGGATCTTTCCAGACAAAATTTCCTGCCACTTCTTTGCCTTTAATCACACCGGTGACACCGCCTCCGCTGAATGTGGAATCAGCCAATGTCTGCCCCTCTGTAATTGCCGTACAGACCGGCATCGTTTCACACTGTGGAGTAGCTTTCTCAATCGTAAATGTCACTTCCCTGGTTCCGGTATAATTATTAGTTCCTGAGGCCACAATTGTAACCGTTGGTGATGTTGTTTCTCCATTACAATTCACATTGTTGGAGTACCCAACATAATAATCGTAATTATATCGCAGCTCCGTATCTCCATCTTTCACCGTCACTTTTGGTTCGATTGGTACTCCGGTATACGGATAATTTTGTTGTTCCAGTTCAACGTTCCACGACTGTATATCTTTTTTGACAGATATAGAAACAGGTATACCTGTAACTGTCTCATAATGAACCGGATCCTCCGGTATAAACGACATGCTGCAGTTCTCCGAAACTCCTGCTTCTCCAGTCAGAACATAATCATTTCCTTTTTCCCATTCAATGGTTCCGGATATATTTTTATTACCTGTCCCATATATCCTTGCCAGCAGGGTTGAATCTATTGATGACAATGGCTCGCCTTCTAAAATATCCGCATAACGTCTTAGAATTGCTGGCGTTGCTTTTTGGATTGTAAATGTCTTTTTCAGCGTCCCTGTATATTCTCCAATCCCTCGAACAATAACGGTCGGTGGATTGGTGTCGTCTGCTGAAGCCGGTTCAATATTATTTTCAAATTCACAAATGTAATCCCAGCCTCGATACAGTTCGTCCTGCTCCGGTGAATATACATAAAAATCCGGTGTCACCTCAAAGCCTCTATAAGTAAACTCCGATGTCTCATCAGCCAATTCTCCTGTAAAAGTAAAATTACTGATATCCTGACGCTCTCCCTCTTCAAAACTTGCAATAACCTTAATATCTCCCGGTTCTTCAAGTTCATCTACATAAAAACAAATTTCTGCGGTATCTTCGGATTCCCCTTCCAGATACCAGCCTTTAAATATATATCCGTCTTTTTCTACCGGTGGAAGCGAATCATCATCTACACACAAATAAGAATCCGGTCCCTCTTGGCCATCCATAAATGTACCACCTTGGGTATCGTATGTAATCTTATACTTCTTTGCAAAATATACTTTGATGCAGTTATCCTTATTTCCATCCAGACAAAAATACAATGCACAATAAGATTCGTCTTCGAAGTCATCCTCTAACTGAAAATACTCATTTAGATCATTTCGATATTTGGAAACCAGCTGCCAGCCCTCTATTTTTTCATCTTCATCAAAAAGCGGCGCGTATGCCGTGATCGAATCATGTCCGTCTTCATGGTTACACAGATCGTTTTCTACTACTTGATAATCTACAATCTTTACCGACCGGAAAAACTCTTCCCAATCCGCTTCGGCATCTACGGCAACCACACTTACTTCTCCACTATACGTCTGCTGCTCTCCATTAATTTCCAATGTTACTGACTGAAGTTTGCATGTTTCATTCTTTTTTCCTGCTTTGACCTCCACACAGGATCCCAGCATAAAAAGAACTGCCAGCAGGCACAAGCTTCCCAGCCATGCAAATCGCTGTAAATATGTTATTTGTTTTCTTTCCTTCATTTAATCATTCTCCTTTCCATTATCTTGACATATGTAATAGTCCCATTTCCGAGTAGCTCTCATCACTGATCGTAAAGATCGAAGTATCTCTCCGCCCCGCGGTATTGCCGCAATAATAAGCATTGTTTTTCCCGATACCGCTCACGATCCCCAGATGAGCTACCGTTCCATCCTCGTTGTAAAGCACCAGCACATCTCCGGCCGCCATCTCTTTGTAGCATTTTTGGTTTCCTGCACGATTATTTTGATAACGTGTAAACGAATAACCTCTTTCTTTTGTAAAATAATCAAAAAACGCATCCGTGTTCACAAATGCCTGACTCATACTGTAATGTGTAAGATCATCCTTTGCGGATTTCTTTGATACACTATACCAGTCTGTGGATTTTCCCGATATGTTCCATCGCTTTGTCTCGGAAAATTCCGGATCCCCCTGCATGGAAATACCACCGGCTACCAGACATTGAGAGACAAAATTCGTACAATTCTGCTCAAACTGTCCGTAGTCTGCATTTGGCGCAAGGGCATAGGTTCTGGCATATTCAACCGCTTTTTGTACATCGTAGCCATCCGACGGATTTTTGTCTTCCGTTTTACAGTCTTCCGGTGTCTCCAAATCCTCTGTCTGAACAAAATGTGAATTTTCTACCGGCTTTTCCACGGCAGCAAAATCTTTTTCCTCTACGGCTGTCTTTGCTTTTCCCCAGTGTACCACCGGTTCAAGCACTGCCTTTGTTGCTGCAAAAAACTCCCGGATCGTATTTTTTCCTACATTACAATAATATCTGGCATCTACGCATACGACGGTTCCTTCCAGCCCCAGCCGGTTCATCAGATACCTTGCGCGACTGCTGTACAATTCCTGTGTGCAGAAATAAAAAAAATTATTTCCAATTTTTTCCTTTGTCCTGGCAATGGTTTCATATGTATCCACACCGCAGGGATCACTTGCCAGACATTCCGCAGGAATTCCCTTTTTTATCAGATACCGTGTCATTGGCGCAACCTCATCTTCATCGCCGGATACGATAATGCGTTGAACAAGTCCTTTTTCATACAGCGAAATTGCAGCCAGCAGACGATCTTCTGCCTTTGCTGTAAGCGAGCCACTATTTCCAGATGTCCCCGGCACGACCGCTGCCTCTTTTTCCGGCAAAGACTGCACATGTTCAATACGAACCGATGTCTCACTCTGCCAAAAATGAACGATGCCATAATTTATAACAGGAATAAAAAGCAAAATAATCACGCCGGCCAACACAATACACAATCGTTTCTTTGCCTTTTTCATTCTTCCCTGTACTACCTCCAAAGCATTATTAAAATGCCAGGAGCTGAATCTCTCCTGACATTTCCTCTTCTATCCAGTATACTATAATTTGGGGTTGAAAGCAATCTTTTTGCATAAAAGGCCGTTTTATCAACACGAACGGTAATTTTTTCACGCAAAATGACAATCATTGCATGTAATTTATAAAAGTCCTGTACTGAAATACCGCTCTGCACGATCCGGCAAAATGGTTACGATCACTTTCTCTTTTCCATATTTTTCTGCCATCTGCTTTGCTGTCCAGATATTCGCTCCCGAAGATACGCCTACCAAAAGTCCCTGCACTCCGGCAAGTTCTCTCGCCGTCTCAATCGCATCCTCATCGGACACTTCCACCACATCTGTGATCAGCTTCGTATCCAGCACTTCCGGGATAAAACCATCTCCTATCCCCTGAATCTGATGGATTCCCGGTCCGTCTCCATGCAGCGCTGACACACCTTTGGGCTCGACCGCAACAATTTTCGTATCGGGATTTTTCTCCAGCAGGTATTTGGCAACACCCTGTAGTGTACCACCACTTCCCACACCGGATATATAAATGTCAATTTTTCTGCCCAGCTGTTCACATATCTCCACGGCTGTCGTCTGATAATGGGCATCCGGGTTTGCCGGATTTACAAACTGCTGCGGCATAAAATATTTTTCCGGATCCGACTGCGCGATCTCTACGGCTTTATCCACTGCTCCGCCAATGCTGAGTTCCGGTTCTGTCAAAACCAATTCTGCACCAAACGCACGAATTACTTTTTTGCGTTCCTCACTCATATTTTCCGGCATTACAATAATAACCTTATATCCTTTCCGCACTCCGGCAAAAGCAAGACCAATTCCTGTATTTCCACTCGTCGGCTCAATGATCGTCATTCCCGGTTTCAGCGTTCCGTCTGCCTCTGCTACTTCGATCATATTTTTCGCAATGCGGTCTTTGACACTTCCTCCGGGATTCAAAAACTCCGCCTTTGCAAATATATTAAGTCCTGTTGTCTCTTTTAAACACATTAATGGCGTATCGCCAATCAGATCCAGTACATTATTATAATACATGATAAACTCCTTTTCTCGTTATTTCTTAGACCAGCGATTTCGTAAAATCATATCTGCCGGCTGTCTCACGATCACGGTACTCATGCTTTTCATAATACCCGATCAGCTTCTTTTCCGCATTCCGCAATGCTACCATATATACATCTTTATTCTGCTTTTCATTGTGAAATGTATAAATCATATTATTTTCTTCGCTTTTCATAAACCAACGTATTACTTTGTCTATTGTCTCACGCGAAGCCGGATTATGGCAGTTTAACAGACTTTTTCCTACAAGAGCCGCTCCACCCCATTTGGAATAATTTTCCACTGCGGCCGGATTCATATAAACAATCACATGTTCAAGATTACAGATCACTACCGATGCTCTGTCCTGATCGATCACACTTTGAAACATTTCATTTAACATAATTTTCCTCCTTTTGCATCTTCATGTAGTTCTTCATATAATTTCATTGTCAGCATAAGTCCGATTCCTCTCTACTCTGTCTCAATCCGCTTCGCAAACTTCTCTACATGCTGCTCTACCATTTTCACGACCTGCTTCTTGTCCTCCGCCCCATCGTATATACTGTATAACAGAAAAATCGGGCCATAAAAATCCAATGCGGCCTGTCTCGCCTTCTCTTTGTCACTCATGATTCCTGCAAAGATCTCTTCCATATAAGAAAGCGGGCCATCTGCCAGATAGGTCTGATAAAGCTGCGCCATCTCCGGATCGCGGTACTGCTCCAGCGTCAGCATTTTTCGAAACCGGCAGCAAAATTCATCCTCCGTCCAATGCAGAAACTGCACTTTTGTAAACTGCTTGATTTTTGCCACTGCAATATGCTTATACTCCGCAACATCCTCTTCACGCGTTCCGTCCGGCATATCGTATTCTCTGGCGCGTTCCCGGTCAAGTTCATTCATCGTCTCCACAATGCTGTCCAGTATCTCCTGCTTACTCTTATAATGTTTGTACAACGCCGCTTTGGTGACATTTAGCTGACTTGCGATATCATTCATGGATGTGCCCTTATAACCGCTCTGCGAAAATAATTTCAGCGCCTCCTGCAAAATACGTTGTTTTGTGTCTGTCATCGTACCTGTCTTCCTTCCTCGATGTATTGGTCAATCGTTCTTTTCCACCTTTGTTCAATTCCCCGCTGCTTCCAGTTTTCTTTCACAAATACTTCTTTGTATTTTCCATCTGTTGAGTACATTACAAATCCTATCGCATCGTTTCCGCTCCATACTATTTCAAAATGAAAATCTTCACTTTCATTTGCCCGCTCTATGAAATGACGCAATTCCGTCTGTAAGTCTTCTCCGTTTTTTTCCCCTCGAAGTTTATATTCTTTCCACATTGGCAGCAGAATTTCGTTATGTATTTCCGTATTTTTTGCAGGATACGCACTTGTTAACCAATATTTCCACATCGTATCCCCCTCTTCAAATATAAAACTCGCAAACTCCGGTTTTAATCCCGAATCGAAAAAACCTGCTCTTTTATGTAAACGAATCGAGGCTTCATTTTTCACATTCACAGCTGCCATCACACAGGAAGCCTGATCGTACTCACAGACAATTTCCAATGCCGTATGATACATTTGCTCTGCAATCCCTTTTCTTCGTTTCTCTTCACTCACAAAAACATCTGCCGCATACCATGTATCTACCAGATCCGGATGGCGCATAATCCTCATAAATCCTATTATCTCATCGTCCTCGAACACATGTATGGCATGCCACTTTACGGCAAACTCTTTTTCCAATTGTCTTGTCCTGTCTGCCCAACGGCTGTCTGGCAGGTCTGCACAGGAATCAACCACCTTAACTTCATAGTTTTCACTCATCAATTCAATCTCCTCAAATAAATCATTCTATTTCATTTTATCATTTTTCACCCTATGTAGCAATAATATTTCCTTGAATTTTTTCCCATTTAACGATATAGTATAAGTATATTACGAATAACCATAAGAAAGGATAAAACCAATGTGGAAAACAATCAACGATATTCTCAATAGTATCGACAATTTTGTCTGGGGTGTCCCCCTCATGGTACTGATTCTTGCCGGCGGTATTTTATTAACGATCCGTCTCGGCGTTATGCAGATCCGGAAGCTGCCACTTGCCCTCAAGTGGATGGTAAAAAATGAAGAAGGCGGCGAGGGAGAAATTTCCAGTTTTTCTGCTCTTTGTACCGCTTTAAGTGCAACAATCGGAACCGGTAATATTGTCGGCGTTGCTACTGCCGTCGGAACCGGTGGACCGGGTGCTCTTTTTTGGATGGTCGTAACGGCCTTTTTCGGTATGTCCACCAAATTTGCCGAAGGACTTCTCGCCGTAAAATACCGTGTTGTCGGAAAAGACGGACACAGTCTCGGCGGTCCCTTTTATTACATTGAACTGGGAATGGGCAAAAAATGGAAGTGGCTCGGTAAACTTTTTGCCTTCTTTGGCGTATGTGTTGGTCTTTTTGGAATCGGAACATTCAGTCAGGTAAACGGTATTTCCAGTGCCGTACATAACTTTTTTGACCCAAATGATCTTCATTGCGTCAAATTGCTTCCGTTTTTAGGCGAATATTCATGGTCTGTCATCATTTCATCCTTAGTATTATCGGTTTGTGTAGCTACTGTATTAATCGGTGGAATCAAACGAATTGCTAATGTAAGCCAGATCATTGTACCATTTATGGCAATCATCTATTTTGCCTTTGCTGCCATCTTAATTATTGGCAATATCACTGCTGTTCCGAGTGCAATTGCGGTCATTGTAAAGGCTGCATTTTCTCCAAAAGCAGTTACCGGCGGTGTCGTCGGAAGCATATTTGTGGCAATGCAAAAAGGTATCGCACGAGGTATCTTTTCCAATGAAGCCGGCCTTGGTAGTGCCCCGATCGCAGCCGCAGCCGCTCAGACAAAAGAACCTGTTCGTCAGGGTCTTGTAAGTATGACAGGAACCTTTATTGACACCATCGTCATCTGTACACTTACCGGTTTATCCATCGTATTGACCGGTGCATGGCAGGTACCCGGATTAGAAGGCGTAGACGTTACTACCTATGCTTTCCAGCAGGGACTTCCGTTCCCTCCTCAGATCTCTGCCTTTATCTTAATGCTCTGTCTGGTATTCTTTGCCTTTACAACGATTCTTGGCTGGGATTATTACAGCGAGCGCTGTCTGGAATATTTAAGCGGTGGCAACATAAAACATGTAAAAATTTTCCGTTGGATCTACATCCTCGCTGTATTTATCGGTCCTTATATGACCGTAAGCGCAGTATGGACAATTGCAGATATCTTTAACGGATTGATGGCAATTCCAAATATGATTGCTATTTTTGCCTTGAGCGGCGTCGTAGTAAAGGAAACGAGAGATTTCTTCCAACGGCATAAAGAAGGTAAAATTAAATAATATGCGTTAAATAAAAAATGTCTCTGTTATCCGGTTTGACGGATACAGGGACATTAATATTCTTTGCACTTCTTTTCTAATTGCTTAAAATCATTTGTTCTCCTCGCAAGTGCTGTAGACATTCCATTTTGTAATTTATGATTATAAACTACTCGTGCATTTTTTATAATACGATCCCTCAAACGATTAATCTCCCTATTCTCTGCTTGCAATAAATAACGATAGTGTTGATCTTTAATCCCATTAATGTCAACCAAATGATATTCCTCATTTGGAACCGGAACCATATTATTCACATTAATTACCGCAATATTCCGAATTTTAATAAAATCAACCGACTCTTTCATTTTCGTATGTTTGGGTTTAAAAGAAGACAATGGCGCAAAATAATTCATTCCATCAATTTGAAGAACAATCCCTATGTATTTTCTGGTCGCTTTATTCCCATCTGACCAAAATATATGTTTTTGATATTGAGCTAAATATTTTATATATAATGGATTAATCTCATATAGTTTAAGACCTTTCAATTTTTCCCTCCTAAAAAACAAACAGGGACACACAAGATGTCCCTGCTGTTAAATCGCTCATTTTAGGGCTGTGCATCACCCACTCATAAATCGCTCATTTATAAGGCTGTGCATCACCTACTCATAAATCGCTCATTTTAGGGCTGTGCATCACCCACTGTTAAAGCAAAATGCTTTCTATAACTACAGTATATGCAATTCAACAAGAAATATCAAGAACTATTTTATATACTTTTTGAATATATTATATACTAAAAATATTTTTCATGCAAGTATTATTGATGATATGAAAGAAAAACTATTCCCCATCTACCGACGCCATTTTAAATCTTTTCCTTTTATAGCCTTCTTTTTCTCCAGCGCTGCAACATACTTTTTATACCGCTTTTTTGTCACTTTTTTCCCATTTACCTTATACACATAATGGTATGGATACACATCTTCTTCGGTAAGTCTATTGCGCCATGATTTTGATGCCGTTTCTTTTACCTTATTTCCTTTAATCCGGAAAAACTCTATGTAGTAATTATCGTTATGCCCTCCGGTCCAAGAAACAAGGCCTTTCGCCGGATAAATTTTAAGCCCACCGCCATATTTATTCCAAACCAGCCCCTCTACCTTACTCCCTTTTAAAGTGTAAATGGAATAATTATAATAAGAGCCATGAACGATTAATTCGTCTACACCGTTTTGATCAATATCATAAAAGCAGTATTTATATGCAAACCTGCCATCATCTTCGACATAATTAATATCATTTTTTTCATCCTTCATCGCTTCCCTATAATAATTATGCTCTGGTTTATTATCAGTCACAGGTGTCTTATCCTTACTTTTCGCCAACACATGTTCAAACTTACCATAATGCAGAATCATATTATCTGCGCTTGAAAAATGAGAAAAACACATTATAATAACAAATGTAGTCAACGAAACAATAAACGTTCCCGCTATCACAATAATTATCTTTTTGATGTTTTTGAACACCTTCTCCATATTAGCTGTTTACATCTCCTTCAAGGCATTCATTACCATACCTGCTTCAAACATTGTCCCTTGTACTACCATTCTGCCATCTACAAGTAATGCAGGCATTTGTCGAATTCCCAACCGTGAAATTTCTTTTTCATTATTCACTTCCTCGATGGTAACCATCTGTTTTCTGTTACAAAATGCATTTTGAACAATACCGAGTAATTCAAAATATTTATCGCACCCTTTTCCAACAACCTTTACATTCAACAAATCTTTCTTCATTATTGTCATCCTCCATTCTTTATTACAATATTTTCACTTTTTCTTATCTTGTCCTTCAGACAAAATCTTCCATATAATCTATTCTACATCAAATACCTGCCAATTGAAAGAGAAATTTTAAATTTCTAAATAAACTTTTCCATTTTCATTAGACCAAAAATACACCGTATACCCACTTACCATGAATAGTTTAGGCAATCTGAATTCCTCCATTCTCCGCATATTTATATAACAAATGTGCATTGCTATGCAGAAGTTCTTCAAACATCGCTATTTCTTCATCCGAATATCCTTGCCTGTCTGTCCACTTATAATCAGGCAGCTCACATCTTGCCGAATCAAATCCATTTTCTGTTGGACGTTCAAAATTAACTATAACTTTTTTCATGCCATCTTTTTCTATAATTTGCGAATGTACAATTTCCGTTTCATCCGCCAATATCATATATGGATACATCATACGCCTATCCCTCCTTACACAAAGTTTTATTCAAGGCTTTTCATCCCGGCCTCGCCGGTCTGCACGCGTACACTCGTCAGATACATCGTATCTTTTATAATAAAACAAAATCCTCGCTGGCAAGTAAACTAAACTTGCCGACGAGAATTTTATTTTATTTATTAGGCACTACGTGCCTGACTTGCTTTTATTACAATTACTTCTGCGCAATAGCTGCCTGTGCTGCTGCCAAACGTGCAATAGGTACACGGAATGGAGAACAGGATACATAGTCAAGACCGATCTTGTTGCAGAATTCTACAGAAGATGGATCTCCACCGTGCTCACCACAGATACCGCAGTGAAGTGCGTTGTTTGCAGGTTTTCCAAGTTTCAGAGCTGTTTCCATCAACTTACCAACACCATCCTGGTCAAGTTTAGCAAATGGATCGTTCTCGAAGATCTTAGCATCATAGTAAGCATCAAGGAACTTACCAGCGTCGTCACGGGAGAAACCAAATGTCAACTGTGTCAAGTCGTTTGTACCGAAGCAGAAGAAGTCAGCTTCTTTTGCAATCTCATCTGCTGTCAATGCAGCACGTGGAATCTCGATCATAGTACCAACTTCGTACTCAAGGTTTGCACCGGCTGCTGCGATTTCAGCATCAGCGGTCTCTACTACAAACTTCTTAACATATTTCAATTCTTTTACATCACCAATCAATGGGATCATGATCTCAGGTTTGATGTTCCAGTCAGCGTGAGCTTTCTGAACTTCGATAGCTGCGCGGATAACTGCTTTTGTCTGCATCTTAGCGATTTCCGGATAAGTTACAGCAAGACGGCATCCACGATGTCCCATCATAGGGTTGAACTCGTGAAGAGAAGCAATGATTGCTTTGATATCTTCTACGGATTTGCCCTGAGCATCAGCCAGTTTCTTGATATCTGCTTCCTCTGTAGGAACAAATTCATGCAAAGGTGGATCCAAGAAACGGATTGTAACCGGGTTTCCTTCCAAAGCTTCGTAAAGTGCTTTAAAGTCTCCCTGCTGATATGGAAGGATTTTTTCCAATGCAGCTTCTCTTTCTTCTACTGTATCTGCACAGATCATCTCACGGAAAGCAGCGATTCTGTCTTCCTCGAAGAACATATGCTCTGTACGGCAGAGTCCGATACCTTCAGCACCAAGCTCACGAGCTTTTTTAGCGTCTGCAGGTGTATCTGCATTTGTACGAACCTTCATAGTACGGAACTTGTCAGCCCATCCCATGATGCGTCCGAACTCACCAGCGATTGTAGCGTCTACGGTAGGAATGATTCCGTCGTAGATGTTACCTGTAGAACCATCGATAGAGATTGGATCTCCTTCGTGGAACTCTTTACCATTTAATGTAAATTTCTTATTTGCTTCGTCCATGTTGATGTCACCACAACCGGATACACAGCATGTTCCCATACCACGTGCAACTACGGCTGCATGGCTTGTCATACCACCACGAACTGTCAAGATACCCTGGGAAGCTTTCATACCAGTGATATCTTCCGGAGATGTCTCAAGACGAACAAGTACGACTTTCTCGCCACGAGCATTCCACTCTTCTGCATCTTCTGCAGTAAATACGATTTTACCACAAGCAGCTCCCGGAGAAGCACCAAGTGCTTTTGCCATTGGAGTAGCAGCTTTCAATGCAGCTGCGTCAAACTGTGGATGAAGAAGGGTATCGAGGTTACGAGGATCGATCATAGCAACTGCTTCTTCCTCTGTTCTCATTCCTTCGTCTACCAGATCACAAGCGATCTTCAAAGCAGCCTGAGCTGTTCTCTTACCGTTACGTGTCTGAAGCATGTACAATTTTCTGTTTTCTACAGTAAACTCCATGTCCTGCATATCTCTGTAGTGATTTTCAAGTGTAGCGCAAACCTCTTTAAACTGAGCGAATGCTTCTGGGAATTCCTGCTCCATCTGAGCGATAGGCATTGGTGTACGAACGCCGGCAACAACGTCTTCACCCTGTGCATTCTTAAGGAATTCTCCCATCAATTTCTTTTCTCCTGTAGCAGGGTCACGAGTAAATGCAACACCTGTACCACAGTCATCACCCATGTTACCAAATGCCATAGACTGTACGTTTACAGCAGTTCCCCAAGAATAAGGGATGTCGTTGTCACGACGGTATACATTTGCACGTGGGTTGTCCCATGAACGGAATACGGCTTTGATAGCGCCCATCAACTGCTCTTTTGGATCGTCCGGGAAATCTTCGCCGATTTTAGCTTTGTATTCAGCTTTGAACTGAGAAGCCAGTTCTTTCAGATCATCTGCAGTCAGATCAACGTCCTGCTGAACACCTCTGTCTGCTTTCATCTTATCGATAAGCTCTTCAAAATATTTCTTACCAACTTCCATAACGACGTCAGAATACATCTGAATGAAACGACGGTAGCAGTCCCATGCCCAACGAGCATTTCCGGATTTCTCTGCGATTACGTTTACTACTGTCTCATTTAAACCAAGGTTAAGGATTGTATCCATCATACCCGGCATAGATGCACGTGCTCCGGAACGAACGGATACAAGAAGAGGATTTTCCTGATCACCGAATTTCTTTCCTGTGATCTCTTCCATCTTCACGATGTACTCATTGATCTGTCCCTGGATTTCATCATTGATCTCTCTGCCGTCCTCATAATACTGAGTACAAGCTTCTGTTGTAATAGTAAATCCCTGAGGTACCGGAAGACCAAGACTTGTCATCTCGGCAAGGTTTGCACCTTTACCACCAAGGAGTTCGCGCATGTTAGCGTTTCCTTCACTGAACAAATAAACCCATTTTGCCATGTTTATTAATTCCTCCTAAATATAGTATTAGTTTGACTTTCAAAAACTCTTTGAAATGTCGCTGTGAATATTATAACACACTTTACCCTGAAAGATAAAGTGTTTTTTTGCAAAAATGCCTTTTTTTTAACGCTTTTCTCAATTTTTATGCATTTTTTTAATCAATCCCGCCATAATCAGGTTCCAAAATAAGAAAAATGCATATAATCTTTTCGGTCTCCCCAAAGTCCTCTTGTAAATCCATACTTTTGAAAAGCCCTCTCAACGTCACCGTTTCGTTTTATGGAATAGGCATACTTTTTTGGTTTCCAACAGCTTCCGGCAAGAACTTTTCCACCGTCTATCATATAATTGTAATTTGAATTAAGGTCAAGCGCAAGCCCCTGCCCATGCTGCCCGGTACGCGGCGAATAACCACCCGCCTCATAAATCGGTGCTTTTTCTTTTCCTTTATAAATCTCTTCAAAAATCTTTTTCACTGTCGGTGCAATATTTTTATGTACGGTCACATATTGTTCTTTGGTTACTTTCTTACCGGACATCCCATTTTTAAAGCTCCAAACCCTTACTTTTATCGTCTTCATATAATTACGGGATTTATTGTAATTATACTGGTCTCTTCTGCTCCCATAAATTCGTTTCCACCGCTCAGAATAAGACTCATTTTCATGTGCGTAGTAATCTGCATAACGACTGTATTTTGCAGCAACTCCCTCAATGACACTGCCTTTTCTTTTCGCATACGCCAAAATCCGGTAAGAATAATATGTTCCATTTTTGACTTTCGGAACTGACAGAGAAGTCTTTCCGGCACCTCGGATTGTTTTATACTTTTTCTCCGTTCCCTTTGTCCAGCTGTTTTTGCTGACAGAACGATAAACAATATAGCCGGACGCCCCTTTGACCTCTTTCCATGTCACTTTCATCTTCGTTGATCCTGTCATTTTTCCTTTTATGCTTTTCGGTTTTGCAAATGTCACCAGGCATTTTTTCACCGCCGCATCATAACTTTTAGAAAACTCTCCGAGTGCATAAACTTTATAATAGTAGGTCACACCAAGTTCAAGGCCTTTGTGATTCCATGAAGTGACCGAATCTCCGGTCAGTACAACTGCCGTTTGATACACTCCGTTTTCCGTTGTACTGAATTGAATTTCGTATCCCTTTACCCCGGCTGATTTGTCCCATTCAATTTTTGTTTCACTTTGACTTACCAGACTCACCTTTACATGCGACACTTTATCCTGTGGCATATCCGCACGAAGAATATTACTGTCTGCCGACAGATCCGACACATATTTTGAATAATACCAAAAACCACTCTGCACAGTTTCTAACTTTTCCTGCACGGAACGAACCATAATCTCATAAGATCTTCCCAGTTCAATATTACCATTTTTCACAGCGAGAAACACTCCTCCTTTACTCATTTCCAAATCGTATTCACTCGCTTTCAGATTTGCAATTTCCTCAAAAGCATCTGTGCTTCCTGCTTTTCGAATATAGATCCGGTAGGCGTCTGCTTGATCCACTTTGGAAAATTTCACGTACATTCCCTCGGCTTGTGTTATCACGGATTCCAAAACCGGCGGTAACAATTTTTCTTTGGGTTCTTCCACGCTTCCCGTTTCCATCTCTGCACTTGTCTTCAATAATTTTGTTGTCTGTTTTCCTTCCGCCTTACTCTCTGTCGAAAAACCAGACACCAGAACGAATGTTACCAAAAAGATAACAAGTAATTTTTTTACAAAATCATTCATCGAATTGTCCTCCCTTACAAAAAAGGAACCGCCGAAACGATTCCTTTCCAAAACTATATATTTCAATTAGTATATCGTCACATATACATACAACAGATATGTCTTACCATTCTGTTTAATATTTACTTTCACAAGGGTACTTTCCTTTTTCTTTCCGGTATATTTACCCTTTTTGTTGATCGTAAGAACTTTGTCAATTCCTTTGCATTTTTAAATTTCTTCTTTACACGAACATCAATAACGAGACGATTGGTATATTTTCCTCCATTACATTCCTATTATCAGATTTTCAAAATTTATATCGGACTATCCTCTCTCATTCTTAATAAAAATTTTACTCTTTTCATTTTCCGTTAATTCGCGGTAGTCTCCTTTACACAATGTGTCATCCAGTTGTAAATTGCCAATTGCAATGCGTTTGAGATAAACCACATAACAGCCCACCGCTTTCAGCATCCGGCGGACCTGGTGTTTCTTTCCTTCGGTAATAACGATTGTCCCCGAAAAAACTTCCTGATCTTTTCGGTTTCCAACGCGTATTCCACCTGCCAGATCCAGTATCTCTCCCAATGTCTTTATCTCACACCGCTTGATCCGGGCCGGCTTGGCAGTCATCCCCCGCAGTTCCACTCCCGCCTCGATCTGACGGATCTTTTCCTCATCCAGCGTTCCCAGTGCCCAAAAGAAATAGGTCTTCGGAACATGATTTTCCGGGTGCATGATCTCCTGATTCCATTTTCCATCATTGGTAATGAGCAGAAGTCCTTCCGTATCTTTGTCGAGCCGGCCAACCGGATGAAGTCCTTCTACTTTTTCACTGGAAAAATATTCCATCACTGTCGGATGCGTTTCATCGGTTACCGCCGTAATACAGCCACGGGGTTTATGAAACATATAATACTTCAATTCTTTCATGGAACCTCCAACGATAAAACGGCAACAGGGAATGAACGGTTTCATTCCGGTGCTGCCGTCTTTGCAAACTCTTTTTACATTATTTGTAATTTACGATCTTTCCAAAATCCGGTTTTAAAGAAGCACCACCTACGAGTCCTCCGTCAATGTCCGGTTTTGCAAACAATTCTGCTGCATTTCCGGCATTTACAGAACCGCCATACTGGATACGGATCTCTGCTGCTGTCGCATCGTCATACACTTCTGCGATACAGTCACGAATTGCCTTGCAGACTTCTTCTGCCTGATCGGATGTTGCTGTCTCGCCGGTTCCGATTGCCCAGATTGGCTCATACGCGATAACCGCTGTCTTTGCCTGATCTGCTGTCACATTCTGGAATGCGATCTTGATCTGCATACGGATCCAGTCAATGTAAATCCCCTGTTTTCTCTGTGTAAGACTTTCGCCACAGCAGATAATTGGTGTGATACCATGTTCAAATGCTTTCAGCACTTTCTTGTTTACTGTCTCGTCCGTCTCTGCAAAATACTCGCGTCTCTCGGAATGTCCAAGAACCACATATTTTACTCCGGCATCGGTCAGCATATTTGGTGCGATCTCACCGGTATATGCTCCGCTTTCCTCAAAGTACATATTTTCAGCGCCAATCTGGATATTGCTTCCCTTGGCTGCTTCCATACATGGAATAATGTCAATGGCCGGTACGCAGAATACTACATCTACTTCGTCATTTGCTACGAGTGGTTTTAATTCATTTACCAAAGCAACGGCTTCCGAAGGTGTCTTATTCATCTTCCAGTTGCCGGCGATAATTTTCTTTCTTGCCATGTTCCCGCTTCCTTTCTCACTAAAATACCTGCTATGATTTATTTGTCGTCTGCTGCTGCAACACCAGGAAGTTCTTTTCCTTCCAGGAATTCAAGAGAAGCTCCGCCACCTGTTGAGATGTGGGACATCTTGTCGCCATATCCAAGTTGGTTTACAGCTGCTGCACTGTCACCACCACCGATGATCGTGATCGCGTCTGTCTCAGCAAGAGCTGCTGCAACGGCTTTTGTACCTGCTGCAAGAGTAGGGTTTTCGAATACACCCATAGGTCCGTTCCAAACTACCGTCTTTGCTGTCTTTACAGCATCGGAGTACAATTCAACCGTCTTAGGTCCGATATCGCATCCCTCTTTGGAAGCATCCATCTGATCTGCTGCACATACTGTGGTATCTACAGGAGCATCGATTGGATTAGGGAAATCTTCGATCATTACGGTATCTACAGGAAGAAGCAGTTTTTTACCAAGTTTTTCTGCCTTTTCCATCATTTCTTTACAATAATCAATCTTGCTGTCATCAACAAGGGATTTACCGATTTCATATCCTTTTGCTTTCAAAAATGTATAAGCCATTCCACCACCGATGATCAAGGTATCACATTTCTCAAGAAGGTTGGAGATAACGTTCAATTTGTCTGCTACTTTTGCTCCACCAAGAATTGCTACAAATGGTCTCTCCGGACTGTTTACTGCATTTCCGAGGAAATCGATCTCTTTCTGCATCAGATAACCAACTACAGCAGTGTCAACATATTCTGTCACACCAACGTTGGAGCAGTGTGCACGGTGTGCTGTACCGAACGCATCATTTACAAATACATCTGCAAGAGAAGCAAGTTCTTTGGAGAAAGCCTCTCCGTTCTTTGTCTCTTCTGCACGATAACGTGTGTTCTCAAGAAGAACAACATCTCCATCGTTCATCGCAGCTACGGCTGCTTTTGCATTGTCGCCTACTACGTTCGCATCTGCTGCAAATTTTACTTCCTGTCCGAGAAGTTCGGAAAGACGAACAGCTACCGGTGCCAGAGAAAGTTCTGGTTTTGGCTCTCCTTTTGGCTTGCCAAGGTGAGAACAAAGGATCACTTTTCCACCATCTTTGATCAGTTTCTGGATGGTAGGAAGAGCTGCCACAAGACGGTTTTCGTCTGTGATCTTACCATCTTTCAAAGGTACATTGAAGTCGCAGCGTACCAAAACTTTTTTGCCTTTTACATTGATATCATCTACTGATTTTTTGTTTAACATAATTAACCTCATTTCCGCGTAACACGCATAACATTTTAAACGGTTTCCCCGCCTCATTTAAAAAATGAGTCCGGTCCATACAGACCGGACCCATTTGGGTTTCAAATATGAATTGTGTTCGTCTTAAACTTAAGCCAACTCGCTGAAGTATTTGATTGTTCTTACCATCTGGCTTGTGTAAGAGTTTTCGTTGTCATACCAAGATACAACCTGTACCTGTGTATTTCCATCATCCATAGGAGATACCATTGTCTGAGTTGCATCGAAGATAGAACCAGCGGTAGCACCGATGATATCGGAAGATACGATCTCGTCTTCGTTGTAAGCATAAGACTCTGTCTCAGCCGCTTTCATAGCTGCATTAATCTCATCAACGGTTACTTTTCCTTCAACAACTGCTACAAGGATTGTAGTAGAACCTGTAGGACATGGTACACGCTGAGCAGATCCGATCAATTTACCATTCAACTCAGGAATTACAAGACCGATAGCCTTAGCAGCACCTGTGCTGTTTGGAACGATGTTTACTGCTGCTGCACGGGATCTTCTCAGATCGCCTTTTCTCTGAGGACCATCCAATGTCATCTGATCTCCTGTATATGAGTGAATTGTACTCATGATACCGGATTTGATTGGACGAAGGTCGTTCAATGCCTTAGCCATAGGAGCCAAGCAGTTTGTTGTACAAGAAGCAGCAGAAATTACTGTATCTTCTGGTTTCAATGTGTCGTGGTTTACGTTGTATACGATAGTAGGAAGGTCGTTTCCTGCTGGTGCGGAGATAACTACTTTACGAGCACCTGCTTTGATATGAGCAGAAGCTTTTTCTTTGGATGTATAGAATCCTGTACACTCAAGAACTACGTCTACTTTAAGTTCTCCCCAAGGACAGTTTGTTGCATCTGCCTCTTTGTAGATTTTGATTTCCTGTCCATCAACAATGATAGAATCCTCTGTAGCAGAAACTTTATCAGCCAAAGCGTATTTACCCTGGGATGAGTCATATTTCAATAAGTGAGCAAGCATTTTAGGGCTTGTCAAGTCATTGATTGCTACTACTTCATATCCTTCTGCTCCAAACATCTGTCTGAAAGCAAGACGTCCGATACGTCCAAATCCATTAATCGCTACTTTTACTGCCATTTGTCGATTCCTCCTAAAATTTACTTTAAAGTGTGTTTGTTAAATTTTTTACAAACTCTTAAGTCTATTCTAACCAATTTGGTTGAAAATTTCAAGTGGTAATTGCGTTTTTTCTCATTTTTTTGTATTTTAAAATCAAAGTCTCTTACGTGCAAGCACGACGATTCATTGATTTCCATACATTTGATCCTGAATAGTTACTTTTATTTAAACTGATGTCCGCTGATACGAAGTTTCGGACTGGAAAGCCTCTGGCTGAAGAAGTGGTATTTTTTCATGCTCATTTTGCGGCCTTTATAAGTTACCATGCGCTGTCCTTCCAGCACTTCCTGAGCAGCTTTCATACACTCTCTTCTGGCACCTGAAGAATATTTTCCATTTTCCACATTTTTCGTCTCTCTTGCAAATTTTCCCTGACGGACCGGACTAAACTGTCCTCTCTGCTTAATTACTTTCAATACTGTATTTGGAAAACTTGAAGATTTTACACGGTTCATAACCACACAGCCAACAGCTACTTTTCCTGCGTAGCACTGATTGCCGGCTTCACAGTAGATGATCGCTGCCATGTATTTTAAATCATTATCGGTATATGATTTTACTGCTGCCTGAGATGTCTGTGCCGGACTAACTGCCGCACATGCGATCACAAGAAGAAACGTAAGGATTGTCTTTAATACTTTTTTTGAAAACATAATAAAAATTAACCTCCATGTCAAAATGATGTCTGTATCATTTTAGCAATATTTGTAATATATTTTGTTACGTTTTGTAACAATTATGTAATAATTATAACATGAAAAAGAAATATTTCAACCCTTTTTTTCAAAAAAAATGAACGTTGCATCTGCAAACGTCCATTTTTCGGTATATTCAAGATTGTTTCGAAAATCACGAATAGTGCTCTAACACCTCTTCAAATTTCATTTTTCCACCAAACAGATCCAGTGCACTTCCAATCGTGAAATCCATTTTTCCACCGGACAATGTCTCCAGTTTTTCAAGATCCGAAAAAGATCCGATGCCTCCGGCATATGTTACCGGAAGTTTGTTGCACCGGGAAAGGATCTGAACCAGTTCACAGTCAATCCCGGTTCCGGTTCCTTCTACGGCTACGCCATGTACGAGGTACTCATCACAGTACCGGCTCAATTCCTCCATCAGCGCCTCATCGAGCGGCTGATCGGTAAATTTCTGCCAGCGGTTTGTAACGATATAGTATGTTCCGTCTTTGGGGCGGCAGCTCAGATCGAGCACAAGATGCTCTTTCCCGATTTCTTTCCGCAGTGCCTCCAGACGGTCAAAATGAATCTTCCCCTCAGCAAATACATAAGAAGTAACGATCACATGGCTGGCACCTGCCCGGATGAAATCCGCCGCATTTTCCACGGTAATACCGCCTCCAACCTGCAGTCCGCCCGGATAAGCAGCAAGGGCTTCTTCTGCCTGTCGTCTGTCTTCCTCATAATACTCGCTGCCTGCCGGGTTTAAAAGGATCACATGCCCTCCGCGAAGATTTTTCTTCTTATATAAATCCGCATAATCCGCAGCACTCATCTCCGAGACAAAATTCTCTTCTGCCCGGTTTCCTGCATCCTGCAGGCTGCCACCGACAATCTGCTTTACTTTCCCATTATGAATGTCGATACATGGTCGAAATTTCATCTGTCCGTCTCCTATAAACCAAGGATTGTTTTTACTGTTTTTTCCATCTCCGATTTGTCGCATACCCTGTCATGCAGGATCGGAGCGGTACGGATCTCCTCAATTGCCTGTGGTACTTTTACACCGGAAAGTTTATTTAATTCATCTACGAGTTCAAAATCGGTCATGCTGTCATATTTTTCATCAATCGAATCCATGACACTTCTTGTAAATTTGTATGGGCTTGCTGTCGATGCGATCACAGTCTTTACGCCCGTTTTCGCTGCTTTCTGATAATACACATTGCTTGCTACTGCGGTGTGTGTATCCATAATATAGCCGGTCTTATCGTAAACTTCTTTGATGGTTGCATGTGTCTCATCCTCGGAAGCAAATCCACCGACAAAATCTGCCAGTTTTTCTTTCATTTCCGGCGTGATGCTGTACTCGCCTTTTGTCGTCAAAGCGTCCATAAAGGCTTTTGTCTGCGCTGCGTCTTCGCCCGTAATACGGTAGATCAGACGCTCCAGGTTGCTGGAGATCAAGATGTCCATCGATGGAGATGTCGTAAGAATAAACTCTCTCTTACGGTCATATGTACCGGTCTGGAAGAAGTCAAACAATACTTTATTTTCATTGGAAGCGCAATACAATGTTTCGATCGGAACTCCCATATTTTTGGCATAATAAGCTGCAAGAATGTTACCAAAGTTTCCGGTTGGAACGACAACGTTCATCTTATCTCCGGCTTTCAGTTCACCTTGACGGAGAAGCTGGCCGTAAGCATAGACATAATATACGATCTGTGGGACGAGTCGTCCGATATTGATCGAGTTTGCGGAAGAGAACTGGTATCCTGCCGCATCCATCTCTTTGGCAAGTTCCTTGGAATTAAACATCTGTTTTACACCGGTCTGGGCATCATCGAAGTTTCCGACAATTCCGACTACATTGGTATTTTTTCCCTTTTGTGTCAGCATCTGTTTTTCCTGGATCGGACTTACTCCGTTTTTCGGGTAAAATACGATAATACTTGTACCTTCTACATCTGCAAATCCGGCAAGTGCGGCTTTTCCTGTATCTCCGGAAGTCGCTGTCAAAATAACAATTTCATTTTTTACTCCGTTTTTCTTTGCGGATGTTGTCATCAGATATGGCAGGATTGACAATGCCATGTCTTTAAACGCAATGGTCTTTCCGTGGAACAATTCCAGATAGAACGCACCGTCTTTTTTTACCAATGGTGCGATTTCTTTCGTATCAAATTTATCGTCATAAGCACCATGAATACAATGAAGCAGTTCTTCCTTGGTAAAATCTGACAAATACAGTTTCATTACTTCATAGGCCGTCTCCTGATAAGTAAGTCCTGCCAGTTTCTCCAATTCTACATCCAGTGCAGGAATCGAATCCGGCACAAACAAACCGCCGTCGTCTGCCAGACCTTTCAAAATTGCCTGGGAAGCGGTCACTTTTTCACTGTTGCTTCTTGTACTTTTGTACATGATACTCATAATATTCCTCCATTTCTGCGTACGTTACGGCACGCATTGCATTTTACACAAACTAATTGCTTTCTCATTGTAACATTTTTTTTATTCTTTTACAATAACTTTCTATTTGAAAAATTCATGGCAGCCATGCTGTGCGACTTTTGTGAGATCCCGGTCAAACCAGGCCACATTTTTCGGGTCGGATGCACTCCGGCACATAAAGTACAATGCCCCTTTCGAGAGGTCTTTTCCCGCCAGCGCCTGTTTTACTGCCTTCTTTGTCTTGTCCGAAACGGTCACGCGGTAATATCTTCCATTGGAAACCGGCGAAAACTGGTATCTTCCCGCGCGGTTAGCAAATACTACTCCCTTTACCGTATCCGGAAAATGCTGGGAGTGGACGCGGTTTAAGATTACATTTGCCACGAGAATACGGCCTTCCAGATCCTGATCTCCTGCCTCCGCTTCGACAATCCGTTCTAAGATCTGTCGTTCTTCCCGCCGTCTTTCTTCTTCGCGGCGTCTGCGTTCCTGACGTCTGCGTTCTCTTTCTTCGCGTTCCCGCTGTCTTTCCTCCTGCTGTTCTTCTTCCGCAGCATACGCAGCTTCCTGCTCCGAATACCGGCGCGTCTGCGTATCACACCAGCACTTGGCAGCCTCTTGTCTTGCCTGAGCTTCCCGGACCGCGGACTGGTTCTCCTGTGTTACCTCATCCTGCAGTACAATGGCTTCTGTCGCCTCCGGCTCTTTTTCAGGTAAATTTTTCCATGCTCCTGATATGAAAATGACAGCTGCCGCTCCCAAACTTATTCCATATAACTTTATTTTTTGAATCATTGCACATACTCCTTTCATAGTCTAGAGTATATGCATTTTTTGCAAACTTATTACAAAAGTATTACAGATTTTTCACTTTAAAATTACGCTCGGCAGCACGGCGCTGATCTTTCTTCGCGATATCTTCGCGTTTATCATACAGTTTTTTACCTTTGGCAAGCGCAATCTCCACTTTGATCAGGCTTCCTTTAAAATATACCTGGAGCGGAACCAGCGTATATCCTTTTTGTGACATTTTACCGATCATCTTACGGATCTCGCTGCGGTGCAGTAAAAGTTTCCGCACACGAAGCGGATCTTTATTGAAAATATTACCTTTTTCATAAGGACTCACATGCATTCCGTAGATAAATACTTCTCCTTTTTCCACTCGGATAAAAGATTCTTTGATGCTGCAATGTCCCATCCGCATGGACTTTACTTCCGTTCCATGCAGTTCGATCCCGGCTTCGTATTTTTCTTCTATAAAATAATCATGCCACGCTTTTTTATTATTTGCGATCAGGCGGATACTTTCTTTACTCATCTTCTTCCCTCATTTCCATATTTTCCGGCAAAAAATCAATGGTTCGCAGATTTTTGTCTGCACGCACGACCCGGACACGCATTTTCTGCCCCAGACGGTACTCTTTGGCGCTGTAGGTGCCGACAACGCGGTAATTGGCGGCATCGTATTCGTATACATCGTCGGTAAGGTCTGCGAGACGGATCATTCCTTCGATCGTGTTGGGCAGTTCCACATAAATGCCCCACGATGTCACACCACTGATCACACCTTCATAACATTCTCCAATTTTAGACTGCATAAATTCTGCCTTCTTCATCTTATCCACTTCACGTTCGGCATCGTCTGCCCGCCGTTCCAGGCTGCTGCAGGATTTTGCCACTCCCGAAAGGATCTCCTGATAGTGCACCTGACGTTTTTCCGAAAGTCCTTTTTTGAAACTTTCTTTTAAAATACGGTGAATCTGAAGATCCGGATATCTTCGGATCGGCGAAGTAAAATGGCAGTAATATTTGGTTGCCAGACCAAAATGGCCTTCGTTTTCCGGTTCGTATTTGGCACGTTTCATCGCGCGCAGGGTGAGCCGGCTCAAAAACGTCTCTTCTTCCGTCCCCTCGATACTCTCCATCAGTTTCTGGATTTCCCTCGGATGCACTTCCTGCTGTCCCACTTTTAATGTATGGGAAAAACTGTGTGCCAAGACTGCCAGTTCCCGCACTTTTTCCAGATCCGGGTATTCGTGGGTACGGTATAAAAATGGAAGTTCTTTCCAAAAGCTGTCCTCGGCAACCACTTTATTGGCTGCAAGCATAAATTCCTCGATAATCTTGGTCGCAAAATTGCGGTCATACGGCACGATATCGACCGGATGTCCTTCTTCGTCAAGGATCAGTTTACACTCCGGAAAATCAAAATCGATCGATCCCTGTTTTTTCCGCTCTGCCCGCAGGATTGCAGCCAGTTCTTTCATTTGCTCAAACATCGGCACGAAAGCTTCGTATTCTGCCATCGTTTTTTTGTCATGATCAGTCACGATCGCATTGACATCGGTATAACTCATACGGCGGTCTACGCAGATCACCGATTCTCCGATCCGGTAGTCCTTGATATGACCTTTCGCATCGTAGTGGATGACACAGCTGAGGGTAAGCCGGTCCACCCCCTGGTTTAATGAACAGATCCCATTGGACAGTTTTCGCGGGAGCATCGGGATAACGCGGTCAGCAAGATACACACTCGTTCCACGGCTGAGTGCCTCTTTGTCAAGCGGCGAACCTTCTTTTACATAATGACTGACATCGGCAATATGCACGCCCAGTTCATAGCCGCCGTTTTCCTCCTTGTGCAGTGTGATCGCATCATCAAGATCTTTGGCATCTTCGCCATCAATCGTGACCGTCATCCGGTCGCGCAGATCCATTCGCCCCGCAATGTCCGCAGAATCCACTTTCTCCGGAATATGCGGAAGTTCCCGCAACACTTCTTCCGGAAATTCTTCCGGTATGCCATAGCCGCGCACAATGGATAAAATATCAATTCCCGGATCATCTGCATGTCCAAGAATTTCTGTCACTACCCCTTCCGGGCTTTTTTCTTCATTTCCAAAATCTGTAATTTCTACAACGACTTTTTCTCCGGTTTCTGCTTCCTTTGTCTTTCCCTTCGGGATATAAACGTCGCTCGTAAACTTTTCACGGTCTACCACGACAAAACCATAATGTTTATTTCGCATGAACGTACCGACAACGGTTGTGTTGGCACGTTTTAAGATGCGGATGATCTGTCCTTCTTTGCGCCTTCCATTCTTCGAATCCTTATAGATCTGCACCATAACCTCATCGCCATCATAGGCATTGGAGCAGCCGGACTCCGGAACAAAAATATCGTCGGGCTGGCCTTCCACCCGCACAAAGCCAAATCCCTTTGACGTTGCCATAAACGTTCCGGCATTGACATTTTCTTTGGGAAGCTGATATCGTCCGTTTCCATCGATCACTATTTTCCCTTCTTTTACCAGTTCGTCCAGCAGCGCATGAAATTTGGCGCGTTCCTTTTTCGGTACACAAAACAACGCCGCGATCTCTTTGCCCTTCATCGGACGATACTCTTCTTCTTTGATAAATGCATAGAGCATTTCTTTTCGATCCATTTTCTTTCCTTTCCGGTAACTATTCGGATCAGGTAACTATTCCGTTTCCGAATCAGTAAAAAACCTCTGAAGGCTTTCTCTTTACAAAGGCTCTTCAGAGGTTAAAATCCATTTTAAAGTATCTCTTGATTATTTCATGTTCATACAGAGTACAATGGATAAGATAATAAACAACGCGCCAAGTACGCTGGTGATTTTTACCATCTTACCTTCTGCAGAACGTCCTTTGTTCTTACTCCAATACGTATCTGCGGCACCAGAAACTGCACCAAGACCGGAAGTCTTACCCTCCTGCATCAATACAACAACTACAATGGCGATACATATTACAATATATAAAACCTGAATGATTGTTTTTACTAAAGTAGACATCTGTTAGTCCTCCTTCTTTCTATAATTTTGTATAAATTCCGGAATTTTAATATTATCATCCTCTTTTTTCATCGTGTGACCGACTTGCTGAGGTGTCCGGTTAATTTTATGATTTACAACAGGCATGTCCTGATTTACTGTCGTTGCTGTCTGGGACTGCGTCTTAGGTGCTGCGCTGCTAAATCCATTTAAAAAACTTGGCCTTGCCATCGGTGTAGGCTTTGCCACATGCGGTGTCGATGCTGTATGTCCTAAATTCAAACCAGAATTCAGATTTCCACCAAGGGAACCATTGGAAAATGTACTGCCAAAACTTCCAAAGGACGATGCCTGTGCTGCTTCATCCTTTAACCCGGTAGCAATGATCGTAATCGTAACGCCATCGTTGTCATCGTTTTCATCTAACATAATACCAAAGATGATATTTGCATCTTCTCCGGCAAGCTCACGTACATACTCGGCTGCCTCGCTCGTCTCCTGGATACCAATGTCTCCACCACTGAAGTTCAGGATGAAGTTTGTAGCACCATCCACGCTTGTCTCAAGCAACGGACTTGTGATCGCGTGCTGTACGGCCTCCATACATTTATTTTCACCGGTTCCGTATCCCACTCCGATATGAGCGATTCCCTTGTCTTTCATGATAGTTGTAACATCGGCAAAGTCAAGGTTGATAAGTGCCGGCAGATTGATCAGGTCGGTAATACCATGTACACCCTGCTGCAATACCTGATCTGCCATACTGAACGCATCTTTCATGGATGTCTTCTTATCGGATATCGAAAGAAGTTTTTCATTCGGAACTACGATCAGTGTATCTACATTTTCTTTTAATTTATCAATTCCTGCAAGTGCATTGTCCATCCGGCGTTTTCCTTCAAACTGGAATGGTTTTGTAACAACACCGACCGTAAGGATATCCTGCTCTTTTGCGATCTGGGCAATCACAGGAGCGGCTCCTGTACCGGTTCCACCACCCATACCACAGGTGATAAATACCATGTCATGTCCCTGGATCAGGTTCAAAAGCTCTTCACGGCTTTCTTCTGCAGCCTGTTCACCTACTTCCGGACGCGCACCGGCACCAAGACCTTTGGTCAGTTTTTCTCCAATCTGTATGATATGCGGGGCTTTACATCTGCGCAAATGCTGCTTGTCCGTATTGGCACAAACAAAATCTACCCCTTGAATTCCTTCATCGATCATGCGGTTTACGGCATTGTTTCCTGCGCCGCCAACTCCGACAACAAGAATCTTGCAGACGTATTCCGTCTCGTTATTCATTATCTCTAACACTGCAGTTCCTCCTTCTATCTATCCAAAAATATTTTATATTCAATTATAGTATAATATTCGCATATATATTATATAATAAAGTTTTTCCGTAAAAATATCAAGTATAAATTACATTTTTTTTGTTAATTTTTCTTTAAAATGACATCTCCTCCGGCATGATACGATGACATATCAATCTCTCCTGCCAGTTTTTGCTCCTTTGCTGTCTTCAAAATATCCGACAATGCGGCGATTGCCTCATCATAATTGTCTTTTTTTCCCAGATTTACTTTGATGTCTCCGGAATACAAAAAAGCGGCATTGTCGCTGTCAAACACCACGCGGTCCCAGGTAACACCATAATGCTGGAATAACCCGGACAGATTCATGATCCGGGACAAAAGCGCTTCATCCTCCATCTGTACCTTTTCATACAATGAAAAGGTCGTCATTGTCTTGGTTTCAAAAAGCGGTATGCCCTTCATTTTTTCCTGTGTACTTTTCAGCACCGTTCCATCTTTATCAAAATAGATAAACTGGTTCATATACGAAATTCCGGCGATTATCTTCTTTTCATACAATTTGATATGGATCTTCCGGATTCCCGGATACGTAATCTGATATTCCCGGACGTACGGAAGTGTCGGGCAAAATCCTAATTTCCGCTTAATCCACGACGTCACAACGTTGTGATCCAAAAAGGTATTGCAGACTTCTCCTGCTACCACTTCCTCTGAAAAGAACGTATTTCCCTCGACGGTGATCTCTGTAACATGAAATACTGCGGCAATGATAAGCGCAATGGCAAGAATGATCCCCGGAATAATGATTTTCCATTTTTTCCCTTTCTTCTCACTCATGGTCTTCCTCCTCGTATACATAGAATTTATTCATCGTACCTCAAATCCAAAATTTTCCATATTCCGAACGGGATCCTCATAGCCGCGCAAAATATTTTCCGCCTGCTCTATCACCGTTTCTCCCTCTGCCATGACACCTGCCAGCAAGAGTGCCGCCCCGCTTCGCAGATCGGTTGCCCGTACTGTCTCACCATGCAGTCTGATAACACCATGGACATAAGCACACTGGGATACGGTATCAATATCTGCTCCCATCTTTTTCAGATAGGGGATCATTTGAAACCGGTTTTCAAATACCGTCTCGCACAAGACACTTTCTCCATGCGCTCTCGACATCAGCGTCAGAAAAAGCGACTGGGCATCCGTTGGAAATCCCGGATATGGTGCCGTCTTTAAATACGGTATCGCTTTTATCCCCCGGTCTGCACTTACCACAACTTCATTCTCATGATTCAAAAATGTGCATCCGGCTTTTTCCAGTTCCTTCTGTTCGGTTAAAAAGTTTTCGTTTTTGGTACAGATACAGATTTCCCCCTGTGTTCCCAGCGCCATTGCCGCATAGGTCATAAAAGCGATACGGTCGCCCGGCACGGTGATATCGGTTCCATGAAGGCGTCTGACTCCACGGATATTTATCGTCCCCGTCCCTTCTCCCTGAATCTCTGCTCCCATCTTGCGGAGCATCTGACACAAAGCCGTTATCTCCGGCTCTCTGGCACAATTTTCCAAAGTAACTTCGGATTTTCCACGGGCATGAAACAAGATCATATTTTCCACCGCACCCACGCTGGGATACGGAAACCGAATCGTAATCCGGTCCGGCACCTGTCTGCGGCAGCATACCAGCCATTCTCCTTCCTCGGTTACCGCGACACCTGACTTTTCAAACGCCGCAATATGGATATCGATCGGACGGCGGCCGATGGAACATCCTCCGGGCATATGTACTTTTGCCTTTCCGGTGCGCGCCAACAGACTTCCGAGAAAAAGAATGGACGCTCGAACACGCCCGGCCTCTTTTTGTAATATTTCGCTGTTTTTCAAATGATCGGCCTGCATACAAAGCACTGTATCTTCCCACGCCGTCTGTATTCCAATATTTTCCAGCAATTCTGTCATTACCCGTACATCCGAAATATTCGGACAATGATGAAAACGGATCTCTTCCTTCGTAAGAATCCCCGCTGCCAGCATCGGTAAAGCCGCATTTTTGCTTCCCTGAAGCTCTGCTTCGCCTTCTGCCCGCCGGCCGCCACGAACTACAATCTGCACTTTCCGACCTCCGCACTCACTTACATTTCTATCTTATGATATGCGGAATTTATCTGTTGGTATCATGTCTTTACTCTTTTTTTCGAAATCTGCAGCACCAGTCCAATCTCTGCCAGCAGAAAGATCACACTGCTTCCTCCATAACTGATAAACGGAAGCGAAATACCGGTGGAAGGAATGGTATTGGTAACAACCGCAATGTTGGCAAGTACCTGAACACCAATCTGCGCCATAACACCGGTACAGATCATGCCGCTGAAAAGATCCGGAGAAGTCGTTGCAATATCGTAAATACGCCAGAGCAGGATCAAAAACATAAGCATTACGATCCCGGCTCCTACAATCCCCAGTTCTTCACAGATCACCGCAAAGATCATATCATTATGCGGTTCCGGGATAAATCCGAGTTTCTGCATACTCTGTCCAAGACCTGTTCCAAATAACCCGCCGGACGCAATGGCGTACAAGCCCTGCAGGATCTGAAATCCGCCTTCATTATTTTCCACATCACGCCATATCTCGATACGCTGCATACGAAAGGAATCTCCAAAGGTAATAAACATCCAGACCAGTCCTGCCACGATCAGCATACTGATAATGTACATTCTCTTATAGCGCGCCGCCACAAAACACATAATGAACACGATGCCCATCATCACGATCGCAGAACTTAGGTTTTCTTTTCCGACAAGAACGATCAGCACGGCAGCCGCAAGAAGGATCCGGATCGCCCCTTTGATATGGCTTACCATCGCCGGCGCATTGTTGATAAACGAAGCCGTAATGAGCAGCACGGCAATTTTACTGATCTCCGCCGGCTGTATGGAAACCGGTCCAATGACCAGCCATCTTTTTGCTCCGTTAAATTCTCTTCCGACAAAATATACAGACAGCTGCAACAGCACGGCACAAAAATACAATACCGTCACAAGATGCGCATGTAATCCGGGCAGCCGTTTTAAAAGAATACGGTAATCAATCTTTGACACAAATACCATGACAACGATTCCCACGAGAAGATTCAGCATCTGCTTTTTCAAAAAATACGCGGAATCCTGGAACTTTACCTGTGCTGTATAAGAACTGGAACTATAGATCATCAATAGTCCAAATCCAAGAAGACATAGCACGATCAGGAGAAGACTGTAATCAAATGTATATACTCCTTCTGCCGCCGCGGCTGCTTCCTGTTTTCTGTTTTTCATGAACCGATCACTCCAAACCTCTTACATAATCTTTAAACATCGTTCCCCTTTGTTCATAAGAATCAAACATATCCCAGCTTGCACATGCCGGTGAAAGCAGGACAGCATCTCCGCTCTCTGCCAGATCATATGCTGCCTGCACTGCCTCTTCCAGAGAATCTACAAACTGATAGTCAAAGAACCCGCATTCCTTTGCTTCCTGTGCAATGCGTTCTTTGGTCGCTCCAAGAAGAAGAAGGCGCTTTACTTTTCCGTCAAAACTGCGGATCCAGTCACTGAAACTTCCGCCTTTATCATAACCACCGCCGATCAGGATCGTCGGGCGGTCCATCGACTGGATTCCCTTGATGGCAGCATCCGGGTTCGTTCCCTTCGAATCATTGTAGTATTCCACACCCTGTATCGTAGTAACGTACTCTACACGATGTTCTACCGGGTGAAAATGTTTTGTCACTTCCACTGCCACGTCATCCGGCACACCCATTTTTTCTACCATAAGAAGGGCTGCCATGATGTTTTCCGCATTGTGATCCCCCGGCAGTTTCGTTTCTTTCTGATTCAAAAGCACCTTGCCATCCCGGCTGCGGATCAGATTTCCGGAGGCATCTTTGTACATTCCATTGTCAATTTTCTGCCGGCTGCTGAAAAATTCCACCTGACACGGAAGGCTGTCAGCCGCCTCGCGCAGTCTCGCATCTTCATAATTCAGAATGCAGAATTGCTCTTTCGTCTGATTTTTGGTAATAGAAAGTTTTGTCTCCGCATATTTCTCCATCGTTCCATGACGGTTCAGATGATCCGGCGTAATGTTTAAGATCGCGCTGACTTTCGGGCAGAATGTATCGGTACTTTCCAATTGAAAACTGCTGATCTCTGCCACCGTAACGGAATCTTCTGAAGTTTTATCTGCTTCACTCGTGTATGGATTTCCAATATTTCCCACAACAAACGTTTTGTCATTATATGCTTTCATGATCTCGCCGACCAAAGTCGTCGTCGTTGTCTTTCCATTGGTTCCGGTGATCGCCATCACACTTCCTTTGTCTACCAGATACCCCAGTTCAATCTCACCAATGATCGGAATATTTTTTGAACGGAAGAAATCTCCGATTTTATCAAAGACAGGAACGCCGGGACTAAACACAGCCACATCGGTTCCTTCCCATCCTTCTTCTTTAAATTCACCTGACACAAGAACTTCTGCCTCAATCCCCGGAGCATTCACATCCAATTTTTGATCGTATAAAACCCGCTTTGCGCCAAGTTTTCCAAGCAGTTCAAGTGCTGCTTTTCCACTCTTTCCATAGCCGATCACGGCTGCCTGTTTTCCTGAAAAATCCATTTTCTTCTCTCCATTCCTGTATTGTTTATAATGCCATCAAACCAATCAGGCACAAAATGGCTGTAATGATGCTAAACGCTGCTACGACCTGTGTTTCGGAAAAACCACTCAATTCAAAATGATGATGGATCGGTGCCATTTTGAAAATTCGCTTTCCATGGGTCAATTTAAAATATCCAACCTGAATTATAACTGAAAGCACTTCTACCAGATAAATCAGCCCGACAATAACAATAAATAACGGCATATGAAGCATCAGCGCAATGGATGCCACAAATCCACCAAGTGCCAGCGACCCGGTATCTCCCATAAACACACGGGCCGGATACGTATTAAAGAGAAGAAATCCCAAGAGACTTCCCACTACCGCTCCGGTAATCGGTGTCATTGCCGGCTCGATCGCTGCCGCCGCGATTGTAAAGAAAGTCCCTACGATCACCGTAACTCCGGACGCAAGACCATCCAGTCCATCGGTAAAATTCACACCATTTACCGTTCCTAAAACTACAATAAATACAAAAATAACAAACAGCCAATCCGGCATCGTAAAAACCTGATCCATAAACGGAATACGGATGGCCACAGTCATATGTGCCACATTATAATAGTAGTAAACAAATACTGCAGTCACAATAAACTGGCCAAACATTTTCTGTAACGGCTTTAATCCCAGAGAACGCTTCATCACCACTTTGATATAATCATCCAAAAAACCGATGATACCAAATCCAAGCGTCATAAACAAAACCGGGATGATCTCTGAATATTTTCCTATGTAGATCAGAGACGTAAGAAGAATCGACACCAGGATGATCAGCCCTCCCATGGTCGGAGTTCCCGCTTTTTTCAAATGCGACTGCGGTCCATCATCTCGGACAAACTGTCCAAATTTTAACTTACGTAAAAAAGGAATAACGATTGGACATAAAATCACACTTATTCCAAACGCAATCACTACCGGCATCATGATACTCAAATCAAATTTCACTTTTTACACCTCATTTATCGTTTTTATTTGTTTCCTCGTAACTATTCTACCCCATTATGGCTGTAACCGCAAGGTTTTCTTATCACTCTTTTAAGAGATACGGCAAAATATTGGTATACAATGTCGAAATCGCTGGCGCTGCGATCACGCCTCCATAATACAAGCCCTGTGGCTCATCAATACGCACCATGGCGATCACACTTGGATTCTCCACCGGAGAAAAGCCGATGCATGACGCAATGTATTTTCCGCTGCCACGCGGCAGTTTCTGGCTTGTTCCTGTCTTGCCTCCAATAAAGAAGCCTTCCACACCGGCTTTCTTCCCGCCGCCTTCACTGACAACTTTTTCCAGTGCCTTGCGGATTTCTTCCGATACGGATGCATCCAGTACTGCTTTTCCGGAGGAATACGACATTTTTTTCATTTGGGTTTTGTCGCTGTTTACCGCATACATTCCAAAATGCGGTGTGATCTTCCTGCCGCCGTTAATGATCATACAGACAGAGGTCAGCATACGGATTGGAGACAGCTGAAAGGACTGGCCAAAAGACATCGTCGCCAGTTCAACCGCTCCGACATTTTCCTGTTTGTGCATAATGGTGGCAGCCTCTCCCGGCACGTCAATTCCGGTTTTTTCCAATATACCGAATTTTTTCATGCCATCAAAAAGCCCCTGCACACCGACTCTTGCGCCAACCTCCATAAATACGGGATTGCAGGAATTCATAATTCCCTGTTCAAACGTCTCTGCTCCATGCCCGGTCGTCTTATGACACCGGATGCGACGGTCTTCCACTATTTTATACCCGGGGCAGGAAAACGTGTCTGTCATCTTTACAACCCCTTTGTCAAGTGCCGTCGCCGCCGTCACCACCTTAAACGTTGATCCCGGCTCATACGTATCACTGACCGCAAGATTTCTCCACATGGCATTCAGGGCTGTCATTTTTTCCTTCTGGCTCATCCCCTCTTTTTCCTCCGTAAGAGTATAAGGATGATTGAGATCAAATTCCGGCGCATTTACCATCGCATAGATTTCTCCGTTTTGTGGATTCATAATGATGATTTCTACCGTTTTTGCCTGTTTCTGTTCTAATAACGTATTGGCTACCTGTGTCGCATACTGCATCACATTGAGATCCAGACTTGTTGTCAGATCCCAGCCGGCAATCGGTTCCTTACGGGCCTCTGCTCCATTCCGGATCTCCACACCTCCGGCAGTTGCCATCGTAAGTATCGAACCATCCAGACCTTTTAATACGGACTCATAAGCCACTTCAATACCAACAATTCCCTGGTTATCTCCACCGGTAAACCCAATCACCTTGGAAGCAAGCGACCCGTATTCATAATATCGTTTATAATCTTCATCCACCGTCACACCTGCCAGTTTATAGGCTCGTATCCGGTCTGAAATTTCTTTCTCAACATTGGATTTTATCTTTTCACGAGAGGAAACTTTTTCCACTTTTTTCCGGATTTCCGCTTCGCTGATACCAAGTTCTTTACTCAACACGGAAATTACTTTTTCCGGTTCTTTTACCTGGCTGTGGATGACGGAAATCGTCGATACCGACACATTGCCTGCCAGAACATTTCCATTCCTGTCAAGAATCTTTCCCCGCTCTGCCTTTATCGTTCGCTCTCTTTCATGAAGTTCTTTTGCTTTCACGCCATAATAATCTGCTTTTGTAAGCATAAGATACCCCAGTCTCACGAGAAGGATCGATGCAACAAGAGTACATACAAAAAATACCAAAAACAAACTCTGTCTTTGGTACGTTTTGTGACCGACAAGCATCCTGCCTCCATTCCAAAGCCCCTGCTTTTGAAATAAATATCTTTACTAATGTATTCTTATACAGTAAAAATATTCCGCTTACTGTCCGCTGCCAGCCGGATCCTGTCCGGCCGTATCTTCACCCACCGGTTCCGTACTGTCATCCTGCGGTTTGTCTGTCGCTTTCGGTTCTTCCTCCTTTTCCGGATAAATTTCCAAAAACGGAAGAATCTTTTTCATGATCTTTGAAGCAAATTCTGTCGCATACGTACTATGTGCCTGATCTTCCACATGCGGTTCGTCAATGATCACATAGACAACGGCTTCCGGATTTTCTGCCGGTACACATCCCAGAAAAGATACCAGGTATTTGCGCTCTGACACCGGACGCTTCTGCGCCGTTCCCGTCTTTCCACCGATCGAGTAGCCTTTCACTGCAGCCGGCGCTGCCGTTCCATCTTCTACCGTCGCTTTCATGTATTGGCGGATCAGACTGCTTGTCTTATCCGAAACGGTCTTTTTCACGGCAACCGGTTCCATTTTCTTCACAATAGCACCGTTTTCATTTTGAATCTCTTTGACAATGTGCGGCTCATAATAATCCCCGCCATTGACAAGGGAACTAAAACCGGCTGCCATCTGTACCATCGTAACCGTCTGTGTCTGTCCAAAACTGCTTGTCGCAAGTTCCACCGGATTCAATTCCTCTTCCTTATGAATCAGCCCCGCCGTCTCTCCCGGCAGATCGATCCCTGTCTTTTGTCCAAATCCAAAGATTTCATTGTACTTACTGAAATTTGCGCGTCCTAACTTTTGTCCAATAGCCATCAACGCACTGTTACAGGATTCCATCAGACTTTTTTCCAGCGAAATGCTTCCATGGCCGGAACGGTTTGAACACCGGATCCGAACACCGGATACCGTAAGTCCTCCATCGCAGTTAAAATAATCCGAATCTTTCACAACCCCTTCATCGAGTGCTGCTGCCACCGTAAATGGTTTGTATGTCGATCCCGGCTCATATGCGGAGGATACACAGAAATTTGACCACATGGACATGAGTGCCTCACTTGTGGTTTTTTCATCCATCCCGTCAATCTGCTCCTGCGTATACATGGAAGACAGATTTCTCGGATCGTTAAGATCGTATGTATTTTTTGATGCCATGGCAAGAATCTCACCATTATTCGGGTTCATTACAAGTACAGAAATGTTTTCCGCACCCGTTTCTTCATTATATTTTTTGATCTGTTTTTCCACCAGCCGCTGCACATTGGCATCGATGGTAAGAATGACATTATTTCCATTGGTTGCTTTCTTTACCGTGCGCTGGAATTCCATATTGGCATCGAAATATCCGTATTCGCGCCCCGTTTTTCCGTTCAGATCGTCGTTATAACTTCCTTCCACTCCATACGTTCCCTGGGCATCGGAAGAGGTAAATCCGACAATGTTACAGGCAATCTGTTTAAGCGGATAATTTCTCGTATACGTTTCTTCAAACCACACGCCCTGTATCTTGTCGTTATCTTTCATCGCTTTTTTAAAGCCATTCACCTGTTCTGCCGAAAGTTCTTTCAGTCCATCCACATGCTGATACATGGAATTCGGATTGTCTTCTATGATCTTTTCGATAACGCTTTTATCAAACGCAAAATAAGCGGCAATCTGAGTCAATGTTTCTTTTTTGATCTCTTCTTTTGTCGCTAAGGATCGTGGTTCTATGATCAGGTTAAATTTTCGTATACTTTGTGCAAGCACCGTATCGTTGCGGTCCTTGATCGCTCCCCTGCGGTAATTAAGCACGGCATTCGTATAAGACTGCTGTGCAAGCACTTTCTTTTTATACGTGGTTCCCTTATCCCGATTGTACCGGCATATATTAAAAAGCAAGCAGCCAAAAACCACAAAACACCCTATCAATACAAGCAGTAAGCCCACTTTCATATTATGGGTAAACCGCTTTGTCCGCTTTGTCCGTTTTGTCCGTCTTCTTCGTACTCTGCGTTGTCTCATACGGGTTTCCATCTATCTTCCCTTCTTCCAGGCACTTTATTTTTTATGCAGACGTACCTGCGTACTCTTCTTGCTCTCATACGTATATATCTGGCTCTGAGATGCGGTCTTCATGCCAAGTTCTTTTGTGGCTTTTTTGTATACCGCAGACAGATCCAGATTCTCCTGCAACGCCTGTGAAGCATTGGAATTCGTCTTCTCCATCTCCATCACTTCGCTCTCCAGAGCAACCACATTTTTACTAAGCATCGTCTTCTTGGACTGCATCTGCACATAAGAAAAACAAATGCCAAATGCAACCGCAAACGTAAGCGCGATCAATAACACAGACACTTTGTCCACACGCTGTTTCGGCTGTGGTCTTACTGCCGGTCTGCGTTCCGGACGACGCTCTGTTTCATGCTCCGGTCTTCGTCTCGGTGCAGCATACAATTTTTCTGCTTCCGTGCCATACACATATCTTGTCTTCACTGCCATCATAATCCTCCTGTCATTTCTTATTCTCCCCGCTCAAATATACGTAATTTTGCGCTTTTTGAACGTGAATTTACTTCTAATTCTTCCTCACCCGGAAGAATTGGTTTTCTGGTAATTACTTTTCCTTTTGGTTTTTTCCCACATACACAAACCGGGAAATCCGGCGGACAGGTGCATGGATTTTCCATTTTCCGGAAAAAGTTTTTCACGATCCGGTCTTCCAGAGAATGAAACGTGATAATGCACAATCTTCCTCCCGGATTGAGCAGTTCCACCATATCCTCCAAAGCGTCCTGCAAAACATCCAGCTCGTGATTGAGTTCAATACGGATCGCCTGAAACGTCCGCTTCGCCGGGTGGCCTTTTCCATTTTTTGCCTTTGCCGGCATGGAACTTCTTATAATATCGACGAGTTCTCCCGTCGTTTCGATCTCTTTTTCCTGTCGTTTCTTACAGATATTTCTCGCGATACTTTTTGCATACCGCTCTTCCCCATAGTGTTTTATGATTTCGTATAATTTTTCCTCCGGATAGGTGTTTATGAGATCTTTCGCCGTAAAATCCCGGCTCTGATCCATACGCATATCCAGCGGCGCATCTGCCATATACGAAAATCCGCGTTCTTTCGTATCCAATTGATACGAAGATACGCCAAGATCCAAAAGGATCCCATCTACCTTATCTATCTGCAGTTCTTTTACTACCTGCTTTACGTTGACATAATTGCTCCGCACAAGATGCACACGCTCTCCAAACGGCTGCAAGCGCTCTGTCGAAGTCCGGATTGCCGCTTCGTCCTGGTCGATTCCGATAAACTGTCCTTTTTCCGACAATCTCTCGCATACATGGAAGGCATGTCCGGCTCCTCCAAGGGTTCCGTCCACATAGATACCATCCGGCTTTACCGCCAGTCCCTCGATGCATTCGTCAAGTAATACGGAAACATGTTTAAATTCCATCGTTTTTCGCGCCCCCTTCTATGTACTGCCTGATTAGAAGGAAAGTCCCAAATCCGACATATGTTCTGCAATATCGTCCACGTTATCAAAGTCATCGTTTTCTGCCCAGCGTTCTTTGCTCCAGATCTCAACCTTGCCCATCACACCGACAAAGACAATATCTTTCTCCAGTCCTGCTTTTTCACGCAAATTAGCCGGAATCAATGTTCTTCCCTGCTTGTCCAATTCACACGAAGCAGCTCCTGCCATAAAATAACGCTGTAACTTACGTGCTTCTTTGCTGCCCGGAAGTTCCTGCAGCTGTTTTACGAAGTTTTCCCAGTCTTCCTGTGGATACACGAACAGACATCCGTCCAGACCAAGTGTCACTACAAAAGAATCCCCCAGCTCTTCACGGAACTTTGCGGGAACAATCACTCTTCCTTTTGTATCGATACTGTGATCGTATGTACCCATAAACATAAGACTTCACCAACTTCCCTCTGTGGTCTGCGGTACTCGTTTTTTACCGAGGCGGGTTATGAGACTTGGGAGAATGAAAGTTGAAGCAACTCCACAAGTCTCTGCCCTGCCCTCCACTTTATACCACTTTTCTCCACTTTGCTCCACTTTTACTCAAATTTTACTCCATTTTAGGGATAAAAGCAAGCATTTTTTTGACACATTTTCAAGGCAGCGCCTTATTTTTCGGCTCTTGCGCCCATTCCCAATACCATATGTAGCGACAAGCACAAAAAAACACCATATCTTGTACAAGATATGGTGTTTTAAATTTTTTTCATAATATTTTATGGAAATTTCTTCCTTTTTCCCATTTAAGCCGCTTTTGCCATTTTCTCACACATTGCCAGAAACTTTTTATGTATCGCCCGGCTCTCATCCAGTTCCGGATGGAAAGAAATGGCAATCTGGTTCCGGTACTGCACACCTACGATATTTCCGTCTACTTTTGCAAGGATCTGTACTCCCGGTTCGACGGATTCAATGTATGGTGCACGGATGAATGTCATCGGGATCTTACCGATCCCCTCAAATTCATGCTCGGTATAGAAACTTCCCAATTGTCTGCCATAGGCATTTCGTTTCACGGTAACCGGCAGCGTCGCCAAATGTACCGTCGTATCGTCGGCAATTTTTTCTGCCAGCAGGATCAATCCGGCGCATGTCGCAAGTACCGGCAAGCCCTCTTCGATCCGTTTTTTTACCGTATCAAACATACCAAGCTCACGCAAAAGTTTTCCCTGTACGGTACTTTCGCCACCCGGCAGGATCAGACCGTCCAGCTTTTGATCCAGATCTTTTGCCTGACGGATCTCGACGCAGGACACGCCGAGGTTTTCCATTGCCTTACAATGCTCGGCAAACGCTCCCTGAACAGCAAGTACACCTATTTTCATGAGGCTCACTTCCTTTCCATTATTTCCCGCGTTCTGCCATCAAAAGTTCGATTTCCTGCTCATTGATGCCTACCATTGCCTCTCCGAGATCCTCGGAAAGTTTAGCGATCATATCGGCATCGGTATAATTGGTAACCGCTTTTACGATTGCCTGCGCACGTTTTTCCGGATTTCCGGACTTAAAGATACCGGATCCGACAAATACGCCTTCCGCGCCCAGCTGCATCATAAGTGCCGCATCTGCCGGTGTAGCCACACCGCCTGCTGCAAAGTTTACAACCGGAATACGGCCATTGTCATGTACATACTGAACCAGATCATAAGGAACCTGCAAATTCTTTGCTTCATCGTACAATTCATCTTCACGCATCGATGTGATCTTTGCAATTTCCTGATTCATCATGCGCATATGACGCACTGCCTGTACGACATCACCGGTTCCCGGCTCACCCTTGGTACGGATCATGGATGCTCCTTCATTGATACGGCGCAATGCCTCGCCAAGATCTTTTGCTCCACATACAAACGGTACTTTGAATTTTGTCTTATCAATATGATATTTATCGTCTGCCGGTGAAAGCACTTCACTTTCATCGATATAATCAATCTCAATGGCTTCCAGAAGCTGTGCTTCTACAAAATGTCCGATACGGCACTTTGCCATAACCGGGATGGAAACCGCTTCCTGGATTCCCTTGATCATCTTTGGATCACTCATACGAGCCACGCCGCCGGCTGCGCGGATATCTGCCGGAATACGCTCCAGCGCCATAACTGCACAAGCTCCTGCATTTTCTGCGATCTTTGCCTGCTCCGGTGTCGTAACATCCATGATTACGCCGCCTTTTAACATCTGTGCCAATTCTTTATTTAATTTGTATCTTTCATTCATTTTATGTCATCCTCCTAATACTTATCGTGTTTATTAAGAACATGTTCATTTTGAATGATACACTATATCTGGCACTTTGAAAATATCCAGTTTTGTTTATTTTTGGATGCCAGTTGGGAGGTAGGAAAGAATCCTAAGGATAGAAAATACGATGAAAGAAAATATATCTGCCAAAATAATGCGCAGAAACAAACTGAAAATAAACCACGCAAGAATACTCATGGAAATCTTCACATCTGCCAGACAGGAAACACTTTGAACCGGTGCACTAAGGTAACGGAATGAATAAAACGACGCACTGATAACGCCCTCTTCCAATGCAAATATAATGGTAAAAATAGTGCTAAATCCAACCAGCGTTTTTATTTTTTCCCTACAGACACCCCGGCTTCCTCTCCGGGTAACTGCTATCACACTCCATAATTCCTTATTTTCGCAATATACCAGTAACAATGCCATCAAAAATACAGACAACAGCAGCCCCCACGGAATGCGGTCCGGCTGCAACAGTTTATTATAGTAACCATCGAAAATCATCCAGGAACCATTCTCACGGTTGACAAGATATTTTTCATAAACTGCCTCTATCGCACTCTCCTTATTTACCATAGCGTGGTATTCATCACGGTATTTCATGTATTCATCAATGTCTATTTCCCCCTTATTATACTTTTCTTCTATGCTGGCTTCTATTGCAAACACGTTATCCAGTCTGTTTTTTAATGTTTCGATCTGCTCCGCATTTTCCCCGGTAATCTCCCCGCCAATCTGTTCATATAATTCTTCCAGCGCCGGTGTACTTTTCGCCTTTTCCACCCCTCGGTTCTGCACCCAGAATACTACACAGAAAATAAGATTGATAAGCAGCAGTCCAATGACTGCCTTGGCTTTCCATATTTTTTTGCATTCATATCCACTCATCGTACCCTTCTCCTTTTTTCATATAGCAAAATGACAACCAATAACGCAATCCCCACAAGCGCCACTAGCATCGGAAAAACTTCTGCCTTATAATACGCCCCTGCGATCTGCACATATCTCGGCTTCTGAACAAAATATTCAAAATGAAGCATAGAGACCGGATTAATCCTTTTTTCCATATCTAATAGTTTGTAAAAAGCCGGTGTAGACATGAGATACCAGTCAGTCTTATCCATCAAAAATACATTATTGTAAATGGCTGTATTTAAAATATCCGGAAGCATCGTTATCACAAAAAGGATTACCGACACAAAAAGGGTATAACTTCCCCGCTTTATTACCCTGGACACCACAATCGTAAATAACGCCGCCAGCACCGATATGAGAATAGATACCAGCATTTGTTTCAGAAGAAAATCCAAAATCGTCAGTCCCGAAGCACACATTTGGCATTCATCCGCTAAAAACAATGGCATTTTCCAATCAGCTGGCGTCATTCCAAGAATTCCCCATTGTATAACAAAATACACCATCCAAAATATCACATTTACAATAACCGCTGTGAACACACCCGTCATAATTTTTGCAGTAACAATGGCTCCTCTGCCCCTTTTCGTAATCTCAATGAGTGAATTTACCTTATTTTCATATTCTAACGCATACGAAGAACACAAGAAAAGAATCACCCCGAGACACGGCACCCAGCCATATGACATATTATTTACAGCCGCGGTCAATTTCAGGTCATCCACAATCATCCGGTTATCTTCCTTCACATAATCTTCCATGTTATCCAAATCATTTTCTTTTATGACCGCCATATTTCGGTTTCTTTTTTCTGCCTTCTCTATGCATTGCAGCACTGCACACAAAAAACCGTATTCATCCAATTTGGATACACCGTATTTTCCTATTTCTTCTGCTTTCGCTTTGTTTAGCTCTAAACCTTCCTCCGTATCGTCATACAATTCCTGCTGTATTTGATCCATTTCCTCCTGAATCTGCTGCTTGTCCGCAGACGAAAACTCCTGTTTCATCTGTGAAAAAAATGTCCGACGTGCACTTTTTTCGAATAAATATCCGCCCTCGTTAAAAGCTAAGATTCCAAACATAGCAATAATCAAAAGCACCATAACGACAATATTCTTTTTTGTAAATATATACTTTTTACATTCATACTTTATCTCTTGTCTCATATAACTCTCTCCCTGTCAATTGCAGATAATATTGTTCCAACCCGCTCAATCCCTCCTGGGCTATCGTTTCCTGATAATACTTCATTTCCTTATTTTCCAGCACTTTTCCTTCACTCATCACCAAGATAGCATCTGCCGTTTCTTCAATATCCGACACAATATGCGTTGACAATATTACAATGGCATTTTCCCCCGCTTCCCGGATCATTTTTTTAAATTCTGCCCGCTCTTCCAAGTCAAGCCCCACCGTCGGTTCATCCAGCAATAAGATCGATGGCGTACCTAAAAAAGCCTGTGCCACACCAAGTCTCTGTTTCATTCCTCCGGAATAGGTAGCAATGCGGTTGTCTTTTACAGAAAATAAATTTACTCGTTTCAATAATTCATCCATCTGCTTTGTATCTTTGACATCTCCCCCTTTTAAATGACACATATATTTCATCAGATCATACCCGGTAAAATGATCATAAAATCCAACCTTCTGTGGCAGATAACCGATTTTAGAACGATACTGCTCCAGAGCATCGTAAATATTCTTTTCATCATAAAAGATTTCGCCCTTCGATGTGGCAAGCACAGTAGCAATGATATTAAGTAGTGTCGTTTTTCCTGCCCCGTTCGGTCCAAGAAGTCCATACACGCCCTTTGTAAATGTCTGGCTGACTTCTGATAATGCTGTTTTTTTCTTATAGTTTTTACTGATATTTTTTATTTCCAGTTGCATTAAAAATTCCCCCTACTCCTCTATTTTTTCCGGATATTCCAGTTTTGCTTCTTCCGAACCGTCTTTTTTCACACAATAAAAACAAGTTGGCTGTCCCCCTTCCTCATCATCAGAAAGGCTCTTTTCCATATCCTGTTTTTCCACTACGATCCATTCACTTTGTGGCAATATATAAAGATATCCCGTAGCACATTTTGTTATCTTCTGCTTTTTCCCTGTTTTCAGATCCAATACCTTTAATGTTGTTTCCTGGTCTTCCGGCAAATCGGTATAATAAATTTTATTTTCTGCTATAATAACATTAAACTGATATACTTCCTCTATTATCGTTTCCGTGCTTTTGTCCTTTAGCGATATCCTTTTTAATGTATTCTTCATTTGAAAAGCTCCCTTTGCATCATATTCGCCACTTCGATAATAGAGATACTCTCCACAAACCTGCGGAGACACAAGTTTTTCATCACAAAATCTTTTTTTATCACTTCCATCTAAATTTGCTTCATACAACAACCAGTCTTCCTGACAAAAATAAAGTTTGTCGTTATAAAACGTCAGATATTCATACAAAACCGGTCTATCCAATATTTTTTCTTCTTTTCCCGGATTGCTTATTGAAGTCCGGAAAACTCCAAAATCTGTCATATAATAAAGATACCCCTGATATCCCCATAATCCACCAATATCATCTTTTATTCTGTAAATACAACTTAATTCATTATTATAGCATTTCCATATTTCGTTTTTCACACCGACCGGAACCCCAAATACTTCCCCAGAATAACTCAACAAATACAATAGATCTTGATTTGATACACATTCACTTCCACTGTGTAAGCAGTCACTTTTACTGCAATAAAATTCAAGCTGCCCACTCCCCGTATTAAAGCAATACATCCCTCCATTTATCTCATCATTTGATTTTAATAAAATCCCTCTGTTTTTAATATATGTCTGCCCTCCACCATTTTCAATATTTCCCTGTTCATTTCCATATCCACTGTAATCCGCCTCCTCTGCCACAGTTTCTTTTGATTTTTTTCCTTCCGGTTTTCCTGTTTTTCGTGCTGAATTTAACAATACTCCCCCTATAACCGCCATAAAACAAACTGTGATAACTACAATCCATATATTTTTTCTTTTCATTTCATACCACTCCTTCCTCAGCACCTACTGTTGTTCCATTAGCTGTTGTTGCATTTGCTAACCCTGCATTGCCAACCATTCCAAGCAATAAAGTTGTCGCAACAACTCGTTTCATTTTTTTTAATCATAAGATTACCTCCTTATAATATAATTTT
>CAKRDZ010000015.1 GCA_934316845.1 uncultured Eubacterium sp. | reverse complement strand
TCTGTAAGATTATTCTATGATATATTTGGTACTTAAATTGAATTTTCTAGTATCTGTTTTCCTTTATAACAAAAAAAATCCACAGGTAACATTCCTGTGGTTGAAGAACTTCCGTCCGTTAGCTCCCCGAGTAGGACTCGAACCTACAAAAGCATCACTGCGGAATACGGCGTATCCAAAGCCAGCATTTCCAAGTGGTGCCGTGAATTTAGCAGAGAATGCCAAACCTGTTTTTTCTATGCTTTTTAATGATTCTTTCCCGGTGTCTTAGCGCTGCTATTGATCTTCCATATAGACAACCACACCACTCAATCTTGCTTCAATAGCAAGTTCTGTACGACTCTCACATCCCGTTTTTTCCATCATATGGCGAATATGTTGTTTGACTGTATTTTCAGCGATTCCGAGTTCTCGAGCAATCGCCGCATTCGAACTTCCTTTCGTCATAACACGTAACACTTCCAATTCTCTCTCTGTTATCTCGGTACTAAAAGCCTGTCCAACCGATACTTTCGGTGGTTCATTCGGATACACCCGTTCTCCTGCCATCGTTCGTTTTACTACGGATAAAATAGTTTCCTGAGAAGCTTCTTTATACCAAAAACTATCTATCCCCATATTTTTTGCCTTATTAATCCATGACACTTCCGGCATTGATGTTACCATAACAATTTTAATCTGAGGACAGATTTTTTTTATGCGTTTAGCCGTAACAAACCCATTAACATCATCTTTCATCAGCACATCCATAATAACGACATCCACTTGATTCGTTTTTACAAATTCTTCCACAAACGAGACTGTTCCCGCCTGACAAACCACAACATAGTCTTCCTGTCCTTCAAAATACCATGCGAAAAGTTGTCTTGCCATCTCCTGATCATCAATGATCATCACCTTATATCTTTTCATCTCTTCCTCCTGTTACAATTCTAATTTAATTTTGAACACAGGCCGGGACTGAATATCCATTATCCCCCCTGCTCCTTGTACCATGCGGCGCAGATTTCCAAGACCGCCCCCTTCTATAATCGGTTTTTTCGGACTTTCCCCGTCATTTTCAATTTCAATACACATTTTACCACCTGCCTCTGTTATCCTGCACATTACTTTCGTTCCCTTTGTATGTTTTACAGTATTTGTAAGTGCCTCTCGTATCGCCGCATAAAAAATATTTTGTATTACCGTTTGGTTGGGTATTTTCCCTAAAATTTGTAATTCCAGATTCCATTTCTCTGCATCCTTTTTCAGGCGCAGCCAGGAATCCTCCGTAATTCTTCTTTCTTTTTTAATATCCTCTGCCAAGCTTCTCCACCGGTTTAAAATCTCTTGTTTATTGCTGCGTTCCGGTTTTTCGAAATAATGCCTGAACGCGATCAACAAACTTCCGATATCGTCATGTATCTTCATCTTGGCAAGCAGTATTTCCTTCTGTACGACCGTCTGCTCAATTTCGTCATCAAACTGCCGCAGATGATCATTGTACTTCTGAAGCACCTTATATTGCTGCTCTCTCTTTTTCTTCAAAGTATAAACCTCAGTAACATCATATGCTACCACCTCTTGAACATTATGTTTTCGAATCAAAATATCCGTTTTTCGAAAATCCCATATTTTACCATCTTTTGTCTGGGTGATCCACCGGCCGCCACGCCTTGCCAATTCGCTTATGATCTTTCTTTCATCAATCTTATCGGAGCCCCCTATCAAGTCACAAAGCCGCAGCATCTGTTTGTTTACCAAAAAAGGCATCCCTTCCTCAGAAAAGTATCCAACTCCATCTGAAAGCATGTCAAAACACTGTTTCACGGTCTGCGGCATAATTATTTTTCTTTTCTTTTGACGGATATAACCATCCCAGACAAGCTGCAGCCCCAAAAACAGAAAAAGCATCCCCACTATAAAACACACCGGAATACTTCCCGTCACTTTCCCAATTTCCATCATCTTCGATGGCTCGTTTTCTGCTTCTGCCAATCCATGATTAAATACGCATGCAGTTATTGTAAGCAAGACAGACGGAATCACAAATTGTTTTTCCATTCGTGACACGATACAGGATACTACATTATAAATTGAACATAGCACCCATAAAAGTCCGATAATTCCAACCACAATATGCACACTGTCTGATACATCTACATATTTCATCCTGTATTTTCCCCTTTCATCACCGCCAAATCAATATAGACCGTCTCTTGCTCCTGATGAATACTCATTTGTGACTTTTTGTTTTCTGTTTTCAGCTGACTTCCTATTTGCTCCTTGCTCACCCTCCCTGTGTTTTCAAACTCCATATGTATTTCAATTGATTCTTTAAAAGAAATCTGAACAAGAAAAATATAGCACGAATACAATATCGTTTCCAAGACATTTTGAAACAGACGGTATGCCTCCTGAATATCCTCTCCGGCATATTTTCCGTTTCCATGAAATTCTGTATATGTCTTTACACCGTAAAGTTTCAGGTATTCCACAGATTCTTGAACGGCCAGCTGAAGTTCTCTGCCATCTATTATTTTCCTTTCTTTTCCCAAAAGAATTAAATTGGCACATCTCTTGCAATAAACCTGTAAAACCGCGGCTTCCTTTACGTTATCATCAAAATGCTCCGGATTTTTCAAAATGTCATGATATAATTCTTTTAAACGGATATTTTGCTTTTTCGTCTGCGTAATAAGTTTATCATAAAGCTCGTTTTTCTTTGCAATTTGCAATCTCCTTTTTTTTATTCTGTTTTCCTGTTTTAATAACATATTCTCTTTTACAAGAATATCCCCTGCTTCTTTCAATTGTCGAGTAAGTTTATGAATTTCCGAAACATCTCTGCCCCAATACCCATATCCTCCCATCACTCGGCAACTTTTTATTTCTATATTATTCTGTTCCAGCAAAATGCTGTTTTTCTCTGCTTTTTTTACAACTTCAAAAGAGACCGGAAAACAATTTTTCGAACAATAACACAATTTTCCATATTCATCCATGATCCCTCCACCAAGAGAAGACAAATTCCAAAGCAATTCATAATTATCATTTGTCGGAAATAAATGTGCCAGGATCAAAGCCTCCATAAATGCTTGAAATACAACACAACAAATCTCCGCCATTTTGAATAATCTTTGAAATATTCCATCCGGATCCAGCCAAAACAGAACAACGTACAAAAGCCCAATTCCAAGAGGAATAATGGGCATCCATATCTTCTTTCTATATTCAGCAAGTGCGCATCTCTGCATTGCCACAACCAGCATTGCTGCAAATAAAACCAGCATCCAGATCAAGGCCGCATAATAAATTACTCCATGCGTATAAGTTTCATTGGCATATTTAAGACCCGCCGGAAATCCAAATGCCCATTGATGTCTGTCATTTGTCATAATAAGCATTACAAGAAGCGTCGCCGGCAAATACAATATTTTCCATTTTTTATCAATCTTTTTTTCGAGAGGTTTTCCTATATGTAAAACCGCAAAAAACATTATAAGCACACTAAAAATCTGCGGGAAATAATACAAATACCAAAGCATTCTGTTTATCGCAGTCCCCTCCGCAGTATATACAAATTTTACTGTCCGGATAAAAATAAGAAATCCAAGAAAAACTGCCACACTGATAAGGTACTTTTTTTGTTCCTCGTGAAGCAGTCTTCTCTGTATCTGACATCCCCAGATTGATAATTCCAACATAAACAGCACACAAATAATAATGTTACTGATTCTCCCCGGGAAATAATCCCGTACCAAACGAATTCCCCCTGTCAGCAGCACTAATACGACACATATACTGTTCTGAATTTTAGTGTTTCTACTACTTTGCATATATTCCTCTTAAAACGATACAATTTCTATATCTTTTTTTATTAGATTCTAAACTGTTACATAAAGAGTATAACATACTTTTCACCAAAAAACACTATTTTTCAGCAAAAACACAACGTGTTCGAAATACAAATGCGCGCGACAGGGGGCCGGATCGTTAAAAGTTATCGAATTTTAACTGTTTTTGCCTTAGATGCTTCTCCGTAGGCCACAGAATAACTATTAATTTTCCGTTTTGCAAATACTTTTAATTTAATCTTCTTCGGAAATTTCTTTACACTTCCTGTTGTCTTAGCCAAAACAACCGTACCCTTTTCTTTTTTGATCTCATAACCACAACTAAAATAATAACTTGTGGCTCCCTTAATCTTTGTTACGCCAATCTTGGCCTGACATGTAAATACATCATAGTATTCATACCGTTCCGTAATCTTTCCCGGATTATGCACCATTGCATCGCGGCTTTTGATGATCTTTCTCTTTTTAACCGATTTAATCTTAGGAACTTTTTTCAACGCAGTACCCGCAGTAAACACGTTGCTGAGTTTACTTTCCATCCCGGATGCCGAGTCATAATTTGATAAACGAAATTGATAATTCGTATTTTGTTTCAATTTTTTTAACACAATTCTTCCTTTTGCCGATTCAATTGCGCTCTTTTTCATCGTTCCTGACAATTTCCACTTTTTACCTTTTTTTGTGTACAAACGCATACAATCCCCATTTCCGGTAAGTGATTGCGCAGATGGGTAGATAACAATTTTATTATATGTTCCTACACATTGAACACTGTCTACCGTTTGCGGAACAATTGTCACTTTCACTTCATCTACTTTCACACCACGTTCATCCAAATAACCAATCGTTGTGCGTCCGTATTTTTTTACATTAAATGTATTGATCGGATCCCATTTTCCCACACTGGAAAAATTTGAATCATGTACTGTACTCACAACTTTTCCATCTGTATTTGCCGGGTTATATGATATTATTTTGTTTTCAAAACTTCCTGTCTTGTATTCGTCCTGAAATTCTACTGTAATATCTTTTCCTTTTGTAAAATTAATACTGTTGATCGGAATATAATCCGTAAAACTCATATTAATTTTTCCATCATAACCCAGACTGTTTTGAATATGCAGATAATAGGTTCCCGGATAAGAAGCCGTTCCTTTCAAAACCCCATCTTCCGAACCATCAAATCGATCTAATCGGAAAAACATGATCATATCCTTGTCTTCGTCCGTGTCTTTATTCAGTATACTTTGTCCTGCTTCATTACAAAGGCTTACATAACTTGAAGAAGTTTTTACTCTCAACTCAAATTTCATTGATTTATCAATCGTAAATTTATACCAAACATCATTCTTTGTTTCTTGAAATGTGGAATCCATAGCATTGTAGCCAGCTGTAATATCTTTTGCCTTTTCCTTTGTACCAAAGTCATCCAAGGATTCTCCGGTTGTCTGATCCACAATACTCGTATAAGTCCACTTGATTGTACCGGCTGTCAACTTATTTCCCCGAATTTTTAATGTCATCTGCGTACCTGCTTGACAAAGTTCGTCACGAATCCAGATAACCGGACTTGTCGCACCATTTACATACATATTATAGGACCCTTCGTTATCCAGACTAAGTTTTCCAGCCTCCGCAAATTTAAGGGTAATATAGGCATACCCGTCACTTTCTTCCCCAATCAGATAATCTTCTTCTCCCGCTCCAAATGTATCTACCGAAACAATCAGCGGATCTTCTTTTGTTCCTTCCCCTGTAGTTGTGGCCGCTTTCGTTTGCATGACTGGCAGCATACTGATCATCATTATCACGATCAGACATATCGCCATACTTTTTTTGATTATTCTCTTCATATTGTTCCTCCTTATTAATAATATTTGAACATTACTCTATCATATTCTCATAAAAAATGCATGACACAAAAGTATTATGCAGGGATAAAAATATTAGGACCTAATGTATGTGAGATCAAATCTGGTTTCGTGCAAGCACGACAAATTTATTGATTTCCATACATTAGGTCCTAAGTAGTTTTCTTTTAATAAATAAATACCGCTTCCTGGTATTTTGTCAATTCATAAATTTTCTTTGAATTCTCCGGTGACAAATTCAGACATCCATGCGATCCTCTTGTTTTGTACAGATCCTTGCTCCAACGGCTCCATGGCTGCCAGGTCGCACAGTGGAAGCCGGTTCCTGTCCACGTAATTCTTACCCAATATGTAACCGGTGTTCTATAATTGTCCCCCACAAGTACACGATGAGTCTGATGTTCTTTAATAAAATACATTCCGGTACGAGTCTTTCTCCCTACTATCGGTTTTCCTGAAATGGTCTCGCACTCAAACACTACCTTTCCTTTTCTCCACACATAAACCTTTTGATCTTTTAATGATATCTCCGTAAAGTTCTGCGTATCCCAGTCATTGGTTTTATTTTCAAGATCCATCTGATATGCAGTATTGGCAAATTTTGTCTTTCTCTTCAATGTGATCGCTGCCTGATTTTCTTTGGTTGGATCTTCCTGATAAGCGCTTTGAAGTTTTGCATCAATCTTAGCATTCAAAGCCTTTTTCAACTGTTTCAACGTCTCTTCATAACTGATCGCCCAGCCATAATCTCCGCCGGCTACGGTGATCTTTTTCCCCTTATGGTTCGTAAAGGTATGTGTCGCACCGACCGTCTTATATTTGAGGCATAGTTTCTCTACCCAGTCTGACATTTTTTCCTGGTCAAATGTAACTTTGCCATCTTTGTAGCGGATCCACGAATAAATCAATTTCGGTCCGGCTTTTTCCGTGCAGCCTTCTGTAATTTTCCAGGAAACCCAGCGCATTACATACGGATTACAGACATCCAGTTTTTTCTGAAGCGCTTTGTCATCCGAAAAAATCTTCGGGCTTTGATACACGCTTGGATATTCTTCTTCCTCGGAAAGGTCAATCGTTTCTTTTCCCTCTGCCAGTGCTTCATCCACTGCCTTCGTCAATTCTTTGAACTGCAGCACATTTCCCTTGTCTTCCGGTACGATAACAAGACATTTTTTCTCGTCGGAAAACGCTACTTTGGCATCTTTTGGCACATTGATCGCATACTCTGCGCTTCCTTTATATAGTTCGGATTTTTTCAGGCATTTTCCCAGTTTTTGGGAATCGTATGTCGGGTTCATATGCAGTTCCAAATCCTTCTTTTTCGGGATTGAAAATACGGAAAATGACTGATGCTGTTCGTCATATATTTTTTTCAATGCATCCTGCAAATCCACCTTATACGAAATATCATCTTTGGCAATCACAAGATTCCCGTCATTTCTTCCTTTGATCTCCAATTTATAATTATCATATACTTTCTGAAGCAATTGCTCCGATTCTTCATAATTCATTCCGGATAATTCATGTTCCCCGATCCAGGTGTTGGCATACCAGCGGTTTCCATAATAAACATGCGCAGCGATGACAAGCACGGAAATTGCGACAATCAGAGCGGCTGTAATAATTATCCCTATTTTTACTTTCTTATTCATTTTACTCTCCTTATACTAGTTCCTAAAAAGCCCACAATACGAAGTATAAAAGGATTCTCGATTCTTGTCAAGTGATGTCACAGTATTGTAATATATTTCTTATTGTAACTATTCAGGATCAATGTGCAAAACCAGCGGATCGTCGTGCTTGCACGTAAGAGACATTGGTTTCTGCACCTTGATCCTAATAGGGCTCCCACCCCCTTATGAGCATTTTTAGCCTTGTCAAAGGCGAAAAAGAACACGAAGTGTTCGAAATGCGAATGAGGGTGGTGGGGGCCTGAATAGTTACAAGAATATGCTCATATGGGCGCTCGCGCTATACAAGCACGCAGTGGTATGGAATGCCCGGCGGCTTCGCCCCCGCCCAATCTCATACCAGCGCACTTGCAACCCATATTCTCAAAACATTCTTTAGAAACGTAAGATTACACCTTAGTTCTGCATTTTACTGCTTTCTTTTTTCAGCCCTGTCAAAAAAATGCATATGGGCGTCTCTCCCCTACCGATCCTCGACATCAAACGTAATATCCAGAAAATATTTATCTCCGCTCTCCTTATTTAACTCCTCTTCGATCTGCTGCCGGATCCGGTCTTTGTGGGGGGCGATTTTTCCGGGCAGGACAAGATCAAACGTAAGACGTTTTCCATCCTCACACCAGCTCACCCGAAAATCGTGCAGACTGATCTGCGGATCCAGTTTATCCACGCAGGCAAGAACCCGTTCTTTCAACTGTGCAGCTTCTTTGTCATCCGTAATGACCGGATCGTAATGGATAACCAGATGCGTGTCAAATTCTTTCAGGCAGTGCCGTTCAATCCGGTCAATCGTCTCATGACTGACGAGCGCATCTACATTTTTGTCGATTTCGACGTGTATGCTTGCAAAACACTGCCCCGGTCCATAGTCATGCACCATCAGGTCATGGCAGCCGAGCACCAATTCACAGGATTGGATATACTCCGTTAATTTGCTGCGCAGTTCTTTATCGGCACCTTCGCCCAGGAGCGGTGAAATCGTCTCGCGGGCAAGCGAGATTCCGCTATACAAAACGAACAGCGATACCACAATGCCCATTATGCCGTCAATCTGGTATCCCATACCGTGTTCTATCAACGTTGCCGCCAAAACAGCACTTGTCGCGATCACATCGTTGCGGCTGTCTTCTGCGATGGCCTTCAAAGTTGTGGATTTTATCTTCTTTCCCATCTTGTAATTGTAAACTGCCATTCCGGCTTTGACTAAGATGGAAAAAACAAGTACCAATAAAACCACAGCAGAAAATTCAATCGGCGATGGATGAAGGATCTTATTTACAGAACTTTTTGCAAGTTCAAATCCAATAAATAAAATCATTACTGCCACCGTAAGGCTTGCCAGATATTCCGAGCGTGCATGTCCATACGGATGCTCTTTGTCCGCCGGCTTTTCCGCTATTTTAAAACCAATCAGCGTAACAATGGAACTCGCCGCATCGGATAAATTGTTCAATCCATCCGCCGCAATCGACATCGAACCTGCGAGATTGCCAATGACGATCTTACTGCCCGCCAATATAAAATTACAGAAAATCCCCACAATTCCGGATATCTTCCCTATGGATGTACGTTTTTTCGCATTTTGTTCCTGTGACATCTTCTTTCCCCCAATTCTTATTTTCTTCTGCAAATTCCATATTTTTCCTGCATTCTTACCAGTTTTTTACGCATCGGCTTCCAGGCAAAATACACAAATACAATCGTGCTCACTCCGTGTACAACATCAAACCAGATTCCACTTACTTCCATCATCCAGAAGCCTTTCCATGTCGGCGTCTCTGTCATCATCAGCAGCGACGAAAAATTCAGGATAGGTCCGTAGACAAATACCGTTGCCAGAAAACCTATGATCATCGGAAGAACTTTTCCCTGCATATGACGGCAAAAGCCGCCGATCACTCCGATCAGCCCCCAGCTGAACATTTGAAACGGTGTCCATGGCCCCTGGGAAAACATAAAGTTCGACAAAAACCCGGAAAGCATCCCGATCAGCATCCCCGGCACGCTGCCAAAACAGCTGCCTGCAATCAATACCAAGGCGGAAACCGGTTTAAATTGTGGAAGCCAGAAAAAAGCACCGCGCGAAATGGCAATAATTGCCGAAAGTACCGTGATCATGATCATATCTTTCATCCGCACCCGTCTGGCCAGATACCATAAAAAAACGGCGGATCCAAGCAGGATCAACCCTGCACAGAGCAGATAATAATGACTACATAACCAGTCCCGCATCTTCTATCTCCTTTGTATTAATACATTCAAACACCGAACTCACCTGCGGCTTATACACCAGATTGTGCATCAGCACCTCATGTGGTTCACCTTCACTTGCTACATCCCCTTCAAACAAAAAGACGACATAATCCGCGATTTCTCCTACGAGATCAATATCATGCGTTATAATAATAATCTGCTTCTTTTCCCGGAACATTTTTACCACTTTTTGGAAATCATCTTTCATGTGTGGATCCATTCCTTTGGTTGGCTCATCCAAAATGACAACATCGGCATGTTTCATTAAAAATTTGAGCGAAGCCGCAAGGTGCTGCTCTCCCCCGGAACAGTCCAATGGATTCCGGTCGGCAATCGGGGCGATCATCTCCATCAATGCCTCCGGGATATCGTCTTCTACATCCAGTTCCTCCCGCACTGTGTCTTTGGTAAAAATTGTCAGAACATCCTGTGGCATCATCACACACCGTTTGATCAGCTTTTTTCCAAAATATCCGCTGAACATTTTACCAAGTGTCGTTTTTCCGGCACCATTGGGGCCAATCCAGCAATTTACCCCTTCCGCAATGGTAAGCTGCGGGATATTGAGCACCATTTCTGTCCCGTATGCTTTTCGAATGTTCCGCACTTTCTGCCAGGATGCCACCTGTTTTTTCGTAACATCGATTTTTGTCGCTTCTGCCATTTTTTTCACTTTGCGCCTTACCTCCGCAAGCGGCATCTGTGGTTCATCCAAAATCCGTCTCTGCCAGGGCAGAAAACGCCTCTGATACGTGCTTTCCTGACCGTTATACAGCCAGATCACTTTGTCCGCCTTTTCATATATATATTCACTATCATGCTCAACAATGACAAAAGAAATATCCATCTCTTCCCGCACGCGTACTACCATTTCCCAAAACACCCTGGCTGAGATAGGGTCAAGCTGCGATGTCGGCTCATCAAGTACGACCATCTCAGGATCCATGCAGATCACAGACGCCAGCGCCAGTTTCTGCTTTTGCCCGCCGGAAAGTTCCGCTGCCCCCTTATGAAACCAGCTTTCGATGCCAAAATACGTAGCCGTCTCTGCCACCCGGTTACGGATCACCTTCGGCGAAATGCCAAGATTTTCCAGTCCAAATGCCAGCTCATGCCATACTTTATCACAAACCAGCTGGTTATCCGGATTCTGCCCCACATAACCGATCGTTCCCGGCTGCACCTCATCAATGGGAATCCCGCGGTAATACACGCTTCCCTGCATTGTCCCCACGCGGTTGATACGGGGGATCAATTCACGGAGCAGCGTTGTCTTTCCGGATCCCGAAGGCCCCATGATCAGCGTAATTCCCTCATTAATATGTAGTTGTATATCCGAAAGAATACTTTTTTTACCAATCTGTTTATTTTCTATCTCAATCTGTATCATATTTCCTCCCTTTTCGTCTGTCCGCGGAAAAGTACACAAAATGCCAGCACCACAAGTACGTTAATTATACTGAAATGAATCTCGATCCGTGGAATCAGGAGACAAAATGGTTCGCTGACCCGCTGCAAAACAACCAGGATCACTATGGCAGCAATACTTACAACATCCCACGGCAAAAGCCGGAACGGGGTATAACTTGTACGGATCTTACTGCCGTACGCGCGGCATTGCATGGCATCTGCGATCTCGAGTCCGTTTTCAAGCGCCCAGTTGATCAATATGGAGAGGGAACGGATCGCGGAGATCATACGGTTCCATACTCCCCTGCGCGGTTCCATGGACATCTGAAAATGATAGATTTCGACTAATTTGTCCGTATAACGGTTGACCGACCGGATCGCCATAGACAGCACGATCGCCACCGGAGGAAACACATATTTGAATACGATCACGATTTTCTCCGATGTCATTGCGCGCCCCATCCGATAGGTGACGCGGCACAAAAGCCACAATTGTACGCCCATAAATGCGCCGTAAACCAAGGATTCAAGCGTTACCATATTATCATTCAGGTAAAAGAGATACGTCTCGCCCTGATGATTGACGAATGCATTGGCTGTCACGGTCAGGAGTGTCATCGCGGCCAGACTTAACAGGCTCTTCCGGGAAAAAGAAATCACAAATTCAAGAACCAGAAAAAGCAGCATTACATATGGATTGCGCGACAGGCACAAAAGCAGTACTGCCGCTGCATAATTTACAAATTCTACCAGTGGGTGTCTCATTTTTCTTCCCCATTCATTGACGTATTTCCAATATCCGCCCCCAGCCCATTGCAGGTATACCGCCATTGTATCGCTTCGCCTGCTTTCAGTACATAACGCGAACATCCATAATTTGGAAACCAGCCATCGACGCTGTACATCCAGCCGGACAGACTGCCACAGTCAAATTCATACAGGTTTCCAATGCCTTCGATATAGCCGGAGCCATATAACGGCGTATACAGACTCTCCATCTGAATGGAATACGCTTTACACACCTGCTCCAAAATATCATATACGGTCTGCCCTTTTTTGCATTTTACCTTTGTTGTCTTTAAGAGCCAGCCATCTCCGACATATTTCTCTTTTCCCTCCTGCAGATGATCCATATTTTGTAAAATTGTGAGACAATCAATGGAAATGGTTACATAAAATTCTTCCTCATTGTCCACTTTCTGGTCTTCTTTATCAACAGGAAGCGGCTTACCGGATGGCACCGGTTCCGTCTCATATTGATCCTTGTCATTCCCGCTCCCATCACTCAGTGGGCGGTCATCGTCTTTTTTTTCTTCCGGCTGCCGCAGGTCTTCATTTTTCGGAACGGTTATCGTAACTTTCGGATACTCTGTATTTTGCCTTGCTTCCTGCTCCTTTTGCCTTCCACTCTCTGCTTTGCTCTGTTTTTTCTGCGACGCCCCGTTCTGTGACGCCAAATTATTTCTCTTCTCTGCCGCGCTGTGATTTCCGGTTTTTTCCTCTTTTTGATTTTCTGTTTCTTTCGAATCTTCCGGTTGCCCGGTCGCCTTTCCGGCCTCTTTTTTTTCTATTTCATTCTCTTGCTTTTCGGCTTCCTGTTTTTTTGTCTTATCTTTTTTCTCTGTCTCCGGCCTTGGTGTCTCCTTCTCAGCCACCACCTGCTCTTCGCCAATTTCTTCCGGTTGCAGTGCTTCCATCGCCTTTTTCTGCTCCCGGTCAATCGAACCGATCGATGTCCCGGCGATCGCTGCCGCAATAACAAAAAGGACAACCAGTGCAGATACAATCGTTTTCCAATTTCTCTTTACAAACCGCATATCTTTCTCCTTGTAATACAGCTGCACATTTCACCCGGAAATGCGCAGCCGCGTATCATCTAATCTCCATCTCTATCGGACTTTGATCTTAATTGTCTTTTTGACCATCTTCTTTCCCTTCTTATATTTTATCACAACTTTATAAGTTTTACCAGCCTTCGCCTTGTTTCCGGCTTTCATTATTAATTTTCCATTTTTCACTCTGACACTCAAATACTTTTTATTATAAGAAATAACTTTGCATTTTATTTTTTTGCCTTTTACTACGGTGTAGATCGTAACCGTACCGCCTTTTTTCACCGTTGTTTTGTTGGAAAAAATTGTAAGTTTTGCCGTTGTATCCGCTTTTTGGGAAGGTTTTACCGCCGGCGCCAGTGACGGCGTCTCTGTTGGTTTCAGCGTTGGTGCCGCTGTTACCGGTGCTGTCGGTGGTTCTACGGTTGGCTGTGTTGCCGTCGGTGCTTCCGTTGGTTCTACGGTTGGCTGTGCCGTCGGCTCTGTGGTCGGAGCCACGGTCGGAACCGTTGTTGGAATCACGTTCGGCGTCAGATCCGACGTATCATGGTAACCGCTTTGATACAGTTTCTCCCCTTTTCTCTGACACCAAAGTGCCACCATCGCGTAACCGGCCTGCTCTGTCGCCATCTGGTTATAGTCCGTTCCCGTATGTCCATATCCACGATACGGAGTATCTTTATATGCCGCACCAAAACTCTTCAACGCGTCTACTACCGTTTTTCCATTTTTGATAAAACGCTCATCCTTTGCCGGATCAATTCCAAGCATCGTAAGTCCGCAGATGACCTGTGCGATCGACTCGGAATTTACGGTCCCCCAGGAAGCAAATCCGCCATCTGTATTCTGTTGGGCGCTCATTACCGTAAGTGCTCTCTCGACAGCGTCATTCACCTCTGAAAGATACGTGTATTTACTAAGTGCCTGTACTGCCATCATCGTAACATCCGGATCGGCGTCGGATCCCGAAAATGCCCATCCACCCGTCTGCAGCTCTTTTGCTAATATATAATCGATATAATCATCACGAAGCGTCGTAACATTTTCCTCCGTTAAATTGGCCACCTTTGTCTCATTTTCAGAATAATATCCTGCATAATCCAATGCGATCAATGCAAATACAGGACCGTTGATCCCCTGCATTTGGGTGTATTCATAATCTGCCGACTGTTCTGTCTTATCCCCGCCGGCGTGATCTCCGGCAAGTGGCGCGCAAAGATTCCAGCTGTTGAAGCACGTCACATCTGCTCCTGCCGAATACAAGCCGATGACCGTACGGGAATTATCTGTTGATCTGCTGGCATGAAGTTTATTTTCTGCTTTCAAAGTCTCGCTCTTCGCATCCAGCGAATTCTTCACGGATACCAGATATTTCTCTTTCCATCCCTCTGTCATGCGCCCGGTTCGTCCCAATACCAAAGCCGCCCATTCGCCGCCCGCCGAACCAAATGCCGGATCCGATACAACATATTCCAGAGTATCGCAGATCTCATTCACTTCCTGACTATAGTCTCCTGTTACTTCTGCCACACTCTCTGCGTCCGCTTCCGGCACATAACCAATACTGCTTACGACAAGCACTGCCGCCAATGCTATCGCCGCTCGTTTCTTTGCTCCTTTTGTTACCATTTGGTTACCTCCTTAAAAAAGAAAAGAGCAGACCGCTCTTTACTTTTTTATACATAATTATCACGTTGTATTTTTAACTCCAAAACATCTGTGCCCAGTAATATTTCATTCCCTGATCTGTCTTGCAAAAACCAAGCCCCATGTAACGGTATTTCCAAGACAAAATATTCGCACGATGTCCCGGCGAATTCATCCAGGAATTTACTACCTGTTCCGGTGTTTTCTGCCCCGCTGCAATATTTTCTCCGCAGGCATAATAAGAACCAATGCCTACTTCGCTAAATACAGAAAAACACCTCTCGCCACTTGGCCGGGTATGGGAAAATAATTCCAGAAGTTCATTCGCACGAATTGCCGAAGCCTGACTTAATTTACTGTACAGACTCAATTCCTGCAGTCCCTCCTTTGACCTCTCTACATTGACAAGCCGCAATACTTCTTTCTCGTAATTTGCCGCTTCCTCTGTGACCGTTACCTGTGGAGCAAGGGTTGGCTCCGGAGTTGGCTCCGGAGTTGGCTCAGGGGTCGATGTCGGTATTGGCGTTTCATCCGGTACTTGTAAAGCTTCTTTTATCGTGATCTTATAAACGATTTTTTTCTTTCCTGTTTTTGCCTGCAAGCGAACAGTTCCTTTTCTTTTTGCCAGAATGAAAACCGCTCTTTTCCCATCTTTGTAAAGATGGATTTTGTTCTTTCCGGAAAGTTTTTTCCAGACCACCCGCTTCTTTGTATTTTTAACGGTTAAATGTTTAAGTTCTCTGACACGCATACTAAAATTCTTTTTTACCGTTTTTGCCTCTGCGGCAGATCCCGGCGTAAGAACACTCAATACCAATGCCAGTGTCAATAAGAGCGCTGCTGTTCTTTTCATCTTGCTCTCCTTCCTCATTAAATTTTTTCAAATACCATGGTCGCCTGGATTCGGTCGCCACCCAAAAATCCGCCACTCTGCGCTGAAGCTGTTGTTATCGTGTGCAGACGATAGCCCTTTGCTGCCTGCTCATTTAACACTTCTTCCAGCGCGGACAGATTTCCTGAACCGGTTCCCAAAAATTTTTCTTTCAATGTCACCTGTAAAACTACATACTGCAGCCCGTCCCTTCCGGATGCTGTTGAATAAGTAGATGAATCTGCGTAATTTGCCATATGTGTTTCCTCCTTGTTATTCGTTGAATCATGCGATTCTTCCTTTAGTATACAGGAAAATGAGCGGATATGCAAGGAAATGGGACTGGAAATTAGAGGGAAGGGGGTTAATATTTTGAATGTAATTCTCTTACACTTTCCTCGACAGCCACATGTGCATAGTTCAAAAACTCTTCCTGTTTCGTCGTTCCGGTTAATACCGCCACGAAATCAACGCCCGCACTCTGGGCTGTTTTTGCATCTACAATACTGTCTCCCACATAAAGAACCTGATCTTTGCTGACATTCAATTTCTCAATTGCCGCCAGCAGCCCTTCCGGATCCGGTTTCTCCCTTTTCACGTCGTCGCCGCCTACTATCACATCGATAACATTCCCGGCATTGTTTTTCGCCAATATCTGCTCAATTCTATAATGATACTTTGTTGTAACAATCCCCAAAAGGCGCTCCTCATTTCCAAGTTTTTCCAGTATCTCCAATGCACCCTCATAAAACCGGGTATTGTCCACCATGACCTCATCCGCTTTTTCTTTAAAATACTGAGTAAATTTTCGTACTGCCTCTTTGTCCTGTATCCCCGACAATTCAAACAAAGTGTCTTTCAGCGAAAGACCAATTGTCTTCTGAATCGTCTTTGTATCCTGCGTTTTCAGATTAAGTTTTTCTAACGCATGGTTGATACTTAGTACAATTCCATTTGTAGAATCACCTAATGTATAATCAAAATCGAAAATTACTGCTTTGTACATTTTTTCACCTCAGATTTGTATATGTATCAATATGTCTTATTCACAGGGACGAATAGGGAACTTCCCATACTGATCATTTGCATTCCACTCCGCAATCGAAAGAACCTCTATCTTTGCATTTTTATATTCAACAAGAAATAATTTTTCTTTTGTTTCCATAATCCAATCCACATCACTTAGAAAACACTTGGCCATATGGTATTTCGTATTTATTTCGTCCGTAGCCCATACTGCATTTGTGCAATCAATATTGTAATACCCATTCTCCTCCGCAAAGATTTTACCCATAGACTATTCCCCCAAATCATAGATTTCATCTAACAACGCATCAAACGACTCGATAATAAGATTATTTTTCAGTTCACCAAACTTTGCTGCTGATGAATACTCAACAATTTCATCCACGCGTCTAAAGGAATGAAACATTAGTGAATTATTCTCCTTTCTTCTTGTTTCAAAATACTTTGCAAGCATATAATCATGTGTAGAAACAAAAATTTGAACTCCACTTTTCTGCAGTTCATACAACAATTCTACTATGATCGACAAATATGCCGGATTAATATTTGCCTCCGGCTCGTCCCAGAAAAGAACCGACCCCTTCTCCAACGTTCCATTTTTAACAAGCTGCCATAACAAAGCCATCTTACGAACCCCTTCAGCAACCAGGTTAAATTCCTGTTTTGAATTCCCTTTTTTCAAATAGAACTCATCTTTCTTGCTGTCATAAAAAACCGTGCCATCGATGATCTTTTCGATTGCTTTCAATCTGGTATCCCGATCCGTACTATTCCGTCCAACCGAAATATCCACCTTTGCTGAATTAATGATATCAATATAGGTATCATCAAAGCGTACATTGTCTTTTTCCACTGCAGCTGTCAGATTATAACTATTTGACAATATTTCTTTTGCAGGAATAAAAATACTGCTAATCTCACAAAATGCCTTCTCCCAAGTTTCCTCACCTTTTACTACCGCATCCCATTTCTTCGTTTTATTATTAAAATCCACTGCTAAATTCTTTGTGGAAGTGTTTTCATCCATCTTTGCACAGATTTTTACTTTTGCATTGTGATTTCCACGGTTTCTTGTAATCAGTCTGGAAATCTTAAACTCATCCGGCAGCATTGTCCGAACAATCTTATTTGAAAATGACACTTTAGGATTTGCTGCCTGGCAAGCTGAATACAACACCTTCAAGATATGTGTCTTTCCTGTACCATTTTCGCCAATAAATATATTGATTCCTTTATCAAAACTAATCTCTGCATCTCTGAATACAGTGAAATTTTCCAACCTAATCTGTGTAATATTCAACGTAAACACCTCCGACTAAACATATATAAACAATTGTAACATAGTTCGCAGGATATGCAAAGTAAAAATCCCCATTTCCGATTCCATTTTCTATACACTATATTTCATAGCCAGATCGTTAAGTTCATCTGTCAGTTTCTGATTGTTGATCCGTCGTGCCAATGGCATATAAATCTCAATCGTTTCCTTTGCCTTTTGCGCTTTTTTGTCCGCATCAATATAATCAATTGTGCGCATATTATGCAGCCTTTCCGCAAGTTTTATAAGAATGGCTTCTTCTGTATTTTTCTCTTCTATTTCCGTTACAATATTCCACACATCTGCGGGCAGTTTTTCAGCAAGCTCCGTAGTATTTCCCTTTGATCTGCTATCACAAAACAATCCCGCCAAAATAACATTACCATCGCTTCCAATATCTGCCAGTAATATAGCTACGTTTAGCAGATGCGTGATGTATTCTTCCCCGGAGTATCTTCTTTTCCCTTCATACACTTTACATGCTGTCCGGTAAACATCTTCCAAGGTACTCTCCTCCATTGCAATGCCATTTTCAGCTATTGTCTCTTTCAAAATCTCAAACAATTCTTCTTTTCCCGTGCCTACTTTTGTTGTCTTTAAAAAGATTCGTCCCATATAACCGCCTCCTAAACAATCAAGTTGTATTTTCATTGTTCGGAGAAGGGATGGCGAAAATCCAAATTCCCTATGGAAAGATTTAGAAAATGCACTATGCGATTTCCATCCGTATTTCACAGCCACATCAATCAGACGCATCCCTGAAGCAATATCGTCACACGCCTTAATCAACCGCCGCCTGCATATATAAGCCATTACCGTTTGATTTGTATACTCCTTAAATTTACGGATAAAATGCGACTCCGAATATCCTGCAATTTCGCATAACTGCTGTACATTTAACTCCTCTTCCAAATGCTCTTCAATAAATTGTAACATACGATCCATAACCATCACCTTCCCTGTTCATGTGGTAGTTATATTATAAAATTTATTTTCAATATATGCTGTTCCTGAATTGCTGAATTTGAAAAGAGATGTGTGGCACCGCGTTAAATGCCAGTTTAATCACATATATCCTAGATGCCGTCTTTGTTATACCCTTTCATTCTTCCTCCAGATATGTCCTTAAATCCTGAATCAGCCTATAAACCATTGTTCCCGGATCATATTGAGACGGTTTGTCAATTCCATCACGAAACGCTGCCATCCTCCGTTTTGCATTGCTAATAGCATTCTTTACCCCGCCAAAAGAATCCACTAAATCATATATGTTTTCATAATTCTTACGGTAATAGCCATCTCCTAATTGATATTGTTTAAATATCTCATTTAACTTTTTTTGCCAATCGCTCCGATGGAGTGCCGAATCGCTATAATAAAAATGCAAATACAACCAATACTCAAACGATTGATTGCTCCACGCTACTTTATAGCCTTTTTGAGTTCCCTCTTCGATTGCCTGATCAAAATCTTCAAAATCATCTTTATCAAAAACAACCCATATATTTTGATACATCACCTTGGCATTTTTAATAATTCTCTCAGTAGTTTGAATCAAACTTCCCGTCGCACAGCCTTCCCCGCGTATATCTATAAAAGGCACTTCAACAACATCTATCTTTCCACCAATCTTTTCTTCAATGCGTTGCTGAATGCCGCTAAAATAAAGCGGCTCTGTTTTCTCACCTTCTGTTACGATCAAAAACGAGTTTGCCTTTGGGCTTTTGAATTCATGCTTTCTTTGTTCCCGTTGTTGTCTCCGCTTTTTAAACAAATCATCCGTTCCCATTTATTCGCCTTCTTTCAAATCAAAATCCTTGATATAAGGAATACCTCCGTATACACCTGCCAAGTAATCTTTTTCAAACGAGGCATCCGATCTAATCTTAAAATCGGATAATGCAGACAACTCAGAATATCCAAATTCATCTTTCTGAACAAACCAAATCTGATCCCGCCTAAAAAACTTTTTATCCATTAATGTAGTATCATGTGTAGTGTAAATTAATTGTGCCAAAGATTTTTCATCATAAAATAGATCAATAATAAATTTGAGCAGCAAGGGGTGTAATTTTATATTCAATTCATCGACAAAAATAGACCCACCATTTAAAATAGCTATTCTTGCATAGATAAAAAGCATAATACTCTTTATCGTACCTTCCGACTCAAAATATAAACTTAATGGATATTCTTCCCCATCTTTTCCTTTGTGAAAAGTATAAAATTTCATATTCTTTTCGCTATCATCATAAATGATATCCTGAATTCCTGTATCAATTGCAGATAAAAATTCAACTAATTTTTCTTTATCATGATCAATCACTTGTGGCAAAAAATCTTCCAAAATATCTGTATCTTCACAAAAATTTGTAGGAACAACCAGCGTACTCATAATTGCTGAATAAACACTGGTAAATACATCTGTTTTTAATTTTAATTTATTAAAAAATGAAAGTGCCAATGTTTCACTCGGAATCTGTTCCTTGTACAAATCACATTCTTTTCTCACAGAAGGACCAAACTCAACATCTTCTGTCGTTCTCTCTAAAATTGTCACCGTTCTGTTGGTTTCAAGATTTTTACGATACATCCACTCCGTCACAATGCATTCTGCGTTATATTCAAATCCATATTTGTATTCATATCCTTCAAAAATTTCAATAATTTGAAATTCCGAATTCTGTTCTTCTTTTTCAAAAGAAAATGGTACATAATATCTGTCAATCGCTGTCTTTTCACCTTCTGCAACATTATTCAAAGATTCCATAATGATTCTATGAAAAAGGGACATTGCCATATATAAATTTGACTTTCCGCTTGCATTTGCTCCATAAATAGCCGCGACCCTGAGAAATTTTTCTTTCATTCCAATATCAATTAAATTACATTCATGTTCTTTATAGGCTTTAATCGCTGTCATATCTAAAACGGTTTCTTCTTTAAAAGACAAAACATTTTTTACCATAAATTGTACCAGCATTTCACAACACCTCCCTTATACGATATAATATACTATTTTTAATATATTATGTCAAGATTTTTGTGATTTTTTCACATTTTATCCATTGTAGTATTTGCTTTCTTTCAAGCACAATATTTTTTGCCAGGTTATTGTATTTTTGCAGAAATATGATATAATGAGTTTAAAAGATCATTTCCCGTCCCCTTTGTCCTGATTCCTAAATCAGTTGACCGGACAGATAGATGATCTTTTTTATTTTGTTCAACAAAACACCCCGAAAACATAACATTTCCGGGGTGCAATAATTTCTTCGATATTCGTATAAACTTAACGTTTACTAAACTGAGGAGCTCTACGTGCTTTCTTGAGACCGTATTTCTTACGTTCTTTCATACGTGGGTCACGTGTGAGGTATCCGGCTTTCTTCAATGTAGGTCTGAGATCCAAGTCATATTTGTTCAATGCTCTTGCGATACCATGACGAATGGCACCGGCCTGACCTGTAAATCCGCCACCTTTTACGTTTACGATCACGTCAAATTTGTCTGCCATGTTGGTAGCATCCAAAGGCTGACGTACGATGATTTTCAATGTTTCAAGTCCGAAGTACTCGTCCATGTCTTTTTTATTAATTGTAACTTTTCCTGTTCCTGGTACAAGATATACGCGTGCTACGCTTGATTTTCTTCTACCTGTTCCGTAATATTTTTCACTAGCCAATGTTATTTCCTCCTTTCAACCAATTAAATGTCCAGAACTTCTGGCTTCTGTGCAGCATGTTTGTGATCTGGTCCAGCATATACAAACAATTTTTTAAGCATCTGTCTTCCCAAAGGTCCCTTTGGAAGCATACCTTTTACTGCATGAGTGATAACATACTCTGGCTTCTTCTCTTTCATCTCTTTCAATGTAGTCTCTTTCATACCGCCTACATATTCTGAATGATGATAATAAATCTTCTGAAGGTCTTTCTTACCTGTTGTAACGATCTTGTCAGCATTTACAACGATAACATAATCACCTGTATCAATATGAGGGGTGTAGATTGGTTTTTTCTTACCTCTCAAAACATTTGCAATTTCAGATGCAAGACGTCCCAAGGTTTTTCCTTCGGCATCTACTACATACCATTTTCTTTCCACATCGGATGGACTTGCCATATAACTTTTCATCCTGGAAACCTCCTAATATAATTTCTTCTCGCACAAAAATGTGCGCTTCCTGTATACAATAATGCATAAATAACTTTGGTGTCTCATGAAATCCATCTGAAATGTCCGGAACAGATGCTTTCACGTCACACTTGTTTATTATATTACATTTTCGTCTGCTTGTCAACAAAAAAATGGCTGCATCTGACATTTTTCAGATACAGCCATTTGGAATTTTTTAATCTCTTAGTAGTTGTAATTTACGATCTGTGCGTCGTTGGCAACCGTCTTTTTACCAACCTTGATCTTCGCAGTTACCTTGATGTAATAGGTTTTATATTTGTTCAATTTCTTTTTGCCAAATTTTGTAAGTGTTACGCCCTTTGCTTTTTTGCTGAGAGTTTTCACTTTCTTATATTTTCCGTCTTTAGCAGAAGACATCGATATATTATAACCTTTTGCTCCGGAAACTTTTGCCCAGTGAAGTTTGATCTTTGCATAACTGGAACGGAGAGAATACACTTTCTTTCCTGTTACATTACTGAGCCAGAAATAACGATATCCGGACCATGGTCCATACAATTTTGTCGTTCCGTTTGTAACATACAGACGAACACGGTATTTGTATGGTTTATTTTTTGCAAATGTTGTTATTGCTGAATAAGAATACATAGAAGTTATTTTCTTAACAACTTTTCCTTTGAGGTTACGAACTTCCAATTCATATCCATCTGCCATAGTACTCAAATTCGGCACGGCAAATGTCGCAGTTCCTCCTGCCGCATTTACACTGGTTATGCCAAAGTTCAACAAAGATGGTTTCACCGGTGGATTTGCCATGGTCTTTGCATAGACCAAATAAACGCTGCCACCTGCCGCTTTATAACCGGTAGAAACAGCTGCACGGCAAGGGGTAACATAATAACCATACCAGGTCGCCGGCTGGAGATTTTGTATCGTGGCCGTTGTTTCTGCTGTATTCAGAATCGGTGCACTATTGGAGCTTTCCGCCGTAATATCATAGGACGTAGTTCCATCTGCCGGAGTCCAGCTGAATTTTATGGAATTATTTGTCACCTGTGTATCCACTTTTGTAATTCCGTTTTGATCCGGTGCGGTAACTACTTCAAGTACAGCAGATTCCGGACTCTTATTTTTATCTTTGTCCACTGCATATACTTTAACATAATACGTGCTTCCAGCCCTTAAGTTAAGAAAACTTTCCTTACTTCCGAATACCCGTGTCGGTGTACTCCAGTTGGATACTCCGTCATTACTGATGGATGTATAGTAATCATCCGCTTCAATTACTGTATCCCAGGTAAATTCTACGGAGCTGGTGGATGCTCCTGTCTGTTTCAGATTTGCCGGTGCACTCAGTGCAGCCTCTGATGTTGACGGTACAAATACTGCCGCAGCCATCAGAAAAATAAAAGTTACAATTGCCTTTACATAGTTTTTCATCAAACTATACTCCTTTCTCTTTTTGATCGCCCTCTTTTAGTACGATACAATATAGTTTTATAATACTTCCTTATATCATACTTTGTCAACTGAATCTTGTTTCGAAAATGAAACTTTACCTCGTTTTTACAGAGATTTCTCAATCCAGCTGCCAAGGACTCCGGAAAGGACAGTACGCTGTCCGCACAGACCATGATTTGTCCGCAGACCTTTATACCAATATTTTCCATTTCCCGGCTGATCTGTCAGTCGGTTATAAAGTGGCCGGATCATAATATCCGGCGGTGCTACCGTATCTTTTTCCGCTGCCACAAAAAGCACATTCTGGTCTTTCAAATGATCATAAGTGTTGATGACGGCATATTCTTCGCTCTGGTAGTGCGCATTTTCGTAGACTTCGCTCGCTGACGTCATTTTCAGGCACTGCCCCTCGCCCTCGATCATGATAAACAATTCCTTTTCGAGGCCATTTTGAAAGGCGGCGCGCAGATCGTATGGCGCGATCGCAGCGACGCCGCGGATAAATTCCAGTTTGCCGGCGGCATTTAGCACCGTCATGCCTCCCATGCTGTGTCCGACGAGGAAGATCGCATCCGGATCAATGTTGTACTGATCCGTTGTCGCCGGGTTGTGCGCCCATTTGGTGATAGCGACAGCGTCGTCCACCAGATTGGAAAAGAGATAATTTCCCTCGCTTCCCCAGGCGCCGCGATGGTTTACATGAATCACCACACAGCCCATCCGCATCAAGGCGTATTCCAGATCGTTGTTGGTCGTATATCCCGGAAAACCGTGGAACATTACGACTGCCGGGTGCGGCCCTTCGTACTGCGCGCCGGGTTTCAAAAGATAGCCGTACAGATGACATCCCCCGCTGATGATATTCAGCGGAAGTGCATCCGGCATTTCTGCAGCGGTTTCATAATCATAGTCTGTGTAAGCATTGTTTTTATTAAATTTCATAGGTATCTCCTTTATAGTCAATTTTTATTAACGTCAGTCCCTCCGGTGGCGCTGTCGGTCCCGCAAGTGCCCGGTCCGCCTTGCTTATCGCCTGTTCCACCGTCGAAATGTCCCGTCTGCCAAGTCCCACTTCTACGAGTGTCCCTGCAATGATCCGCACCATGTTGTACAAAAAACCACTTCCTGTCACACGGATACAGATCTGAGGTCCTCTTTTTTCGACCTCACACTGATAAATTGTCCGCATCGTCGTCTGCACCTGACTTTTTGCCGAGCAGAATCCGGCGAAATCGTGTTCTCCGATAAAAAGCTGTGCCGCTTTCTGCATTTTTTCGATATCCAACGGAAGATAGACAAAATACGAATACAGCCGCTCTGTCGGAAGCTGGATCGGTACATTGCTGATATGATATTCATACGTCTTTTCGCTGACTGCATAGCGCGGATGAAAGGTCTCTTCGACCTGCTCGGATTTCATCACGCGGATGTCTTCCGGCAGCCGCTGGTTGACGGCGATTGCAATCTTTTCTGCCGGTATCCTGGTATTCGTGTCAAATACTGCCACATTTCCCTGCGCATGGACACCGGCATCCGTCCGGCTCGCCCCGATCAGCTCTACGGGCTCGCGTAAAAGTTCCCGGAGTGCATTTTGCAGTACTTCTTCCACAGAAATGGCGTTATTCTGGATCTGCCATCCATGATAATTGGTTCCATCGTATGCTACCACTAATCGAACACGCATGATTCCACTCCTTTTACCAAAAATGTCTTACAATCAATAGAATAATGATATACAATACCACGATCCCCATCGCGAGGCCGTCTGCCTTCCGGTACTTTGGCGGTTTCATTTTCGTACGTCCCTCGCCGCCGCGGTAGCACCTTGCCTCCATCGCAAGCGCTAGATCATACGCACGTTTCGTCGCGGAGACGAGAAGCGGTACAAGAATCGAAACCATGCCTTTCAGCCTCTCGATCAGTTTGCCCTCTTCAAAATCCGCCCCTCTGGCGCTCTGTGCGCGGATAATACGGTTGGCTTCTTCCAGCAGGATCGGGATAAAACGCAGCGCAAGCGACATCATCATCGCGATGTCATGCACCGGCACTTTGATCTTTTCCAACGGTTTCAAAAGCGCCTCAATGGCATCCGTCAGTTTATTTGGTGTCGTTGTGTAAGTTAGGAGCGACGAACCGATGACAAGATAGGTCAGCCGGAGTGCCATAAACGCGCCCCGCTTGATACCGCCGCTTGTGATCGATATGAATTTCCACTGAAACAGCACATCGCCTGCCTGCGTAAAAAACACATGAAAACACGCCGTAAATAAAAGCAAAAACAAGATTGGCTTTAACCCTTTCGTAATATAGCCAAGCGGCACATGGCTGAACGCAATGACTACACCAAGGAATACCGTAACTACCGCATATCCGGCAAAATTCTGAAACAAAAATAAGGAGATCAGATACAAGATCACCGCTATGATCTTCATGCGGGGATCCAGTCTGTGAATCTTTGATTCTACCGGATAATATTGTCCTATCGTAATATCTCGTAACATTTATCTCTCCCCTTTTCGGTAAGTCAGAATAGCATCTGCCGCCTGTTTCACATTGATGGCATTGTGGGGAAGGCGGATCCCTTTTTTTGCCAGTCCTTCTACCACGTACGTCACCTGTGGGGCAAGGATACCAATTTTTTCCAGTTCTTTGTAGTGGGAAAATACTTCCTCCGGCGTTCCATCGTACGCGATACAGCCGCTGTCCATAACGATCAGACGCTCGGCATATTTTCCCATATCTTCCATACTGTGCGAAACTACGATCACCGTGATCTTTCGTTCGCGGTGCAGTTTTTCGATCAGATCCAGGATGTCGTCTTTTCCCTGCGGATCCAGTCCTGCGGTCGGTTCATCCAATATAAGGATCTCCGGCTGCATCGCAAGTACTCCGGCGATCGCCACACGGCGTTTTTGACCCCCGGACAATTCAAAGGGAGAGACATCTAGCAGATCTTCGCCGATCCCAACCTGCTTCAATGCCTCATACGAGCGCAGATCAATTTCCAGATTATCCAGGCCCAGATTTTTCGGGCCAAATTTTACATCTTCCTGCACCGTCGTCTCAAAGAGCTGCTGCTCCGGATATTGGAAGACGATCCCGACTTTTGAACGCAGTTTTTTCTTGGAAAATCCTTTTTCATTGATGTCTTCGCCATTGTAATACACACCGCCGTCGGTCGGTTTCAAAAGTCCGTTCAGATGCTGGATCAATGTGGATTTACCGGAGCCTGTATGTCCGATCAATCCGATAAATTCCCCCTCATTGATCTGTAAATTAATGTCATAGAGGGCTACTTTTTCAAATGCGGTTCCTTTTCCATATACGTGTTCGACATGATTTAACAATAAAGCCATTTTCGTCCTCCCTCGTCAGGCAAGTTTTTCTGCCAGACAATTTACAAATTCATCTACTGTGATCAGATCCGTCGGAACATCCATCCCCTGCCGTCTCAGTTCCAATGCCAGTTCCGTAACCTGCGGCACGGCAAGATGGTATTCCTGCAGTTTCTCTGCCTCTGCAAATACCTGCTTTGGTGTACCCTGCATCGCGGCTTTTCCGTGATTCATAACCAGTACACGATCCGCCTCGGTCACTTCATCCATATAATGTGTCACCCATAAAATGGTAATTTTTTCCTTTTTATTGATTTCATGAACCGCTTTCAACACCTCCCGCCTTCCGACCGGATCAAGCATCGCCGTCGATTCATCAAAAATAATACATTTTGGCTTCATCGCCAGTACCCCGGCGATCGCCACACGCTGTTTTTGTCCTCCGGAAAGATTGTTCGGAGATTCTTTCCGATGTTCATACATCCCTACTTTTTTCAGCGAATCGTTGACGCGTTCCCAGATTTCAGCTGTCGGTACACCGAGATTTTCCGGACCAAATCCCACATCTTCTTCGACGATATTATGCACAATCTGATTGTCCGGATTTTGAAACACCATGCCGGCTCGCTGGCGGATTTCCCATACCATTTCCGGTTTTCCCGTATCGATTCCATCAACTTCGATACAGCCCTCTCCCGGTACTAAGATCGCGTTGATCAGTTTGGCAAGGGTCGACTTTCCGGAACCATTGTGGCCTAACACCGCGATAAACTCCCCTTTGTTTATCTCAAATGATAAATGATCGACTGCCAGCTCTACGCCTACCACCTGCTCTTCATCATCCCTGCGTATATATTCATACACTACATCCTGTATTGATATCACAATGGCACCTCCTGCATTATTTTAAAAGAGCGATACGGTAAAAAACCATATCGCTCTCTTTTTACACATAAACGTGTTCTTATACTAATTCAATAACAACTTCCATAGCTGCGTCGCCCTTACGTGGTCCGATCTTGATGATACGTGTGTATCCACCTTTGCGGTCAGCATACTTTGGAGCGATCTCGTCAAATACTTTGCTTGCTACATCAACTGTCTTAGTTCCTTTTCTCTTACCAGCTGTTGTGGTAGGAACTTCTGTGATGCCGTAAAGCATTTTGTTCATCTGACGTCTAGCATGGATTCTGGAAGGAGCTTCTTTTTTGATTTCTTTATCTACTTCATCAAAAACAGTAACTTTCTTTCCATCTACTACTTTCTTTACTCTCTTACCATCTTTATCTTTCTGGGCAACTTTAGCCTTGACAGTAACAGTCTCAACGTTATCTTTTTCGCGAATGCCAAGCGCGATCATGTGCTCAGCAATTCTGCGGATTTCTTTGGCTTTTGCTTCTGTGGTAACGATTTTTCCATGATAAAGAAGGTTTGTCACCTGGTTACGAAGCAAAGCTTTTCTCTGGCTGGATGTTCTTCCAAGCTTTCTATAACCTGCCATTTTCATGTCCTCCTTGAATATTTATAAAACAAAGTTCGATTAATCAACATTTTCACGCAATGACAATCCAAGTTCTTTCAACTTAGCAAGCACTTCTTCCAAAGACTTACGTCCTAGATTACGTACTTTCATCATGTCATCGGCTGTCTTATTGGTGAGTTCCTCCACCGTATTAATTCCTGCTCTCTTCAGACAGTTATAAGAACGAACGGACAATTCCAACTCATCAATGTTGAGTTCAAGAACTTTCACAGAATCGTCTTCCTCTTTTTCTACGATTACTTCTGCCATACGAGCTTTCTCTGACAGATCGATAAAGGTATTCAGATGTTCACTCATAACCTTAGCTGCAAGGCTGACTGCTTCATCCGGATCCAATGTACCATTGGTATACACATCCAATGTCAATTTGTCAAAATCTGTAATCTGACCAACACGAGTGTTCTCGATGTTGATATTTACACGCTCAATCGGAGTAAAGATAGAGTCAATCGGAATTACGTCGATTGCCATCTCTTCTTTCTTATTTTTGTCAGAACTTACATATCCACGACCGTTTACAACCGTCATCTCAATGTAAAGTTTGCTGTCTGCTCCACCGTTCAATGTGGCAATGACCTGATCTTTGTTGATGATCTCAAGATCAGAATCGCATTTGATGTCCGCTGCAGTGATAACACCCTCGCCATTGGCATCAATGTACATCGTTTTTGTCTCATTGAGGTTATCGCTGTGATTCTTAATTGCAAGACTCTTAATGTTCATTACAATCTCAGTAACGTCTTCTTTGACACCAGGGATCGCACTAAACTCATGAACAACGCCATCGATTTTAATGTGACTTACTGCTGTACCTGGCAGCGATGAGAGCATAATTCGTCTCAAAGAATTACCCAAAGTTGTACCGTATCCTCGTTCAAGTGGTTCTACTACAAAACGTCCATATTTCTTATCTTCAGAAATTTCCGCAATTTCAATTCTCGGTCTTTCAAATTCAAACACTCTAGGACCCTCCTTTTGGGTTTACTTAATTACTTGGAGTACAACTCGACGATAAGCACTTCATTGACAGGTACATCAATCTCGGCTCTTGTAGGAATCTGTGTAACAGTTCCTTTGAGGTTTTCATGGTCAGCCTCTAACCAAGCTGGAACCATACGAGATCCTGTAACTTCAAGAATGTCTTTGTATCTCTGTGCTCCCTTAAATTTTTCTTTGATTTCAATAACATCTCCAGCTTTCAACTGATAAGATGGGATATTAACTGGTTTTCCATTTACAAGCACATGCTTATGATCTACGATCTGACGTGCTTCTTTTCTTGTTCTACCATAGCCAAGACGGAACATAACGTTATCAAGTCTCAACTCAAGGAGAATCATCAGGTTTTCACCGGTTGTACCATATTTCAATTTCTGAGCCTTTGCGTAGTAGTTACGGAAAGGTTTTTCAAGTACACCATAGATGAATTTCGCTTTCTGTTTCTCTTTCAACTGCATTCCATATTCGCTTAATTTTCTTCCGCTTCTTGCGTTTCTATTTGATTTCTTGTCGATTCCAAGATAAACTGGATCGAGGTCAAGAGATCTACATCTTTTCAGAACAGGCGTCATATCTCTAGCCATTTTTATACCTCCTATACTCTTCTACGTTTTGGTGGTCTACAACCATTGTGAGGAACCGGTGTTACGTCCTGGATACTTGTCACTTCGATTCCGCAAGCCTGAATTGCACGGATTGCAGCTTCTCTACCGGAACCTGGTCCCTTAACCATTACTTCTACTGATTTCAAACCATGAGGCAATGCAGCTTTTGCTGCTGTCTCTGCAGCCATCTGTGCTGCATATGGTGTGGATTTTCTGGATCCTCTGAATCCAAGTCCACCTGCACTTGCCCAGGAAATTGCATTTCCCTGCATGTCGGTCAGTGTTACGATTGTATTATTAAAAGATGACTGAATATGTGCTTGTCCGCGGTCAATATTCTTTTTAACACGCTTTTTTGTCACTTTTTTTGCAACTTTCTTAGCCATTGACAAAACCTCCTATATTATTTCTTCTTATTTGCTACTGTACGTTTTGGACCTTTACGAGTTCTAGCATTCGTCTTTGTCTTCTGTCCACGAACCGGAAGTCCTTTTCTATGACGGATTCCTCTGTAGCATCCAATTTCCTGTAATCTCTTGATGTTCAAAGCGATTTCTCTACGAAGATCACCCTCAACAACCTGAGTCTTGTCAATAACGTCACGAATTTTAGCGACATCGTCGTCGGTCAAATCTTTACAACGAATGTCCGGGTCTACGTTTGCTTCGCTCAGAATTCTTTTTGAGCTTGCAAGACCGATACCATAAACATAGGTAAGACCTATCTCTACACGTTTTTCTCTTGGTAAATCTACACCACTGATACGAGCCATGTGTACTTTACACCTCCATTAAAATTTTGAAAAATAATTGTTTCGTGAATCTCATCGATCCACTATAGCCGCTTTAAATCACAACAACTCTGCTGACAAAGAACCCGCTTTTCTTTTTCCAAAGAAGCACCGGAGAAATATCGGCAGTGCTTTTCGTTGCGATATCACAGTTCCCGCAATGACGGTGGAATCTACGATTCCTGCGGGGTCCGCTGTAACACAGAAAGCAAGACATTATATAAGCACGAAAAGAACCCGAAGTCACCTTCAGGTCTCTCAGATATATTTATTAGCCCTGTCTTTGTTTGTGTTTTGGGTTCTCACAGATTACTCTGATACGACCCTTTCTTTTGATAACTTTGCATTTTTCGCAAATTGGTTTTACTGATGATCTTACTTTCACAGTAATAACCTCCTTTCACATGTTTTGACATGTTTGTATCTATAAATCTTCATCTTTCCGGACTTTCTTGGGTTAGGGAAAGTCTTGTCAGAGCGCACTTAGCCCTCTTCAGACGAAAATCCATTTCTAACTATAACATAAATCACAAGGGAATGCAAGCACTTTTTTATTTATCTCTCCAAACAATTCTTCCTTTTGTCAGATCATAGGGAGACAATTCCAAAGTTACTTTGTCACCAGGTAAAATACGGATGAAGTTCATCCGGAGTTTTCCACTGATATGAGCCAATACTTTATGTCCGTTTTCAAGTTCTACCTGAAACATCGCATTTGGCAGTTTCTCAACAACAGTTCCTTCAATTTCAATTACGTCTGCTTTTGACATATCATTACTCTCCTTTTTCGTGCCGTTTCCCGGCACAACTATTTACAATGATAAAATTTCTGGTTCGCCATCCGGGCGGATATAAATTGTGTTCTCATAATGTGCCGAATTCTCACCATCCTGCGTCACTACTGTCCAGTCATCATCCAAAAACCAGACCGGCCAGTCTCCAGCATTGACCATTGGTTCAATGGCAAGTGTCATTCCGGGTTTTAACACAGGTCCGCGTCCAAATCTCGGCTTAAAGTTGGGTATGTTCGGTTCTTCATGAAGCCGTTTCCCGATTCCATGTCCTACCAGATCGCGGACAATGGAAAATCCGTTTTTCTCCACATACTTCTGGATTGCTGCCGAAATATCATATAAATGTCTGCCGGCAACTGCATATTGGATTCCTTCAAAAAAACTCTGCTTTGTTACATCGATCAATCTCTGATCTTGTTCAGAAATTTTTCCAACCGCATGAGTTCTCGCGGCATCCGAATGGTATCCTTGATAAATGACGCCTGCGTCCAGGCTCACAATATCTCCTTCCCGAAGAATGACATTTTCTTTGGGAATCCCGTGTACCACTTCATCATCCAGCGATACACAGATCGAAGCAGGGTATCCTTCATAATTCAGGAATGAGGGAATGCATCCGAATCCACGGATCCATTCTTCCCCTTTCCGGTCAATTTCCAAGGTAGAAATCCCCGGCTCTATAATCTCGCCTAATCGGTTATGAACTTCTCCCAGAATCTTTCCGGCTTCTCTCATAAGCCGGATTTCTTTTTCTGACTTTATTGTAATCATTTCTTTTCTACGCATGTAATTCACTCTTTATTATACTCGCAGATCAGTCAAGTATTGTCACGATATCTTCAAATACTTTCTGCAGATCCTGAGTGCCGTCAACCTCTTTCAGGATTCCTTCTTTGGTATAGTAATCAATCAACGGCTGGGTCTGGGTATGATATACTTCCAGGCGCTGTTTTACGGTTTCCGGCTTGTCATCATCACGAAGAATGAGTTCACCGCCACACGCGTCACAAATTCCTTCTTTTTTCGTCGGATTGTATTTAATATGATACGTTCCGCCACATGCCACGCAGGCACGTCTTCCTGACATACGGTCGATGATGTCCGCATCCGGCACTTCCACATTGATGGCATAATCCATTTTTTCTCCAATTTTTGCCAATGCTTCTGTCAATGCCTCTGCCTGTGGGATCGTACGCGGGAATCCATCAAGCACATAGCCTTTTTTTGCATCGTCCTGTGCCAGACGGTCTACCACAAGATCTACCACCAACTCATCCGGTACAAGAAGTCCTTTGTCCATATATGTTTTCGCCTTCTGGCCCAGTTCCGTATTTTCTTTGATATTGGCACGGAAAATATCTCCTGTGGAAATATGCGGAATACTGTATTTTTCAGAAATCATTTTCGCCTGTGTGCCTTTTCCGGCACCAGGAGCACCAAGCATAACAATTTTCATAGCCATTCTCCTTTTTTATTTTAATGCAAAAAAGGTAAGCGACCATACGAAAATAAATTTCCGCAGGTCGATTGCCTTTTTATCTCATCATTACTTGCCCAAAAATCCTTTATAATTGCGGACTAACATCAGGGATTCAAGTTGTTTCAAGGTTTCAATAACAACACCAACAATGATGATCAAAGATGTACCGGTAAAGGATACGTTTGCTCCAAATACACCTGAAAATACGATTGGAAGCACACATACAATAACCATTGCGACAGCACCGATAAAGATAATGCTGTTAAGTACATTGGTAAGATAATCGGTTGTTGGTTTTCCGGGACGAATACCCGGAATAAATCCACCCTGCTTTTTCATGTTGTTAGAAATTTCAAGCGGATTAAATGTTACTGAGGTATAAAAATATGCAAAGAAGATTACCAATGCGATATATACAAGCAATCCTAATGTATATTTAAAATCACCCCATGAACTAATGTTACACCAGTCGCTCTGGTTGCAGACCTTGAGGAATTTCTGGATCAAGGATGCACCTTCTCCGGATGCCGGTTTCACACCTGCAAAACTGGCAATAACAACTGGAAGCTGTAACATGGAACTTGCAAAGATAACCGGGATTACGCCGGCAGTATTTACTTTCAACGGAATGTGGCTGGACTGACCGCCAAACATTTTCCGTCCCTGCATTTTCTTTGCATACTGTACAGGGATTTTTCTCTCGCCATCCTGAAGCCATACGATAAACGCAAACATGGCAATGATCAGTGCAAGAATGATCACTGCTGCAAGGATTCGGTTTGTGACATTGGCTGCGCTCTTGATAAACTGATTGTACAAAGAGATCAGGTCACTCGGAATACGTGCAACAATGTTGATCAAGAGGATGATGGAAATACCATTTCCAACTCCTTTTTCTGTGATCTCCTCACCAAGCCACATAAGGAATGCAGCTCCTGCTGTCAAAGCAACAACGGAAATGATCACAGATGTATATCCAGCCTCTGTAAAGAATCCCTGATTACGGAATCCGATAACGATAGCAAGACCTTCGACCAAAGCAAGTACGATAGAAAGATATCTTGTGTACTCGTTGATCTTCTTTCTTCCATCTTCTCCATCTTTCTGCAGTTCTTCGAGACGCGGAATTGCGATCGTAAGAAGCTGTACGATAATGGATGCCGTAATGTACGGCGTGATGTTCAACGCAAAAATGGACATTCTTGTAAAGGATCCACCTGTCATAACATCAAGGAAGTTCAAAGCCTGGTTGTTATCAAACAAATTCTGGATGACATTTGTGTTGACGCCCGGAAGCGGAATATTACATCCGATCCGGACGATGATAAGCCCCAAAAATACAAACAAAAGTTTGTTTCGGATCTCTTTCATCTTAAACGCATTTCTTATCGTTTCAAGCATTAGATCACCTCTGCTTTTCCACCAACTGCTTCAATCTTTTCAACAGCACTCTTACTAAATGCGTTTACTTTAACTGTGAGCTTTTTGGTTAATTCTCCATTTCCAAGAATTTTCACTCCATCTCTAGGATTGTTGACAATCCCTTTATCCATAAGAGTTTCAATTGTTACTTCTGCGCCATCTTCAAAAGCATTGAGACGGTCAAGTCCGATAGCAACAATATCTTTACTATTAATATTAGTAAAACCTCTCTTAGGCAATCTTCTGTATAATGGCAGCTGACCACCCTCGAAACCTGGTCTAGGTGCTCCAGAACGTGCTTTCTGTCCTTTATGACCTTTTCCGGCAGTTTTACCATTTCCTGAACCATGTCCACGTCCACGACGGAATTCATCGCTGTGTTTGGAACCAGCTGCAGGTTTTAATTCTGATAAATTCATTTATGGCACCTCCTTATATTAGATTTCTTCTACTTTAACCAAGTGTCTAACTTGCTGAATCATTCCTCTAACAGCATCGTTGTCAGGCATCTCAACTGTTTTGTTGAGTTTTCTGAGGCCAAGAGCCTCAACCGTTTTACGATGTTTAGGAATGGCACCAATGGTAGATTTTGTTAATGTGATTTTCAATTTTCCAGCCATGAAAAAGTACCTCCTAACCTAACACTTCTTCTACGGAAAGTCCGCGAAGTTTTGCTACTTCTTCCGGTGTCTTGAGTTCGCTCAAACCAGCGATCGTTGCAAGTACAACGTTCTGTTTGTTACGGGATCCCAAAGACTTTGTACGGATATTTTTGTATCCTGCAAGATCCAATACGGCACGTGCCGGACCACCGGCGATGATTCCAGTACCTTCTGGAGACTTCTTCATAAGAACTTCAGCACTGCCGAATTTTCCGATGAAGTCATGTGGAATACTTCCATTCTCATCGATTGGTACTTCGATGAGTTTTTTCATAGCATCTTCTTTTCCTTTGCGAATCGCTTCCGGAATTTCCATTGCTTTTCCTAAACCTGCTCCAACGTGTCCGTTGCCGTCACCTACTACTACCAATGCGGTAAATCTGAAGTTACGACCACCTTTAACAACCTTGGTAACACGTTTAATTGATACTACATTATCTTCTAATTCAAACTGACTAGCATCAATAATTTCACGTTTCATGAGTTTTCCTCCTTGTTTAGAATTGAAGACCAGCTTCTCTAGCTGCATCTGCTAATGCCTTAACTTTACCCTGATAAATGTAACCGCCACGGTCAAATACGACTTCGTTGATTCCATTATCCAAAGCTTTCTTTGCGATAACTTCACCAAGTTTTGCTGCAGCTTCTACATTATTCGTTTTCTCCAGGCCTTCTTTTACTTCACTCTGAAGAGTAGAGGCAGAAACGATTGTATTGCCGGCAACATCATCAATAACCTGCGCATACATATGATTGTTGCTGCGGAATACTGCCAAACGTGGTCTCTCAGGAGTTCCGGACAGACGGCTACGTAATCTTCTGTGTTTGTTTACGCGAACTTCGCTTCTATTTACTTTACTAACCATTCTATTTTACTCCTTTCTATTTCTTACCAGTCTTACCAACTTTACGTCTGATCACTTCATCAGAATACTTAATACCTTTGCCTTTATATGGCTCCGGTGCTCTCTTCTCTCTGATCTCAGCAGCATATTGGCCAACTTTTTCTTTATCAATTCCCTTAACGATAATCGTGTTCTGACCATCCACAGTTACTTCCAATCCTTCTGGATCTTCCATTTCTACAGGATGAGAATATCCAAGAGATAATACTAATTTTTTACCCTGCTTTACAGCTCTGTAACCAACACCGTTTACTTCCAATGTCTTAGAGTAACCTTCAGTTACACCAACGATCATGTTGTTGATCAATGTTCTGGTCAAACCATGCAGAGATTTCATTTTCTTCAAATCATTTGGACGGGAAACTTTGATCTCGTCTCCGTCTTTTTCAATTGTCATTTCCGAAGGCAATACTCTTTCAAGAGTTCCCTTTGGTCCTTTTACTGTCACCTTATTATTTTCTGCAATATCTACAGTCACACCTGCAGGTACCGCGATAGGCATTCTTCCAATTCGTGACATTTGCCGTACCTCCTATATTTTGAATAAGTTCCACTCGGCAGTAACACTGCCTCACGGAGTTTATACTACCATACAAATGCTAATACTTCGCCGCCTACGTTCAACTTACGAGCTTCTTTGTCTGTAAGAACACCTTTGTTTGTTGAAACGATAGCGATTCCAAGTCCGCCAAGAACCTTAGGAAGTTCTTCTGCGTTAGCATAAACACGAAGACCTGGTTTGGAGATTCTCTTCAAACCGGAGATGATCTTTTCGTTTTTGTCTTTACCATATTTCAATGTGATGTGGATTGATTTAAATCCATCAACATCTACCAAATCAAAACCTTTGATATATCCTTCCTTCAAAAGAATCTCTGCAATCGAAATCTTCATCTTAGAAGCAGGAACATCAACTGTATCATGTTTTGCAGTATTTGCATTACGGATTCTTGTAAGCATATCTGCAATTGGATCGCTCATAGTCATTACATTTTCCTCCTTAACTAGATAACAAGTTCAGTCTTACCAACTTGCTTTTTTGACACCTGGGATCTGGCCTTTGTATGCCAACTCACGGAAACAAATACGACAAATTCCGTATTTTCTCAAGTATGCATGTGGACGACCACAGATTTTGCAACGGCTGTATTCTCTGCTTGAAAATTTAGCTTTACGCTGCTGTTTAATCTTCATAGACGTTTTAGCCATGAAAAACCCTCCTAACTATTTCTTAAACGGCATACCAAACTGTGCCAACAATTCACGTGCTTCTTCATCAGTCTGAGCAGTAGTAACAAAAATAACGTCCATACCACGTACTTTATCTACTTTATCGTACTCGATCTCAGGGAAGATCAACTGCTCTTTGATACCCATAGCATAGTTTCCACGACCGTCAAAGGCATTTGGATTTACACCTCTGAAGTCACGTACTCGTGGCAGTGCAAGGTTGATGAGACGATCAACGAACTCATACATCTTTTCACCACGAAGTGTAACTTTACATCCGATTGGCTGTCCCTCACGGAGTTTGAAGTTTGCTACAGATTTCTTCGCTCTTGTTACTACAGCTTTCTGTCCTGTGATAATCTCAAGGTCACTGATTGCTGTATCCAAAACTTTTGAATTTTCCTTTGCTTCACCAACGCCCATGTTGATAACAACTTTGTCGAGCTTTGGTACTTGCATAATATTTTTGTACTCGAATTTCTTCTGCAATGCAGGAACGATTTCGTTCAAATACGTTTCCTTTAATCTAGCCACTTTAAGTACCTCCTCTCAAATTAATCAATCACTGCGCCAGTTGCTTTTGCATAGCGGACTTTGTTTTTACCATCCTCAGTTTTGAAACCGATTCTTGTAACTTTTCCGTCTACTACATACATTACGTTGGAAATGTCAAATGCAGCTTCTTCTTCAACGATTCCGCCTTTTGCATTTGCCTGATTTGGTTTCACATGTTTTTTCACCATGTTTACACCCTCAACTTTGACTTTTCCATCTTTTACTTCGATTACTTTACCTTCTTTATCTTTATCGACACCGGCAATAACGCGAACGGTATCACCTACTTTGATCTTTGATGTTGCCACTTCAGGGACACCTCCTTATAATACTTCTGGAGCCAAAGATACAATTTTCATAAATTGTTTATCTCTCAACTCTCTAGCTACAGGTCCAAAAATACGTGTTCCTCTTGGGGTCTTGTCATCTTTGATGATAACTGCTGCATTTTCATCAAAACGAATATAGGAACCGTCTGGACGACGAATTTCTTTTACTGTACGAACAACAACAGCTTTTACTACGTCTCCTTTTTTAACAACTCCACCTGGTGTTGCATCTTTGACCGTAGCAACGATGATATCGCCAACTGCTGCATATCTTCTAACGGAACCGCCGAGTACGCGGATGCAAAGCAATTCTTTTGCACCGGTATTGTCAGCAACTTTAAGTCTCGTTTCCTGCTGTACCATAATAGTAACTCCTTTCGAAATTTTGAATATAACAAAATTTTTGCTTCTGCAAAAAACTATCTAGCTTTTTCGATTATTTCTACAAGTCTCCATCTCTTATCTTTGGACAATGGTCTTGTTTCCATAACTTTTACTCTATCACCGATGTTACATTCATTCTGCTCGTCATGAGCTTTCAATTTATACGTTCTCTTTACGATTTTTCCGTAAAGTGGATGTTTTACGTTGTCAACGACAGCAACAACGATTGTCTTATCCATCTTGTTGCTTACAACTTTTCCTACACGAGTTTTTCTAAGTTTTCTCTCCACAACAAAGTCCTCCTTTCTTACACCTTCTAGTTAGCGGCTTTCTGTTCCATGGACATTGCTGTCTGGATACGAGCGATATTCTTTCTAACTTCTTTAATTCTACTTGTGTTATCAAGCTGGTTTGTTGCGTTCTGGAATCTCAAATTGAAGAGTTCCTTCTTAGCAGCTACTAACTCGTCATTTAATTCGGCAAGTGATTTACCATTCAAACTGTTCATGAATTCCTTACTCTTCACTGCCCGCACCTCCTTCTAAGTCTGCGCGTGAAACGATCTTACATTTTACCGGCAATTTGTGTGTTGCAAGACGAAGAGCTTCTCTTGCTGTCTCTTCTGGTACACCGGAAATTTCAAACATTACACGTCCTGGCTTAACTACAGCTACCCAATATTCCAAAGCACCTTTACCTTTACCCATTCGAGTTTCAGCTGGTGTCTTAGTTACCGGCTTGTCTGGGAAAATCTTGATCCAAACTTTACCACCACGTTTGATGTAACGTGTCATAGCAATACGGGCTGCCTCTATCTGATTGGATTTAATCCAGGCCGGCTCTGTAGCAACGATACCAAATTCACCGTAAGTGATCTTGTTTCCGCGCAAAGCCTTACCTTTCATAGAACCACGAAACTGTTTACGACGTTTTACTCTTTTAGGCATTAACATTATTTATCGCTCCCTTCCTTTGAACTAGCCTTAGCTGGTTTTCCACCTTTGGTTGGAAGTACTTCACCATGATAGATCCATGTTTTAACACCGATCTTACCATATGTTGTGTTTGCTTCTGCGAAACCATAATCAATATCTGCACGAAGTGTCTGAAGTGGAATATTTCCTTCGCTGTAGAACTCTGTACGAGCCATATCAGCTCCACCAAGACGTCCGGAACAAGAGGTTTTGATTCCTTTTGCGCCTGCTTTCATCGCTCTTCCCATGCAGGATTTCATTGCACGACGGAAAGAAATACGATTTTCAAGCTGCTGTGCGATATTTTCAGCAACAAGCTGTGCATCGCTGTCTGGTCTCTTTACTTCTTTGATATCTACGAGAATCTTCTGATTGGAGAACTTAGCAAGCTCTACTTTCAATTTCTCGATCTCTGCTCCACCTTTTCCGATTACTACACCAGGTTTTGCTGTATATACGATAACTTTAACACGTCCGGTTGTTCTCTCGATCTGAATCTTGGAAACTCCTGCATGATACAGTTTTTTCTTCAAGAACTCACGGATCTTATAATCTTCTACAAGAGCATCAGCGAAATTTTCCGGCTCTGCGAACCATTTGGATTCCCAGTCTTTGATAACGCCGACTCTCAAACCATGAGGATTAACTTTTTGTCCCATTGTTATTCTCCTTTCACTATCTCTCATTCAAGATTACTGTAATATGGCACATTCTCTTTTCGATTCTGTAAGCCATACCACGAGCTCTTGGGCGAATTCTCTTCATTGTCGTTGCTTTGTTAGCAAAGCACTCTTCAACGTAAAGATTTTCCGGATTCATTCCATTATTATTTTCAGCATTTGCAATTGCAGATTTCAACAACTTCTCAATTACAGATGATGCATATCTAGGGTTATATGCCAAGATACCAAGTGCTGTCTGTACATCTTTGCCGCGGATTGCATCCAATACAAAGCCAGCTTTCTGTGCGGACATTCTTGCATATGACAACTTAGCGGATGGTCTAGTATCTTTATTCTGGTTTCTTTCTTTCTTGATCTGTGATCTATGTCCTTTAGCCACGGATGAAACCTCCTTTCAATATTTAAAACATTATCTGCCTTTTTTCTCATCTTTTCCATGTCCACGATAGGTTCTTGTTGCAACAAACTCACCGAGTTTGTGTCCTACCATATCCTCTGTAATATATACAGGAACATGTTTTCTTCCATCATGAACAGCGATCGTATGACCTACCATGCTTGGGAAAATCGTAGAACGACGTGACCATGTTTTAATAACTTGTTTATCTCCAGATTCGTTCATGGCATCTACTTTTTTAAGAAGATGCGCATCAGCGAATGGTCCTTTTTTCAATGAACGAGCCACTAGCTTTACCTCCTTTTATGCTTTATTTTGCTAAAGCTTTACCATCTCTTCTTCGAACGATCATCTTATTCGACTGTTTGTTTTTCTTTCTTGTCTTAAGACCAAGTGCAGGTTTGCCCCAAGGTGTACATGGACCCGGACGTCCGATACCGGTCTTACCTTCACCACCACCATGTGGATGGTCATTAGGGTTCATGACAGAACCACGAACAGTTGGGCGGATACCCATATGACGTTTACGTCCTGCTTTACCGATGTTGATCAAGTTGTGCTCAGAGTTTCCAACCTGTCCGATTGTTGCACGGCAGTTGATTGGAACCATTCTCATTTCGCCGGATGGCATACGAAGTGTTGCATATTTGCCTTCTTTTGCCATAAGCTGTGCACTGTTTCCTGCTGCACGTACGAACTGTCCGCCGTGTCCAGGATAAAGTTCAATGTTGTGTACCAATGTACCAACAGGAATGTCTTTGAGTTCAAGACAGTTTCCAACTCTTGCTTCTGCTGTCTCACCATTCATAACCTGCTGTCCGACTTTCAAACCGGCTGGTGCAAGGATATATGCTTTCTCACCGTCTGCGTAGCAGATCAATGCGATATTTGCTGTTCTGTTTGGATCGTATTCGATGCTCTTAACCGTTGCAGGAATTCCATCCTTATTTCTCTTAAAGTCGATGATTCTATATTTTCTTCTAGAACCGCCTCCGCGATGTCTGACAGTGATCTTACCCTGCGCATTACGTCCGGCATTTTTCTTGACGGATGTTGTAAGGGATTTTTCCGGAGTTGATGTTGTGATTTCAGAGAAATCATATCCGGACATCTGTCTTCTAGAAGGTGTATATGGGTTAAATGTTTTAATTCCCATGAGTTACACTCCTTTCAATTCAATCAAATGTTTCTTATAAGCCTTCAAAAATTTCGATATCAGCGCTATCCTCTGTCAACTGAACGATAGCTTTCTTTCTCTTAGCAGTTTTACCTGTTGTCATTCCACGTCTGCGGTTTTTGCCTTCGCAGTTCATCGTGTTGACTTTCGCTACTTTTGTACCGGCGAACATTTTTTCAACTGCTTCTTTGATCTGACTCTTTGTTGCCTCAGTGTGTACATAGAATGTGTATTTCTTCAATTCCATGCCAGCCATAGATTTCTCTGTGATAACTGGTTTTGAGATAATGTCATAATATTTCAAATCTGCCATTATGCGTACACCTCCTCGATTGCTGCAACTGCACTCTTTGTCAAGATGACATTGTCATATTTCAAAATGTCATATACATTGATGGAGTTTGCGAATACGCCTCTTGCGGTAGGAATGTTGCGAACAGAAAGTGTTGCATTTTTTCCTTCTTCCGCTACTACGATGAGCGCTTTTTTCTTATCTAAACCGTTCAAAAGGGTTGTGATTGTCTTTGTCTTAGGAGCATCAAATTCCATTCCTTCAACAACAACAAGTTTTCCCTCGTTTACTTTTGTTGTCAAAGCAGACTTGATTGCAGCTGCTTTTTCTTTTTTATTCATTTTGAATGAATAATCTCTTGGTGTCGGAGCAAATACAACTCCGCCGCCTTTCCACTGTGGAGCACGGATCGAACCCTGTCTTGCATGTCCGGTTCCTTTCTGTCTCCAAGGTTTTCTACCACCGCCACGAACTTCAGAGCGTGTTTTTGCTTTCTGTGTTCCCTGGCGTTTGTTAGCAAGTTGTAACACAACTGCCATATGAACCAAATGTTCATTTACTGGAGCAGCAAAGATAGAATCGTTCAATTCCATTTTACCTGTTTCTTTGCCTTCCATATTGTAAACAGATACGCTTGCCATCTGTGTCATCCTCCTTTCCGAAAAGTTATGCCTTAACGGATTCTTTAATAATAACAGTTGATTTCTTAGGTCCCGGTACTGCACCTTTTACCAAGAGAAGATTGTTTTCTGCATCTACTCTTACTACTTCAAGGTTCTGGATAGTAACCTTTACAGCACCCATCTGACCAGGCATTTTCTTGCCTTTGAATACTTTGCTAGGATCCGATGCGGAACCATTGGAACCTGCATGTCTATGGAATTTGGAGCCGTGACCCATAGGTCCTCTGGACTGTCCGTGACGTTTGATCGCGCCCTGGAATCCTTTACCTTTGCTTGTTGCTGTTACGTCAATCTTGTCACCGGCTTCAAAGATATCTGCTTTGATTTCCTGTCCTAATGTGTACTCCTCTGCACCGTCAAGTTTGAACTCTGTAACAAATCTCTTGTTGTCCACACCTGCTTTGGAGAAGTGTCCCTGCATTGGTTTGTTGACGAGTTTCTCACGGATATCGCCATAACCAACCTGTACTGCACTGTATCCGTCTGTCTCTTCGTTTTTGATCTGAGTTACATAAACCGGACCAGCTTCAAGCACAGTAACCGGTGTCAAAACACCGTCTTCGTTGAAAATCTGAGTCATTCCAACTTTTGTAGCTACGATAGCTTTCTTCATCTTTCTTTACCTCCTAAATTCTACAGCGGATCACTTTCATAATTGGTCGTTTCTCACAGGTAGAAACCTGATCCAAAAAGCGGAAAGTAATCATCCTAGATGGTTTTCCCTGATCCTGAACCGGAGGACCGCTTCCAACCTTAGGACCGGGGCACTATTTTCACCCCGTAGGTTTTACACCTTACTTATATTAAATGAATTATTTCATTTTAATATCAATTGCAACACCAGCCGGCATTTCCAAACGGGATAATGCATCAACTGTTTTCTGTGATGGCTTAAGCACATCGATCAGTCTTTTATGAGTTCTCTGCTCGAACTGCTCTCTGGAGTCTTTATATTTATGAACCGCTCTCAGAATTGTAACAACTTCCTTTTTAGTAGGAAGAGGTACCGGACCGCTCACTTTTGCTCCTGTCTTTTTAATTGTATCAATCAGTTTGGCTGCTGCCATATCGATTAACTGATGATCGTATGCTTTTAAAATGATTCTCATTGTCTGCTGACTTGCCATAAAAAAAGCCGCCTCCTTTTCGTACTGAATTAATAATAGTTCGTACGACAAGTGGTGACTGTACACTCATCCGTGTGTGTCGTGCCGGTTCACACGAAAATGCCACATCGTGGCATACTTTCTCACACGTTTATCTGCTCTCTATCTGGCAGAAACTATGTTACGTACAGTGACTTGCCGTCAGGTTTACCGACCGTGATATGCTGATCTACGGTCTCTTGACATTCGCTCCACGGAAAACCCATCCATCGGATGGCAACCTCTCGCTTCTTCGCTATCATGTCACAGCAATTGCTATTATACACTAAGTTTTCCGTGAATGCAAGTACTTTTTTATTTTTTTTGCAAGGTAAATTTTCATCCTTTCTAAATTATGAAATTTAATCTTACAAGAAACAATAAAATGCCAAGCCGAGGATCATTTTCCCCGGCTCAGCACCTTATTTTACTGTCTTAACCTACTTTGCTTTCGCATAGGATTTTTTGGAAATAATTCCCAATTCCGGTTCCAAAGCCCCTTTGCTTTGTTTAAACGGCCGGATTTTATAGTAAAATTTCCTGTTCTTTACAACATAGATGTCCCGGAACGAATTTGTCGTCACCGTTGCAAACTCGTCATAAACACCATATTTGCTCTCTGCACGGTATACAATATAACCGTCTGCTTTTTTGACTTTTTCCCAAGTCACTTTCATCTTGCCTTTTCCGGCTTTTACTTTCACTCCGGTAACCCTTTTGGTGAAAGAAGATGTTTTTCCGTCTGCACCTGCAGCCGTACCTGCATCTGTGCCTGTACCCGCCTCTGCTTTTAACAGTTTATCGATATTCACCGAGATTGCGTAGGCACTTTTTTCACTGTTATAGGCGTGGTTCTTTGCAACCGCCACAATTTTGTAATAGTACTTTCTTGCATTCTTTTTCATGCTTGTATAAGCACTCTCTTTTACATTTGCCACGAGTTTGTATTCTCCATTGGCTTTTTTGGAACGGTATACATTATAGGAAACGGCTCTTTTTACCCCTTTCCACGTAATGCGTATTCCCCGTCTGCCAATATTCTTCTTACGGACAAACTGCGTGATCGGCAGTGTCTTTTTGGCAGTAGTCGTATCTGTGATATCCGGCTGCATTACGGTATTGCCGTTCTCGTTCGGCTGAATGACTGCCGGCAGTTCCGGTACTTTCGTAATTGGCAGACCGGCTGGAGGCAGCACCGGTGTAGATGACGGTTTCGGTGCCGGAGTTTCGGTCGGCGCTGTCGTTGGTACTGTTGTTGGTACTGTTGTCGGTACTGCCGTTGGCGCTGCGGTTGGCGCTGCAGTCGGTACTGTCGTCGGTACTGTCGTTGGTACTGTCGTTGGCACTGTTGTCGGCACTGTCGTCGGTATTACCGTTGGTGCTGTCGTCGGTACTACCGTTGGCGCTGTCGTCGGTACTGCCGTTGGCGCTGTTGTCGGTACTGCCGTCGGTGCTGTCGTCGGTACTGCCGTTGGCGTCACCGTCGGTATCGGTGTTGGCGTCGGTTTCACGATACATTCGATTGAAACCGTCTCTGCCACAACCGTACCGGCATTATTTTCCAATTCAAACACATAGGTTCCGTTTTCATCGACTTCATATGCTTTTTCCGCATACGGCTTTCCGTTGACACGAACTTCCTTCACACCGGAAAGTCCTCCTTCGGCACGAATGTTAAGTGTCGCTTTTTCAACCGCGGTGGCTGGTATTCCGTCAATGTTCAAAACAGGATTTTCAGTATCCTTTTTGACGGAAACTACTTCTGAAATCTCTTTTCCAAAAATATCTTTTGCGACCACTTCCACTTCATAGATACCATCCGGCAGATTGTCAATGCCAAATGACGTCTGGTCACACTTCGTTTCCTTTCCGTCTACAATATAACGGATTTCTTTCAATGCTGCGGTTCCCCGCTGCACGATCGCAACAATGGCAGCATCTTTTTTGTTCGTAAAGATATCCGGTGTAAAATTTGGTGCTAAAATCACTTTCGCAGCCGTTTTCTCGATCATGGCACGAGAACTCCGGATAATTATGGCATTATCATGCTTATCAACGATTTTAGCATATAGGACAAAATCCATTTCATCGTTTAGCTCAACCTCTTTTCCGTTATAGTCAATCCATCCGTCATTTTCGTCAAAAGTTTCTCCCTGTTTGACAATCTGGTAGGAAACAGATTTTATGCCGGACTGATTATCCTCTGCATCAATTTTCGCATGAAATCCTTTGGAAGATACAAGAATATCTCCTTCATCAGACCTCATGACATTATTGGTTCCGGATTGGTCTGTCAACTCTATTTTTCCGGTCGGATCCACAACATCCTTAAACCGGGCATACAATTTTTCATCTTTCGATACCACATAATGAAAATCCTTCTTATCACCAAGAAACTCATTCGCGGAGTTATACCAGCCCACAAACTGATACCCCGGCTTTTCCACTGCCGTAAGATCAAATACAAAGCCGGTATCGGTGTCATAATGATACGGCACCTCATCCCCTGTATCAGGAGTTTCTACCATTCCGGAGGTTCCTTGTGCAGTCAGCATATCTTCTCCACATTGTACCGTACCACCCTGCGTTACGTACAGTTCCATGTCATACTGATTGCGGACCGTATACGTAATTATCTCGGATTCCTGGCAGGAAGCCGTTTTCGCAGTAACTTTGACCTTGATTTCAACCGGTCTTCTACTATTCGGGATCCGGCTAAAGAAGATCTTATCTCTCTGAATTTCAACCACTTCGTTTTCAATCACAGGACTTTCTGCCGCGGCAGTTTCAATGGAAGTACTTTCACCCTCAGCAGCAGCCGCATAGTCTGCGCTGACAACTTCGTATGCATATTGGACATTCGCCTGTGTATGATCCTTATGCACATCACACCCCGTCACATCCGACTGTACATCAAATTGACGCATCTGTTTTTCGCCTGTGGACGGCACAAGAACAAGATCATCGTAGGTACGCAGTGCAATCTTACACGTACATAGCTGGCGTTTTAAGGTAACCGTATATACATTTTGTGCTGAGCCTTTCTTTACAACGATCGTGAGCACATCACCATCCCAGTTCTTGCTTACGGTTGTTCCCGGTTCTGCATCAGGGTGAACATCCGGCACTTTAAGTTTCGGATAACCAAACGGTATTTCTACCGTATAATCTCTCTGATATGGTTTAAATCCTTCGCTTAATTTAATGCCAAGTTTCTGTTCTTCCGCATTACCAACCAGAAGATTGTTCAGACAGGTTGCATCCGAATGCTTATAGACCGTACGTTTTCCCGTCTCGTCTTTTGCCACAATCGTAAACTGCTTTGTAGAAACGGATGCCTTTAAATCTATCGTTCCGGAATCCATTGTCTGCTTCGTGTAACTCTTGCTGCACAACGGAGTTTTTCCGGAAACCGTAAACGCTCCACTCGCGTTTTCTTTGATCTGATCCTCCGCTATATGTCCTTCGTACACAGCCATCTGACTCAACGGAATTTCATTTTTTTCGTCTCCGATGCAATAGAACAATTGATTGGAAACGCCCTCCGGTGTATATAAAGATACTTTTGGTCCATCTGACAGCAGTTCAACACATAGGATTTCTGTTGTCGCATTTCCCTTCCTATCTTCCACAACCATCTTATAATATCCATTTTGGGTAATATTAACCGGATATTTGTCCGTTAAGGATTCTGTCTCCTCACTTACTGTAATCTCCGGTCCAATATCACTTACCGCCTGCGTAGTCATATTGTCTATTTTCTGCAATTTAACAGATTTGATCTTACGCTCTGCTGTGATATCATAGGACAGATATGCACTTGACTGCGTATACTTCGTAATCTCTTTGCCGGCTTCATCTACCAGTTTAAGAGAAACAACTTTTGGCCAGTCATCCGACTTCTCATCTGTCTTTTCTGCTTCTTCTTCAAATTGTTTGATCTCCACTTTTTCCGTAGAGATATTTCCAAAACTATCCTCTGCAATAACATAATACGTTCCATTTTTGCTTATTCGCAGAATACCTTTGGCAAACTGATTGTTTACCTGTGTATCTGCACCGTTTCCACCGATGCTGACGGAGTTAAGCATTACGTCATCGTATACATAAACCGGTATTTCAAGCACAGTTCCCGGCTGAAGTTTTGTAACATCCGTTGGAAGTGTTTTTCCGATCACAATCTTCGGTGCTGTCTCATCCTCTTCAATCTCTCGTCCGGTATCTCCCGCACTTCGATCTGCATAGTACTCGATCATAGAGTCAAACGATGCAGTATTACTCAAAACTTTTACCGTAACGGTATGCTTTTTCAAAGAAGGGTTTTTAAAGTCAACCGTATGACGTTTATAGTATTTTCCTTCCTCTACACCATCGGCGTCTTTGTACTTCTTGGCCGTGTAACCAAAACTGTTGTTACTGGATACCTCAATATCTCCGGTATAGTAGAAATCAATGCTGCGCGCATACGTTGTAAAGGTAAATGTATTCCCTTTGGCTCCGATACAGATGTCATTATTATATGGAAGAATCGTATTCTGGACGATCGCTCCTACACCTTCGTCCTTCCACTCTGTTCCGCCAACCGGATTATCAAAGGTAAATACCTCGTTATCCGTAGAAATATTACATCCGGATATCGTTGAATTAAAGGTAATATCCTTAAAGGAACCTGTTGTTGTATCCGCAATTCGAAGGATACCACTGCCTTCCTTCTGCGCCGTCACACTGACATATCCTGTCTTCACATTGTACGCCGCATTGGAAAGGATCTTATTGTCTGCAAGTTCTGCATTTCCATCTCGATTCAGCTTCATCTCCGTAAGAGTAATATTACTCCGTTTGTTGATATCAAGGGCTGCCACGAACTGGAGATTAAAGTTTACCGGATTTCCAACTGTCAGCGATACCTTATCCAGGCAGTCAAAACGGGTAGCCGGAACAACTTTTCCATAAGCAATGTTGTTTTTCTGTTCATACTCTGCCGTACTGCTCTGCATAGTAAACTGCAGATTTGCCGCCCCGATAGCATCCTCCGGATCAAACGCTGTCATTGGGATTGCAATGCGTCCCTTGATCGTCCGGGTGCCTCCCGCCGGAATGGATTTGTTTTCAGATATTGTGTTTCCTGCCTTTGTAAAACCGAGGTAATCAAACACTCCTGATTTTCCATTTCCGAGAAGTGGTGTCTCTTTTCCATCACTGCTGGTGATCAATTTTCCATTTATTTCCAACGGAATGTATTTATCCTCTCTGCTGTCCGTCTTTCCGGATGTATGTTTCACCTCAAATGTTACATTGGATGCAGCTTTTACTCCTTCATTTTTCACCGTCATCTCTACATCCGCCATGATACAGGATATATTATTGACACTGCATTTTTCCAGAGTATCTCCTGCCGTGATTTCTACATTCTCAATAGACAATTCCGCTTTTTGACCAATTTCTATTTTTCCCTGGCCATCTTTTTCTGCAATCGTACTGATCGCTTTGGCCTGGGAATACCCAGAATCTTCCTGCACTTCGAAGAAGATACAGCCTCCTGCAATGTCTCCCGGAAGCGCCTTCATCTCCATGGCATCTGTTGTCACCTGCTGGCCGGCAAGAATGTTACTTTCAACCTTCCACTTTCCAAGTTCGCTCTCACCGCTCTTTGTAGAGGCTTTCAGCGTAATGTATGCCGGATTCGCCTTACTTGCACGAATTGCCACATCCCCTGTATTACGGAATGATACACTGCCGGTCAGTTTTTGTCCTGCCACAAAATCATTTTTTTCAAATGAAATGGAGGCTTCTCCAATCTTTTGTTTTCCTACACCATAGGAAATCGCATAAATTCCTGCACTTCCCTGCATACTTCCCTGCGTCGTTTCCGGCACGTATTCCGTATAATCTTTTCCCTCAAACTGTACCGTAGTCTTTTGCAGTTTCGTCATGGTTCCTTTGGTAAGTATGGTAAGCGTACCGTTTTCATTGTCACTTGTCGGCTTTCCAATTGCAATCTGCGGCGAGTTGAAGATAAACTGATCTTCGCCTCCACCCTGCTTGGTATCATAGAATGCCTTCTGGGCCTCCTCTGACGACATATTCTGTGAAATCGAATTTTCATATACCTGCATATGATTCATCGCCAGCATAAACGGCTTTCCAAATTTTCCGACTTCCGGATCATATTTTGTCACATACAGCGCATTATTTACCGTATTCGGCACTGTCTGCGTGTACACGGCAGAAATATTTCCGTCTCCATCCGTACCAATGGTAGCTTCCGTCTGAGATTCGCCCTGTTCTTCATCCGTCTCAAACAATCGATTTTCTATAATTGGTTCGGTTTTGCTTTCCAACGCATTTTTTAGACTGCTTTCTTTTAATACATACGTAATTGCATTGACATTATAAAGAAGAAATGTTTCTTCTTGTCCTTTATCCGTCAGTTTTCCATGTAAAAACTTCAAATTTGAGAAGTTTGGTGATTCCAGGGTTTCATTTTTTGCCCCCTCTACATAAATACCATCCTGCTCATCATTATCATCATAGTCCACCAGTGTCTTAAGTAAAACCGGTCTGCCAAATTTCAATCCCAGTTTTTCTTCCTCTGTCTGCTGTACATCCACCGTTTCCACGGTTGCTTTCTGCACATACAGTTTCTTTATTTTTGCGTCCTCTTTTTGAGAACCATACTGGTCTTTCTGTTCTGTTACATAGGAAAGATAATAACTGTTGTCCTCTGCTGCCGCAAACTGTACATCTTCATAACGTGTTTTCTGATCCTTCCATTCGTCTGAAACGTCCAGATCATATGTTTGGTATGTTCCATCTCCCTGTTTTACACTGTAATGAAGTTTGGAATACTTTCCATACAGATAATCTGTCGTAAGCGCATATTCATAATTTGCCTGCGCATAAGGATCTCCTGTTCCCGATTTATTATCCGTATTATTCCCCTGGGCATCTTCATCATATTTCTTTTTATACTCTTTCTCGCGCTCTATCATCTCCGTCTCCGTATACGGCTCTGTATCCACAAACAAATGTACATCGGATACCGCACTTACCGGGAGAAAATGATATCCTGCTTCCCCGCTGAGTACAACCGCATCGGTAAATTCGTCAGGCCGGGAGGCATCAAATTCTGCCGTCTTGACTTCTATCATCCGGCTTGCCTTCTTCAGCATCTCCTGTGCTTCGGTGTTGTCCGGTATAGTTGCTGCCGCACTTTCCAGATAAGACGTCCAGGTTACTTTAATCTTATCTCCCTCAACAACGGCATCATAGTTAATGTCTCCGGTTCCCTCTTCTGTGCCTGCTTTGCGGTCAACCACAATATATTTTGTCTGGGAGGCAGCATCAATCGGATTTACAAGTCCCATGACCGCTTTTCCATCCTCGCCGCCCTGTCCGCTGCTGGTTGTAGAGAGTTTTGACATAACCAGCTGTGTATTATTTAAACTATGTCCCGGATTTTTACGGCTGATCGTATATAATACATAGTTCGTATCACCGACCGTCAGCAATTTATAATCCGACGCACTGTCAAATCCGCTTCCGAGTTCCACGGCAGAAGCATTGTTGCCATAACCACTTACCTGAAACTCATCCAAACCGTCAATATCGTATGCCTGTGACGTCATATCATCCTGCGCCGCATTGTCATCCGAAGAATTAATATTCTGCATACGAAATACATTTTTCGGTTTTGAAACGCTTACCGGTGCTCCTGCAACATCCGAGTCAACTTCTTCGGAAGTACTCGTACCGCCCATATCCATTCCCACGACCTGCCATGAGAAAAACCACGGTTTCTTATCATCTTCCAGCCTTGATCTGTCATATCCGCCTTTGCATCCGATAATATCCATCTCGTAGGAGAAGAATAAAAATACCGCACGGAATCCGACCGCTGCCGACGTGACAAATTCATCCACCGTCGTCTTTTTATTAAATGTAAAGGCAAAAGACACCGATACCTTTACATACACTTCAAGTTTTGCCAGATCCACTCCAAATCCGGCACCAGCTTCCACATACAGACTCGGATTCATCTTTAGCCCTGCAAAAGACACCTCATTCTGTATACTGGTTGTTCCATCTCCATTGTCAATTTCTTTTTTCTCCAGCTGAATACCGGTCTGCGCCTGTAATCCAAGGCCTACCTGCACATATACATAAAAGATCGGGCAGGTCTGGAAACGGTATTGAAGTCTGACACTTCCCTCAATCGACATTGCGATCATTGCCGACGAAAACTCATATTTACCGGTCAGTTTACTATACTTCCAGACAAAAGACAGGTTTACTGCAATATCAATACTCTGTTTGTTTGACTTTCCTTTTAATGGCGTAGCGTTTGCAGCTTTTCCCGTATTTCCGTTATTATCCGTTGCTTTCCGCTGTTTGCGCAGCTGCTTAAAGATATTATCGCTCGGGCTTGTCATGGCTTTTTTCATATCCTTTAAGCCCTGAACGCCTAAAATATCCTTCTCCACCCCGGCTCCGTTCTGGGAGGAAGCACCAAAGATCGGGGTTCCTACAGAAAATCCAATCTCGTCTTTCCCCATCATAAACTTGCCTAATCCAAGACCGATATTCAGACTTGGAAGGCTTACTTCCGGTTTGGTGTCCGCCACATCCGGCTGTTTGTCCGTTACGTTGTCCTCGTCTTCCGGTGCTTCGGCATCGGATACCGAAAGGGAACGAAATCCCTGCGCCGCCGGTTCCGGTACGGTATAAAAACGTCCCCGCTGTGTAGAAGTTATTTTTTCCTTGCCTGCCTCATTAATACGTGACGTAAGATAATACGTCTCATTTCCGTGAAGACAGCCAAGATAACCATTGATCTGAGATTTTGTCGATGCCGCCACAAAACCATTTGGCATCTTTGTTTCATACACCTTTATCTTTTTCGGAGAGCCAAACGTGGTACGAAGATTTCCTTTCCAGTTCGGATTCCATTCGTATTTATTGGTTGCCGTATTCATCTTCGCAGGACTCGCATCATATCCTGACAAGAACGATACCGTTCCGCTTGTGACCGTTCCATACATTTTTACCGTACCATCTTTCGTGGAAATATCACGATACGATTTCATCTCTTCCGTCATCTTTTTCTTCTGTTCTTCCGATGTCTGCGTTGTCACAAATCCCGGAACAACCTGGAACGTCTCGTTTGCATTGGCTCCCGGAGGCGTCGTAAGACAAGCCGGCTGCACATCAAAATCCACCTTGATCAAAATATCTTTTCCAAAATCTGTTATCTGATAGGCTTCATCCGGATTAAGAATCTTGACCGGCTCTGTACCGTCTTCTTTTGCGGTATATTTTCCGTCCCGGTTCACATCTTTATACAAAGACACCATTTTTTCTGCCAGAACCTCCGGCTCTCTCACAACATTCACGGCATCCTTGGTATAGACAGAAAATGTCACTGTATTTGCAACAAGATCCCTGTCTGAAACAGGAATGTCTGCATTTCCCTCATAAACTTTATTGTTATAGAGAATCTTCGTTCCATCCTGCAGATTAAAATTGATCTTATTAAAATTCTTTACATCACTGGCGGTATGCGAAAAATCTGTATTTGATGTCTTCCATGTAATAGCGGCACCATCCACTTTAATATTTTTGCGTATCGTCTCTAATTTCTTTTGTTTTTCTGCACCTGTTTCTTCATCCAGCATAGAAGTTTTACAATTGATCTTAATATTCTGATAACGATTGTAAACACAATTCAGGCTGTAAGACGCCGTAGTAGACATTCTCCGGTTATTACGCGTAAATTTTACCGTTGTGGATTTATCTGAAATCTTACCGTTGGCAACAAGTGTTCCACCTTCTTTTAACTGAACGGACTCCAGTTTGTAAACGCCTGTGTTGTCAGACTGCTTTACATTCAATTCACTTCCAAGATAAAATTTTCCATCTCCGTTAAACCCGCCATTCATAAGCGAAATAATTGGTTTCAATCCCTGTTTTACTGTTTTTACTGCACTTTCTGTGGAATTTGACAGGCGGTTCATGTCACCGGTGTTACCCGTTGTGATATTTAAGGTCGGTGCAGTATTGATATTTCGGCGTTTCAGCACAAAATCATTGACCGATACAACATCGGTCTTTCGATCACGCACGGTTTTACCGCGTTTGGTAATAAATGATTTTAATACAATATGTGTTGCCTTACCGGTATCGGATATATCATCAAATGACACCTCTTTCTCAACACTCTGGTTCGATTTATTTCCATACTGGGAGTAAATTGCTTTTTGCGCCTTTTTACTTTCACTCTCGACCAGCGGCTTCATATTGTCATCACCGCTTCCGTTCGTATATGGTGTAAGACTCGTCGCAAAACTTTTATCTCCAATGGCAAGCAGGAACCCGCTCAGATAATTATAAAAAGCGTATAAGCCCTTATTGGTCGTTACGTTCATTTTAACGGACATGCCGCTGTACATATTGGCAAGGTCTTCCACTTCAAAATACGTATTGCCGCGGTAATCCTCTTTCAGCATCTGAATAAACACAAGATTCTCCAACTTTGATTTTGTCAGGCTTTTTTCTTTGGAGGCACTATCATATGCCGTGTATTCCTCCGTAAGATTTGCCGTCTTTCCCCACTTACTTGTCAAGCCTTTTGTACTGATCTTATAGGAGAAATCTGTATCGGCCTGCGCAGACATGTCCGCTTTGTCATCGGCACTTTCCTCATAAGATACCTTCTGTTCTTTTTCTTTTACCGGTGTTACTTTAATCTCGTTGTCACCAGACTGCGTAATTGCCTTTTTGCCTTCTTTGACACGCTTTGACGCGTCTTCTGCCTCGGTGCTCTTTGACGCTGTCGCAACATTATTGTTATCCGCAGTATCTGTATTAAACAGATCGACACGGATCTCCTGTGCGTTCTTTTTGATAATTCCACCCTTTGCGTCACTCAGCTGAATGGTAAAGTAACGGTCTTCTTCTGTCTTCTTATTGTCATTCAGAAGTTCCACTTCAATCTCCGTACTCTCAATACCACCGCTGAAACTTGCCGTAGACGCAGCCTTTGCGTAATCCGTCCCCGCTTTGGCACTTCCATCTACGGTCTTGTAATCCACCGATGACACGTACTGGGTCGCTCCCGTTCTGGTTAATTTAATCTTCGCTTTTCCTGTACTCTTATCAACTCTCACCTTGCTGAGTGCAAATCCCATTGTGCTTTCGAGTTTTTCCTCATCATCCTTGATGCACATTGACAAGCGGTTGGCGGTTTCCGTAAACGCTGCCCCTTCCACTTCATAAATGGTAAAAGATGCCAGTTCCTCAGCTTCATGCTCTTCATCATCTGTTGCTTTGACAACAATATCTTTTACCCATTCGCCATCTTCAAAGTCTACCTGCAGAAAACTTGTTTTAAATGGCATCTCCCGGTCAAGGGTAACATCCGTATAACTTCCTTTTTCATATGTATTTTCATCTGTAATATGACGGCTGTTTACGTTGATCCACAAATTTTGTGAACGTTCTTCGCCGGTCGTCTTTGACAGACCCAGTTTGTAATCTGCTTCTACCACACATACATATTCGTTTTCACTAAACTCTTTTTCGCTTACCGTAAGAGTTTCCTTTTCTGCATCCGCAGTTTCCCATTTTCCGTCCTTTTTTACATGCCAGAAATATCGTACATAGTCTCCCTCTACGTCTTTCAGGGAAAGCGTAACTTTCTGATCCTCTTTTTTTGATACAATGTCATAAGAACTGCTCACCTGCTGCTTGCCGATGGTTCCGTCCGCTCCGATCGGATTTTCCACTTTTACGGTATAATCCTTGTTGGACGCAGCATTTGCATAGACAAGTTCTTTCTCCTCTTCATCCAAGGCAGCCACCGCCGGCGCAATTGCCACCTTTGCAGTCGCTTTTCCCTTTGTTCCTCCAAGACGATAGATCGTTATCTTCTGCTCTTTCGCGTTCTTTCCCTCTTCTATCGTTATCGAATCGTTTTTAAACGCAAATGTTCCATTTGGGAATTTTTCCGCCCAGGACTCCTCTTCTTCAATCGTCTTTCCATCTTTTCCTGTCACGGACAGGTTCTCTTTTTTTTCTGCTTCATAAGCATATGATGACGTTCCTGCGCTGGTCACGGTCATGACCCCTGCGAGAAAAACCGCCAGCAGACGCTTGCGTAAATGTTTCATACTTTATTCCTCCTAAATTTTATAATTCATTTCAAATAATTTATCACATTTTAATAATTTTGTCTCTTTTTTTTCATAAACTCTCTCTATGTACCACAAGAGGGAATCGTCCCCCCCCTCTTGTCTTAAAAAATATTGATTTCCACATCACTGCCCCGGAATCCGTAATAACGACGGACCAAAAAAGTGCCGGACTATGAAATCATCTCCATAATCCGGCACCAGACTGTGTCTTATGTGACTTTTGTGTCTTATTCTTCTGCTTTCTGTACTTCTACAATCGCATCCTTTTTCATAGGGATACGGCAGTTTTTGTTATTTCCAAATTCTACGATCACGACATTATCATCCGGCATATCGATCACAACGCCGTAAAATCCGCTTGTTGTCAGGATACTGTCACCAACGGCAAGACCACCGATCAATGCCTGATGTTCTTTTTCCTGCTTTTTCTGTGGACGGATCGCAATCAGCCAAAATACACCGATAATAACTACCACATAAATGATCATTCCAACTGTTCCCATTTCTTTACCTCCTGGCTCTGTTACGAGACTTAGTATTCATTAGATTCCATGGAATCCAATTTTTTCTTCTTATATTCTTGAAAGCGATTCTCTTCGATCGCATCGCGAATCTCACTCATCATTGTATTATAAAAATAAAGATTATGCAAGACTAATAATCGAAGTCCCAGCATTTCTTTCGCTTTGAGCAGGTGTCGAATGTATGCGCGCGAGTAATGGCGGCACGCCGGACACCGGCATCCTTCCTCGATCGGACGGTCATCCAGCTCAAAGCGTTTGTTCATCAGATTCATTTTTCCAAAATTTGTATATGCATGTCCGTGACGGCCATTTCTCGCCGGATATACACAGTCAAAGAAATCCACGCCGCGCTCGACACTTTCCAATATATTCGCCGGCGTTCCGACGCCCATCAGATATCTCGGTTTGTTGTCCGGCAGATGCGGCACAACCTCGTCAAGTATGCGATACATCTCTTCATGGCTCTCGCCGACAGCCAGTCCGCCGATCGAATACCCCGGCAGATCCAGTTCGGAAATCCGCTGTGCGTGCTCGATACGGATGTCTTCAAACGTTCCTCCCTGATTGATCCCAAAAAGCATCTGCTCTTTATTGATCGTATCCGGGAGAGAATTTAAGCGGTCCATCTCACGTTTGCAGCGCTCCAGCCAGCGTGTCGTACGGGCGACAGACGCTTCCATATACTCGCGTGTCGCTGGGTGCGGTGCACATTCGTCAAATGCCATCGCGATCGTCGATCCCAGATTGGACTGGATCCGCATACTTTCTTCCGGACCCATGAAAATCTTTCTTCCGTCAATGTGCGAGTTAAAATAAACGCCTTCTTCTTTGATCTTGCGGAGTCCCGCCAGGGAAAATACCTGAAATCCGCCGGAGTCCGTAAGGATCGGGCGGTCCCAGTTCATGAATTTGTGAAGGCCTCCCATCTTGCGTACGACGTCATCCCCCGGTCTGACATGAAGATGGTACGTATTGGACAGCTGTACCTGCGTTCCGATCTCTTTCAGATCCATCGTAGAAACAGCACCTTTGATCGCTGCAACGGTTCCTACATTCATAAATACGGGCGTCTGAATATCCCCATGCGGGGTGTGAAAGGTTCCGCTCCGCGCCTTTCCCTCTCTGGCTTTTATCTCAAACATTGTCTTCTCCTTTATCTTTTTTCGGTGTCAGCAGTATCGCGATACGAAGATATCCCCAAAGGACGATCGGAAGCAGGATGGATGCTCCCAGACAGGCTTTAAACAACCCCGGTGCCTGTGGCGACGTCGTCAGTGCCGCGATCAGTGTAATAATATATAGTGCGAGCAAAAGAAGGATTCCGGCCATCGCGATAATTCGGACGGATTTTGGATATCTGCTTTTTGGCTCTTTTTTTGTATCAGTCATTGTCTTCCTCACTTTCTCTGCGGATACGTGTCAAATGTTCCTGGAGTTCTTTTTCATAACCCTGATCAGACAAATTATAAAAATGGTTGTCTTTGCAGGCATCCGGCAGATATTGTTGTCTGGCATAATGGTTTTTGTAATCGTGGGCATATTTGTAACCGATTCCATGTCCCAGTTTGGCTGCCCCTTTATAATGCGCGTCTTGTAAATAGGAAGGAATTTTGTAATCCGGATGTGCTTTCACAAATTCCATCGCATCGTCGATCGCCATGATCGCCGAATTGCTCTTTGGCGCACATGCCACATACGTGGCTGCCTGTGCAAGGATGATCCGTGCTTCCGGCATCCCAAGCTGCATGACCGCCTGCGATGCCGCCGTCGCTACGACGAGCGCCTGCGGATCCGCATTGGACACGTCTTCTGCCGCACAGATCATGATACGGCGCGCGATAAACCGGATATCTTCGCCGGCATAGAGCATTCTCGCCAGATAATACACGGCGGCATCGGGATCCGATCCCCGCATACTTTTGATAAACGCAGAAATGGTATCGTAATGATTGTCTCCGGTCTTATCATAACGAATCGTCCGCTTCTGGATACATTCCTGCGCTACTTCGAGCGTAATATGCACCGTTCCATCCTCGCCGCGTGGTGTCGTCAGGACGCCAAGTTCGATCGCATTGAGCGCCATGCGGGCATCTCCGCCACTGATCTCCGCCAGAAAAGAAAGCGCTTCTTCGTCCATCTCGGCATGGTAACTGCCAAGCCCTTTTTCCACATCAGTAACCGCCCGTGTCAAAAGAGCTTTGATATTTTCTTTGGAGAGCGGATGGAGTTCAAAGATGATCGAGCGGGAAATCAACGCCCCATTTACCTCAAAATACGGATTTTCCGTCGTTGCGCCGATCAAAATGATCGTTCCGTCCTCGACAAACGGAAGCAGATAATCCTGCTGCCCTTTATTGAAGCGGTGAATCTCGTCAATAAACAAAATCGTCTTTTTGCCGTACATACCGCGGTTTTCCTTCGCTTTCGCGACCACTTCTTCCATATCTTTTTTTCCGGCAGAAGTCGCATTGATCTGCAGAAATTCCGCTTTTGTCGTCGCCGCGATCACTTTGGCAAGTGTCGTCTTTCCGGTTCCCGGTGGGCCATACAACAGGATGGAGCTCAGCTTATCCGCCTTGATGGCACGGTATAACAATTTATCCTTCCCGATGATATGCTCCTGCCCCACCACTTCATCCAGCGTCGTCGGACGAAGGCGCGAAGCGAGCGGAGACTCTTTTTCCTTATTTTTTTCATTCATATATTCGAGTAGATCCATATTTTATTTCCTCTATCTATCTTACATTTTCCTCCGGTTTTGTCAACCAGTTCTTTTTCAAATGCCTGAATTTCTCTCTCGGGAACCTCGTACGTGATCGACACATTTTCTCCGTAATCGACATTTTCTTCTTTCAGTTCTCTTGCAGCTGCCAAATATTGGATTTTACCAAGGTCGACATAATCGGTACTTATGATTAAGCGGTAACCGGCCTCTTTCTGCCGGATCTCACAATTTTCCAGTGCTTCTTTCGTCGCCGCCGAATACGCCCGTACAAGACCGCCGGTTCCAAGCAGCGTGCCGCCAAAATATCTCGTCACGACGGCAAGGGCATCATGTACCCCGGCTCCCACAAGCAGATCTAACATCGGTCTTCCAGCGGTTCCCGACGGCTCTCCGTCATCACTGCACCGCTCCACTTCATTTTTTTCGCCAAGCACATACGCAAAGCAGTGATGTCTGGCGTCGTAATGTTTTTTCCGGATCTGATTTACGATATTTTGTGCTTCTTCTTCGGATCCGATGGGATAGATTTCTCCGATAAAACGGGATTTTTTTTCTATTACTTCGGCGTTTCCGCCCTGATATATCATCTTTATCGCTTCTGGCATATCCATTATCCTTTCGCCCCTTTTACAATAGTGTACTAATTTTTCTTCCCCTTTGCAAGACTTTTTGGTATACTATAAGAAAAGGATCGAAAAAAATTTTAGAAAGGATGGATCATTTCTATGAATTTCAGCCAAAGAAATACGGTAGAGCGGGCGAAAAAACTCAAATCTCCTGCCACACACCGTTTGAATAAATGTAAAGTCATGGCCGCGCGCATCGTACTGATCTCACTGGTTGTCATCGCTGCGATCGGACTCAGCGGGATATCCGGCATCGTAAATGGACTCATGGAGACGGCGCCGGGCATTGACTCGATCAACGTCATCCCGGATGGCTATGCAACAACGATCTTAAACAGCAGGGGAAAGACGATACAGACCCTTGTGGGAAAAGAAGCGAACCGCCAGTATGCGACGCTGGATACCATTCCGAAGCACCTGCAGAATGCCTTTGTCGCCATTGAGGACGAGCGTTTCTGGGTGCATGACGGAATTGACCTGCAGGGAATCTTCCGTGCGACATTCAGCGGCCTGACCAATGGTGGCGAATTTCACCAAGGTGCCAGTACACTGACACAGCAGCTCCTTAAAAACCAGGTATTTAACGGGGGCGAAGAAGCTACTTTTGTCCAGAAACTGGAACGAAAGGTACAGGAACAGTACCTTGCTATCCAGCTGGAAAACCGTCTGTCGAAAGAACAGATTTTGGAATATTATCTGAACACGATCAATCTCGGACAAAATACACTCGGCGTTCAGGCAGCCGCCAAGCGCTACTTTGATAAAGATGTATCGGAACTGACCATATCCGAGTCGGCAGTCCTTGCAGGGATCACCCAGAACCCGGCAGGTTACAATCCGATCACTCATCCAAAGCGAAATGCCAAAAAACGGACGACAATCCTTACTTATATGAAAGAACAGGGTTATATCACTTCCGACGAATATGAAAAAGCCATGGCAGACAAAGTGTATGCCCGCATCAAAGCCGTAAACAAAGAAACCGCGGCCACACAGACGACCACTTCTTATTTTACGGATGCTTTGATCGACCAGGTGATCTCGGACATGAAAAATGAGCTGGGATATACGGAAACACAGGCTTACAATGCCTTGTACCGCGGCGGACTGACAATTTATACGACACAGGATGCTTCCATCCAGAAAGTCTGCGACAAGGTGATCAACAATCCTTCGTATTATCCGGCCGGCTCTACGTACCAGCTCAATTACCAGCTCACCGTAACCGATGCCAAGGGTGTCGCACACAATTACAATGCCGGCACGATGAAAAACTGGTTTGCCCAAAAGAAAAAGAAAAAAATCCCACTATATTACACCGACAAAAAGAAAGCAAATCAGTATATTAAAATATACAAGAAAGCGATGTCAAAAGGCAACGGATGCAAAGTAGAAGGCGAAAAAACGGACTTTGTCATCCAGCCGCAGGTTTCTTTTGTTGTAATGGATCAAAAGACCGGACAGGTCAAAGCCATCTGTGGCGGACGTGGGAAGAAAACTGCCAGCCGTACGTTAAACCGCGCAAGCACATCCCTGCGCCAGCCGGGTTCTACGTACAAAGTCCTGTCCACGTATCTGCCTGCACTGGATACCGCAGGCATGACACTGGCAACACAGCAGAAAGACGAACCCTATTATTATCCGGGCACGAAGCGGCTTGTAAAAAACTGGTATCGCGGCTACCGTGGTACAGTGACGATCCGCAAAGCCATCGCAGATTCCATGAATGTCATCGCCGTCAAAACCCTGGAACAGGTAACACCAAAAGTCGGTTATGATTATCTGCTGAACCTTGGATTTACCTCGCTCGTCGAAAGTTATACCGACGCAAGCGGAAAGATCTACAGCGATATCTCCCTTCCGATGGCGCTCGGTGGATTGACAAAGGGTGTCTCCAATCTGGAATTGACAACTGCCTTTGCAAGCATTGCCAACGGAGGCGTCTACAACAAAGCGACGTTTTATACAAAAATTATCGACCATGACGGAAATGTCCTGCTCGACAAGACACCTGTCGTAACAAAAACGCAGGACAAAAAAGGAAATGACGTAACAGTCGTGACAACTTCTTCCAGCAAACAGGTAATGAAAGATTCGACAGCTTTCCTTCTTACGAGCGCGATGCAGGATGTCGTAAATTCGGGTACCGGAACCGCTCTCAAACTGCGCGGGATCAACGTACCGGTTGCCGGAAAGACCGGAACTTCCACCGGAAATAAGGACTTGTGGTTTGTCGGCTATACGCCGTATCTTACCGCCGGGATCTGGGGCGGTTACGATGCCGGTGAAAAGCAGAGCAACACAACCTATCATAAAGCAATCTGGAAAGCAATTATGGAAAAATTGAGCAAAAAACATAAAGATGAAAAAGCGAAATTTACGATGCCATCTTCCGTCGTTGCCGTGCGGACATGCACGGTATGCGGAAAACCACTGGCTGAAAACCACTACAGTTCCCGAAGCAAAAAGGAATATTTTGCCAAGGGAACTGTACCGGAAGAAACTTGTTCCGTTCATTAATGAATAGTAACTATTCAGGGCTCCCCACCGCCCTCATTCGCATTTTCGAACACTTCAAGTTCTTTCATATATCTAACTACTGCATCCTGCCAGGCCGGAAGCAGGGTAAAACCGTTTGCGACGAGTTTTTCCTTGCTCATCCGGCTGTTTTTTGGCCGTTTTGCCTTTACCGGAAATTCTCCACTCTTAACCGGCGTCACAGAAACGTCATTCATACCGGCTGCGCGGAAGATCTCTTTGGCAAATTCATACCAGCTGCAAATTCCTTCATTCGTCGCGTGGTAAGCGCCATAGCGGTCACTTTCGATCATATCCACAAGCAGGCGGGAAAGATCATACGTATACGTCGGCGAACCGATCTGGTCATCAACCACCTTAACCGCACCATTTTCTCTGCCAAGGCGGAGCATTGTTTTGATAAAATTATTGCCATTGATTCCAAATACCCAGGAAATACGGACAATAAAATATTTTTCCACATACTTTTTGAGTGCCAGCTCTCCGTCGTATTTGCTCTGTCCATAAGCATTGAGCGGGGAAGCCTCGTCATCCGGCTCCCACGGTCTTTCTCCGTCGCCGGAAAAGATGTAATCGGTACTCAGATAGAGCATCTTGCAGTCGAGTTTTTTACAGGTTTTGGCAATATTTTCCGTACCTTCTACATTGACTCTGCGGCAGATTTCCGTCTCATCTTCTGCCCGGTCAACCGCAGTAAATGCACTGCAGTGTATCACTGCCTCCGGCTGTGTTTCCGTTAAGACACGCTCTACTGCTGCGGCATCGGTAATGTCCATCTCGTCGATGTCCACGCCAACGGCAGTATGACCGCGTTTTTCCAACTCTCGTACGACGTCATATCCCAGCTGCCCTTTGACACCTGTTACTAATACTTTCATTCTGCCAGTTCCTTTCCGTACATTTTATCAAAATAATTGGCATACTCACCGCTGATGATATTCTGCCACCATTCCTCGTTATCCAGATACCACTGGATCGTCTGTTTGATTCCTGTCTCAAAGGTATATTTTGGTTTCCAGCCAAGTTCTGTCTCCAGTTTTGTCGGATCGATCGCATAGCGGAGATCGTGTCCCGGACGATCGGTTACAAATTCGATCAGGCTTTCCGGCTTATCAAGTGCTTTCAAAATCGTTTTCACAACTTCCAGATTGGTGCGCTCGTTGTGTCCTCCGACATTATAAACTTCACCGACACGTCCTTTGTGGATGATCAGATCGATCGCTTCGCAATGATCCGATACATGAAGCCAGTCGCGTACATTTTCGCCTTTTCCGTAAACCGGAAGTTTTTCGTCGGCAAGGGCGCGGGAAATGATAAGCGGGATCAGTTTTTCAGGGAAATGATACGGTCCGTAGTTATTGGAGCAGCGCGAAATTGTCACAGGCAGTCCATACGTACGGTGGTAAGCAAGGACAAAAAGATCCGCACTTGCCTTACTGGATGAATATGGGCTGGATGTGTGGATCGGCGTATCTTCGTGGAAGAAAAGATCCGGTCTGTCAAGTGGCAGATCGCCGTATACTTCATCGGTAGATACCTGATGATAACGTTTCACACCATACTCTTTGGACGCATCCAAAAGAACCTGGGTTCCGAGTACATTGGTCTGTACAAAGATTCCCGGATCCGTAATCGAACGGTCTACGTGGCTTTCTGCCGCGAAGTTTACTACGATGTCCGGGCGTTCTTTTTCAAAAAGATCCATAATGAATTTACGGTCGGCGATATCCCCGCGGACAAATTTATAATTCGGTTTATTTTCAACCGGTTTTAATGTTTCGAGGTTTCCCGCATAGGTCAAAAGATCCAGGTTGATGATCTCATAGTCCGGATACTTATTTACCATATGATGTACGAAATTTCCTCCAATAAATCCGGCTCCTCCGGTTACAATAATTTTCATGTTCAATTTCCTCCACTTTTATTATTTGCGCGGTTTCGCAATAAATATTCCCGCTTGTTTTGTAATGTTAATGGTTCCCTTTTGCTGCATCTTTTTCTGCACATACGCGACAAAACTGTCATACTCTTTGACCAGGTATTCTTTCTGGTTGCCATGACAGGACAGGATATAATCAAGAAGCGGCTGGACTTCCGTTACCACAAGAGAATCCTCATACTCGCGCTTTTCGATCTCCGAAAAATACGGTGCCATCTTCTGCTTCCCATTTTCCAGTCCAAAGACATCATACAATTTGATCTCGGACAGATGGATCTTTGGCTGATAGGACTGCACAAGATCCTCAATCTCTGCCATATGACGGGCGCCATACGTAGCACATACAAAAATTCCGTCTTTTTTTAACACCCGGCAAATCTCTGAAAATGCCTTTTTCTGGTCTTTTACGTAAAACAGCATGAAATTTGCGACCACCAGATCAAAGCTGTCATCCTCCGCCGGAATCGAACAGGCATCGGCAATGTCAAACGAAAACCGGTTTTCTTTCTCTGCGAGATTCAGATTTTTACGGCTGTCTTCCAACATTCCCGGCGAAATATCCGTAAGATGAATGTGGGATTCTTTTGGAATTTTTTTCCAGTTCTCTTTCCAAAACTGCCCCGTGCCGCATCCAAGTTCCAGCACATGCTTCATATATTTCCGCCCGATCTGGTCGAAGATCCACGAAAACCAGCTCTGTGGATTTTGCGAATACAAATGATGCAGACGGATGCGGGCATTGATATTCGTCCCATTTTTGTACTGTTCGACAAGTTCGCGGTCCATATTCGCAATACGGATCAGTTTGGTGATCTCCTCCCAATTTGGCTTGTTTTCCTGCGACAGCTTCGCAGACACCTCTCCCAGCGCTTTTTCCACCATCTGGAGATAGCGTATCTTTCGCTGCATCAGAAAACGCTGCTGTTCAAGCGACTGCTGCAGATAATCGGAATCTGTCTCATTCAGCGAGAGTGCCTGGATCTCTTCCAGCGAAAATCCAAGGATCTTGAGTGTCAGGATCCGCTGCAGACGCGCAAATTCCTGCTCCCCATAATAACGATATCCATTGTCCGCGATTTCAAGCGGATGGATCAATCCTTTTTTTTCATAAAAGTGTATCGTACGAATGGATACATTTGCTTTTTTCGCAAATTCACCGGTAGAATATCGTTCTTTTTCTGCCATCCATGCACCTCCCCTTTTCTCCTATTATAAACCATGACGTATGGTAACAGTCAATGTTTTTTTTGCTTTTTTCTCTTGCCCTGCTGTTTTTTTTGTTTTCCGGCCTGTCTGCCCGCTTGTTTTCCTCTGCTTTTCTCGTCCTTTTTGCCGGATTTTTTCTCGCTCCACGGTCTTGGAGGAATCAGGCAGTTTTTGTCATATCCAATAAGATCCGTCCGTCCCAGTTTCAAAAGTGCTTCTTTTACCAGCGCATAATTTTCCGGCCTGCGGTATTGGATCAGGGCGCGCTGCATCTCCTTTTCATGCCGTTTTTTTGGCACATAGATCGGCTGCATCGTGCGGGGATCCACTCCGGTATAATACATACACGTAGAAATGGTTGCCGGCGTCGGATAAAAGTCCTGCACCTGCTCCGGCATATAGCCGAGATCCCGGACGTATTCCGCAAGTTCCACCGCCTCTTTTAATGTCGAGCCCGGATGGGAGGACATGAGATACGGCACCACGTACTGCTGTTTGCCGGTCAGACGGTTCACCTTGGCATAACGCCTTAAAAAACTTTCGTAAACATCATTTTTCGGTTTTCCCATCGCCGCAAGAACGACATCGGATACATGCTCCGGCGCCACACGCAGCTGTCCGCTGATATGGTACTCACACAATTCCTTTAAAAAGGTATCTTTCGCATCTGCCATCACATAATCAAAACGGATTCCGGAACGCACAAATACTTTCTTTACCCTCGGAAGTTTCCGCAGTTTACGGAGCAGTTCGACATAATCTTTGTGGTCTGCTTTCAGGTTATTGCATGGTTTGGGAAATAAACACTGTTTGTTTTTGCAGACGCCAAACTGCATCTGCTTGTCGCAGGCCGGTCTCCTAAAATTTCCGGTTGGCCCGCCCACATCGTGGATATATCCCTTAAATTCCGGATCCTCGGTCATCTGTTTTGCTTCCCGCAAAATGGAATCATGGCTCCGCGCCTGCACGATGCGCCCCTGATGAAATGTCAGCGCACAAAAACTACAGCCGCCATAGCAGCCCCGACAGCTCGTCAGACTGAATTTGATCTCCTGGATTGCCGGCACGCCTCCCTGCTTTTTGTAACTCGGATGATACGTTCCCACATACGGATAATCATAGATGTCGTCCATTTCCTGCGTCGTAAGCGGTTTTGCCGGTGGATTCTGCACGACAAGGATTTTGCCGGGATAACGCTCCACCAGTGTTTTTGCCGTAAACGGATCTGTATTTTCATATTGTTTCATAAAACTTTCGGCATATTTTTTCTTCTCTGCCACCACTTCCTCATAGTCAGGAAGCTCAACACTGTCGTAAATTTCCGCACCCTCTTTCGTGCGGTAAACGGTTCCGGCAATATACGTAATATCTTTTATATCCATGCCGCTCGCCAGCGCATCGGCAATTTCCAGCATACTATGTTCTCCCATGCCATACGAGATGAGATCCGCCCCCGCATCAAGCAGAATGGATCGTTTGACCTTATCCGACCAGTAATCATAGTGCGACAGACGGCGAAGGCTCGCCTCGATCCCGCCTAAGACAATCGGCACATTTTTGTACGTACGCCGGATCAGATTGGAATAAACGACGGTCGCATAATCCGGGCGTTTTCCTGCTGCCCCTCCCGGTGTATACGCATCCTGATGGCGCCGCTTTTTATTGACCGTATAATGATTTACCATGGAATCCATATTTCCCGCGCACACCAAAAAAGCGAGTCTTGGCTCGCCAAGTACGGTGATACTTTTGTCATCCTTCCAGTCCGGCTGCGAGATCATGCCCACTTTGTAGCCATACGCCTCCAGATGCCGGCTGATGATTGCCGGGCCAAATGACGAATGATCGACATACGCATCTCCAATCACAAAGACAAAATCGCACTGATTCCATCCCCGTTCCTTCATATCTTTTTTGGATGTCGGCAAAAATGCTTTTTCCATATTTTCCTCCTTAAAGTGAAAAAGGCCAGAGTATGTCTGACCTTTTTATATCTGTTACTGCGTCTGATCAGGGATTCAACCCCTGCCTTTATTTCAAATATTCTACCGCTGCTTTCTCGATCGGAAGTCCTTCTTTGTAACGGCTGATAAATTCATCAAAACCTTTTACATCTGCCGGATCCGGTTTTTCTTCCACGCCTTCAAAGCCGGCAAATACTTTCTTTTCGAGATACTCGTCCAGTGTCTGTCCTTCTTCCTTATTCTTCATATAAGCGGCAAGAAGAGCAATTCCCCAGGCTCCGCCTTCTCCTGCTGTCTCCATGACGGAAACCGGCGCATTCATCGCTGCTGCCATGATCTTCTGTCCGACCCCTTTGGTCTTAAACAAGCCGCCATGGCCGAGGATACGGTCTACTTTGACACCCTCTTTTTTAAGCAGGATATCAAGTCCCACTTTCAACGCACCAAGTGCCGTAAACAGGTTTACGCGCATAAAGTTTGCCAGATTGAATTTACTGTCCGGCGTACGGACAAACATCGGACGGCCTTCATTGAATCCGGTAATATGCTCCCCGGAAAAATAATTGTACGCAAGGAGTCCGCCACAGTCGTCGTCTCCTTCCAATGCTTTATTGTAAAGAGTTCCAAACAATTCATTCATATCGACTTTCATGCCAAAACTCTCTGCAAATTCCTTAAACAGATTGACCCACGCATTCAGATCCGAAGTACAATTGTTACAATGTACCATTCCGACGAGATTTCCTGTCGGTGTCGTTACGAGGTCAATTTCTTCGTAAACTTCTTTCAGTTCTTTTTCCAATACGATCATCGCAAACACCGAAGTTCCGGCAGATACATTACCTGTACGGACAGCTACGCTGTTGGTCGCTGCCATACCGGTTCCGGCATCTCCCTCCGGCGGGCAGAGCGGAATCCCTGCTTCCAGATTGCCCGAAGGATCTAACAATTTTGCTCCTTCTTCTGTCAGCACTCCTGCCTGCTCTCCGGCAACAAGAACTTTCGGAAATATATCATGCAGAGTAAAGGAATATCCTTTTTTCTTTGCTTCTTCGTCAAATATTTTTACCCGTTTTTCATCCCAGTCTTTTGCCTCGCAGTCGATTGGGAACATTCCGGATGCTTCGCCGATACCAAGCACTTTCTCTCCGGTCAGTTTCCAATGAATATAGCCGGCAAGTGTCGTCTGGAATGCAATATTTTTCACATGTTCCTCGCCGTTTAACATTGCCTGGTACAAATGTGCGATACTCCATCGCTGCGGAATGTGATAAGATAACAATTTTGTCAGTTTTTCCGATGCTTCTTCTGTGATCGTATTTCTCCATGTACGGAACGGAACGAGCAAGGCGCCCTCCGCATCAAATACCATGTATCCATGCATCATGGCACTGAATCCAATGGCTCCTGTCTTTTTCAGAACAACTCCGTATCTTTCTTTTACATCTTCTGCCATCTTCGCATAACTGTCCTGAAGTCCCGTCCAGATATCCTCCAGAGTATACGTCCAGATCCCGTCTTCCAGACGGTTTTCCCAATCATGGCTTCCCGATGCGATCGGTGAATTGTCCTCTGCCGTCAAAACGGCCTTAATTCGTGTCGAACCAAATTCGATTCCTAATGCTGTCGTGCCATTCTCAATAGATGCAAGTATTTGCTGTGTTGTCAGACCCATGGTTGTCCATCCTCCTTTTTAGTCGTTTAGTGTAAGTGATTTATTTTTCTTTAATGATGCCATCATACCTTTTGCCGCTGCCGAATAGTATTTCTTCGACGCAGTCGGATAGGTAAGCTGAAAAGCGATCTCTCCGTTTTTAATGAAAACATAGCAGTACTGAATGGTATTTTTTCCCATTTTATAACTGTAACTACACTCTGTCTTTGTCGCTTTTTCTACATTAATTTTACGATTTTTCTTTGCTGTTGCTACGACAGTCTTTCCGCTTCTCTTGCCGGTCTTTCCATAAGAATTCCAAATGGTCGCCTTTGCTTTTCCATCTTTGGAAACCAGTTTCGTGCCATCTCCGGAACTATAGTCCGTGCGCTGAAAGGTAGACGGATATTTAACCGTATACGTAAAGCGGGTATTGACATACGTCGAGTATTTTACGGCTGCTGCCTGTGCGTCCATCGCCGGAACAGCTGCGAACAACGTTACTACGGTTACCATTGCGATTACTTTTCTCAAAATCTGTTTCATGATAAAGACCTCCTTTATTGTTGTTACAGTATTTATCGGTTTGAATTTATAAAAAGTTTATACTTTTTCAATTTCTTTTAAAAACCGTGACGGAGTTTCCTCTTTCTGAAACCGCTGCCTGACATAAGAGAGATATAAATGCTCCCTCGCCCGTGTCATCGCAACATACATTAATCTTCGTTCTTCCTCGATCTGCCCGTCTTCGACGGATTTGCGGTAGGGGATCATCCCCTCGTTCGCATCGGGAATAAATACAATATCAAATTCAAGGCCTTTGGCACTATGCATTGTCATCAACGCCACTCCCGGCTTGTCATCCGGACTTTTCTGCCTGCCCTGCTGCTGTTTGCGTTCTTCCAGCTGTTTTCCATATTCTTCAATATGCGAAAACCACGATTCAAAATCGTTATACCCGGAAGCATCTTCGCGAATCTCTTCTACGATTTCCTCCCAGTCTTTTACATTAACACCGCGTTCTGCCGCATACTCGGCAAGAAAATTTTTATATCCTACCGCATGATAAAGGTAATCGATTGCACTATATGGTGTCATCTGTTTCATAGCAAATAAGTCGTTCTGCAGATCATTGATCCGCTCGCACATATACGATTTATCGCGGTAATAGTCGTACAGACTGCCAAAGGTAACCGGTTCTGTCGTAAATGCCGCACGGCTCAGATACCGCTTCGGCCGGTTCGCCACTTTCAGAAACAGATTTCTGGAACGGTCGCCCACTGCCATTTTCATGTAACTCAACACGTCTTTGGCAACCCAGTGCTCAAATATATTCTGAATGGAGTCTTTCATCACAAACGGAATGTTGTACTCCATAAATTTTCTTGAAAAAATGTTCATCTGCCGCGCTGTCCGAAACAAAAGCGCAATCTGCCCCGGCGGTATCCCCTGCTCTATCTCCTGCTGTATTTTTTTGGCAATGGCTTCCGCCTGCACCGCAGGGGTCTGATACATCGCAACGTGAACCAGTTCTCCCGGACCTTTCATCGCAAGCAGCTTTTTATCATACCGTTTTTTATTGTGCCCGATCAGCGCCGTCGCCGCCCGCAGGATCTGGCTTGTACACCGGTAATTTCCACCGATGGTAACCCGCTCCAAGGATTTATACTGTTTTGGAAAGGACAGCATGATATCCGGTCTTGCCCCACGGAATCCATAAATTGACTGATCGTCATCGCCGACAATAAACAGATTGTTTTCCGGCTGTGCCAGCATCCGGATCGTCGCATACTGCAACCGGTTGATGTCCTGAAATTCGTCAATCAAAATGTACCGGAACCGTTTCTGCCAGCCTGCCAGTATATCCGGCCTTGCCCGAAACAATTCATAGGTATAGCAAACCATGTCATCAAAATCCAGATAATGGTTTTTCTGCACCCGGTTTTGATATCCTTCGTAAATCTGCCGGAATACCGCCTCCGGGCAGCTCGCCGAATAGTAATTTTCGACTTCAATGCCTTCGCCTTTGATCCGGCTGATCTCTTTTTCAATCTCTTCCAGAAATTCGGAACGATCCTCGATATCATCGTATTCCGTCTCCATCAGCGCTTCTTCCAAAAAACGGTATTTCAGCCGCTGCGAAAGTATGTCTTTTGCCTCATAATGATAGGCATTCCGCAACACCTGAAAAAACAGCGAATGAAAGGTTCCAAATCGAACCGGAAGTCTCCTGCCGCCTGTGATCTTCTCAAACCTCTCCCGCATCTCGACGGCAGCGGCTTTGGAAAATGTCACGACTAAGATCTGCGCAGGATTTACTCCCTCTTTTTCAATCAGTTTCTTTACCCGGTGCGTGATAACCGTCGTTTTTCCGGCTCCCGGACCGGCAAGCACCATCATCGGCCCATCGACATGATCGATCGCCATTTGCTGTTCCTTACTGTGCTTCATTAAGCAGTTCAATTCCCTTTCTAATACGCGCAAGCGATTCTTCTTTTCCAATTATTTCCATAATTTCGTAGGCACCGCCCGGTGTCATCTGTTTCCCGGAAACCGCTGTACGGAGCGGCCAGAGTGCCTGACCGTTTTTGCAGCCTTTTTCTGCCACATAATCCATCGCTGTTTTTTCAATTGCCGGAATCGAATAGTCCTCCAGCGCCTCGTAAAGCGGAAGCATTTCTTTCAAAACTTCCAGCGAATTTTCGGAATTTGTCTTCATTTTCTTATGCGTATACATCGCAATATCGTACTCCGGCAATTTCTCAAAGAAATCAATCTTCTCTGTAATATCCGGGAATACCTCGATTCTGGTCTTTACAAGATCCGCAATTTTCTTCAGATCCAGATCCTTTTTGATTGTCTTTTTGATAACCGGCAGCGCGTACTCATAATATTTGTCATTGTCCATCGCTTTGATGTACTCGCCGTTCATCCAGCTCAGTTTCTTCATATCAAATACCGCCGGCGATTTATTGATACGGTGGTAGTCAAATGCTTTTACAAGTTCTTCCAAACTAAAGATCTCGCGATCCTCCGCCGGACTCCAGCCAAGCAGTGCCACGTAGTTCACAACCGCCTCCGGCACGTAGCCGAGTTCCATCAGATCCTCGAACGAAGATGCTCCGTGACGCTTGGATAATTTTTTATGATTTTCATCTGTGATCGTAGGACAATGCACGTAAACCGGGATATCCCAGCCAAATGCCTGGTATAAACGATTATACTTCGGCGCACTGGAAAGATACTCATTTCCGCGTACCACATGCGTAATCTCCATCAAATGGTCGTCGATTACATTGGCAAAGTTGTACGTCGGATACCCGTCCTGCTTGATCAATACCATATCGTCAAGTTCTTCATTTGGTGCCGTAATCGTACCATAAATGACATCCTCAAAGGAAGTCTCGCCCTCGGTCGGATTATTCTGACGAATTACATAAGGCACTCCTGCTGCCAGTTTTTCCTCCACTTCTTCTTTGGAAAGGTGCAGACAATGCTTGTCATACTTTGCTGCTGCCTCGCCGCGCTCCTCTGCTTCTTTATGCAATCCTTCCAGACGCTCTTTGGTACAGAAGCAATAGTACGCTTCGCCTTTTTCCACCAGCTGTTTGGCATACTCAAGATACATTCCGGTTTTCATTCTCTCACTCTGAACGTACGGACCATATCCACCATCTTTATCCGGCCCCTCATCATGCTCCAGTCCGGTTTCTTTCATGGTTTTATATATCAAATCCAAAGCCCCTTCCACGAAACGCTCCTGGTCGGTATCCTCGATACGAAGCAGGAAATCGCCGCCTTCGTGCTTTGCGATCAAATACGCATATAATGCTGTTCTCAAATTTCCAACATGCATCCGTCCGGTAGGACTTGGTGCAAATCTTGTACGAATTTTTTTCATCTCATCGAATCCTCTCTAAAACTTTAACGTTATCCGTAACGATTCAGGATGTAATATGTGAAAATCAATGGATCGTCGTGCTTGCACGTAAGAGTCTTTGATTTCCATACCTCTGAATCCTAATAGGATTCCCCTCCCCACATAGTAGCATTTTCCGTCTTGCAAAGGCGGAAAGAACACAAAGTGTCCGAAATGCGAATGTGTGGGAGAGGTGTCCTGAATCGTTACTTTTATCATATTTAAGGGCAAAGTACCCCTTTCACTCTATCCTTTTATTATAAATAGAAAGTTGGGGTTTGTAAAGGCTTTTTTGAGGAGGGGACTTTGTTGACGCAGTCAACAACTCTAATGTCCCCGACGATTTGCCGCCGAGCGCATGCGAGGGGGCGCTTCCTTGTGGGAGGGGACCATCGGAAGCGCAGCTTCCGATTCTTATGTCAGCGACGATTTGCCGCCGAGGCGTAGCCGAGGGGGCGTTTCCTTGTTGGAGCAGCCATCGGAAGCGCAGCTTCCGATTCTTATGTCAGCGACGATTTGCCGCTGAGCGTATGCGAAGGGGCGTTTCCTTGTGGGAGGGGACTTTGTTGACGTAGTCAACAACTCTAATGCTGCCGAGTCTGGGGCGAGGGGGCGTTTCCTTATGCGAGGGGGCGTTTCCTTGTCCGAGGGGGCGACTCACCACTGGACAACTTGCTTTTTCCCTCTTTCCGGGGTGCGACACCTTATCTTGCAATGGCGACTCACCACTGGACGACTTGCTTTTTCCCTCTTTCCGGGGTGCAGTACCTGACTTCACAACGATAACTCACCACTGGACAACTTGCTTTTCCTCCTCTTCCGGGGTGCGACACCTTATCTTGCAATGGCGACTCACCACTGGGTGACTTGCTTTTTCTCCTTTCCGGGGTGCGACACCTTATCTTGCAACGACAACTCACCACTGGACAACTTGCTTTTCCTCCTCTTCCGGGGTGCGACACCTTATCTTGCAATGGCGACTCACCACTGGGTGACTTGCTTTTTCTCCTTTCCGGGGTGCGACACCTTATCTTGCAATGGCGACTCACCACTGGGCGACTTGCTTTTTCCCTTTTCCGGGGTGCAGCACCTAATCTTTCAACGACAACTCACCACTGGACAACTTGCTTTTCCCTCTTTCCGGGGTACATTCCTTAACTTTGCAACGACAACTCACCACTGGACAACTTGCTTTTTCCCTTTTCCGGGGTGCAGCACCTAATCTTTCAACGACAACTCACCACTGGACAACTTGCTTTTCCC
>CAKRDZ010000014.1 GCA_934316845.1 uncultured Eubacterium sp. | reverse complement strand
GTACTTCCTCCCGGTATCGGCGTACTTCCTCCCGGAGCCGGTGTACTTCCTCCCGGAGCCGGTGTACTTCCTCCCGGTATCGGTGTACTTCCTCCCGGTATCGGTGTACTTCCTCCCGGAGCCGGTGTACTTCCTCCCGGTATCGGTGTACTTCCTCCCGGTATCGGCGTACTTCCTCCCGGAGCCGGCGTACTTCCTCCCGGTATCGGTGTGCTTCCTCCCGGGGTTGGTGTACTTCCTCCCGGTATCGGTGTACTTCCTCCCGGAGCCGGTGTACTTCCTCCCGGGGCCGGTGTACTTCCTCCCGGTATCGGCGTACTTCCTCCCGGAGCCGGTGTACTTCCTCCCGGGGTTGGTGTCGGCACAATCTCACCAATCTTTGGTATTCTCTCGTGAACTTTTCTATGGCAAACACTACATTCCCTATGTTTTGATCCGGAAGCAGTTTTTGTTGCCTCTTTATCAACAATCCACGTTCCAAACGTATGCTCCTCCGTCTCATACTGCTTATCGCAACCGGATTCATAACAAGTAAACCAATGACTTGTATCATCACTTCCGTATGTTATCTGCTTCTCATGAGCATGAGAAAATATGATATTACAGCCCATCAATCCAACAGAAGGATCTTCCATGAACATTCCAGATCGATTGCCATTACATAAAATCCGACTCGCATAGGACTTTCCATCCGAAGTCCATGCAAGTACCAACTGATATTCTTTTCCTTTTTCAAACGTCCCCATAAGCGGCTCATCATCCGTTATGTCATACCAGGTTGCAAGCTTAGCTCCCGTCGGTGTAATTCCTTCAATCGACGGATATTCTCCCACTTCCGGCTCTTTCACTCCGTTTACACTCAAAATTTCTTCATAACGGATCAACGCATTATCCATCAGTTTATATACATCCGTATCTCCATACTGTCCTACTGTGATTTGCAGTCCAATATATGTTTTGTCTTCAAACTCTTTAGGAACAAAATATGTGTCTTTTGTCGCCTCAGGTATTGCTGTGTAATTTTTACCGTCTGTACTCTTCATCCATTGATATACAATTTTTCCGGTATCATATGCTTTTTGGAAGGATACGTCTTTCGCCGCCCAGTTTGTTAATGTTGTTTGATTTACTGACAACTCGGAAGCATTTTTAAACTGCCCCTGTATCATTTTATCTAACACTATGGTTTCTTTATCCTCCGGCTTTAACTCCTCGGCAGTTTTATCAAAAGTATAAGCAGCTTTTACTTCTTGCACATCTTTCTCCAGTGGGGAAGGTGAAATAATTTTCATCTCTTTTTGATTCAAAGTAATTTTTGTGTCTTTTGTAAAGCAATACCCTTCTTTACTCTTTAACGTAACAGTCAGCGTATATGACGTAGCCGGTGCAAACACCGTATCCGTCGGACTCCACTCAACCGCCTCAATGGTTGTTTCGTTTTTCCCAACGAAACTGCCGGCAAATTCTTTATATTCTACCAAGCCTTTTTCATGTCCTCGAGCCGGCTCTTCTACACCTAAAGCAATTAATTGCACTTCTTCTAATTTACTTGCTTTATATACTCGGTGAATCGTGTGCAATTTTGTATTTCGATCGTACGTCACCTCTGCGCTTTTTGCCCACGTCTCTTTGATCAGACTATTATTTGTAGACTCCAGATCCGCTGTATCCTCAAATAAATTTTCTTCTTGGGTATCAACTTCTACATTCATCTCGTAAAACTGTCCACTTTCGAACATTTGAGAATCGTTCATTTGCTTGCCGGTTGCTTTATCATACCACTTAACACTCTTAATCACACCATAATTCACCTGAAGATTATCCGTCTTTGGAAAACTTTCTCCTGCATTCACTTTTATCGCATAATCTCCCGTAAGCTTCATCTTTCGCAATTCAGGTATCTTAATAGAAGCAAAATACGCTTCTTCTCCTGCACTCGTTTCATACCACACTTTAGCCGCCAGATATTTACCCGCCAGTTTTTTATCAAGCGTAATGTACTCTCCGGCGTATTCCGTTTCTTGAAGCGCCGTAAACGTTTTGTTATTTTTACTCTCGTACCACTGAATATGTACCTCTTCATCTAAGTACTTTGTCATCCACTCCTCATCGTTATCTGCCATTTTTTCTATAAAGCCAAGCACCGTCACCTCTTCACCAAAGAGAATATTTCCTTGGATCATCTCCGGAGCATTTTTACAAGAGGCTGGCAGCTGCAACTCATTTTTCAGTCCTGTCGCCGGAAATGTACACGCAATTGTTACTTTTTGAATCTTATCTGTGATCACCTCCGGAGCAACACGCACCGCGTTCTGATTTGCTATTTTATACGTTGTAGTTTTGGAAAAAAATGAATTTTTCCCATATATGGTAATCTCCGCACGGTATGCCATCCCTTCCCAAAATTTTACATCGCAAGGCTGTTCAACATGAATTGTTTTACCGTCTGTCCCTTTCATCTCACGATACCATTTAACATCACCAACAACATATGACTCATTTGACGCAACATAGGTAGATGGTGTCTTTTCCGTTTCCGGTGCTTTCAACGGCACAGATACATTGGTAAATGTCGTCTTATCACTTGAAGTATCCTCAAGTTTTGCTGTAATCTTGACATCTTCTGTCCCCATCACTATAGACGTTGCCGGATTCATCACATTTCCTACAGAAGTATTCTCACCCTCCACTTCCCAGCCGGCAAACTGTTTTCCTTCAGGAATATCATCTACACAAAGCTCATATTTTCTTCCGGTTATCGAACTTGTTACTTTTAAGCCTTTCGCATCTTTAACACTTGCATTTGTAGTTTGAATCTTATAAGCCGCAGGTTCCCCCTCAAACATCGGCAGGTAATGATAAATACGCATCGATGCATCCTCGGAAGACGGTGCTCTATAATAACTTGGTTTTTTACCATCTATCGTTATCTCTTCCCTTCCAATTCCATCGATACTATATCCGCTTTTAGCTTTTGCATAGATTTCTAATGTATATTGTATTCCTTGTTGAATATTTCCTTTTGCTTTAGGAAGGCTCCCATTGCTTCCATGATATATATAAAACGTTGCCTTGACAATTTCTATTCCGGGTTCGGTCGTAGTCAATTTAACATTACTTATATCATTTCCACATGTAAATCCCTCTAACGCAAAAGGAATACTTGTCACCGCCGTTACCGCATCCGCTTTTATATGTACCGGCAACACAGTTATCACCATTGCCATACACAAAAACAATGCTATTATTTGTCTTCTTATTTTTTTCATTTAACTACCTCCTAGCTTTCTATATTCTTTTTTAAAAAAAGAGAAAATATGTACCAAGTAAATGATACCATACTTTCTCTTTTCGCACATGACACAAAAGTGTTATATTGTTTTTTTACACTTCAAATTTGTACCCCATTCCCCAAATGGTTTTGATGTATTTGCCGCATTTTTCGCCCATTTTATTGCGCAGTTTTTTTACATGGGTGTCAATAGTTCTGGCATCCCCAAAATAATCGTAATCCCACACATGATTTAAGATGCGCTCACGCGACAACGCAATATCTTTATTTTCCATAAAGTAAGCAAGCAGTTCAAATTCCTTGAAACTGAGATCGATCTTCTCACCATCGATCACTACTTCGTGAGCACTGCGGTTCAATTCTATGCCGCCGTATTCCAATACATCTTCGGAGGAGGCATTGGCACGGCGTAAGATTGCCTGTACTCTTGCCACCAGTATTTTCGGGCTGAACGGTTTGGAGATATACTCGTCCACCCCAAGTTCGAACCCTCTAAGTTCATCGTTTTCTGCCCCCCTGGCTGTCAGCATGATGATCGGCACTTTCGAATACTGCCGGATCTCACGGCACACCTGCCATCCATCCATTTTCGGCATCATGACATCCAAAATGATCAGATCGATATTTTTTTCTGCCAGAAATACGTCCACAGCTTCTTCGCCATCCGCGGCTTCCAGCACCGTAAAATTTTCTCTGACTAAAAAATCTTTTACCAGTTTCCGCATTCTTTGTTCGTCGTCAACGACCAAGATCTTCTGTTCCATTTGTATTCCCTCCATTCAAAGCATTTTCACGTTCCTGCAATTCTTCTTCCCATGTTTCGTACTTGTCAATCAGTTCCTGCTCTGTTTTCTGCTTATAGGTAAAAATGGAATCCTGACTTTTATACTCAATGACAAACAATGCCGCAATGAGAATAACGAGCATTGCAATCACGATCTTGCATTTTTTGTTCAATGTTTTCTGTGTCTGATACAGTATTTTCCATTTTTCTTCTTTTGCTTTTGAGGCCGCCGGCAAATATCCTTTCCCGGGACGCTCTTCCGCCGTTTCCTTCAATGGCAGGCGAGGCAGATCGTTTACCGGTACCTTTGCCTGCTCCATATTATGGTACAATTCTTCCAAAAAAGAATAGCCGATCACCGTCGAAAAGGAATTGTCCTTTACCGCCTTCTGATAGATTTTCAACGCCACGCGTTTATTTTTTACATCATATTTCTTTCGAATCGAGTCAATGACCATTTTTTCTTTCTTTGCCGCTTCGTACGTCTCTTCCTTTTGAAAAATAAAGCAGTCAATCTGTTTACTTTCACTCATTCGTCGTCTCTCCATCGGATACCTTCGCCTGATCTCCAATATAATCCTTTGCCACTTCGATCATCATATCGTTTTTCGGATGGCTTCCCTGGCTTTCTTTGTACTCTGTTTCCAGATCCGAGAGACTTTTTTCGTCGTCTCCGTCTTCGTAGCCGAGAGCCGTCCACAATTTGTTTTTGTAAGTAGTATCATCCATTGTGAGATTTTCTTTCGCCATAATACTCTTGGCGATCATCACATCGATTACACCATCTTCGGCGATTTCTGAAACGCCATCTTCATCCATTCCAAAACTTTCCAAAAGTTCATCCAGCGTCATGCCGGACATCTCGGCAAAATTGGTGTACATAAGATTTACGTCTTCTTTCGACTGTGCCAGCATGTTTTCCGGCACGGATTTTGCCTCGCAGGTCTCCTTAAAGGAATCCCATACCAGTTCGCCTTTGTTATTGATATTATCTTCTTTTTGTTCTTGCTTGACTTTGTCGTAGTATTCCTGCACGTTTTTACATTTATTGTCAGATACTTTTTTGGCAATCGTGTCATTAACGACATCATTTACTGTTATCGTAAATTGAACCGTCTGCCCTGCAAGATCTTCTTCATCATAATCACTCGGGAAAGTACAGTCTACCGTCTTTTTCTCTCCTTTTTTCATGCCAATGATACCATTTTCAAAGTCGTCAATATACTCTCCTTTGCCAACCCACACATACGTATCCTCCGCACTGGTGCCATCGAGTTTTCTTCCATCCTTTTTGCCGGTAAAGTCAATATTTACGACATCGCCGCTCTTTATGGCATCTTTACTTGAAACCTCATCCTCTGTCGCATCATCCATCATCGCGCCATAAATGTCATCGACCTCCGGCTCTACATCTACAGACAAGCCTTTGTATTTACCAAGCGAGATATACCCTGCCTTCTCATAATCAAAAATCTGACCATCCGCAAGATTGTCACCTTCATCTGTATTGGTCACCGCTTTGTCACTGCTGCCGGATTTATTTTCCTTATAAAAGAATACACTCAATGCTGCAATGACCGCAACGGCTGCCACTGTACATACCCCTATGATAATTCCTGTTTTTTTGTTCATCGTTCCATTTCCTTTCTGTCTATCACTCAATTTTGTTATCATTCTAACATATAAATGTGAAAAAAAAAAGAAGAAATTGGGGGGCAGAAAAAATCCTTTTTCCGTCCCCTTCTTTTCTATCTCTCCAGCACAATGATTTTATTGGAAAAATTCTGCACTGCCGGAATCTTTCCGATCACACAGTATATCGGAATCATCTTTTTCATAAATAGACATCATCTGTAACACCTCGGCTTCACTCAGATACATGGAAAGTCCCTCGATGATACCCAGTACATTTTCGCCGCCGTATTCCATCTCATTGGTATACGATGCATCCATTGCCGATTTGGCAATCTGGTAAACCGGTCCGTTTTCTGTCAAAAATTTTTCACGGATCTTCATTGTTTCCGGCAGATCGACATTGTACCAGCGTACATATTTTTCCTGCATCCGGTAACATCTTGTATCCAGTCCACTTGCAATATTTACTACAATCGTGTTCGGATGTCCGCTCAAATACTTCTCCACCATTTCATCTAACACGATCGTCCGGGCGATCACGCCATAGTTCATTGCCATATCCTGATCGGCTTTCGAAAAATCATAATCCAGTCTGGACACCATCTCTGCTGCCATGTCATCGTGAATCTTCGCATTTTCCTTCCCGGATTCCTTTGCGCGCGCATACAGGGTCTGAATCATCGTTTCCGGGACCCCTGTCACATTTACTTTCTCTTTCATACTATTCATCCTTTCCATCGTAACGTTTGTTATAAAATGTTATGTTATTAAAAAAACTCCACAACTACCTGCTGTGAAGTTCTTTTAAATGCTCTATTAACTTTTCGGTTCCCCCCGCGGCATATATGCCGATCTGTTTTACCAGATACAAACTGTATTCCATATCATAATCTTCTTTCACAATCTCTAAACAGCTGTCTAACCGCTGCCTTGCCAGTATCTTAAGCAGTCCCGGATCCGGCGGCGTCTTCAGCTTACTTTGATAATACACCAGAAAGGACTGCTCCATCATCTGTTCCATGCGGTTCCGGAAGCCTTCATAACAACTTCCCTGCGCCTTCTCCATAATGACTATCGCTTCTTTCTTATGCTTTAAAATGAACTGCATCATAAGCACATCGACATCCGGACCTTCGGACACCTCTTCCATCTCCATCCGCATACACTTTGCCAGTATGTCCTCGTAACTTTGCACCAGCGGTTCTAATATCGCGCGGAACAACGCTTCTTTGTTTTCAAAGGAAAAATACATTGCTCCTGTCGTAACGCCCGCCCGGCTGCAGATCGTTCTAAGGCTTGCTTTGGCATATCCTTTCTCATAGAATTCTTCCAAAGCTGCCTGTTTTATTTTTTCCATGGTTTCTTTTTTATTCTTCATCATAACACCTGTTATGATAAATGATATTCGGCGGTTTGTCAACGCTTCTTTTTCACAAATCGTCGAAGCAGATCCGGTCCCATTATTTTCGCATGAGATTTATCCGCTGCGGATTCCAGCTGTGCTATTTCCTTTTCGTAAACACTCCATAGTGGGTACACCCACATAAACAACCGCTCCAAAGAGCAGCATATCATTAAAGTTACTTTCTGCATTCCGCTGGCAGCTTGTCTGACCATGGAAGCAGATTTTCACAGAAATCCACACCATGGTCATCCATGTGTCGGGGGATTTCTTCCAGAAGATATTTGAAATAATTGTAAGGCTTGAGGTTATTCGCCTTCGCAGTTTCAGCAATGCTGTAAATCATTGCACTTGCCTCGGCTCCTGCAACAGTATCAATCATAACCCAGTTTTTCTTTCCAACACAGAAAGGACGAATGGATTGTTCGGCTGCTTATCTTCATATAAGGATAAGCCGCATTATCCGCAGGATATTTTTATCCTCATCTTTTGCCTAATATAGCATAAATCAAGGCATTGTTCAATAAAAGATGTGGATAAAATCCACCTTATCCCTGATAATGGAATCATCAAATTTATGGAGGTGATTCCACATGGAACAATACGACAAAAATGTAACTGTCATCCTTGAATTTCTTATTGCAGAGAAGTTCAGTGCATCTGTAATATTTCATATTCACCATTTTTTTATTCCATCTCTATTACTAACTACAAGTGTCCCTTTTTCACCTAACTTCATTTTTTTATTACGATGCTTCTCTTTCCCACCCATACAGATTCATAATCATCATCATCTTCTTCTTTTTCTGCATAAGCAACTTCAAAATAGTAACGTTGATTTTTCTTCAATTTACATATTACTTTGAAAGTATCTGTTATTCGCAAATACTTTGCATTTGCCATATTCTTGGTTTTAGAATATCGGACATCAAACACGCCAAAAGGGACAATCGCATTTCTATCATCAATAAAAATCCTAACAGAATTCTTTTTTACATTTTTCACCTTATACCTTACCCAAAATGGTTTCAATATAATATTTTTTGCTAACGAAGGACTAATACTGGTTTGATAATACGAATTTTCTTTGTCAGCAGGATTATACCACCCTAATAAAATATATCCCTCTTTCCTAGCAGAAAACGTTAATTTTTTGCAACTTCCATATCGATAGCTGGAGGGCAAGTTTCCTTCTTTTTTTCCTCCCAATAAATGATAGCTAATCTTAAATTTTTTCCCTTTTGATATAGCTGTCTTCCCTGAAGCCAATTTACTTGCTTTCTTTCCTTTCACATACCATGTTTTATTTCCGTAACAAGTGTCCAACTTAATTAACTTAGCCGAATAATTTACAATTTTTTTCAGTGCAGAACACTTTTTAATCGGATTTTCCCAGACCTTTAATTTCTTTGGCACAATCAATTCTTTCAGTCGTTCACACCCTCTAAACGCATCTTTTCTTATCGCAACCAGTTCCTTATTAAATACGATTTTCTCTAAACTCTTGCAGCCGGAAAAACATTCCTTAGAAATTTCGAGCACTCCTAAAGGCACTTCTACTTCCTCTAACCGTTCACAACCTCTAAACGCACGATTTCCAATTTTCTGTAAGGAATTTGGAAGTTTTATTTCAATCATATCTGTAAAATCACCTGAAAAGCAACCATCTGAAATTTCAGTTATGCCTTCTTGAATTATTACTTTTTTAATACCATAACCCACCTCATCCTCTGAACTTTCTTCTATCGCAGACCAATACAAAACACCCTTTCCACTCACAGTCATTGTCCCATTTTTATCAAAATCACACCTAACGTTATCCTGTGCTGCAATACCTTTCGTATTTCCATAAACAAATATTAGTGTGCAAACAACAAAAAGCAACCATCTAACTTTCGCCATATTCTTAACCCTTCCTACAAGCAATATCCATAGTTTTTTATAACTCATCTTCATTCTACGCACCTTCACTTCTCTTTCTATAATACATATTGCAAACTTTTTTGTCAATGCTTAGACAAAAAGAGACAGCTTTCCCTTTCATCAAACCACAAAAATAACAGCATCGCATGTCGCTTATACAACATACAATGCCGTTATTTTACTTCCATTGATATACTAAACAACATATATTCCTGTATACGATAATATCATATACGGAGTTCGACTTGTTTAGTTTTCGTAGAGCAGACGCATTTAAAGTCGAACTTCGTTCGTGGGCGTCTGCCTGCGTAATAAGGAATCCTCCCAGCTTCGCTGGATCCCTCCTTACCACAATATATCGGAATCATCTTTTTCATACCTTCTACGAGACTGACCTCCCCTTTATAAGTAAAGGCAGGAACAAGTCTCTGTAAATTTTTTCCATTTTTAACACCCCATGTAAATTTCGCATGGCTTCCCTCGATGGATTTTTCTTTTATATGCTTTACGACAAACGGAGACATCGTCTCAATCATTACCGTCACATTTTGGAACGTTTTCTCGATAATAGACATCATCTGTAGCACATCGGCCTCACTCAGATACATGGAAAGTCCCTCGATGATAACCAGTACATTTTCGCCGCCGTATTCCATCTCATTGGTATACGATGCATCCATTGCCGATTTGGCGATCTGGTAAACCGGTCCGTTTTCCGTCAAAAATTTTTCACGGATCTTCATTGTTTCCGGCAGATCGACATTGTACCAGCGTACATATTTTTCCTGCATCCGGTAACATCTTGTATCCAGTCCACTTGCAATATTTACTACAATCGTGTTCGGATGTCCGCTCAAATACTTCTCCACCATTTCATCTAACACGATCGTCCGGGCGATCACGCCATAGTTCATTGCCATATCCTGATCGGCTTTCGAAAAATCATAATCCAGTCTGGACACCATCTCTGCTGCCATGTCATCGTGAATCTTTGCATTTTCCTTCCCAGATTCCTTTGCGCGCGCATACAGGGTCTGAATCATCGTTTCCGGCACCCCTGTCACATTTACTTTCTCTTTCATGCTATTCATCCTTTCCATCGTAACGTTTGTTATAAAATGTTATGTTATTAAAAAAACTCCACAACTAACGGCTGTGAAGTTCTTTTAAATGCTCTATTAATCCATCTGCATACACCTTGCCAGTATGTCCTCGTAACTTTGCACAAGCGGTTCCAATATAGCACGAAACAATGCTTCTTTGTTTTCAAAAGAAAAATACATCGCTCCCGTCGTAACACCAGCCCGGCTGCAGATTGTTCTAAGGCTCGCCTTGGCATATTCTTTCTCATAGAATTCTTCCAAGGCTGCCTGTTTAATTTTTTCCATGGTTTCTTTTTTATTCTTCATCATAACACCTGTTATGATAAACGAAACCAGGTAATTTGTCAAGAATTAACCTGCAAACAAAAATGTTTTTCAACACAGGCTACTGTATCCTCAACGGTACTATCCGTCGTTCTCTCAATCCAAAAGAACGGACTTCTCTTAATCTCCTCTATACGATCTGCATTCAGTTCATATAAAGTAGTATTTACCGTCTGCTTCGCTTTTTCTATATCCGTTGACGAATTCAAATACTGAAAGAATCCCTGATGATCCGGTCTGTTACCATATTCATCAACAAGATTAGATGGATCTTTTATAAGAAAAACAACTCTCGCCGGTTCTGAAAAAGCAAGTGCCTGAGCAACGGTAAGATGACAGTCACACAAAACTTTCTTATTTTCTGACAGGCGAATTAGATCAAGAAGAACAAATTCCAACTGCTCACGAGTATTCTTCAACAGCCAGTTCTTATATTCTTCCACCGTTCTTCCAAAAAATTCATCTGCACTTTTAAAACAAGTATTCATAGCAGGTTGAAATAATGGATCTGATATTTTTTTGTGTTCCTCGAATCTCTCATCAATATCAAATAATTCAAATCCATACTTCTGCGCCAATGCATGTGAAAGGGTTGTTTTTCCTCCACAAGGCGTTCCCGTTATAAAATAAACATTTTTTAAGTACTCTTTCATTACATTATCCTGAAATATCATTACAAAATCTCCTTTATTAAATATTTTTTTCGTGTTTTGTCCATACACAAAACTATTTAATATAGTCCTATGTATTTAGATATTTCTTAAACGTAAAAACATCATCATTTTTTGTCACCTCCATAAATTCATGTCAACAGGCTTTGCCAACTAGAATTTGAGCGTGTTCTTAACTATGTATCAGCTCATCACAGCCATAAATATATACCCCATTCCAACCATAAAAAAATTGCTCAATCCATGCATGATCATAGGGTAAATAACACTTTCTGATTTCATATATGTAAGTCCATACACTATACCTAATATAAATGCATAAATCAACTGAAACCATGAAAAAGATAACGAAATGGGAAACAATGTCCATTGGATATGTGCAACAGAAAATAGTACCGAGGCTATTACAATAATAAATGCATAACCTTTTTTATCATCTTTACATATCACTCCACCAAGAACAGTAATCGGAAGTGCTCTAAACAAAATTTCTTCTGATGTTCCTGATAAAAACAGTTGAAACGCTAATGTCCCTAAAACATTTGATATATTTAGCTCATATGTATATGACACAATTGTATTAAGTGAATATCCAATGGCATAACTAATAAGAGCATATATCAAAATAACAATAGAAAAAAATGTGGTATATAGCATACCGCTCCTATTTAACCTCGGCATTAACCAAAACTCTAAACCGCTTTTCTTACTGATAACAAAAATAAGAACTAAAGCGGCTATCATCTGAATAATGTGATGCACAGAAATACTCATAAATGCACCATCTTTATCAATCACTGCATATTGAAATAAATCAGCAATGAAACCGCCTAACTTGCTTGCAAAAGTTTGAACAATGAACAAACCTAATATAATTAGCAGAATATATATTGTCTTTTTTATGTTAGTGTTTTTCATAATCTCGCCCCTAACTCCCGATTTTCCTTTTCGCTCATCTTATGTCCAATCACTTTCCGCTTCATCCAGTTTCTTTACCAGCATATTCTTAAGAAGAATAAAAGCCGGAATAAAACTGTCACGTATCAGCAGGATCATTTCATCCACTTCATCTTCATTATATATATGAACAGAAGTATTACGTTTTTTCAGCATTAGCAGCCATACCTCAGAATCATTGATAAATCCAATTTTATAGCCAAGTTGTAAGATTTCACGAGGCGATCCGGTAGCAGCTCCTTCCACACTATGAATTCTCATAATTTCCTGCAATGCTTTCCAGGCAAGTTCGAAAGTTAGATTAAATTTTCCAATAATCCCTATTCGATATATATCATTTCTTTCTGCAAATTTAAAATCCGCATCTGCCAATATAGACAAACAATTTATAAAATTTTCAAGCTTTTTCATAAATTGTAACACCATCGCTTTCTATTTCTTGTTTCAATTCATCTGAAATTTTCGCATCTGCTTGTACGATATCAAACATAAGAAGCGAATGTATTTTTTCCTTAACATCCCAATAAAAATGATCAAAATCTCCTTGCAAATAAAATCAATACTCTATATAATATATCGGCATAATTTCAGAAAAATAAACAAACCATTTCTTTCCTCCCCACTCATTTCATGCTTTCTTTCTCGTTTTAGGAGCAGGCAATTCATCATACATTGTCTTAAAAAGCCCCGTTAGAAATTCTTTATTTTCAACATCGGACACTAACAACATTAATTTTGCTCCCTCATACGGGTATTCATATGCTGCCACCGGCATATAAGAAACAGCAGATTTTACCGGTTTTACAAGTAATCTGTCATCATATATCCCACCCACAATTTTACCTCTGTAATAGAGGATATATTCGCCCATCATAGCACGATAATTAATTTCTTCCAAACCAGATAATTGTTCTAAAATAAATTGTAAATACTCTTTACTTGATGCCATATTTTTATCCTTTCACTTATAAATTTCAAAGTCTGTTCTCTTTACGTTCCCTATACTTCCTCAATCCACTTTATGCATATTTCTTTATACTGTTATCTTAGTGCAATTAAGTCAGATTTTTCATAACGATTATGTCCCGGCAACCCTTTTTTATATTTCCAGCATAAAATTGCTTCTTTCAAGCTTTTGCCTTGATTATCTTCAAAAAAATCTCTAATATATGTATTATATTCAAATTGCTTGTCTATCGCTGTTTTTCCTTTTTCTTTTCTTCCAAAATCTGGTAGTATGCTCTTATTGCATCTCCGTAAGTCTTGCCCTCATTTTCTTTCAACCACCTCTGAAATGATACATTAAAAGAAAAGGTTTTTCCGATTTTCTCTTTGAAAAAAGCCCGATGTTTTTCTGAGCATACAATATTAGGCTCGATAAGTGTATCCTCTGTAATAAGATTGACACACTTTGTTGCTTTTCTCTTTTCCGAAGCCTTTAATGTCTTTCCTGTATCGAGAAAGTAAGCAATCCTATCCGTAAGTTCTATCTTTCCACCCGAAACAGGCAAATGATGTTCTCTACAAAAATCAACTAATTCCTGCTTCAAATAATAATAGTTCCGAAAAGTTTGTCCATCCAATTTTCTACTCATTTCTGGTCTGGTTTCCATAGTCTGTTCCTCCACAACTTTCATTTTTCAAATTCATATCCGAATTGTACCATACAAGTAACGATACTGTATAATGGCACTTTTATCCAACCGGAATTTGAGCAAATGCCTATAATTTACACATCATAATATATTCTTCATCATTTTCATCAACAATTTCAAATCCTATCTTCCGATACATCCGGACAGCATAATTCATCTTTTGAACAGCTAATGATGCTTGTTTATATCCTTCTAGTTTTAATTTTGTTAGCATCTGTTTCATTAATTCTGTTCCGATACCATAGTTTCTATACTCTTTAAGCAGTGAAATTGCAAAAGACGGTGTTTCATTATCTATATGCCCGTAATCATTCATAATCCGAACCCATACAGCACCAACAATCTTATCCCTAACTTGAGCAACCAAACATAAGTCTCCCTTATTCTTACCAAAGTCTTTTACATACACCTGCAAATCTGGTTGATTAATAATATCTTTGGACGGTGCAGAAACTCCTTCGGGAATAAAAATCGCCTCGTACAAAAAAGTATCTAATACCTTATTTTCATCTTGTTTTAATTCTCTTATCAAATAATTCATATAAACCTCCGATTTATTTTTCTTTATAAATCATTTGTCCTTCCACAAATAATGCTACCTCCGTCAAATTGGAAGTTATCTAGGTGTTCCATCATCATTAAAATGTTTTTTCAAAGCTTTCTCTGTCGTATAAATTGATACAGTCAAAATAACACATTGAATTGTTACAAGAATTCCCCCTACAATCCCAATCGTATTCTCATCACCGTGATATAACGGAAAATGCATCAAAGCAGATGGTATAATCATTATCCATCCTATTTTCCACCAACGTTTTCCACAATAGTCATGAGCAAATTTCCATGTATCCATATTTTTCATTGATCGAATTGTTCTGTAACCCACCATACCATTTATATGTTTTGGGCAATGTTTCCACATCATTCTTCCTGCAATAACCATAAAAATAGGAATTATCATATCGCATATTAACATAAACCACCAAAACCACATAAAATTCACCTCCGGCACAATCAGCTATTCTCTTATTTTGAAATAAAAACACATCACGGATAAAAAACCTGAAATTTCTATTTCTGCTGCCATGTCATTACATAATCTTTTTCCCCAGTAACTTCATCCAAACCACTATACTGAACCTCAAATCCTTCTCTTTGATAAAAGGATATTGCACGTGTGTTTTTTTGGTATACGTTCAAAAATAATTTGTTTCTTTTACCCTTTGCATAATTCAGCAGAATTTTACCTATCCCCTGCGATTGCATTTCATCCGAAACAAAAATGCCCTCAATATATTCCTCATTCATTCCTATAAAGCCTTGTATTTTTTGATTATCCTCATAAACATAGACAGTTGCCTGTAATAGCAGTTCTTTTACTAATTCAAAATTACTTTTCCAATATTGTGCAGGGATAAAATCATGTGCTTTTATATTAGAATCCAGCCAAATATCTGCTACTTTAATTACATCTGTTTTTTGTAATTTTCTTATCATGATCACTACCTCTATTAAACTAAATCTGAGGAAAACTTTTGATAACAAATTCATAAGCTTCTTTTGAATGTTTAAATATTTTTACCTTCTCAGCAAAAATGCTCAATTCCTGCAATAATCCTCTTTTCATTTGGTTAAAGTCCAAAACCCATTTAATATTACACCACAAAAAATTCCATGTTGGTTTTGAATTATAAGACTCTCTTCCACTTCTTTGGTTAATCCATCGTTTAAATACTCTTATCATTCTTATAATTGTGTATTCATCTAATACAATAATATAATCACAGCATCCAAAGCTCTCTTTCAAAATTTTTCTCGGTGCTCCTTCTACAATCCAATTATTTTCACATATAATATCATAAAAATATTTATCTCGTTCCTCCGGATTTCTTTTAACGTCTCCATTCAAAGTTCTCTTCCAAATAATATTGTCTTTTTCATAATACGGAATACCATATTTCCTTGAAATTCTTTTTGCAAGCGTTGTTTTTCCACTTGCAACCGAACCGATAATATCTATTTTCAAACTAAATACCCCCTGTGAAATGATTTTTTCCTTACCCCTGGTAATTCATTCGGATTCTTATCGACAACTCGTGACTTATCTTTTTTGAAAAACATAGTATATCCCCCTCATAACAAATACTTTTTATTTTAATTTCCATGAATAAAGTTCTTCATATGGATTCACTCTTGCTAAGACAATTTTTTCAACGGTTGCTTCAAATGCAGTAAACTTTTCCTGTACAATAGCAAACGCCTCCTGTAAGGCAGGCGGAGTCAGTTTTACTGCAATTGCTGCATGGGGAACCCACTGGTTTGGCAGATACTGCCCTCTATTACCAACATCCGCATACTTTAGTAACCGTTCATTCACTAAGCTGCAGGTATTCTGTAAATACTCATTCAATACTGGTCCAAGATAAATTACAAGCGGATTAAACACGCCAATATTGGCAAACCAAATCACATCTTTGTTTATCAATTTTACAATATTTTCCATTTCTACAAGTAATGCTTCTTCCTTATCACTTACAAGAGCACAAACTGTAACATGCGGTGGGATATTTATCCGTTTCATGTAACCACAGCCTGTTTTCTCTGCTACCTCATCAATAAGATTCTGAATTGTTTTTTCGGTCTCTTTATCAAATTTCAATGTTACTGCATAATCCATCCTATGGCCTCCTTCCTCCTTATACAAAAATAGCAGACGCCATAATATACAAACTTCGTTCGTGGGCGTCTGCCTGCATGATAAGGAATCCTCCCATCTTCGATGGAGCCCTCCTTACCACAATTGGTCATCAGGACTCCTCCCACCTGCGGCGGGTCCCTCCTCATGACAAAACATGGACCTGGCGGGAATCGAACCCGCGTCCAAACCGGAATCCCATGTACTTCTACTATCATAGTTCATTTTTTTACATTCCCTCCGCCTGACGAGAATGAACACCCTTCAGGTTTTAGTAGCTTCATGATACGCCCATGCACGCAAAGCTTAATGCATGTCGTTTCCTACATCGTTGATGCCTGGGTCTTAAAGTGTAGGTGCCTTAAGTCAGACAGCTGCCATTAGGCAGCGTATGCTAAATTATCTTCAGCGTTTAATTTTAATCCATGTTTTAACGTGGTCACGGTCCACGGATAGCTTCTCCATCTTCAGCCGGCCTGTCGAAACCAGTACAAGCCCGTACTGTGATAGCAATCATAGCAGAACTATCACACTTTGTCAAGTACTTTTCGGTCTTTTTTTCCACTTTCTGTATGCGGAAGTTTTTCCACAATCTGGCAGCAATACGGCAGTTCGTAATTTGCAAGTGTTTGTTTCAAATATGCATAGATTTTTTTCTCTCTTTCCGGCAAACACAAAGCCTCTCTGTCACATACTGTCACCCATGCCGCTGCCCGCTTTTCTCCATCCTTTTCTACGACCGCGGCAATTGCCTCCTCGATAAACGGAATGTCTTCCAAGGCTCTTTCTATCTTAAGAAGCGACACTTTCCGTCCCCGTATGCTGACGATATCGTCTTTTCTTCCGTCAAAATACAGATTTCCTGCCGCATCCATATGGCCAAGATCTTTCAGGCTGAACGGACACAAGGCTCCCTCCACATGATAAGGCGTCGTAACAAAGATTTCACCGTCTTTTACTGACACCTGCACACCCGGGAACGGTTTTCCCACGCAGTTTTTCTCCTGGGTCATCTGATCCTGCCGGAGATACGTGATGTAATTGAGTTCACTGGCTCCATAATAAAGAACGATACCGGCATTTGGAAAACAACGGTGCAGTTTTTCTGCTTCTTCACTTCCCATACTCTGGGATCCGGCAAGAATATGCCGAACTGTCGTAACCGGCTTCTTGATACACTGTGGAAGAAACAGGAGTTTACGAGGGATCAGATATATGACATCCGTCTTATATGCTTCGATCCATTCCGCCCATCTACGGGGATCAAATACATTAGCTGCGACCATCGCCGCACCGGTGGAAAACTGTGCCATATAAAGATTCAGATTGCCGGTGAACGCAAGACTCCCCTGGGCAAACATCCGGCTTTCCGGTGTCACTCCAAAGATTTCATTTTGAACCGGGAAAAAATCCGCCCAGCTCTCATACCGCCGATAAAGTACTTTCGGCACTCCGGTACTTCCTGAAGTCATCACTGCCATACAGGCATTTTCCGGCACTTCTCCAATCTCTGGCAGGTCTCTCGCATCCTCCGGCACAAGAAGTGGGATCTTTCCTGCCGCCTGACAGCCCAAAAAAGAAATGAGTTGATCCAATATCTGTTTTTCCCGAAAGAAAATCACTTTTTTTTCCGGATTTTCCTGCCTCAGCTGGTTTCCTTTCTCCTGCGAAAACTTTACCAGTTCTCCATAGGTATATTCTTTTCCTTCTTCTACCAAAGCGAGCCGGTCTGCCTCCTGCCCGCATATCATGTCATAAAAATTTCTCATTCTTCACACACTTTCTTCCATAAAATGGCAGTCCCCTGTCCACCGGCCGCCGCAATCGCACTCACCCCATACACGTTATCTTCCGCGCACTGCTGCAGACGCTTTGCCAGATGCAGTGTAAGGATCCCGCCGGTCGCCCCATAAGGATGGCCATATGCCAATGCCCCTCCACAGGCATTGTAAGCCGATACACACGATGGATATTTTCTGGCAAACAATTCATCGATCACAGCAAATGCCTCATTGCATTCGTAGGCGGCGATCTCTTCCGGCTGTATTCCGGTCTTTTCAAACAGTTTGTCCAATGCTTTGTTTACAAGCAATGGCGGCATTTCCGGATTTCCTGCCACTTCCACCATATCCACAAAACGAAGCCATGGTTTCCAGCCCTTCTTTTTCGCATAACTTTCCGCACACAATACGACAAAAGCCGCGCCATCCTGTGTACCACAGGCATTTGCCGCTGTCGTCACCCCATTCTCATAAAGTGTGGGAATCTTCCCAATGAATGCTTTCGACATTGTATGCCGGATCCCCTGATCGCATTCCTTTTCCACTCCAAGCGGAAGGATAACGTCTTCAAACACCTTAGTCTCTCTCGCTTTGACTGCCAATTGCTGACTGCGCAGTGCCCAGCCATCCAAAGTTTCTCTGGAAATATTTGACATTATCGCTGCTTTTTCCGCTCCCCGGAGCATCGCATCCTGCCGCCATTCTCCGAGCGAGAATTTTGCTGCCATATAGATTTCATCTCCATTGTACTCCGGATGATTTTCCGAAACCATACGCCTTGGTGCCGTCGACGAACTTTCCGCTCCGCCGGCAAAGACCACCTGCTGCTGACCGCTCCGGATCTTTGCTGCCGCCATAACGATGGCTTCCAGACCGGAGGAGCACTGGCTGTCGATTGTAAACGCCGGAACTTCTTCCTGTATCCCGGCTTCTAACGCCATCAGTCTTCCGATATTTCCCCCGGCTCCCACGGCATTTCCCGCAAGTACAAGATCCGGCTTCCCGTAATCTTCTGACAATTTATGTAAAATATGTCCACCAAGTTTTTCTGCCGGAATATGCCGATAAATTCCGTTTTCCCTGCCAATATACGTACGATATCCGCCTACGACAACGACATTTTCCAGCATATCTGTTCCTCCTTTGTCCGGGCGGTAAATTCTTTCTCCTGCCGGACGATCCAAACCGTCTGCGACGCAGCTACCGGCTTATAAAAACGCATTTTTATCTTCTTCCACAACAGTTCTTTTTTGTCGAATTCCAAAAGCATCGTTTCCAGCATCAAAAGTCCAGGTACGATTGCCTGCTCCCCTTGATGAATGGAATTGGTGTCCCCGACTGCCTCCGTAAAGTTTTGGATGTCAGCGGCAGACCATCTTTGTTTCTCGGCACCCTCTATCTTAGGCTTTTCCATCCGAGGCCGTTCTTTCACCGAATGTGCCCCTTCCATCCTGGATCCCGAAATCTGCTCCACGGTTTCTTTTGGCCGGATCAGTTTCATCGTCATTTGTTTTCCATTTTTTGACAATGCTAATGTAGCATAGCGGTCCCGCCTTTTTTCTTCGCAGACGGGTTCCTTTTCCCCGCTGCCCTTTGCCAATTCCACCTGGGCGATCTCATAGCCGTCATACCCCGAAAAAGCAGCAAATTCTCCTGCCAGTTTTCGAAACCAGCCAAGTCCCCTGTCAATCAACGATCTCATATCCCAATTCTCCTAAAAGTTCAAAATCGGTCTTTACCGTAATTCCCGATGTCGTAAGCATATCGCCGGAAATCGCCGCATTGGCACCGGATTCCATACAGCCGCGGCCTTTGTCTTCCATCAGACCTCTTCCGCCGGCAAGCCGGATAAAAGCATCCGGAAGAAGGAAACGGTAAACTGCCACGATCCGACGCATTTCGTCGGTTGTCAGACGTGGTTCATTTTCATACGGAGTTCCCGGGATCGCATTGAGCATATTGACCGGAACCGAATGCACCCCAAGTCTGCGAACTTCCAGCGCCATATCAATACGGTCTTCCATCGTCTCCCCGATTCCCATAATTCCGCCGCTGCACACTTCCAGTCCGGCCTCTTTGGCGGCTGTGATCGCTGCGATCTTGTCATCAAACGTATGCGTCGTACAGACATCCGGGAAATACCTTCTCGACGTCTCTAAATTGTTATGTACTCTTGTCAGTCCGGCCTCTTTTAATTTGCCAAAGGCCTCCTTGTCAAGGAGACCAAACGAGCCGCATACATGAAGACTGGTCTCTTCTCGGAGTTTTCGGATGCATTCACACATCTGGTCTACTTCTGCTGCATTCAGCCGTTTTCCGGACGTTACGATCGAATACCGCCGCACCCCCTGGCTTTCTATCTTTTTCGCATCTTCCAGAATTTCTTCCGTAGAAAGCAGTGGGTAATTTTCCACTTCTGTCTTATGACAGGCTGCCTGCGCACAATATTTACAATTTTCCGAACATCTCCCGCTCTTTCCATTAATGATCGTACACATATCAAATTTATTATCACAAAAGGCTTTCCGAATCTCATCTGCCGCTTGGCATAATTCATCCAGATCCACAGTCAGCAGTTCCATCGCCTGTTCTTTTTCCAATTTTTCTCCTTTTAACACCAGTTCCTTATACATTTCAATCTTATTGTCCATGACAATTCCTCCTGAAAACATTGATATTTATTATCAGTATAATAGGCTCCATCGCTAATGTCAACCTTTTCTCAAAAACCGGTTGACATTTCATTTTATCCTCGTTATAATGGAGCAAGAAAATAACTTTTTGGAGGACATTATGAACGAACAAACACAAACCACTCAGACAACTGCTAAATCTACACATTCCGCACAGTCTCTTGTGATAATTGCCTTGATGGCCGCGGTATTGTGCGTATCTGCTTACATCAGTATCCCACTGCCAAACGGCTCTCACATTACCGCTTTGAATTTTATCGTAATGCTCGTCGCCTTGGTATTTTCCATACGTGAATCCTTTTTGATCAATTTAATCTGGTTTCTGCTCGGACTTTTGGGACTTCCCGTTCTTATCGGCGGGGCGTCCGGGATCGGTTACGTGTTAGGACCATGGGGTGGTTACAGCATCGCATTTCTCATCGTAGCTGCGCTGGTTCCCCTCCTTTGCACACGCAGATACAACCGCGTTCTTTATACCATTATCGCCATTCTTTCTGCCGCCTTTGTCGATCTGTTCGGCAGCATCTGGATGATGGTTGTAAGCGATATCGCTCTTGTCCCTGCTCTTGTAGCCGGATTCCTGCCATTTATCGTGTTGGATGTGGTAAAAGCTGTGATCGCAGCACAGATCGTACCACAGATCCGTAAGATCGTACGTTAACACGTAACCATTCAGGATCCAATGTCAAAACTGGTTTCGCCGGTAAAAAATAATGCCGGCGAAATCTGCTAAAAACCATCCAATCGGAATCGAGATCCAGATTCCTGTCACTCCCACACCGGCGATCATCGTCAATCCATACGCCAGCGCTACTCTTGTTCCCAGTGAAATCACCGTTAAGATAACAGATACAACCGGTTTATTGACTGCACGAAAATATCCGTAAAGCAGGAACAATATTCCAATCCCCACATAAAAAGCTCCTTCAATCTGAAGATACCATGCCCCCGCTTCGGATACAGCACTCCCGGCATTCACAAATAAATTCATCAGCGAATGCGAAAAGAAAACGACCAGCGAACTTACGATCACGCAGAAAACCACGACGCTGAGTGCGGCATATTTCACGCCTTCCCGGATCCGCTCTCTCTTCCCTGCACCAAAATTCTGTGCGGCAAATACCGAAAACGCATTTCCAAAATCCTGCACCGGCATATACGCGATCGTGTCGATTTTTACCGCCACCGCAAACGCAGCCATTATGACCGCGCCAAAACTGTTTACCAGCCCCTGGATCATCAAAATACCAAAATTCATTACCGACTGCTGCAAACAGGTAAATCCTGACAATGACATAATATGCCGCAGATTGGTTCCCTCCCATCTGAAATCCTTTCTCTGTGGCAGATATTCCGGATACATTTTCATAAAATACAAGCCCATCCCAATCCCGGATATGTACTGCGAGATAACGGTCGCCACCGCCGCCCCGGCAATACCCGCCTGAAACGGGATGACCAACAAAAGATCCAGTCCGATATTCAGCACGACGGAAATGGCTAAAAACACGAGGGAAACCACCGAATTTCCCACGCTGCGCAGTACATTGGCGTAGAAATTATACAAAAATGTTGCGAAAAAGCCTGCCATCACATATACCAGATACGTCCGCATATCCGCAAAGGTTTCCTGCGGCACCTGAAGCCATAGTATAATTTTATCCATCAATAAATATATCACAGCCATAACAATCAGCGACAGCCCGCCGATTGTCGTAAAAGACATAACCAGACCGTTTCGAAAAACATCCCAGTCTTTTTTCCCATATGCCATCGAAAAAAATGCTCCCGCGCCCAGACAAAGTCCCAGGATCACCGATGTCAAAAATGTCATCAGCGTATAGGACGCACCAACAGCCGCCAGCGCCTGCTCTCCAATGTATTTGCCGACCACCCAGGTATCCACCAGGTTGTATAACTGCTGCATCACGTTGCCAAGCATCAGCGGCACCGCAAATGCCCACAGTCCGATTAAAATATTACCTTTTGTCAATTCTCTTGTGTGTTTCATTCTTTTGCTCTCTATTCTCTATCATTTTTATCCGGCACATAAAACTTCAAAATCCGGATATCCTAATTTTAAAACAAAACTTGGAGGTTTTCAACATGAAAGAAAATGAACGTTTTCGAAATGCTCTGCCGATGGCGGCTTTAGACGATATTCCGGAACCTTCCGCAGACGCAAAAGAAATCGTAGGTATTGTAAAACAACGCGGTAAAATAACCGGTTATCAATTATCCGATGGAAAAACGGTCAGCAAAAGCGAAGGAGTCGCTATGGCAAAAGCCGGTGATATTCAGGGCGTGGGCATTGCTCACCGTGGTGACACCGAATACTTGAAGTCGCTGCCGGATGGCGAAGAAAATAACAATCTCAGCAGCCTTCCTGCTGCGTCTGCCTCATCAAAAACAATGGAATAAAAATACAATGACTGCCACGTTAATCTGTCAACGCGGCAGTCACATTTATTATTGCAGAAATCATCCAGCCTTATGCTGTCTTCCCTCGGTATCGATCTCGTAATTGTCTTTCAGGATCAACTCCGAAATTGGTACAAGCTCATATCCTTTTTCTTTCAACGTCTTAATCATCGTGTCCAATGCCTCCGCGGTATGTTTTGCCCCGTTGTGGCACAAAATGATGGAACCATTTCCCAGATGTTTGTGTTCTGTGACGCGGCGCACGATCGTATCGGCATCATAATCTTTCCAGTCCAGCGAATCTACATCCCATTGGATCGGATAATAATTAATCTCCCGGCAAACCCGGATCAGATTGTCATTGTAATCCCCATACGGCGGCCGGAAGAGGATCATCTCTTTTCCCGTCAATGCTTTTACCTTTTCATGCGGTTTCAACAACTCTTCCTTACACTGCTCCGCTGACAGCTGAGACATCTGCTTGTGATTTTCGCTGTGATTCCCCAGATCATGTCCTGCAGCGGCGATTGCCTTCACATCATCCGGATATTTTTCAACCCAGCCACCTGTCATAAAAAACGTAACCCGCACATTGTTTTTCTTTAAAATCTCTAAAATTTTAGCGGTGTCCTCATTTCCCCACGCAGCATCAAAACTAAGAGAAATCTTCTTTTCCTCCCCTTTATCTACACAATAGATTGGCAGTTCTTTCGCTGCGATTCCCTGTCCGAGTTTTGTATTCAGTGTCGCCACTGTCTGCGGATAAAAATGGATGCTGGCAGCTAAAAGAAGCAATGATGTAAGAACAACCGCCCCGACTTTAGTAAATAAGATGAGTTTTTCTTTTTCTATTTCTATTGAATTTGGTTCCATAATAAAACCCCGGCGTTTTTTACTAATTTATGCCGGGGAAATAGGTATTATAACTTATTTCTTCCTCATCCCTCCACAATATCCGCCAGTTCAAACCGGATCACTTTTTTCAGATCCTCTAAACTCAGCTGCACCTGAAATCCGATCTTTCCCCCGCTGAAGCAGATTGTCTCCTGCTCTGCCGCACTTTTATCGATAAACGTAGGAAAAAACTTTTTCATGCCAATCGGCGAACATCCGCCGTGAATATATCCGGTAAGGCCGAGCAGCTCTTTAGTTTTCAGCATCTCTATCTTCTTCTCACCGGCACAGGCTGCCGCCTTTTTCAGATCCAGTTCTTTTTCGACCGGCACAAGAAACACATAATATTTCTTCGATTTACTTACGGTAACCAATGTTTTAAATACCGCATCCGGGTTCTGGCCCAGCGCTTTTGCCACTTCTGTTCCGCTGATCGCGCCGGAATCCACATAATTATGACTTTGATACGAAATTTTCTTCGCATCCAAGACACGCATTACATTTGTTTTTTCTTCTTTTTTCATAATAAAGACCAACCTTTCCACCTTTCATTCTAGCACATATTGCGATTCATGAAAAGCCTGCTCTCTACCGGGCAGGCTCCTCATATAAATATTTTCGTATTTCTTCTTCTACTAAATGTTCTCCAATCACGATAACCACTTCCTGGCCCTCTTTGATCGGCTCTATTTTCTTGTTCTCCGTCGTCGCATTTAACTCGATCCAGGTTCCCTCCGGAGTTTTAAAGAACCCCTTCATACGGATTACATTTCCACATGCCGGATTCTTCATAATACGATCCGTAATCTCAGAAACCTTGTCCGAAGAAACCGTCGGCTCCATAAAATACAGCGTCGAAAATGCCTCTTCCTTCTCAAACCACAACTTAGCAAAACGGTCTGTCGTATAACCAGAGGATGCGATTTTGAAAAAGTCATCACTTTCCATTTTTTCCCAGTTTTTCAACAAGATTTCGTCTTTCTGAAAACGCCGCTTGCAGCCAAACTGTTCCATCGCTGCATTCATCTGATGAATCGTCTGTTCGATGCGGTCTGCCGTCGTTTCCTGACATTTGCTGAAAACGATCTGACCAGCGCAGGCAATCTGCGTCGCAAAGAGATACTCCGCTTCCTTCGACATTCCTGCCGGCATGGACGCATCCACAATGGCGATCACATTGCCAATCTCATACCAGCGTTCGAGCGGATCTTCATGCAAAATATCAAAAAATTCATCGACATCAAAAATACCGGACGGCTCGATCAGCACTCTGTCATATCCAAGCATTCCCATCGCGATCAGCTTTGTCTTCATTCTGCGCCGGTGGCAGTCCTTGTCGCACGCCCCCGCGATCATATCCACATCACAAGAGTCGCTCATGACATCCTGCAAAAGCATCATATCCACATTGACGGCGCCAAAATCATTTTCCAGAATTCCCAGTTTCTTTCCCTGTTTCAGAAAATAGGCCGCATATTTCTTAATAAATGTTGTCTTCCCGGATCCTAAAAATCCGGTGATCAGATCAATCTGAATCTTACCATTCAAGTAAAACAGCTCCCCACGTAAGCCCACCGCCAAAGCCGGACAAGATTAATTTGTCTCCCTCTTCCAGAAGGTCATTTTTATTCAGTTCATCAAGAAGGATCGGAATACTTGCCGATGACGTATTTCCATAGTGATCCAGATTCATCGGAATCTTATCCATATCTACTTTAAGACGTTTGGCGATCAATTCCAAAATACGCCGGTTTGCCTGATGGAGTACAAAATATTTGATCTCATCTGCTTCCGTATTCGTCTTTTTCAAAATCTGTTTGATGTATTTTGGCACCGTTGTTACCGCAAAACGGAATACGGCCTGTCCATTCATCTGAATATAATCTTTCTTTCTGCGGCTCTTGTAAAATGGATTCTGGATTCCACGTCCTTTACACGTAAGCACCTCGCCCTGTGTACCATCAGAACCGGTCACACTCGCAAGGATACCGCCTTTTCCTTCCACTTTACGAAGAATGGCAGCACCTGCACCATCGCCAAACAAAATACACGTGCTGCGGTCAGACCAGTCCACTTCACGCGACAATGTTTCTGCACCGATGACAAGAACCGTCTTTGCCATCCCCGTCTCAAGATACGCATCCGCTGTATTCAAGCCAAATAAAAATCCGGAACAGGCCGCATTTAAGTCAAAGCAGGTCGCACGAATCGCTCCAATCTCTCCTTGCACCTGACAGGAAGTATTCGGTACATAAGTATCTGCCGAAACCGTAGCCACGATGATGAGATCAATTTCTTCCGCCGTCACACCGGCATCTTCCATCGCATTTATTGCAGCCTGTGTTGCCATATAGGTTGTCCCCTCTTTGCTTCCGCTTGACAGCCTCCGCTCTTTGATTCCGGTACGCTGGCTGATCCATTCGTCATTGGTATCCACAATCGTAGATAAAAAATGATTATCCGCCACATTTTCCGGTAAATAGCTTCCCGTTCCAATTATTTTTATAGCCATGTCAATCCTCCAAAAAATCAAAACATACTTGTATACATAATAGCGACGGCGTCCACCACACTCTTTGCGATACTCGCCGTCGTCTATAAATATTATAAAATAGCCCGATTTATTTGTCAATCGTAGCAATTAAAACCACGTCATCATGGTATTGATTACTACGTCTTGTTGCTTTATCTGACTTCTCTTTTCCGTTAATATCAAAACCCTCCTTACCAAAACATGGTAAAGAGGGTTATCGTTCTAATTTCTATCCATTAAATTAGATTCGTTTCAAATATTCACCGGTACGTGTGTCGATCTGGATCTTGTCACCCTGATTTACGAAAATCGGTACATTTACCTGAGCACCTGTCTCAACCGTAGCCGGTTTAGTAACGTTTGTAGCAGTGTCGCCTTTTACACCAGGCTCTGTCTCTGTTACTTCCAATTCTACGAACATCGGTGGCTCTACGGAGAAGATATTTCCTTTGTAAGAAACCATCTTAACCATATCATTTTCTTTTACAAATTTCATAGCATCGCCTACGGTCTCTTCCGGCAAAGCGATCTGATCGTATGTCTCCATATCCATGAAGTTATACATATCTCCCTCAGAATACAGATACTGCATATCTTTCTTGTCGATATGAGCCTGAGGATATTTTTCATTTGGACGGAAAGTTCTTTCTACAGCTCCACCATCCACTACATTTTTCAATTTTGTACGTACGAATGCTGCACCTTTTCCTGGTTTTACGTGCTGGAATTCAAGAATCTGGTATACGACACCATCAATCTCAATTGTCAATCCGTTTTTAAAATCTCCTGCTGAAATCATAACAGTTCCTCCTAAAATTTTCTATATGCAGAACTCCTCTGCAAGTATTGTTCTTGATAAAAGCAATATATCTACTCACTATTTTATTATATTTGAAACATTTTTTCAAGAAAAACTTTCCATAGAATTGATATTATTTGCATTTTTCTATAATTTCTTCCGCAATCTCCGTCGCCGTCTTCCCATCGGTCGCTACCCGGATCGTCGCTGCCTTTTCATAAAACGGGCGGCGTTTTTCCATCAGCTGGCGGATGTAAGGCACATTCATATTGCCATTTAAAAGCGGACGGTCCGTGCTGTCTTTTACTCTTTCATAGATAGTCTCCGGCGTCGCCGTCAGCAGTACAATGTTTCCGATCGCACGCAGTTTTTTTACATTGATATCGCGAAGTGCCATTCCGCCGCCACAGGAAATGATTCCCGGCGGAAGAGTTCCCAGTTCATCGATGAGGTCTGTCTCTAACCGGCGAAAATACTCCTCGCCTTTTTCCTCAAAAATCTGGGAGATCGGACATCCCTGTTCTTCCACGATGCGCTTATCCGTATCCACTTCCGGACGGCCGGTAAGTTCATGAAGTCTACGGGATATCGTAGATTTTCCCACACCCATAAACCCGATCAGACTGATCTGGTCTCCTCCGGCATAAATCTTATCAAATACTGACGTCATATCTTCCAACTCGATCTGCCCCGGTGCAGAAGCCTTTCCGGCACAGCCAAAAGATACCGTCGATCCATACAGACCGCCATATAATCTTGACATCTCGCCGGCTTTTCCCATGCTCATCGTAATCAACGGAAACTCCGGATATGCCGCGCTCATCTTCTCGGTAGCAGAGAGAAGCCGCATGACATCTTCCCACTGCTCTTCGTCAGTTCCTGCCGGCATACAGGCTGCTTTCCCGATATCCACACCAAGTTCACGTGCCTCTTCCAAAATGGCAGTCAGTTCTTCTTCCGATGGTGTTTTTTCAAAATTATGATACGAGCCGATCACCTTTACTCCATTCACTTTTGCTTCCGCAACAACCGCGGATACGATTTCTTTTCCTCGATGGATCTCGACGTCGATATAATCCGTCTTTCCATCTTCCAAAATTTTACAGATTGTCTCTTTGTATGGGAACCGGTCTCCGTTGCTTTCGCCGCCTTCGTGTGTCGTGCGGATCGTCGTTATCAATTCTTTGGTTCCAAGTATTTCTTTCAGTTCCTTTGTTACTGCCGGAATCTCTCTTTCATATCCTGCAAAAAAGTCCACACGCCATTCCACCATTTCTGCCGGAAGGGTGGCAAATCGCCGCGCGGTATCCGTAATCTCATCCCGTGTTACCGCAGTGACCGGGATACAGATCTTAGGTCTGTTTGTCATTGTATTTCCATCCTTTCTTTTGGGGAATGTGTGATGTCTTCGCAGCCATCTTCCGTGATCACGACGACATCTTCGATACGTACTCCGCCAAATCCTTCTACATAGATTCCGGGTTCTACCGTAATGACCATTCCCGGCTTGATGACACTTTCTTCCCGTTTGGAAAAGCATGGTGTCTCGTGGATTTCAAGTCCTACACTATGTCCGAGAGCGTGTCCAAAGCACTCTCCATACCCTGCCTCTGTTATGATATTACGGGCAATGGCATCGACCTCTCTGCCCGTCATCCCCGGCTTGATCGCCTGAATCGCCGCCATTTGCGCCTGCAGTACGACATCGTAAATTTCCTTCTGCTTATCATCGGCTCTGCCGTACACGATCGTACGCGTCATATCGGAACAATATCCATTGACCAGGCAGCCAAAATCCATCGTCAGGAAATCGCCCTCTTCTAACACTTTATCCGTCGGCACGGCATGAGGCATCGAAGAATGGATCCCGCTTGCCGCGATCGTATCAAAGCTCGTTCCCTCTGCTCCGGCATCCCGCATATAAAATTCAATATGCGCGGCTGCCTGCTTTTCCGTCACGGGTTTTTTTTCACGATAGCATTTGGTTAAGAATTTTACAATTTTTGTAAATGCTTCATCTCCGATCGCCTCGGCTTTTTTGATGGATTCAATTTCTTCCGGCGTTTTGACCTGACGCATTTTATCCAATTTTTTATGCAGTGGAACCAGTTCCCACTGTTTCAGATTCATCTTTTCAAACAAAGCCTCGAACGTCCGGTACGTCTCCACTGTCATGACGGCATCTTCAAAGCCGATACGAAACGGTTTTGCTGCCAGTTCCGGATGCTCATTTACTATTTTTTCCACAAGATACTGCCGGATATTTTTCTTATACTCCAGCACCTCAAATCCCCTGCTCTCCTCTGCCGCCGCGATCGTATAGCGGGAATCCGTAAGGATCCAGGCGTCTTCTTTGGATGTATAAACCAGTCCCTCTCCGGTAAATCCGCTGATATTGCGCATATTGGCAGGAGTCTGGACAAGGATCGCATCCAATTTGTGCTGTTCTAAAAATTCTTTCATTTTGTTGTCATCTCCAATCCGGACTGCTTTTCATACGATTTCAAAACAATCCGCTCCAGATAGCGTTTTAACACGATCTGGATCTCTTCTTTTTTATCAATGGGATTTACGAGCACATTGCGGATTCCAAGCCTTTTTGCGCCCCATACATCGGTAAATAACTGGTCTCCGACAAAGAGTGTCGTCTCTCTTGTCGTATGCATCTTTTCCATTGCGAGAAGATAGCCTTTTTTACCTGGTTTCCCGGCTTTCCAGACCACATTTGTGCCGATTTCCCTATTAAAACGGTCCACTCTTTCTTTCTTATTATTGGAAAGCAATGTCGTCACAAAACCGATCTCACATAGCCTTTGAAACAACTCAACTGCTCTCTGCGTCGCATCTTTTCCATGCTCGACAAGCGTATTGTCAATATCAAATATGATTCCCCGATATCCTTTTTCATAATACGCTTCGTAAGCAATCTCATAGGCAGATGCCGCACGTGAATCCGGGAAAAAGCATTCCCACATAGAGCCACCCGTCCTTTCTACGATTCTATCGATTTCAAATGAATGATAAACTGTTCCGCTACACGGCCGGAATATCCACCATTCCGCACACTCCAGGCATTTGCCTGCAGGAGAAGTTCTTCTTTCGACAACCGGATATCCGGATTTTCTGCCGCCAGCCCCAAAATAATATCCTCATATTCTTTTCTGGATGGCTTGGAGAAATTGATGCTGACACCAAAACGTGCCACCAGCGACAATTTTTCCTGCATTGTATCCGAACGGTGTAATTCATCATTTGCCATATCCGAGCGGTCACTCCACGTCTCACGGATCAGATGACGGCGGTTCGAAGTTGCATAGATCAGCACATTGTCCGGTTTCACTTCCAGCCCGCCTTCGATCACCGCTTTCAAATATTTGTATTCAATCTCAAATTCTTCAAACGACAGATCATCCATATAAATGATAAATTTGTAATTCCGGTTTTTCACCTGCTCTATAATGGCAGACAGATCCTGGAACTGGTGTTTGTACACTTCGATCAATCGCAGCCCCTGATCATAGTACCGGTTCAATATCGCCTTGATACAAGTGGATTTTCCGGTTCCGCTGTCGCCAAACAAAAGACAGTTATTTGCCTTTCGTCCCTCCACAAATGCTTCGGTATTGTCAACCAGTTGTTTTTTCTGGATCTCATACCCTACAAGATGCTCCAGCGTCACATCACTCGTATGTGTGATCGGCGCCAGATTTAATTCTCCCGTGCTCGTATGTGTCACACGGAACGCCTTATTTAATCCAAATTTACCAACGCCGTAAATCCGGTAAAAGTTTGTCACAATGTCAAAGAAATCTTCCGCATCTTTGGCTTTTCCCAATTGTCCGGCAAGTTCCTTAACTTTCTCGCTGACACTTTTATTGTATGTATTTTCTGCCTTCGCCATCGAATGATATTCCGTAAGGATAGAAAAACATTTCACTTCCAAAAGTGTCTCGATCGCATGAAAATCAAAATGGAATAATTTGTAAAAACACTCCATGTCCTGTTTTACGATCTGATTGACACTGGCTGCGTCGTCCGTCTTTGCTCCCACTTTTTCACAGATCACACTAAACGGATTTTCGTCTGTCGCAAGCAGATACGCGATGTAGCACTGCCACAAATTGTTATCAAAGCCATACTTTGTCGCCAGATCCAGAATGCGGTAGATCTGGTCGTAAAGTGCCCGCACATGAGCTTCTTTCTGCACGCATTCTTTATCTTCTTCGATCTCTTTAAAGATATCACTGAGTCTCCTTAAAATCTCGTCCTGACCCAGATTTCCATACATGATTAATCTTGATACTTCCCGATACATGACTTCACGCCTCATCTTTCTTACAATTTTTGCAACTATTCAGGACACCCCTCTCACATTCGCATTTCGAACACTTCGTGTTCTTTCCCGCCTTTGACAAGGCTAAAAATGCTCATATGCGGAGGGGAGCCCTATTAGGATCTCAATGTATGGAAATCAAAGCCTCTTACGTGCAAGCACGACGATTCATTGATTTCCATACATTGAATCCTGAATAGTTACCTTTTTTACATTTTTTCCGGTGACCGGAATCCAAGCAGATCAATACACTGCTCCAGCACATTTTTCACTAAGATCAACAGCTGGATATACGATGCCTTCTGCTCTTCGTTCTCATTTGCCAGAATCGAATTTTCATGATAAAAATGGTTAAAGTTTTCACTTAATTCATAAATAAACTGGCAGATCTTATGGGGTGCCTTCTCACTGTACGCAGCTTCCATCATATCACCGAATTTGGCAAGTGTCAGATACAGATTGATCTCACTCTGGCTGTCCGGTATCATCAGCTTGTCTGCCTCACCTTTCTCTGTCACACTGCCGCCATTCCGGCTGTATTTTGCCAAAAGAGATTTGATGCGGACGATCGTATACAGAATATAAGGGCCTGTATTTCCCTCAAAAGAGGCAAATCTCTCAATATCAAATATATAATCTTTGGATGCCTGATTAGACAGATCGCCGTATTTCAACGCGGCAAGTCCGACGGTCTCGGAGATTTCTCTCGCCTCTGCCTCTTCATAATCGCGGTTTTCCATCATTTTCTTATACACTTCTTCGTTGATCTGCTCACGAAGTGCCTGCAAGCGGAGAACCCCGCCATCTCTTGTCTTAAACGGCTTTCCGTCTTTTCCGTTCATCGTACCAAAACCGATAAATACAAGGCCGACTTCCGGTCTTGTGATCTTCGCCTTCTTTGCCACGCGGAATACCTGCGTAAAATGCAGAGACTGGCGCTTATCTGCCAGATAAACGATCTCATCCGGCTGGAATAATTTCTCGCGTTCTACAATTGTAGCAAGGTCTGTTGTTGCATACAGCGAAGCACCGTTTGATTTTACGATCAGACACGGCGGAAGTTCTTTTTTATCTCCTTCTTCGGTCACATCGACAACCAGTGCGCCTTCGCTCATATACGCAAGTCCGTCTGCCTTCATCTTCTCTACCATATCCGGGATGTAAGGCTGGGCATCGCTCTCCTTTTTCCAAAGGTCAAAATGAACGTCTAATTTATCATAATTTTTCTTTAAATCTTCTATCGAAACGGACAAAATGTGCTGCCACAATGCGATATATCCGGGATGTCCTTCCTGCAGCTGTGCCGTGATCTGCTGCGCCTCCTGCATATAATCTTCGTGCTCTTTGGCATATCCGCTTGCATATGGATAGATCTGCTCCAGATCCGAAATGGTAAATGGTGCCTCTTTCGGATATTCTCCCGTGAAATTATCCTCAAAATACGGAAGTTCCGGCTGACGATGACGTACTTCATTGATGATCAGACCAATCTGAAGTCCCCAGTCACCCAGATGCACGTCTCCGATCACTTTATCGCCCATAAAACGGCAGATACGCTTTACGCTTTCTCCAATGATCGCCGGACGCAGATGTCCTACGTGAAGCGGCTTTGCTACATTGGCTCCACCGTAATCAATGACTACCGTGCGCTCTTTTTCCGGCGCCGGAATGCCAAATTTTTCCTCTGTCATCATGGCCTTTCCAAGATCCACAAGCAGTTTTCCGCTTACAGTTATGTTGATAAATCCCGGTTTTACCATCTCTATTTTTTCAAAAATATCGTTCTCTTTTACAACTTCTACTACTTTTTCTGCAATCTGAAACGGTGCCATCTTATACTGTTTTGCAGCTGCCATCGCACCATTACACTGATACTGGCAGAGATCCGGCCGGTTGGAAACGGTCACAAAACCAAACTTTTTCTCGTATCCGGCTTGCTCAAATCCGTCTTCCATCACTTCTTGTAATACATCGATTATTTTTTTCATCGTCTTCTATCCTTTCGTCGCTGTCTTATTCTTCTATCTTAGAGGTTAAATCAAGGTTTGTCAATACGTCAAAGTAATCTTCAAATGTCTTTTTGCAGCACCCGGCATCTTTGATCACGATGCCATCCACGACCTGTCCGATGAGGGAAAATGCCATCGCCATCCGGTGGTCATCGTAGGTTTTGACTTCCCCCGGCGTAATCTCTCCGGGATAAATCGTCATTCCGTCTTCCCGTTCTTCGCATCGGATACCAAGTCTGGTAAGTTCTGTCACAATCCCCCGGATCCGGTCCGATTCCTGTCGGCGGATATGTTCTATCCCGTCAATAACCGTTTCTTCCTCTGCAAATGGCGCGATTGCCGCCAATGTCATCGTCTGATCGGAAAAATCTGTCATTTTTATATGAATTCCATGCAGCTTTCTATTTTGAGGGCCTGTTACTACGATGCCATCGGCTTCTTCTTTGACATCGCATCCCATTTTCTCAAGTACATCCAGAAAACGGATATCTCCCTGTGTACTGTCAGCGTGCACATGCAGCACCTTGACACGGCTCTCTGTCAGTGCTGCAATTCCATAAAAATAGCAGGCGGCGGACACATCCGGCTCCACCTGATAACTGCCTTTTTCACACCGGTATGTCTGCCCCGGAGCAACATAATAACTGTTTTCGCCGGTCTGCTCCACCTTCACTCCAAATTCTTCCATCATTTTCATGGATATATTCACATAGGATCTTGCATCCCTTGTGCCTGTCAGATGAATCTGTAACCCGTCCCTGCACATCACTCCGCTCAAAAGGAGTGCACTCAGAAACTGACTGCTTGCATCAATGTTTAAGTCCACTTCCCGCACACCATTTTCTTGTCGTCCGCAGATGCGGAATGGGAAAGCATACGGCTTCTCCAAATACTCAAAGCCTACGCCGAGTGCTTCTAACGCACGCAAAAGCGGCTCCATTGGCCTTACCTTCATCTGATCGGAAGATTCCACCAGAAAATGTTCTCCCGACAGCGCCAGCATTGCAGTCAAAAACCTTGCCGCCGTTCCGGCACTTCCGACATAGATCCTTCGCTCCCTGCCTGTCGGCACACGTCCGCCAAGTCCCTCGATCTCTGCCTCTTTTTTCTCTTCATCTATCTTAACGGAGAACCCGATCTCCTCCAATGCTTTCATAAATACACGGGAATCATCACTAAAAAGCACGCCACGCACCAACGTCTTTCCCGCTGTCAGCGCTCCCAGCAGCAGCGCGCGGTTCGTAATGCTTTTGGATCCCGGCACAGTCACTTCGTACGACCGTCCTTTTTTCAATGGTCTGCATTGATAATCCATGAAACTCCTCCATTCTGTGGTCTGATACCTACTATCGTACCATACTTTTGTAAAAATTTCCACGAAATCCGCAAAAAAAGAACCTAAACTTTGAAGTTTTCCAGCGTTTAGGTTCTTTTTGTCATTCTTAATTAGTAACTATTCAGGCTCTCTATCTGGCAAATGCTTTTACTTTTTCGTAAATGCTGTCTGCATCCAAACCATATTTCTTAACGAGTTCTACGGCTGGTCCGGATTCGCCAAAGGTATCATTGATACCGATCTTCATTACCTGTGTCGGGCATTTTTCGGAGAGTGCATCACATACTGCACTTCCAAGACCGCCGATTACGGAATGTTCTTCTACGGTAACTACTTTTCCGGTTTCTTTTGCTGCTTTTACAACCAGTTCTTCATCCAATGGTTTGATGGTATGAATGTTGATCACCTTCGCATCAATGCCATCTGCTGCCAGCTTGTCTGCAGCTGCGAGACATTCGGACACCGGAAGTCCGGTAGCAATGATCGTTACATCTTTTCCTTCGCGAAGGACAACACCCTTTCCAAGTTCAAACTTGTAGTCCGGTGTATCGTTGATCACAGGTACTGCCAGTCTTCCAAAACGAAGATATACAGGTCCTTCATGCTCGATAGCCGCACGTACGGCTGCTTTTGCTTCGATATCATCGGCCGGGTTGATGACTACCATCCCCGGAATGGTACGCATCAAAGCAATATCTTCATTACACTGGTGTGTCGCACCATCTTCTCCTACAGAGATTCCGGCATGTGTCGCACCAATCTTAACATTCAGTTTTGGATAACCGATGGAGTTACGAACCTGCTCAAAAGCACGTCCTGCTGCAAACATGGCAAACGAACTTGCAAATGGAATTTTACCGGTAGTTGCAAGACCGGCAGCGATTCCCATCATGTTACACTCCGCAATTCCACAGTCGATATGACGATCTGGGAAAGCCTTTTTAAAGATTCCTGTTTTTGTCGCAGCTGCAAGGTCAGCGTCCAGAACTACAAGATTCTCGTATTCTGCGCCAAGCTCTGCAAGTGCATTTCCATAACTCTCACGAGTTGCTATTTTTTTCACTTCACTCACAGGGATTCACCTACTTTCTCTAAATCTGCCATAGCCTGTGCATACTGCTCATCATTTGGAGCCGTTCCATGCCAGCTTGCCTGATTTTCCATGAAAGAAACGCCTTTTCCTTTGATACTCTTTGCAATAATGGCAGTTGGCATTCCTTTGGTTGCTTTTGCTTCATCAAATGCTTTACGCAATGCATCAAAATCATGTGCATCCACATTGATCACATGGAAATTGAATGCTTTAAACTTGTCCTCGATCGGATAAGGAGAACATACATCATCGATCTTACCGTCGATCTGAAGACCGTTATTGTCAACGATTGCCACAAAGTTATCCAGTTTGCGGTGTCCGGCAAACATCGCTGCCTCCCAAACCTGTCCTTCCTGAATCTCACCATCTCCAAGAAGCGTATAAACGCGATAATCTTCATTGCTCAGTTTCGCAGAAAGTGCCATACCTACTGCAGCGGAAATTCCCTGTCCCAGAGAACCACTTGACATATCCACGCCCGGAATGTGTTTCATATCCGGATGTCCCTGCAGGTAAGATCCGGTATGACGCAGCGTCGTCAGATCTTCTACCGGGAAAAATCCTCTGTGAGCCAGCGCGGAATAATATCCCGGCGCTGTGTGTCCTTTACTCAATACAAAACGATCGCGGTCCGGTTTTTTCGGATCTTTCGGATCGATATTTAACTCTTCGAAGAACAAATATGTATAAATATCTGCGGCGGACAAAGAGCCACCCGGATGTCCGGACTTTGCACTATGTACAGCAGTTACTATACCCTTACGAACTTCGTTAGCCATTTTCTTTAATTCTAACGTATTCATACACCTATCTCCTTTTAGTTTTATTCACCAAATACAGCTTTATAATCTGCCTGGAATTTTGCAATACCCTGATCGGTCAATGGATGTTTTGTCATCTGCTCGATAACACCATATGGAACAGTTGCAATATCTGCACCAGCCAATGCACAGTCTGTAACGTGAATTGGATTACGTACACTTGCTGCGATGATCTCTGTATCGATTTCCGGATAGTTTGCAAAAATAGCAGCGATGGATTCGATCAAGTCGATTCCCGGCTGTGAAATATCATCCAGACGTCCCAAGAAAGGAGATACATAAGCAGCTCCTGCGCGTGCTGCAAGAAGTGCCTGATTTGCTGTAAAGATCAATGTTACATTGACAGCAATACCTTCGCTTGCCAATACTTTTGTAGCTTTCAGTCCTTCTACTGTCATCGGGATCTTAACTACCATATTTTCATGAAGTTTTGCGATTTCTCTTCCTTCTGCGATCATGCCTTCTGCATCTACAGTTGTCGCTTTTACTTCACCGCTGATCGGTCCGTCAACGATCGATGCGATCTCTTTCAATACATCTTCCTGGCTTCTTCCGCCCTCTTTGGCGATCAAAGATGGGTTTGTTGTTACACCACAGATCACTCCCATATCATTTGCCTTTTTGATGTCTTCAATTTTTGCTGTGTCTACAAAAAATTTCATGTTTAATACCCTCCTGAAAGTTAAATATTTATATCATATGATACTGGGATCCCTAGGTGGAAACTCTTCATCTTTAATGCAGACAATTTCCACCTGACCCCTGGGATATCACATAATTTCAATGCTGCTACCGATCCCACTTGTCGCAGAGTGCGTTGATCTGATCGGTAAATTTGGCTGTCTCTTTGTTGCTGAGGCCTTCGTTCTTCCGAATAACAGCCATCAAACGTTCGCCAGCCAGGAGCAGACGTCCAAATACATCCATCGCACGTTTTTTTGCTCCCTCTTTTTTCTTTACATAAACCGGTTCTGCGATGTACTCAAACTCGCCCGTGATAAGATTAAATATCGTACCACTGTAAGGCGCTGTCGCCGGCAGACCATGTTCTTTTTCCAGGCACTGTGCAAAACTGTCGCATACCTGATCTTCTCCATGTACCACAAAGACACGCTTTGGCTGTTTTTCATCAAAACCAGTCACCCAGTGGATCAAACCTTTTTTATCCGCATGTCCGCTGATACCGGATATCTTTACGATTTCCGCCCGTACTTCCACAGGCTCACCAAACAATTTTACATTTGTCGCGCCCTCTAACAGGGAACGGCCAAGAGTTCCGACCGATTGATATCCCACAAAAACGATCGTACTGTCTTCTCTCCATAAATTATGTTTCAAATGATGACGGATTCTTCCGGCTTCACACATACCCGATGCGGAAATGATGACTTTCGGGTTTGGATCAAAATTGATCTCCTTACTGTCATCACTGGTAATGGAAAGTTTCAGTCCTTTAAAACTCAGCGGATTGATTCCCTCTTCTACCAGAGCCTTTGCTTCCTCATCAAAACATTCTTTTACATTTTTTCCGAAAATACTCGTCGCCTCTACAGCAAGAGGACTATCTACATATACTTCAAAATTTGGATTTGTTGTAATCAGTTCCTGTTCTTTGATCTGGCGGATGAAATACAGAAGTTCCTGTGTTCTTCCTACGGCAAACGCAGGAATCACGACATTTCCACCGCGGGCAAATGTCCGCTCAATGATCTCAGCCAGTTCGGAAACATAATCCGGTGTATCCCCGTGATACCTGTCTCCATACGTAGACTCCATAACTACATAATCCGCACTGTGCGTCGGAATCGGATCCCGCAGGATCGGCTTATTAACATTTCCGAGATCCCCGGAAAATACAATTGTTCTGGATTCTCCGTCTTCGGTAGCAAACACTTCAATCGAAGAAGATCCAAGCAGATGTCCGACATCCGTAAACCGGACCGTGATCTCATCACACAATTTAATTTTCTTATCATAATCACACGGAATCAGAAGCCTTACCGCCGCAAGTGCATCTTCCATCGTATACAGCGGTACATAAGGTTCACCGCCGGAACGTTTTGCTTTCCGGTTTCTCCATTCTGCCTCAAACTGCTGGATATGTGCACTGTCACGCAGCATGATCGTACTGAGATCCACTGTCGCTTTGGTAGCAAACACCTGACCGCGGAATCCATTGGCATAAAGCATCGGCAAAAGGCCGGTATGATCAATATGTGCATGGGTAAGCAGTATGTAATCAATCTCTGCCGCATTGACAGGAATCTCCTGATTTTCAAACAGATCTCTGCCCTGTTCCATACCAATGTCTACGCAAAGGCGTTTACCGCCTATTTCAAGATAATGACAACTTCCTGTCACTTCGTGAGCAGCCCCAAGAAATTCTAGTTTCATCGCTACCCCCTCCTTTACTTTTTTCGCATCCCGGATTCGTGATTCTCCATCCGAAAGGATTTTTATCTTACCCCATAATGTATTTTCGAAACTCATCAAATGTTACTAATAGTATAACTCACCTATCCTTTTTTTTCAACTTCTTTTTTGTCTTTCTTCTTGTTGATTATTGTTCGCAGATTTGCTATAATGATAGTCTAAGATTGTACATATTAACAAGGGAGGAAACCCACATGAAAAATAATAGAATTGTTGTCGCTCTTGGAAGAAATGCTTTTGGAGAGACCTTTCCGGAGCAGCAGAAAAATGTAAAAAAGGCGGCAGAAGCCATCGCGGATCTGGTGGAAGCAAAATATGAGATCGTTATCACACACAGCAATGGCCCGCAGGTCGGCATGATCCAGACAGCCATGACCGAATTTGCACGACTGGACAAACGTTACACAGTAGCGCCTATGTCACTGTGTGGCGCCATGAGCCAGGGATACATCGGCTACGACCTGCAGAATGCCGTCCGTTCAGAACTTTTGAACCGCGGTATTTTTAAGCCGGTTTCAACCATCATCACCCAGGTACGCGTAGATCCTTTTGACAAAGCATTCAACCACCCTACCAAAGTGATTGGCCGCTATATGACTGCCGAAGAGGCTGAGGCAGAAGAAGAAAAAGGGAACCACGTTGTAGAAGAAAATGGTTCTTACCGCCGTATCATCGCTTCTCCGCGTCCGGTCGATATTTATGAGATTGATGCCGTAAAAGCGCTTGTCGATGCCGGTCAGATCGTAATTGCTGCCGGAGGCGGCGGTATTCCGGTTATGGAACAGGGCACGAAATTAAAGGGAGCAAGTGCCGTTATCGAAAAAGATTACACCGCAGCCAAACTTGCGGATATGTTAGACGCTTCTACTCTCTTGATTCTGACCGCCCGTGACCAGATGGAAGCCGACGGGAAACTAATTGATACCCTGACCTCGGAAGAAGCAATCCAATTGATGGATGAAGGACATTTTGATGAAATTACGACACTTCCAAAAATAGATGCCTGCGTATCCTTCGTCACTTCCGGCGAAGAACGTACAGCAATCATTGGAAACCTTGACGATGCCTATCATCTCATCCGCGGACGCCGCGGCACACGCATTACCAAATAAATATTTCAAAAGCAACAGTAAAGTTATGCAGAAAAAAAGAACCTTGGCTCACTACCAAAGTTCTTTTTTCGTGCGGATGGTGGGACTTGAACCCACACGAGGTCACCCCCGCAAGATTTTGAGTCTTGTGCGTCTGCCATTCCGCCACATCCGCATGTGTGAAATGTTTGCCTCACAACAATCAATATCTTACCATCCGCCATCTATTTTGTCAATACCTTTTCTAAACTTTTTTTAAGAAATTTTTTGTCTCAAATTGCACTTTTTACATTGCATTTCTTGACCACCATTTGTCATTTATCTTTTGGTGTTTGCATATTTACATTTCTATATTGCAGATATTGTCTGTTTTATATTGTTTTATTGCAAACTATTGACATTTCGCAATGCTTTTTTTATAATCGCATTATAATTTATGGCTGCACTGCAAAAATGAAATTGGAGGAAACCCATGCGCTATATACTGAGAGAATCTGAACGGCCTCTTGCCGGGGATTATTATTACGAGGCTACCAAGACAACCAACGACCATTTTCCGGATATACCAGCCCACACGCACAATTTTTATGAAATCTATATCTTCCGCACCGGTTCTGTGAAACTTGCCATTGAAGATAAAATTTACAACGTGCGGCGGGGAGACATTATTGTGATCCCGCCTTTTACGATCCATCAGCTTTTACCGGAAAACCCGGATCAGATTTATGACCGTATTTATATGTATATTTCAGAGCCATGCCTGAAATCATTTCAGTTTAACGAACACTCGCTGCTAAAACCGCTTCAGATGGCAATGGAAGAAAAACGTTTTCATTTTCATATTGCAGATGAGTCGGATTATGAACAGATTTATGAAGCAATGTTTGCGATTTACAAAAATAAAAATCAGGAAATTTTTGAAAAAGAGATGATGAACCGTTCCGGCATTACAAAACTTGTGACACTGATCAACAAACATATTTTTATGGATATGGGGCCCAAAAAAGTAACTCATGTCAATCCGGTCATTGATAAAATCCTTGCTTATATCAATGATAATTATGCCAGCCCGCTCTCATTGGAAGACCTGTCTGCCCGTTTTTACATCAACAAGTTTACGATGACAAAGTTGTTTAAAAAGCAGACATCTCTTACGATACATAATTATATCCTTTTAAAGAGAATCAGTATGGCAAAGCAAAAAATAACCTCCGGCGCTCTTCCGTCGAAGGTTTATCAGGAAACCGGCTTTAGTGATTACTCTACCTTTTACCGGGCTTTCCTAAAGAGTGAAAATATGTCTCCAAAAGATTTTGCACATTATTGCAGATGATCACCAGGCATGGTCTTTCCTCATCTGTGCATCCGTCTTTAGAAAATAAGTGTATCGTGGCCTTGTATTTGTATTTTTTTCATTTACAATAGGGTCGTCAAATGTGACATCTACATGAAGCCACTTTCCTTCAATCTTAACAAGATTCCATGCATGGCCGCCGCCCTCTGACACACCGGCAATCATCTTACATGGGATCTTTATTTTTTTCATGATCCTCATAAATGCCTTTGAGTACCCATCGCATACAGCCATGCCGCGCACCAGCGCCCCTTTCGAAGTATGAGACACCTTCGGAACCGTACCACGCAGATAGTTGTCATAGTCGTACCTGACATTGCGGATCAGCCAGTTGTGTACGGCTTTTACTTTTTCGCGTGCAGTCATCCCCTTTTTAATTACGGTTTTTATAACCTGGTCAACCCTTTTGACTTCTGACTTTGTCTGAACCTGCACCGTGAGGGTATATTTCTTTGTGCCAAACTGCGCCGTTATTTTGGCTTTTCCCGCCTTTTTTGCCAGCAGTTTTCCTTTGCCATCGACAGATATCACAGCAGGCGCAGACGATTTCCAAAGAATGGTTCCCATCGCATTATACAATCTTACCGTCTTTTTATCTCCTTTGAGCAGGGGAAGCGTTTTCGCCTCCAATGCCGGTTTTTCACTTGTTACTACCGGAATATCATGCTCTTTTGCATACGCATACTCTTTTGATCTTTTCGGTGCAACCATATTTACAAGCGAACCGCATTGATAAACCATATAGTTTCCAACCGACTCTGCTTTTCCCGCACAGACAATAAACTGCAGATTCGGGCATTGGCAAAAACTGGCATTGGAAATCTTTTTTACGCCAGAGGGGATGATCACCTTTTTTACCGCAGCATTATGCATAAATGCCCCCTGATAAATGGTCGTAACCGTATCCGGAATGATTACGGTTTCTTCCGATCCCTGATACTGCAAAAGAACTCCCTGTGAAATAATGAAGTCATTGTCTGTCACAAAATCCTCTTCTTTCTCGGATGGATATACGGGAATCTCCCCTTCTGCACTGCTTTTCGGTACTGCACGAATACCAATATTGGTAACAGAGGACGGAATTTTTTCTTGCGGTACTATTTTTCCGGCAACCTCCAAAACCTCTTCCGGTGTCAGAGAATCCCAGTTTCCCCGCAGACGTTGAAACTGTTCTTTTGTAATTTCATATTGATATATCTGGTTAAAGGTAAGATAATACGTATATTCTTCTGCTGCTTTGGTCTGTCGTTCCGGGATGCCTCCTGCCAGAACAAGTACCACGCAGAATAAAAGTATCTTGGAAATCCATTTTTTCATATTGTCCTGCCTCCATTTCTAAAGATTAGAAATACTGATCAAAAATCTTTCTGGCAATCGGGACAGCATAGGCACTTCCTGTGCCCGCGCCTTCTACAATAATGCTGACAACCAGCTTTTTCTCTCCCTTTGCTGCATAGCCGGCAAACCAGGCATGAGAATCACTGGAACCGGCCTTATACTGTGCCGACCCCGTCTTTCCGCCAGCCTTATAATTGCTGCTTGAAAGCGCTGTCGCCGTTCCGCTTGTCACGGTCTCACGCATATATCTTCTCAAAACAGCAGCTTCCTCTGTAGACAGCAGTTGTTTTGCCTGTTCCGGTTCGTTCTGTGTAACCACTTCGCCATCATGATTCTGAATGTGGTCAACAAGATACGGTTTCATCAATACCCCGTCATTCAGGGCTGCACAAACGAGAAAACTGTTTTGGAGCGGTGTCGTCAACACCGTTCCCTGTCCGATCGCCGCCTGCATAATATCTCCGGTCGATGCCTTTTCAAGGGAAAACTGAGAAGATTTCTGTTCCAGTTCTTTGATTGGCAGCGTTGTATTATAATAAAACTGTTCGCATAGTTTTGTCCAGGATTTTGTATTTAATCCACTTCCAATCTTGGCAAATGCCGCATTACAGGATTCGGCAAATGCCTGCCTCAAATTCACATTTCCATGCACTTCGTTGCCATAACAACGGATGCTGCCATCGCCGGTTCCGATCTTTCCGGTACACCGGTACGAAAATTTACTAAAATCTTTATTTTCACGCATATATTCAAGCAATGTATACAATTTAAAGGTAGAGCCCGGCGGATACAATCCCTGTGTCGCACGGTTGTACAGCGATGAATTGTCCGAAGAAGCCTGTGTCAGTCTTTCCCAATTAGCTTCCAGCCGGTTGGGATCGTATGTCGGTTTCGAAACCATGCACAGGATCTTTCCCGTGTCCGGTTCCATCACAACGACTGCTCCGCGGTGGCTTCCCAGCGCATCACTGGCGGTCTGTGACATTTTCAGATTAAGTGTTGTCACCACATCATTTCCGGGATTTTTCTTTCCTTTTAATTCATTGATAAGTGCAGTCAGCTGGTTGATCCCGGAGGTCAGCATTGTATAACTTTCCGATGCCTCCAATCCGGTCTTTCCATGCGTTGCACGTCCTACCACATGCGCAAATAATCCATCATAAGGATATACTCTTACTTCATTCCCGCTTCCGGTTTTCTGTGTTTTGGCAAGTACCGCTCCGCTATCGGAAAGAATGCTTCCTTTGGTCACCCGTTCTGCCATCAGATCCTGCCGCTTGTTGTAACTGTTATTTAATATTCGATCGGTATCGCCGGACAAAAACCAGATCACATATCCAGCCATGAAAACAAACAGAGCCATAACAAGATACGTAACCGTAGCCATCTCCCGGTTCATCCGTTTATGCTTTTTCTTATCGTCTTCTGGATTTTCTGCCAGAAGGTTCTTTTTCTGTCTCTTCCTGTTCAAGGCTGTCCTCCTCTTTTCCATTTAGTACATACATACCTTGTATGACACTGAATATAATGATCGTTGTCACAATGGAACTTCCTCCATAACTGATAAGAGGAAGTGTCACTCCGGTGGACGGAATAAATTTTGTAACACCGCCGACACATAAAAATACCTGAAAGATAAATACCACACTAAGTCCAAATGCCGTCAGTTTATAAAACTGTTTTTTCATCTTCATGGCAATATTTACAAACATAATGTAACTGCTTAAATATACCATGATCAGGCAGATGGCAAATACTCCGCCAAGTTCCTCCGAAATCGCAGAGAATACAAAATCACTTTCCACAACCGGCACACTTCCCGGCAGTCCCTTTCCAAGTCCCATACCGATAAATCCACCGGTTCCGATGGCAAACAGAGACTGCGCCACCTGATAGCCTCCTCCCCGGATCTCAGCCCAGGGATCACGCCATGCCTGCACACGGGTCCGCACATGCGAAAACAAATGATACGCCACGACCGAAGCGGCCGTACCACCGGCAAGTCCCGCTCCCAGATACAATACCTTTGTCGTCGCCACATACAATACAAAAATATAAGTCACAAAATAGATCAAGGCCGCTCCCAGATCCTTTTCTGCCACCAGGATCACGACATGCACCGCGGCGACTGCTGATATAATGACAATATGCTTGAATTTTGTCGTCTGCGATAAAAGAGATGCCATAAAAAATACATACAATATCTTTACAAACTCCGACGGCTGGATTGCAATGCCGCCGACGCTGATCCAGTTTCTTGATCCGTATTTTTCCACTCCGATCACAAAAACAAGCATCAGAAACAAGATACCCAATACCGCATAATACCATCCCATTTTTTCCAAAATCCGGAATTTTTCTATGATCAGCGGAACAAAGATGCAAAGCACCATTGCGGCTGTTGCCAGTATGATCTGGTGAATGGCATAATCGGATGCCAGTCTTCCCAAAATGACAAAACCAACCATCATACACATCATCATATTATTGAGCACCAGTTTTGACAAACCTTTATAACAGGCCTGATACACCTTAATAAAGATAAGATAAAATGCAAATTCTGCCGCCCACAGTCCGACATAGATAATATTCTTATTTTCCATGATCAAAATCGCACTCATCAACGCATGCAGAAGCAGCGTAAGGGTTCTCTGCGCAGCAAAGACACGGTTTTGCTTTTGTTTATTATGTCCGGCAAATGCCCGGAAAGAGTAAAACGTATAAAGTGCAAACAGCAAAATGATCACATAACGCGCCATCTCTACGATAAAAAGTTCCATTGCTTCAAAACCTTTCTAATCTCATGAGGTTCTACCAGCGCAAGTTCGGCAAACGGCAGATCATCCTCACATTGTAATTCCTGTACCTTTCCTTCTTTCTCATAGCAGAAATTATAGCAGTATTCACAGATCGGCACAGAAACAAAACCATCCTTTTTCGGTGTCGTAATTTCCAGTGGTGCCGGCTTTCCTCCGGTTCGGAGACAATTTCCGGTCTGCTGGTTAACACATCCCTTCGTCACCATCACTGCCATTCTTCCGGCAGCCAGACCGGTATGCTCTTTCATCCCGAACGTCTCATACACCTGTCTTGTCCGTTCATTCCACTGATACAGGCGCGGGCCGGCAATCCTTGGAAGGTGGTCGATCTCCAGTTGCTGTAACATCGGCAGATGTTCCAAGGACTGGATCAGAATCCCCGCCAAGTTTCCCTTTTGCAGTTCCTGTCCATAGTGTTGCCAGTTTTGCAGAAAATGTTTCCTTGCCGGCAGATCTAAGATCACCGGGAGAGAGATCATAAAGGAAATCTCTTCCATCTCCGCTGCCAGTTCTCTCCAGCATTTTCCGGCAAACCACTCTAACGGAAATACCGGTACTAACTTTGTGTTTCCTTCTTTTATGATTGATTTTACCTCATAAATTTGTCGAAAATCTGTCACATTTACAAACAAATGTTCTTTTTTTGTTTTTTCCGATACCACCGGCTTTTGCGGACGTTTTGCCGGAACCTGCCGGCGTTTCTTTAACTGCTCTTTTTTGAGTTCCTGGCCGATCTTTGCAAATCCTTCGCGGCGAAGAGCCGCGATCTGTCCGAGTGGCAGAAATGCTCCTTCTTCCACCGAAACCTCCAGCGTAGAAAATGTAAAATCACTTTCTCCTGTCTTTTGAAGGCGTTTGCGCACATCTTCCGGTGAAACCGCTTTGCCTTTTGCCGGTTCCACACAGATTCCTGTCGCTTCACAGGAAACCGCTCCACAGAAAAGCTGCAGCGTCATTTCTTTTCCAATTTCTGCCTGAAAGACACCGCATACCGGCAGCTTATCTTCCTTCTTTTCTCGTTCTACCGCTTCCCCAATTTCCTGTAAAAGTGCCGCATTTTTGGTGCGGAATACCTTCTGCCCCGGCTTTATCACACTGCCTTTTTGATACCGTGCCGTAACTTCCGCCGGTGGCAGGCAGCCATTTTTCACCGTATATTCGTACACTTTTTCGCCATTTTCATCGCGGAATTCCAGGACATCCTGATAAGCGATCTCCTCTGTCAGCCGGAACACAGCTTCTCCCTTTTTCACACGGAGAACGGTTCCCACTTCCACACCATAATGCCCGTTTTTTTCTTTATAAATAATCGTTTTCTTGTCTTTTTCAAATAAGTAGCCTTTGCAGAAACCTCCCCGGTTATACAAGTCCATCAGTTTTTTTACATCTTTTTCCAATTCCTTGTCGTCCGGTTTTACCCCTGCTTCATGTGCATCCGCATACATACGGTACAATCTTGCCGTCATGGCGGCATATTCAAGTTTTTTCATGCGGCCTTCGATCTTAAACGAATCGACACCGGCGTCCATCAATTCTCCCACCTGTCCGAGTGTGCACATATCTTTCGGACTCAGGTAATAGCCGGTTTTTCCGGACGACAGGCGATACGGCAGACGGCACGGCTGGGCACACATGCCACGGTTTCCGCTTCTTCCACCGATTGACTGGCTCATCATGCACTGCCCGGAATAGCAGTAACATAGCGCTCCATGAACAAACACTTCCATCTCCAGATCGGTATGACGGCGCATCTGAGCAATCTCACCGATACTCAATTCTCTCGCCGGCACGACACGGGTCACCCCATACGGTTTCCACTGGTTTGCTCCCTCCGCCGTAACGATCGTCATCTGAGTACTCGCATGGATATCCAGATCCGGAAATGCCTCGTGGATAAACTGCATCACCCCGACATCCTGTACGATGACGGCATCCAATCCATTGTCATAAAGGGGAAGGAGCAGATCGTAAAGATCCCCTTCTAACTCCGGATCGGTCAAAAGGGTATTGACCGTTACATATATTTTTTTATCACGTGCATGTGCAAAACCAAGGATATCACACAATTCTTCCACCGACGGATTGTCTGCAAAGGCTCTCGCGGAAAATCGCCTTGTCCCTGTATAAACCGCATCTGCCCCATGCAGCATGGCAGCATAAATGCCATCTGCCGAGCCGCCCGGTGCCAATATCTCTACACTCATCGTTTTCTCCATTCTGAAACTTCTATAGAAAGACAGACGAGAAACAAGTGTTTCCGTTGTTTCCCGTCCATTTCTCTGTTCTTATCTTTTTCCTCTGCGGTTTCTTGATTCCAAATCCGTAATACGGCGTTCTGCCGCTTCCAATTTGGCTTTTAGTTCACCGCGTTCACTCTCGCCCTGCTCATATTTTTCTTTCCATTCTGTCGTTCCCTCTTCCACCTTTTTATTAATATCCGCTTTGGCTGCTTCATATTTTTTCACAAGATCGGCTTTTGCTGTCTCAAATTTTTCTTTTAATTTTTTGCCATCCTGTGTATATTTTGCTTTTGCATCCGCCAGATCTTTTTTGCTCTTTTCGCGCAGATCCGCAAGTTTTTCTTCCTGTTTGTCATATTTTTCCTGCAGCGATTTTTCCTTTTTCGCGGCATCCTCCAATTCTTTTTTCAACTGCTCAATTTCTTCGTTCGCCGCCTCTAACTTCGTCTTTGTTGAAGTTTTTTCTGCCTCGCTTTCCGATACTTTTTTCTCCGCCTCGTTTGCCTTGGCAGCATTTTCCTGACTGATAACATTGAGTTCTACAACTTTTTTCTCGGAGGCTTCCAATGTCTTACGCAGTTCTTCCATCTGCTTTTTCAGATTGGCTTCTGCCGTCTCCTGCTCCAGGATCTTATGTTTCATCTCAAGAACCATCTTGTCCTTGCGCTCATTGTCTTTCATCATCGATTTCACATCGCGGTCCACTTTAAAATAATCATCTGCAATATTGATCGCAAGCAGGATATTTTTCAGTTCAATATCCATCGTCGCGTAATATTCTTTTTTCTGAAATTCCGAAAGTTTGCTGTTGATATACGTAGCCACTTTCTGGATATAATCTGCACTTTCAAATCCACAGAGTGTATATTTTCGTCCGTTGATCAATACATCTACGTCATTTTTACTTTTCATGCCAGTCCCCGTTTCTTTATCTTTGCCAAAATATGGCAGTTTTCCAACAATATCTCTATCTAATTTTACACGAAATTCTGCATTCCGTCAAGATTGAACTACAGCCGGTTTAGAAAACTTGACGGTTCCAGCAGTTCCTTAAAGTTTTCAATATGGAAATCCGCTTTCGCCTTATTCTCCTCCCACTCTGCCTGCGCTGCCGGATCGTATACCGCAACCGTCTGAAAGCCGCCACTTCCGGCCGCCTCTATCCCTTTTGTAATGTCCTCAAACACAAGACACTGCTCCGGTCTGCAATTCATTTTTTCTGCCGCTTTTATGTAAATATCCGGAAATCCTTTGCCACGCGCTACTTCGGACGTTTCCGTAACCGCCTCAAAATATTCAAATACACCGTTTCGCCGGAGGCAGGGTTCAAATAACGTGCGGTACGAAGCCGTCGCGATTCCGAGGTGGATCCCCTGCCGTTTCATTTGTTCGAGTACTTCTGTGACATCCTGCTTGACCTTAACCCTCTCGTGGTACATCTGCGCTGCCATGCGGTCCCATTCTGCGATCACGTCCTCGACCATCTCGTTTAATCCGAACCTCTTTATCGTATATTGTGCCGTCTCATGAAATCCCATCGCGGCAATTGCTTTGGGATAATCCGGCGGGACATCAAATCCACGTTTTCCGAGGAAATCAATGTCCACCTGATTCCAGACCCACATGGAATCCAAAAGGGTTCCATCCAGATCAAATATTGCACCTTTTATCTCCATTTTACTTAATCCTTTCGTAACTATTCAGGATTACTGTGCAAAATCAATGCATCGTCGTGCTTGCACGTAAGAAACATTGATTTTGCACAGTAATTCTAATAGGGTTCCCCCACCCCCTATGAGCATTTTTAGCCTTGTCAAAGGCGGGAAAGAACACGAAGTGTTCAAAATGCGAATATGGGACGGTGGGGGGAGCCTGAATAGTTACATCCTTTCAAAAAATCCGTCCTTTTCGAGATCCCCGATCACTTCCTCTGCAATCCTCGCATGTCCGGTCTTATTCGGATGCGGATCAATGCCACGCAGTGAGATCATGCGGTTGACGCATACCTGCCGGCTGCCGGCAAAGGCAGCATTTACATCTGCGATCTGAATTCTTGGCGTTCCTTTTATTTTACCTGAATTTGCAAAAACTTGCAAGGTCTTAATTTCCTCATAACTGTTGTTCAATCTGCCAATGTACTGTCTGGCAACATTTTTAATGTTGATCCCGAAAACCTCTTCCATCGTAAATGACACGTCGTCACACGGATTGTAAATGTTATTCATGACGATTTCCGCCTTCGGCGCCCTTTTTTCAATCTCTGTCACCAGACGCGGCAGTGTCACCTGAAACTCTTCGCATGCTTTCGAAAACAACGCATCGCCTTCCTTTTTTAATTTTTCCACATCCGGGCTTTGGGATAAATACTGCATCAGATCATTGGAACCGATCGATACCGTAACCAGATCCGCTTCTTTCAATGCCTCATTATACTCTTCATAATGCGGATTAGAAGAATCTGTCAATCGTTCCAGCAGTTCTTTGCTTTTTAACCCGTTTTCCCCAAAATTCCAGGCATACACCCCTTCACAGACCGACTCCAGTTTTTTCTGCACCAGCGCCACATAACTGTCGTTTTGCACATCTTTCAGCCCATATCCCCCGGCAATGCTGTCCCCCAGCGCTACATATCTTACAATTTTTTCCTCACAGTCACCGGTAGAAAGTTCGATTGCGGGCAAAAGAAAAAGCAGGCAAATACCGGCTGCTATGACCAGACGAATCCATTTCACGAACCTTCCCCCTTTCCTATAAGTAGTTTAACAGGGGTTAGTATCTCCGTTTGCGGATTCTTTTATGCAACATTGCCGTTCGTATTTTCTGCTTTTTTCTTCCAGTTACGGCAGCATATATTTTTGTTTATACACCTCATATCTTTCATTGAACCAGGAATCTTTTCCCTTGTCCAGTGTATCCAGATATTCGTGGGTATCAAAGGCTTCTTCTTCGATCTGGATCACACAGACTCCGATGTTGGAACAATGGTCTGCCACACGTTCAAAATTGGTTGCCAGATCATTTAACACAAGCCCGGCATCCATCGTACATTTTCCTTTTTCCAGACGTTTGACATGACGTTTTTTTACTTTTTTTGTTAAACGGTCTACGACTTCTTCCATCGGTTCGATCTCTCTCGCCTGCTTGGAATCTTCCTCCAGGAACACCATTACGGATAAATTTAATATATCCTGAATGATTTTTTCAAATACTTCCAGTTCCTCTCTGGCTTTGTCGGAAAAGACAATTTCTTTTTCTTTTATCTTTCTGGCCGATTCTTCAATGTTCATCGCATGATCGGAAATTCGCTCAAAATCGCTGATGGAATGCAGAATCATGGACAACGTTTCGGCATCCTGCTCCGACAAGTTTTTGGAACTCAGTTTCACCAGATAGCTTCCCAGTTCATCTTCGTAGTGATCGACTTCTTCTTCCTTCTGATACACTTTTCTTGCTGTCTTTTCGTCGTATTCATCGAGAAGGCTCATCGCATCAAAGAAGCCCTGTTTGGCAGTTTCTGCCATTATCATTGCCACTTTTTTACAGCGTTCCATCGCAAATGCCGGCTGCTCCAGAAAACGTTCATCCAGAAGTGTTCCCATCTCTTTCTGCTGTTTTTCTTCTTCCGTCTCCGGAATGCTGAGATATGCCAGTTTTTCAAGGGCACGCGAAAATGGAAGCAGTAACAGGGTTGCCACCACATTAAACACACTGTGGATCACGGCAATCCCCATCGGGCCGGCTGTATTTTCAACAAAGCCAAACGGCACAATGGCATGAATGCTGTAAAAGACAACCATAAACACAACGGTTCCGATCACATTAAAGTACAGGTGCACCAGTGCCGCACGTCTCGCACTCCGGTTTGCTCCTACACTTGACAAAAGTGCTGTCACACAGGTTCCGATGTTCTGCCCCATAATGATCGGAAATGCGGTACCATATGTGATCGCACCGGTTGCACATAACGCCTGCAGAATACCAACGGACGCCGAAGAACTCTGAATTATGGCAGTCAGTACAAGTCCCGCAAGCATTCCCAGAACCGGGTTGCTGAACATCGTAAGAATGCCCGTAAATTCCGGCACATCCGCAAGAGGTGCAACCGCACTGCTCATCGTTTCCATTCCATACATCAAAATGGCGAACCCCACTAAGATCATACCGATATCTTTCTTTTTCTGGTTATTGACAAACATGATAAAAATGATACCAATGACCGCAAGAACCGGCGAGAAATTCGATGGTTTTAAAAACTGCATCCAAAAACTGTCACTCTCAATACCGGACAAACTTAAGATCCACGATGTGATCGTCGTACCGATATTGGCACCCATGATAATTCCGATTGCCTGTGACAGCTTCATAATGCCGGAATTGACAAATCCAACCACCATAACCGTCGTTGCCGATGACGACTGGATCACAGCCGTCACAAGTGCACCAAGGCACACGGCACGGATCGGACTGGATGTCAGTTTTTCCAAAATCCTTTCTAATTTTCCTCCTGAAACTTTTGTCAGTCCCTCGCCCATTGTATTCATTCCATACAAAAACAAGGCAAGACCGCCAAGCATGGATAATACTCCAAAAATGTCCATGGGGTTCTCCTTTCAAATCACGTATTTTACATATTTTTCACTCTTCTTCATGATAGTATACCATTGTAAAATGCAAATATACCTTATGTAAAATCTATGTAAAATATCATTCTCCCATGATGTCATAAAGTTCTTTCATAAAAGAAAGGGAACCAAAACAAACAGCAATCGTTTCATTTTTTTCCAATTTTTGGTATTCTTTTGTCTCTTCCACGGCTTCCGTAAGGGAAGTGCAGGCAAGGCTCTCCATTCCAAAAGAGGCGAGTTCTTCTGCCAGATCTTCCGCGGCAAGCCCTCTCGGTCCGGGTGCCGTAATCGTAAATATCTTCTGAAACCGGCTGTTTTCTGCCAGTTTCCGGCACATCTTCCGGTGATCCTTGTCCGCAAACACCCCCATGAGCCCGATCCAGTTTTTGTCCGGATACAGCTGCCAGAGGGAATTCAGCAGGCTTTCTATCCCCTGCGGATTATGCGCACCATCCGCAATCCATACCGGCTCTTTTTTCACATAATCAAACCGTCCGGGCCATCTTGCCTCCACCAGTCCTTTGTGACGGATCTCCAGCGGCAGAGGTTCCAGCACCTGCAGGGCAAGAAGCGCCAGGCACGCATTTTCCACCTGATACTGTCCACACATCCCGATGGTATACGTTTCGCCCTGATAACAGAACTTTGTCTGTCCCGCCTCACAGGAAAGAACGCGGATTTCCTTCCGATCCAGAATAAAAAGGGGCGCTTCTTTCTCCTCACAGCGTTTTTGTATCACCCGAAGTGCTTCCGGCGATTCCTGTGCCGTCACAACCGGTGCTGCGTTCGTAATGATGCCGGCTTTTTGTGCTGCGATCTCTTCGATCGTGTCTCCCAGAAATTTCTGATGATCCATCGCAATAGTCGTAATGACATTGATATTTACAAATTTTACCACATTTGTCGCATCTAACGTACCTCCCATACCGGTTTCCAGTACAACAAGGTCACAGTTCCAGTCGGAGAATGCCAAAAAGGCAAGGGCCGTCTCAATCTCAAAATCCGTCGGAACCGGCTGTCCCTGTTCTTTCATCTGACGGATGGCTTCTCCGATCCGCACATACCGGGTTTCGTATTCCGTTTTCGTAATATAGTGCGTTTCCCCACCTTGGTTCCATTGTATGGTTTCGTTCTTTGAAAAAAGAGCGGGGGAAAAATAACGTCCTATTTTTCGTCCGCTCTGCGCCAATACGTTTGTTATAAATGTTCCGGTGGATCCCTTTCCATTCGTTCCTGCGAGATGGATAAAAGAACACCTGTCCTGCGGATTCCCAATCTTCGAAAGCAGGAGGGAAATGGTCTCCAAACCGGGTTGTATGGCGGCACCGGTCTGTACCGCCTGAATATACTGTCTTGTCTCTCTATAATTCATAACAACCTCGTTCTCAAAAGATAACGATTCAGGGTTTGCATAGCAACAGCCCTGAATCGTTCGTTAAAAGGAATTAAGAAAGTAATGTACGATCGTTGGCAAAGTCTTCTCCACTCACCTGTGCAAACTGATGAAGAAGATCGTCTACGGTCAGTTTTTTCTTTTCTTCCCCTTCGATATCCAAAATCACTTTTCCATTATTTAACATGATCAAACGATTTCCGTTTGCGATCGCATCGCGCATATTGTGTGTGATCATCAATGTTGTCAAATGGTCTTTGTTTACGATATTATTGGTCGCCTGCAGTACTTTTGCCGCGGTCTTTGGATCCAATGCCGCGGTATGCTCATCCAGCAAGAGAAGGCGGGGCTTTTTCAGCGCTGCCATCAAAAGTGTGACTGCCTGTCTCTGTCCACCGGAAAGCAGTCCGACTTTGGAAGTCAGACGGTCTTCCAGTCCAAGATCCAGAACCTTCAACATCTCACGGAACTGGCTGCGCTCTTTCTGCGTAATACCGATACGCAGTCCTCTGCTTTTTCCGCGGCGCATCGCAAGTGCCATATTTTCATCAATTCCCATCGTCGCAGCTGTTCCCATCATTGGATCCTGAAAAACACGTCCAAGATAGGCAGCACGCTTATGTTCCGGCACTTTAGTGACATCTTTGCCATCGATGATGATCTGTCCTTCATCGACAAACCATACGCCGGCAAGAGCATTTAAAAGTGTCGACTTTCCGGCACCATTTCCACCGATCACGGTGACAAAGTCACCTTCTTTGAGTTTTAAAGAGAGTCCGTCAAGGGCGAGCTTTTCATTGACGGTTCCCGGATTAAATGTCTTGTAAATATTATTTACTTCCAACATTTTGCGCCCCTCCTCTCTTTACCGGTTTTACAATATACTTCTTTTTCCAGTATGGCAGTGCAAGGAACAATGCCACCACAAGAGCAGAAAGAAGTTTGAGAAGGTCGGTATCCAGACCAAACCAGATAACTACCTGTAATACTGCATAATAGATCACGGCACCCAGTACGACGCTGAGCAGTTTCAATGCAAAATTGTGGAACACTTTCTCAAATACCACTTTACCGATGATAACAGCGGCAAGACCGATTACGATTGCACCACGTCCCATATTGATATCCGCAAATCCCTGATACTGGGAACAAAGGGCACTCGCAAGAGCAACCAGTCCGTTGGAGATCATCAGACCAAGTACGATATTGAAATTCGTATTGATTCCCTGCGCACGGCTCATATTCGGATTACATCCGGTCGCACGAAGAGAGCATCCAAGTTCCGTTCCGAAGAACCAGTACAGGATTCCGATGATCACAATACAGAAAATGGCAACCACAAAGATGGAATTCTGATAAAATGGTACATTTTTTACATTTCGAAGTGACACAAGCAGATCGTAATTCATTACACTGATCGCCTGATTGGCACGTCCCATGATCTTTAAGTTGATCGAGTACAGTGCCAGCTGTGTCAAAATACCGGCGAGGATGGCCGGAATTCCCATAAACGTATGAAAAATTCCGGTTACCAGACCTGCTAACATACCGGCAATAAATGCTGCCAGCAGACTTACCCACACATTATAGCCGTTCAGCATCATCATAATACTGACCGCTCCACCTGTACACATCGAACCGTCTACGGTCAGATCCGCGACATCCAGGATTTTGTATGTAATATACACTCCGATTGCCATAATTCCCCAGATCAGTCCCTGAGCGACTGCTCCGGGCATGGCACTTAATAACACTGAAATATCCAAAAAACCTTACCTCCGTTTTCGTCAGCTTATTTGGAAGCTTCGATTTTTTCGTATCCTTCCGGAATGTCAATTCCCAATTCCTTACAAATACTTTCGTTGTACTGTTTGGTTACTTTTGGTGCAAATTTTACTTCCATTGTAGAAACGTCTTTTCCATTTACCAAAACATCATATGCCATCTCACCGGTTGTATAACCAAGGTCATAATAACTGATGGAAAGAGTTGCCACACCACATCCGTTACAGATTCCCTGCTCTCCGGCAACAACAGGAACTTTGGCAGGAACACAGGTATTACGGATCACTTCGGTATTGGAAGCCGCGGTATTATCGGTAGGTACATAAATTACGTCACTGTTTTTCGCTGCATTGCTGACTACAGATGCAATATCATTGGAATCTACAAAAGAATAGTTGGTACAAGTATATCCATCTTTTTCCAGATATCCTTTGATCGTCTCTACCTGATACAGAGAGTTCGCTTCTGCGGAACAGTAAAGAAGTCCTACTTTTTTCTTATCCGGGAACAATTCTTTGATCATCGCTGCCTGCTGATCGAGCGGTGCAAGATCCGAAGTACCGGATACATTAACACCTGTCGTCCCTTTCCAGTCTTTGATATTCAAAGCTGTACCATAATCAGTTACGGAAGTTCCGAGGATCGGAATATCTGTTGTGCCTGTCGCTGCCGCCTGAAGAGGCGCTGTTGCATTGGCAAGGATCAAATCTACGTTTTCCGAAACAAAGGAGTTTACGATGGTTGCACATGTTGGGGAATCTCCCTGTGCATTCTGCTCGTCAAAGGTTACTTTGTCGCCCAGTTTTTCTGTCAGCGCATCTTTGAATCCTTTGGTTGCTGCATCCAATGCTTCATGCTGAACCAGCTGGCAGATACCAATTTTGTAAGTTTTTCCACTGTCTACCGCACCACCGGATGCTGTCTCTGTCGAGTTTCCGGCTCCGCCGCAAGCGGTCAGAGACATTGTCATCATTGCTGTAAGTGCTGCTGCGATTAATTTTTTCAATTTCATTAAGAGTACCCTTCCTTTCTCTTTCTCCGGCACATCTGCTTATTTTACAATACGTACCTTGATTACACCGTCAATTGCCTGCAATTCATTTACCAGTTTCTCTGTTGATGGGTTGCAGATATCAAAAATCGTATATGCATAATCCCCACGGCTCTTATTTACCATGTTTTCAATGTTGATGCCATCATTTGCAAATAAGGTCGTAAACTGTGACAACATGGAATGCACGTTTTTATGTGCAACGGCAATACGTCCTTCTGTCGCACATACACCGGCATCACATGCAGGATAGTTTACCGAATTCTTAATATTACCATTTTCGATAAAGTCACGAATTTCTTTTACTGCCATCTTTGCACAGTTATCTTCGGATTCCTGTGTGGAAGCTCCCAAATGAGGAGTTACGATGGTATTTGGAAGATTTACCGTAGTCGGATTTGGGAAATCTACTACGTATTTCTTCACTTTACCGCTTTCAAGTGCTACTTTCATATCCGGCTCATTTACCAGAGTGTCACGGGAGAAGTTCAAAAATACAACGCCATCTTTCATCTTATCAAAAGCGGCTTTATCAAACATTCCCTTTGTGGAATCCAGCAGTGGTACATGCACCGTGATAAAATCACAGACATCGTAAATCTCTTCGTATGTCTTTACGATCGTGATATCGCGGGACATATTCAATGCGTTATCTACGGAAAGATATGGGTCGCATCCATACACTTCCATGCCAAGACGGTTTGCTGCATTGGCAACCAGTACACCGATGGCTCCCAGACCGATGATTCCGAGTTTTTTACCGGCGATCTCGGTTCCTGCAAATGCTTTTTTCGCCTTTTCTGCTGCTTTTGCAATGCCTTCGTCGTCTTTGTTTTCTTTGATCCACTCGATACCACCTACGATATCACGGGAAGCAAGAAGCATTGCTGCTACAACCAGCTCTTTTACACCATTTGCATTGGCTCCCGGAGTATTAAATACAACGATTCCTTTTTCTGCACATTTGTCCAAAGGAATGTTATTTACTCCGGCTCCGGCTCTCGCTACCGCTACCAGATCATCGGACAATTCCATCTCATGCATGGAAGCGCTTCGAACCAAAATTGCCTCTGCCTGTGCGGCATCGTCTACCATCTCATAATTGTCATCCAGTAAATCCAAACCGCATTTTGCGATCGGATTTAAGCAGTTTACTTTTACACTCATTACAGATTCTCCTCTTCAAATTTCTTCATAAACTCAACCAGTTTTTCTACACCTTCCTTTGGCATAGCGTTGTAAATACTTGCACGCATTCCGCCGACGGTACGGTGTCCCTTCAGGTTTTCAAATCCGGCCTCTTTTGCCTCTTTAACAAATTTAGCATCCAGTTCGTCATTTCCTGTGACAAATGGTACGTTCATCAAAGAACGATCTTCTTTGCGAACAGTTCCTTTGAACAATTTGCTGGAATCCAAAAAATCATAAAGGATTTTTGCTTTTTCTTCATTACGCTGTTTCATCACTTCAAGACCGCCCATTTTCTTGAGCCATTTGAATACTTTACCGCAGATATAAATACCGTAAGCAGGAGGTGTATTGTAAAGGCTCTGTGCATCTGCGTGAATCTTGTACTGAAGCATCGTAGGTACTTTTTCATCTACGCTCTCAGGGATCAGATCTTCGCGGATGATCACGATAACAACACCGGCAGGTCCGATATTTTTCTGAACACCGCCATAGATGACGCCGTATTTTGTCACATCCACAGGTTCTGACAAGAAGCAGGAAGAAACGTCTGCTACCAATGTCTTTCCTTTTGTATTTGGCAGTGTTTTGTATTTTGTTCCGTAAATTGTGTTATTTTCACAAATATATACATAATCTGCATCCTCATCGATCGGCAGATCCGAGCAATCCGGTATGTAAGAAAATGTTTTGTCTTCGGAAGAAGCGATCTTATTTGCTTTTCCATATTTGCAAGCCTCTGTATACGCTTTTTTTGCCCACTGTCCGGTTACAATATAGTCCGCAACACCATTCTTCATCAAATTCATAGGAATCATGGCAAACTGCTGAGAAGCACCGCCCTGAAGGAACAATACTTTGTAATTGTCCGGAATATTCATCAAATCTCTAAGATCTGCTTCTGCTGTCTTAATGATCTCATCGTATGCTTTGGAACGATGGCTCATCTCCATTACAGACATCCCTGTTCCTCTGTAATCAAGCATCTCATCTGCTGCTTCTTGTAAAACTTCCTCTGGTAATACAGCTGGTCCAGCTGAAAAATTATAAACTCTAGCCACGGCTAAAACCTCCTTAAAATATTTATCTAAAATCATGCATTATGATTCTGACTTCTTTAAATCTTCTTCTGTAAAGGCTTTTTCAATCGCCTCTCCAGGTGCCACCATCGGCCACACTTTGTCATCCTGATCCAGAACGCAGCAGATCACTACCGGACCTTTTTCCTGCATTGCCTGTTTCAGTACGTCGTCAACTTCTTCACGTTTGGTTACCAAAAATGCCTTTGCACCAAGAGCTTCGGACACTTTTACATAATCCACTTTGTCCTGAAGAATAGTACTTGAATAACGTTTGCCATAGAACAATGTCTGCCACTGACGAACCATGCCAAGGGCATGATTATCAAATACAACCTGAATGATCGGGATATCATAACGGGAAGCAGTAGCTAACTCGTTCATATTCATGCGGAAACATCCATCTCCGGCGATATTAAATACTGTCTTATCCGGATTTCCGACTTTTGCTCCGATACAGGCACCCAGTCCATATCCCATCGTTCCCATACCACCGGAACTAAGGAATGAACGTGGATTTTTATACTGATAATACTGTGCTGCCCACATCTGATGCTGTCCTACATCTGTAGTGATGATTGCATCTCCCTGTGTCGCTGCATTGATGCGTTCGATCACATACGGGCCGGTCAGCACATCATCACGATATGTCATCGGAAGTGCGGCCTTTCTTGCAAGCACTTTATCAATCCATGCTTTATGATACTGGTTTTCCAGTTTTTTATTGAGAATTTCAAGTACGGCTTTCAAGTCGCCTACGATAGAATAATCTACCTGAATATTTTTGTTGATCTCTGCCGCATCGATGTCAATATGAACAATCTTTGCATTGGTAGCAAATTTCTTTGCATTTCCTGTAACACGATCCGAGAAACGGACACCCAGAGCAAGTAACAGATCGCATTCTGTCACACTCAGGTTTGCGGTCTTGGTTCCATGCATTCCCAGCATACCGGTATAATATTCATCGGTTCCGTCAAAGGCACCTTTTCCCATCAAGGTATCGGTTACCGGTGCATCTACTTTTTTGACAAATTCTGCCAATTCTGCACTGGCTCCCGACAAAATACATCCACCACCGACAAAGATCATCGGTTTTTCAGCCTTACGAATTGCCTGAAGTACGGCTTCGATATCATTTTCACAGATCGTATCGGTCTGTCTCTGGATCAGATCCGGTGTCTGTGGTGTAAACTCTGTCACAGCAGCGGTTACATCTTTCGTAATATCCACAAGTACCGGTCCCGGTCTGCCGGTCTGTGCGATGGCAAAGGCACGGCGTACCACTTTTGCCAGATCATTGATATCTTTTACAATGAAACTGTGCTTTGTGATCGGCATCGTAATACCGGCAATATCCACTTCCTGAAAACTGTCTTTTCCAAGTAGTGGAAGTCCGACATTACAGGTGATAGCTACCATCGGAACAGAATCCATGTAAGCGGTCGCAATTCCGGTTACCAGATTGGTTGCCCCCGGACCGCTTGTTGCCATACAGACTCCGACTTTTCCGGTAGAACGCGCATAGCCGTCAGCGGCATGAGACGCGCCCTGTTCATGGGATGTTAATACATGTCTGATTTTATCCTGATAACGATACAATTCATCGTATACATTCAAAATCGCTCCGCCGGGATATCCGAAAATTGTGTCTACCCCTTGTTCTAATAAACATTCGATTAAAATTTGGGAGCCATTTAATTGCATGAAAATGCACCTCTTTCTCGTTAATATTTTCGTGTTTCACCCTTGTAACGCAGTTCCCTTAAAACTCCTGTTTCAAGATTGCTCCGGTGTTTCCGGATGTTACCATATTGGCATAACGTGCCAGATATCCGGTTGTTACCTTTGGTGCTCTCGGTTTCCAGTTTTTCTTTCTCTCGGCAAGAACTTCATCGCTGACATCTAACTGCAGTGTATTTTCCGGGATATTGATCTTAATGATGTCGCCCTCTTCTACGAGTGCGATCGGACCACCGACTGCTGCCTCCGGTGATACATGGCCGATAGAAGCTCCACGGCTTGCTCCGGAAAAACGTCCATCTGTGATCAATGCCACCGAAGAGCCGAGTCCCATACCTGCGATCGCAGACGTAGGATTGAGCATCTCTCTCATACCGGGGCCGCCTTTTGGTCCCTCATAACGGATAACAACGACATCGCCGGCAACGATCTTTCCACCTTTGATCGCTTCGATCGCATCTTCTTCGCAGTCAAATACGCGGGCCGGTCCCTCGTGAACCATCATTTCTTCTACAACTGCAGAACGTTTAACAACAGCGGAATCCGGTGCCAGATTTCCTTTCAGGATGGCGATTCCACCCGTCTGGCTGTATGGATTGTCGATCGGACGGATGACATCCGGATTGCGGTTGACAACGCCCTCGATATTTTCTCCAACCGTCTTTCCGGTTGCTGTCATCAGATCGGTGTACAGCAGTCCTTTTTTATTCAATTCGTTCATAACGGCATAAACACCGCCTGCTTCGTTGAGTTCTTCGATATAAGTGTGTCCGGCTGGTGCAAGGTGGCAGAGGTTTGGTGTCTTTGCACTAATCTCGTTTGCCAGATCCAGATTCAGATCCACACCGGCTTCATGTGCGATCGCCGGCAGGTGAAGCATACTGTTTGTCGAACATCCAAGTGCCATATCGACGGTAAGTGCATTCAAAAATGCCTTCTCTGTCATAATGTCTCTTGGACGGATATTTTTATTATAAAGTTCCATGACTTTCATACCTGCATGTTTGGCAAGTTTGATTCGTTCGGAATAAACGGCAGGAATCGTACCATTTCCCTGAAGTCCCATACCGATTGCCTCAGTCAGGCAGTTCATGCTGTTTGCGGTATACATACCGGAACAGGAACCACACGTAGGACAGGCATGGCTTACAAAATCGTCGACTTCTTCTTCTGTCATTTTGCCTGCTGCATGTGCACCGACTGCCTCAAACATACTGGAAAGACTGGTTTTCTTTCCCTGTACATGACCGGCAAGCATCGGACCGCCGCTGACAAATACGGTCGGTACATTGACTCTGGCTGCCGCCATCAGAAGTCCCGGTACGTTTTTGTCACAGTTTGGCACCATAACGAGGGCGTCAAACGCATGGGCAAGTGCCATACATTCGGTAGAATCTGCGATCAGGTCACGGGTAACAAGCGAATATTTCATTCCGACATGTCCCATGGCAATTCCGTCGCATACCGCGATTGCCGGAAATACGACCGGTGTTCCGCCGGCCATCGCCACGCCGAGTTTTACTGCCTCTACAATCTTATCAATATTCATATGACCGGGGACGATCTCATTGTAAGAACTGACAATACCAACCAGTGGTTTTTCAAGTTCCTCTTTTGTCATACCCAATGCGTTAAACAAAGAACGCTGAGGTGCTGTCTGCATCCCCTTTTTCACTGAATCACTTTTCATCGATTTAACCTCCATTCATTCCGGTTCAAATTTCATCTATCTGTCGTCTGTTTAGCGAATCTCATCGCAAATGGCTTTTCCCATTTCCTCTGTTCCCAGACAAGTCTTTCCTTCATCCATAATATCGATCGTGCGGAGTCCTTTCTTCAGCACTGCCTTAACCGCATTTTCGACCGCATCGGATTCTTTTATCAAATTGAAAGAATATTTTAACATCATCGCTGCGGATAAGATCGTCGCGATCGGATTGGCTTTATTCTGTCCGGCGATATCCGGTGCCGAACCATGACTTGGCTCGTAAAGTCCAAGTGTACTCTCTCCGAGACTTGCGGAAGAAAGCATACCGATCGATCCGGTTACCATACTTGCTTCATCTGACAAAATATCTCCAAACATATTCTCGGTCAAAATGACATCAAACTGCTTTGGATCACGCACAAGCTGCATGGCACAGTTGTCTACGAGCATGTCAGAAAGCTCTACCTCCGGATAGTCTTCGCTTACTTCTTTTACGACTTTTCTCCACAAGCGGGAAGAATCCAGTACATTGGCTTTGTCGACACTACATACTTTTTTATTTCTCTTCATCGCGATATCAAATGCCCATTTGGCGATACGACGAATCTCTGTCTCATTATATGTAAGTGTATCGGTCGCCTGCAGCTGTCCGTCTACTTCTTTCGTAAAGCGCTCTCCAAAGTAAAGACCGCCGGTCAGCTCTCTGGTGACGACAAAATCAAATCCGCCCTCTGTCAATTCACTTTTCAATGGACACGCGCCGCTCAACTCATCAAACAGCACGGCCGGGCGAAGGTTACAAAACAAACCAAGTCCTTTTCGAATCTTCAGCAAACCTGCTTCCGGTCTTTTATCCGGCGGCAGCTGGTACCAGTTGCTCTGTCCGACGTTTCCTCCGACGGCTCCGAGCAGTACGGAATCGCTTTTCTTTGCGCGCTCCAGTGTCTCATCGGTCAACGGCTCTCCGTAAGCATCAATGGAACATCCGCCCATCAACAGTTCTTCATACTCAAATGTATGACCGTATACCTCCCCAACTTTATCCAATACCTTCTTTGCTTGTGTGACGATCTCCGGGCCAATACCATCTCCGGGAATCACTGCGATATGAAAATTCATGGCTTCCTCCTCGTTGATAAAATAATTCTAGTTCTCCATAATTATTAACTTTTTAAGTATATAGCAAAATGACGCTCACTGTCAAGTCTGCGTAACATTTTTTTCAATTTCCTCTGGGAATTTATGTGCGGATTCCGCCCGAATTTTTAAGAGGGTGCCACATACACAGTGTTATCTGCCTTGTGACACCCTCTTCTCTTTCTATATCAAATGTACCGCAGCCGCATTGCGGTTCTCTGTTGGCTTATAAACAAGCGTCCTATCTTCCACATACATTTCCGGCACATCGTAAGAATATACCGACCGGATGTGCGCCGCACAGCCCTCCGGAAGTTCCACGCGGATCTCTCCGGGAAGTTCTCCATCGAAACAATGAATGACTATCATCGCCTCTCCGTCTTCTTTCATACGCACCATGGCCTGATATCCTTCCGGATGACGGTCGCTGAGAATCTTCGGCCCTCTGCGGTAACTTTTGCCATCCCGGATGATCGGTGCAATCTCACGGTAAAATGCCATACCGCGGTCGATGACATCCCATTGCTCCGCAGACAGATCCGTCACATCTCCGGAAAGACACATTCTTCCAAGAAATGTATTGGCGATGGAATACCCGATCCGTTTCAGCGAATCACTCTTTCGGATCACCGCCCAGATCTGGCTCTGCCTTGGCAGGATCACACGGTGCAGGTTTGCCGCAATGATCGGAATCTCTTCCGTCTCATGGGCATCGGAAAACGATGCCATCGAGCAAAGTCCCATCATAAGCGGTTCCAGCCGGTGTCCGCCGGAAGCACAGTTTTCTAATATGATCCCCGGCACTTCCTCTTTTACCTGTCTTACAAAATTCACCGATGCCTCCTGATTCCTGCGAAGGCCTTCGCCAAGCGTCTCCGCACCGTCACAGCCAAGTCCGATCGTGTCATTGTAATCCATCTTCATATATTCAAAACCATATTGCTGTAACATCTTTATCACTTTTTCATGAAGATACTCTTTGACCCACGGATCATTCATATCCCAGAAGCGGCGGTTGTGCGTCGTAAGCGGATAACCGTCCCGTTTTAAAAGGTGATCCGTAAGTTCATAGGCTTTGGCCGCCCGTCCGACATTATCAATTTCAAACCAGATTCCCGGTTTCATGCCGTTTTGGCGTATCGCTTCCACGGTCTTTTCCAAACCTTCCGGAAAAAGATTTTTGGAAATGTTATAATCTCCCATGCTGATATCCCACGGAACTCCGTCTTCTTTAAACCAGCCGCAGTCAATGACAAAATAGTCAAATCCTTTGCCTTTTATATTTTCCAAAATTTGGCATATATTTTCATGAGAAGGATTTCCCCAGGTCGTACAGTATTCATTGAAAATGACAGGCAGATCCTGCTCACTTTCCGGACCCGCATTTACATATTTATTAGCGGCGGATACCAGTCTGTGGCAGATATCGTCAATCCCGCCTTCGCAGACAGAAAGGATCGCTGTCGGTGTCTCAAAACGTTCTCCCGGCTTCACCGTCTTCATCCAGTCCCCAAATTCACGGTCTGCCAGACCGCCGCTCAGATGCAGGCCATCGTCCTGCCGGTAGATTTCGAGCTGCCATGAGGCTTCATGTGCCAGCTGGACACCCCAGGTAACATGCGACGTTTCATCTTCCACGGCAGCAAACGGAAAATATCGCATAACCGGCATAGAGCCGCGCTGTCCAAACCGTTCTACCGCGACGGACCAGGTCGACCAGCTTGGTTCCAGCTGCATATCTTCGATGTGTTCTGTGACGAGACGCCCTTCGTGGCTCCATTTGCTGAGGATCCGGTGTACCAGAAGGCTTCCCACGCCATCGCCCGGAAGAAACGGCGACAGGTTTCCCATTTCAAAACTGGAAAACATTTCCATTGCAACGTCTTTTCCGCTCTCATTGGTAAAGCAGTTTTTCATCTCAAAACTTTCTTCCCCCGGATAATACGTAATAATATTTTCTACATTATATCCTCGGTCATCTTTAAAAAAGGTATGTATTTCCGTATGGCCGTCCACTTCCTCGACGTTTTGTGACTGGTAGATCATAAGATCCGTGGATCCGGAATTGTGCATCGTCTGGCCGTTTCCGTAAGATCCCGGATAAATATCTCCTACGATCTTTAACTGGATCATATTGTTTACACGATAAAATTTTTCTGTCACGCGGCTTCTTTCTTCCCATGCTGCCGGCATTACATAAAATCCCACTTTTCCGGTATCTTCCGACTGCTCAAAGACAGCTGTCATATCTCCGAGCCGGATATTGGAAATAATTTGTTTTTTCATTGTTTCTGACATCGTTATAATCCTTCCTATACGTATAATACCCCTACCTTATCATGTGCTTTTCACGAATGCCATGGAAAAATGTTGAATCTGCATGGCAGAATGTGTCCTATAAATGTTTCCTCATTTTATGAAGCGCCCTCGAAATCTGCGGCCGGCACGGGCGGAGCAAAAGCCACAGACGCGAAACGACAACATAGATAATATTGGAAGAAGAAAACTCATGTCCCTTTCGTATTATGCCTGTCATCTTTCCCTTGATCTGCGTTCCGTCCAGCGGGCCTTCGATCTCTTTCTGATTATCTCCCACCATGAAAAATGCGTCTTTCTTTTTCTTATAGATGCGGTGCAGCACAAGGGTATTTTCCTCCCGCCGGCGGTATAATACCACATCGCCGCGCCGCAGTTTTTGGGGTGGCACCTTTTCCACATAAACTTCATCGCGGCCGGGCACGATCAGCGGGTACATGCTGTATCCTCTGGGTTTGATACGAAGCCGGTTTCCCTGCTCCAGTAATTTCTCGATATCCATTGCGTCCTCCTGCAATTTTCTTTGCAACAATTATAGCATTTTTCTATTAGAAATGCTATAATATTTTCTATCGAATGCCTCCGGGCAAATGCATTAGAAAGGAGTTTCGGATGAAACAGACAGAAGGTTTTCTTTTACAATATATCGAGGGGATTCCTTATCTTCTTCCCTTTGGACAGCGGATCGCTGAACACCGCCGGACAATGCGCCTCAACGAAACCAGCGCTTTCATCTGGAAAATTCTTCCAGAATGCAGCACTGCCGGATCTCTGCATGAAAAAATGACCGCGCAGTGGGAAGCGGATACACCGGAAGAACAAAATATGTTATGGCAGGATCTGCAGCAGATTTTACAGCAGTTTGATGCCTTTGGCCTCCTCGACCACGCAGACGATACGGCAATGGAACCTTCATCCGGGCAGTATCGGATCGCCGGCATCCGCCTTCAGCTTCAGGGGGCACCGGAGCATTTACAAACTCTGTTTGCTTCGTATGAGGACACAGGCAGAGAACCTTCGGATCTCACCATCCGGATTCACTGCTCTTCTGCGCTCTCAACGGCACCGCTTGGAGGCGAACAGGTGTTATACGATCCGGATCTTCACATTGTCCGGCAAAAGGATGGAACCTTGATCCATTTTCCGTCGCTTCCCCATATTGTTGAAGTGCGGACCGATCCGAAAGAAACTTCGGCTGACATTTTTTGTATGCCACCCTGGGAAGATCAGCTGTCCGCAGAACTTTTTCCCGTCATCCGCCTGCTCTTCAGCCGGTATGCGCAGACGCAGGGAATGCTCTTCCTGCATTCTGCTTCCCTTTTCTATCAGGGAAAAGCATGGCTGTTTTCCGGTTCGTCGGGTACCGGAAAATCCACGCATACGAATTTGTGGCACAAACTTTTTGGCACACCGGTTCTGAATGGCGATTTGAATCTTCTTGCGGTCAAAGACGGAAAACCGCTCCTATATGGCACACCATGGTGTGGTACTTCGGGAATCAGCGACAGCGGAAGTTATCCTCTGGGAGGGATTGTTTTACTCAAACAGGATACGTCAGAACATTTGGATATTCTTTCTCCGGACGAACAACTCCTCGGACTGTTAAGGCGCATCATCTCACCAAGTGAGACCGCCTCCGCACTTTGCCAAAATATGGAAATTCTTTGTCAAATATGCGAAGGTATCCCCGTCTGGCGTCTGCACTGTACAAAAAACCCAGACGCGGCTCTCTATATAAAAGAAAAAATTGACGCTTTTTTGCAGGATAGAAAGGGGTGACATCATGGCTTTTCGAAAAATAAAACACATTTCCAAACGCATCCACGAAGGTGCCTTGAAAACAATGCTGCACCAGACCCGCTGGATCTACCGTTATGCCAGACACTACTGGCTGGTCATCCTCTTTTACACATTAATCGGACTATTGGGAACCGTTGTTTCCCTTGGCTCCAGCCTCGTCTCCAAAGACCTCGTCGATATCATTACCGGACACCGGACCGGCGCACTTTTGTCCACGTTTGCTGCCATGATCGGACTTGCCATCGGCTCCACCGTCATGGCGCAGCTCTCAAACTATGCCTCAAACTGGATGAGTTTAAAAGTCGATAACGAGATCAAGGCCGATATTTTTTCCAAAATGCTCGTTACCGACTGGGAATCCATTGCTGCCTATCACACCGGCGACCTTTTGACCCGCTGGGATGACGATGCTTCCAATATTTCCAACGGAATACTGAACTGGGTTCCCAATCTGATCATTAACCTGTTTCGTTTTGTCAGCGCTTTTATCGTCGTGATCTATTATGATGCCAGTTTTGCCATCTTTTCCTTTCTCGGCGTGCCGGTAACATTATTGATGTCAAAGACGCTGATGAAACGGATGCTGAATAACAACAAGCGAAGTGCTGCCATGGATGCAAAAATATCCGGTTTTAATCAGGAATGTTTTTCCAACATCCAGACGATCAAAGCCTTTAACCTGATCCCCTTATATGTCGATTATCTGAAACAGCTGCAAAAAGATTATGTGAAAATGCGTATGGATTTCCAGCGCATGTCGATGCTCACTTCTTTTTTGATGGCGACGATGGGACTGCTCGTGTCATATAGTTCCTACGGCTGGGGAATTTACCGCGTCTGGGACGGCGTGATCAGTTATGGAACGATGACCATGTTTTTATCGTTATCCAGTACTCTTACCGGTACACTGAATTCGCTCATATCTCTTGTACCAAATGCGATCAATCTGACGACTTCCGCCGGCCGTATCATGGATATCCTGGATATGCCGAGAGAGGATTTCAGTCAGGATAGCACAGTGCGGACATTTATGGAACAATTTCAGCCAGCCGGCATACATCTTGCCGTAAAACGGCTGGATTATACATATCACAATGGCACGGAAGTATTTCATCAGGCTTCCCTGCAGGCGGATCCTCACGAGATCGTCGCCCTGGTTGGTCCTTCCGGAGAGGGAAAGACCACAATGCTGCGTTTGATCCTCGCGCTGTTAAAACCGGTACAGGGAGAGATCGTCCTGTGGGGCGGTTCGGGATCTTCACAGGAAACGCTCTCCCTAAGCCCGTCCTGCCGCCAGATGTTTTCCTATGTTCCCCAGGGAAATACCATGTTTTCCGGAACCATCGCAGAAAACATGCGCCATGTCAAACCGGATGCGACAGAGGAAGAGATCAAGGAGGCGTTAATCACCGCGTGTGCCTGGGATTTTGTAAGTGCCATGAAAGACGGGATCCATTCTGTCCTTATGGAACGGGGCGGCGGTTTGTCCGAAGGACAGGCACAACGCCTTTCCATCGCACGCGCCCTCCTTCGCAAATCTCCTATTTTATTATTAGATGAAGCCACCTCCGCACTTGATGTGGCAACCGAGCGGAAAATACTGAAGCATATCCGGGAAGACAATACCCCGCGCACCTGTATCGTCACCACACACCGCCCTACCGTTTTATCGATGTGCAACCGTGTTTATGAAATCCGTGAAAAAAAATGTGTGATCCTTGAACAAGAAGAAATCGAAAAAAGAAAAGAGGACTTCTGACTCTGAGAAGTCCTCCCATTTTACTCACTTATGAATAAGAGATCAATCGGTAAGAGAAATACTTGTAATCTGCAATCCCTGATCCGCTTCTACGACCAAATCTCCCATGCCGATTCTGTCTGTCGGATTTTGATGGTATCCCAACTGAATCACCAAAGTCGTACCCGTATGTGATCCCTGAATCGTTCCCTGAGAAGATTTATAAACAACCGGCATATTGAAAGAAACTATCAATGTCTGTTTATCTGTCGTGTGATCTGCAGCATGTGTTGCATTTATCTGAATACGATAGTCTGTACGTCCCACCTGATGATCCTGATGAATACTTGCCGTCACCTGATAACAGCCGCTTGCAGCGTAAACACCTTCACTATATTCATCATTTACAAGGATTGTAGGTTTGTTATATTTCTTCATGCTCTCATCTCCTTACCATATTCATTCCTATAAGATATATCGTCATTATATTACAACATTTAATAGGAGTCAACTAAAATTATAATATAATCGTTATAAATTTTTCGAAAACGTTTGCGATTTATTTACCGTTGAAATAAATGTAATTTTTTAGCAATTTTCCCGCGTTTTCTTGCATTTTTTATCACCCTGCGCATCGTCGTCTTTCTTATCGTCCGGTTGTTGCGGGCAAATCTCCACGCCGTCCGGCTCCAAAGAACCGGCCAAAGAAGTGGATTTTTCCCGGTATCCGGAAAATTCAGATGCATTTGGTGATGAAATTCTCGAAGCAGGTCGCTCCAGCGGTTTCCCCGAAGTGTCACCATCTGTTCTGCTTCCACGGTGCCAAATTCCAACGACCGCAAAATCTCTTCCATAAATTCAATGCGGTCTTTTTCTGCCGGTTCCTGCCAGCGGATGGACTGCCCGTTTTCCTCTTCCAATCCCAGGAAACGGATGCAGACCGCCGTTACCATATCAGAAAATCCAGTAAGTCCGCTCTGCGAGACAAGTTCTCTATATTGCAGGACCTCCGTAGGATCTATGTCGCGCCGCCAGAAAACCACCCAGTCGCAAAGCAGTTTTAACCCAAAACCGGCGCGCAGAAAGTGCTGCAGCATATGAAGGAGCAGATAATAGGCATGAATCCCATCCGGCAGCACCGGAAACGGAAACTCTACGCCCATCAGTGTTTTCGTCCAGACCTGTCCGGACAGCCGTTTTTGTATCTGCTGCATTTTCCGGTTTGCCGTCTTGTCATCAAAAGGTTCCGCCAATAACGTGTGCATTTCTACTTCGATCGGTTCTTTCGTCACAAAAACTTCATGATGATTCACCGAATGCGCCGGATTTTCCTTAAGTCCCTGTTTTTTCATGCATTCCCCGGCTCTTTCCCGCTTATCCGCATCTACTAAAAACAGATCAATATCTCCGCTTTTGCGCAGTTCCGGGACAGGATAAAAGCAGGCTGTCGAAGCCCCTTTTAACAGGATCATCTCTATCCCTTCTTTTTGCAGTTCACACAGCAGCTGACGCTCCAGATAGAGTAAATGATAGTTCTGCCGTACGGTTCTTTTTGCCTCTTCGCGGATGCATAGTTTCACATTTTCCGGCATTTTCCGGGCTTCTTCCGGCTCGTCTAAAAGCGGATCCAGAAGAGAAAGAACGGCATGCTGTTTTGCCATTTTCAACACAAGATCCCAATCCGGTTCTCCCTCCGGCGCCTCCTGCTCTTTTGCCCCCAGAACTGCTGCTAATCTGCTGAAAAGCCATTGTTTTTCCTTGTTCACGACCTCTTCCTCCGCTTCTTTACTACCGACATGATCTTCTCCCACAGGAACCGAAACTCCCTCGTTCTCCTATAACAAAGCAAAAAGACGGTATTCGGAACGACAACACACAGGCACAGCCTGACAAAAAAAACCATCACCGTGCTGCCTCCCACCTGACGGCATAAAAAGTGGGTCAGCAATCCGGAAACCACGACAACTCCTGTGTAAAGGGCATATTTCGCAAAATAGTGCCATACCGGCATTTTAATGGAGTGACGGTACAAAACCAGCGGTTCCACCCAGAAGGACGTAAGAAGCGTGCTGAGAAGGGTTCCCAGAAACACGCCAAAGGTACCGTATTGTCTGGCAAGCAGGATGGAAAAAAGGATATTAAATAAGGCATTGGCGATGGATTTATACCGGTCAAACCAAAACAAGCCAAGGGAATCGCGAAATACCAGCGCCGCCTGCCGCATCCCCAGAACAAAAAAGTTAATGCACAAGATCAATACCACATTGGCCGGAAATACGTATTCTGCCCCAAAGCTGAATTTGACAAAAAGATTCAACAATTCATACAGACAGATCGCAGCAAACCCATACATCCACTGTCCGACAAAAAAAGAACTGGCAAATACCGTACGGATCCGTTCCTTCCCCTGTGTAACTCCGAGATTTCCCACACTTGCCGTAAGTCCCTGAAACATTCGTGTCATGATCGAATGCACCGAGGCAATGATCAGATAATAATTGGAATAACATCCCACACTGACCAGCCCCACCACCGCTGACAAGATCAGGTTATCCGTATTATTGACAAGAACATCTCCTACTTTATGCATAAGCATCGCTCGGATATTCTGATAGATATTTCTTTTCTCTTCTTTTGGAAGCGGTATGATATCCTTCTCCTTTAAAAACGGATAAAGCGTCTCTGCCTTGTGGGAGATCCACAGGTTATTTCCAATTGTTGCCAGCAGCATCATTGCCAGAAACAGATAAAAATTTCGCGTCGTCAAAAGGACGGTAATCTGTAAGGCATCCTGTACCAGGATAGAAACCGTCATGCTGATCTCACCCAAATAGCTCAATTGATGAGCATCCAGCATCGATTTCCGGTAGATCAGCAGATACGAAAATACAGAATTTGCCAGATAAAGCAGATAAATAAAGATTATGTGATCTACCGATTCGTAGCTCTTTACCAGAAAGTCCATAAACGGAATGACCGCAAGACCTGCCGCCAGCACAAAAATTCCCATAATATGGTAAATCTTCCGATACAGCTGCATCAACGATTTTTGTTTTTCCACATCCCCTTTTGCAACCGGCTCATACAATGCATATGTGATCGCCGTTCCTACTCCAAATTCAGAAAGAGAAAAAACATTCAAAATATCCCAGAACAATCCATTGATGCCTACATATGTCTGGCTGAGGCAATGAGTAAATACCACTCTCGTGAGAAAGCCAGTAAGAAGCGCGATCACCTTCGCTACCATTGCCGTCGTCGTATTTTGCACGGAATGTTCCGTTCTGCTTTTTTCCTCCATTTTCAAATCCCTCATTTCTTTCTCGAAATTTTTCTTCAAATATGTTACACTATCCTTTGAAAGGAGTTTATTATGTCAAAAAAATCATTTTTTATATACATTATCATTGCACTGTTTGTACTTTTCGGTATCGGGTCTGCACTTTATACCCATTTTGGCACGCCTTCCTATGAGCCGGCAATCCAGAAAGAATCCGCGGTTTCTGCCGCCAATCCTTATTGTGGCTTTTATCACCTGTACGGATACCAATTATCCGAGGATGGAATCAGACCTGCCAGAGAATGGGCTTCGCACGTATTGGCAAACGACGATAACAGCATTGTACTTCTGCAGATCAATCTGATCCGTTACAAAGAACAGCAGATCAGCGACAAAGCGCTTACACAGCTTGACTGCATTATATCATCTTTTGCGGACGCAGACAAGCAGATCATCCTGCGCTTCCTGTACGACTGGGACGGAAACGGTCTGCAAAGCGAACCCTCTTCGCTCGAACAGGTTGCCAGCCATATGGATGATGTTGCTCCCATTGTAAATGCACATAAAAACTGCGTCTTTTTACTACAGGGAATTTTTACCGGAAACTGCGGCGAAATGAACCAGACACACTATGGCTCCCGGGAAGATATCCGCTATCTGATGGAACACCTTGCTTCTGTCATTTCTCCGGAAATCTATCTCTCCGTCCGTACTCCGTCACACCTTCGCACGATTTTAGGAACTTCTTCGCCCTTTACGGAGGTTTCTCCATATGACGGAAGTCTCTCTGCCAGACTCGGCCTCTTCAACGATGGCATGTTTGGCAATGAATTTGACTGCGGAACCTACGATGATACTCCGTTTTCTGAGACTTCCGACATCACGCAGAAGGGCACCCGCACGGAAGAGCTTTCCTTTCAAAACAATCTCTGCCGCTACGTTCCAAACGGCGGAGAAGCTGTACTTGCCAATTCCTACAACGATCTGGACCGTGCCGTCCCGGATCTTTTTCAAATGCACGTTTCCTATCTAAGCTGCGATCATGAAGCCTCCGTATTAAACAAATGGAAAAAAAGCACGTATACCGGAGAAGACTCCGTATTTTCCGGCGTAAACGGGTATGAATACATCCGATCCCATCTTGGATACCGCTTTGTCGTAACGGCCTCAGATGTCACGTTTTCCGGTCTGTTTTCTTCCCGGATCCAGGTTGGCGTCACCTTGGAAAACCGTGGCTTCTCCCCGTGTTACCGCCCCTTTGAGACAGTTTTGACAGCGCGGCATGAAAATGGTGATTTTTACCAGTTTCCAATTTCTTTTGATACCCGGACACTGGACAGCAAGCAGGAAAAAACGCTTTCTGTCATGCTGAAACGTTCCGATCTTCCGAAAGGAAACTACGTACTCTCACTGAAAATGACGGACATCGCCACTAAGACGGCCATTTCCTTTGCCAACACTTCTGCCCAAAAAAAGGACGGGGTCCCACTTGGCACCCTTTCGATCTCCTAATGAAACATCGAAAGGGATATTTCCTTTTCTGCTCCCTCATTGGCAAAAAAGATGGGATTTCCCTTGGCATCCCGCAATCGTAATTTCCAGCCTTCTTCAAAAAGGTTTTCCTTCCACATTTTCTTCCAAACCACCGTTTTTCCGGGTTCAATCTGCTGCAGAGATTGTTTCCATACACAGTACGGAGGCGTTTGTGTATCCTTCCACAATTCCAGAAAAACTTCTTTATACGGAACTGCAAATCCCGCATTCTCAATCTCCAGTATAAGAACACTGTGCGAAAAACGCCTGCGGATCTCTGCTTTCCGAACAACAAA
>CAKRDZ010000013.1 GCA_934316845.1 uncultured Eubacterium sp. | reverse complement strand
GTGGCTTTCCCCATTTTCGTTGCCTTTCTTACTTCTTGCCGGCTTTAAAAGCAACGCATTTCACTGTGTTTCCCTTTTTACGTTGCCTTTTCCCTCTACTCCGCGGCGAATAAGCAACGGATTACAGTGGCTTTCCCCATTTTCGTTGCCTTTCTTACTTCTTGCCGGCTTTAAAAGCAACGCATTTCACTGTGTTTCCCTTTTTACGTTGCCTTTTTCCGCCACGCCTCCAAAAACGAAATTTTTCGCCAAACCCATTGTAACCCCGCCCCCGGTGTGGTATCATGTAAACAATACAGGGGATCATCGTATGTTTCCAGGCATGCCAGCATGCCTGCGGAACATCGTTTGAGCCCCGCCCAAACATGAGAATGAAGCACTGTGGTGCGGAATTCGAATGTTTGCAGGATTGCGAAAGGCGCTTCGCGGCGAAGCAATCCGTCGTATTGTAATACAGGGGATCATCGTATGTTTCCAGGCATGCCAGCATGCCTGCGGAACATCGTTTGAGCCCCGCCCAAACATGAGAATGAAGCACTGTGGTGCGGAATTCGAATGTTTGCAGGATTGCGAAAGGCGCTTCGCGGCGAAGCAATCCGTCGTATTGTAATACAGGGGATCATCGTATGTTTCCAGGCATGCCAGCATGCCTGCGGAACATCGTTTGAGACCCACCCAAAGCACTAGAATGGAGACTAAACTGTGAATAAAAAAGTTTTAAAGACATTAGAATACGATAAAATCATAGATATGCTCGTGGAAGAGGCCGATTCTGCGCTCGGAAAGGACAGCGCGAGGCGGCTGCGGCCGTCATCCGACCGTGGAGAGATTGTGGCGATGCAGGCGGAGACAAGCCATGCGCTGACAAGACTCTTTCATCATGGGGCGCTGTCTTTTCATGGGTTGACGGACATCCGCCCAAGCCTTGTGCCGCTTGCCAAAGGAGGGACGCTGGGCGCAGGCGAACTTCTGCGGATCGGTGCCCTTTTGGAGGCTGCCAAGCGGGCGGTTGAATTTGATAAGAAGGACGAGGAAACCGACTTTTTGTCCGGGCGTTTCGATGGGCTTCAGACATTTCCGGAGATCCGCCGTGAGATCAGCCGCTGTATCCTGTCCGAAGATGAGATCAGCGACGATGCAAGCAGCGAACTGAAACGTATCCGGCGGGCGATGAAAACGACAAATGACAAAATTCGCGAGCAGCTGTCTATAACCGTCAATTCGTCGGGAGATATGCTGCGTGATAACATTGTTACGATGCGAAATGGAAGATATTGTCTTCCGGTAAAGCAGGAATACAAATCTGCCTTTCAGGGAATGATCCACGATCAGAGTTCTACCGGCTCCACCTTTTTCATTGAGCCGATGGCGATTGTCAAATTAAATAACGATCTGGCGGAACTTGCGATGAAAGAGCAGGATGAGATTGAGCGTATCCTGGCTTCCATCAGCAGCATCTGCGCGCCGGAAACCGAGGGACTGGAGCGCAATGTCATTTTGCTTGCAGAACTTGACTTCATCTTTGCAAAGGCAAAATTATCCAAAAAAATGCAGGGAAGCGAACCAATTTTTGACAATAATTGTATTGAGATAAAAAAAGGACGGCATCCTTTAATTCCGCGCGACCGCGTTGTGCCGATCGATGTCACTCTGGGAAAGGACTACCGGCTTCTCATCATCACCGGACCAAACACGGGCGGCAAGACCGTGTCGCTGAAAACCGTCGGCTTATTTACTTTGATGGGACAGGCGGGGCTTCACATCCCGGCCTTTGACGGCTCGCATCTGCGTGTATTTCATGAAGTGTATGCGGACATCGGGGACGAGCAAAGCATCGAACAGAGCCTGAGTACGTTTTCCTCGCACATGACAAATACCGTTTCTATCCTGAAACGCGCCGATAAGAATACACTTGCCCTTTTCGATGAGCTTGGTGCCGGAACCGATCCGGTCGAGGGCGCGGCACTTGCCATCAGCATTCTTGACAATCTTTTACAGCGAAATGTGACCGCGATGGCGACGACACATTACAGCGAGCTGAAGATTTATGCCCTTTCGACAGATCAGGTAGAAAATGCTTCCTGCGAATTTGACGTGGAGTCGCTGCAGCCAACCTACCGTCTGCTCATCGGCGTTCCGGGAAAAAGTAACGCTTTTGCGATCTCCAGCAAACTGGGAATCTCTGACAATATCATTGAGAAAGCAAAATCTCTTGTCGATGAAGATGCGAAATCATTTGAAGATGTTGTGACAGGGCTTGAAAGTACCCGGAAAGAATTGGAAGAAGAGCGTGCCAAAGCAATTGCCTACCGCGAAGAGATCGAACGTCAGAAAAAGAAACTGGCAGAGAAAAACGAACGAATTGATAAAGCAAAAGAAAAGATTCTGCGCCGCGCAAACGAAGAAGCCAATGAGATATTACAGAAGGCAAAAGATATGGCGGATGATTCCATCCGCAAATACAATAAATGGATGGACGGCGGCAAAGGAAATGTCAGCGATATGGAGCGCCAACGTTCTGCGATCCGCGAACAACTGAAAAAAACCGGGGAAAAACTGGCGACAAAGCAGAAAGGGAATCGTCCAAAGACAGCGCCGGGAAAACTTTCCATCGGCGACCTTGTCATGGTGCATTCCATGGGCGTGAAAGGAACTGTGATGTCGCTGCCAAATGCCAAAGGAAAATGTTTCGTACAGATGGGCATCATGCGATCCGAAGTCAATGCGGATGATCTGGAACTTCTCGAAGAAGAGACGTTGCAGAACCGGAAAGAACAGCTCCGCGAGCGTTCCGGTGCCGGAAAGATCAAAATGATGAAATCGCTGCAGGTTTCCTCAAGCATTAATCTCATCGGAAAAACCGTTGATGAAGCAATTGCGCTTTTAGATAAATACCTTGACGATGCGTATCTCGCCAAACTGCACCAGATCACGATTATCCACGGAGTGGGAACCGGTGCTCTGCGAAATGCCGTGCAGGCGCATTTGAAAAAGAGTAAATACATCAAAACCTACCGTATGGGAGAATACGGCGAGGGCGGCTACGGCGTGACCGTGGCAGAGTTCAAATAAGAAAGGATGACCTTCATGGCAGAAAAACAAAAAATACTGATTGTTGACGACGACGCCAACATTGCAGAGTTGATCGAATTATATTTAACAAAAGAATGCTTCCAGTGTATGCAGGCACACGACGGAGAAGAGGCATTAAAGAAAAATACCTCGTTCCAGCCGGATCTGATCCTGCTTGACATCATGCTTCCGGGCATTGACGGATACGATGTGTGCCGCGAGATCCGCAAAACCTCCACTGTTCCGATCATCATGCTCTCGGCAAAAGGAGAAGTTTTTGACAAAGTACTGGGATTGGAACTGGGTGCCGATGACTACATCATCAAACCATTTGATTCCAAAGAACTGGTCGCACGCGTAAAAGCCGTTTTGCGGCGCTATCAGACAGGAAGTGCTCCGACAACCCCATCGGCTTCTAGCGAATCCGGCATGGAGACGGTACAATACACCGATCTTACCGTCAGTTTGTCAAACTATTCGGTCGTATATATGGGACATCCGGTTGAGATGCCGCCAAAAGAACTGGAACTTTTGTATTTTCTTGCCACACATCCAAACCAGGTGTTTACGAGAGAGCAGCTTCTCGACCGCATCTGGGGTTATGAATACGTCGTCGATACACGCACCGTTGATGTGCATATCAAACGGCTGCGTGAAAAGATCAAAGACCATGACGAATGGCGCCTTGCCACCGTATGGGGCATTGGCTACAAATTTGAGACAAAGAAAGGCTGATCATTATGAGAAACCGAATTCGCCTGACATTTGGAAAAAAACTGATACTCCTCTACCTGTGCATTTTTACGTCATCTTATTACCTGACTCACACGCTCGTCTTTGCGCTCGTCCGCAATAGCCTAATGGCGGCAGCCGTGGAAAATGAAGCGCTTACGAGTGGATACATTGCGGAACGGCTGCAATACTATTTCAATCTGCTTGACTCCATTTTGTTTATGATGGGCGCAATCCTGGCAGTATCCTTTTTCCTGATCTACGCCATGAATATCATTCCGCTGCGGCGGCTGTGCAACGCTGCCAAGCAATTTTCCATTCATCAGAAAAATGAGCCGGTCGCCCTTCACTCCTCTGATGAATTTGGCGATCTTGCCAATGCGTTAAATATGATTGCGGAAGATCTGAACAATTTTGATGATTACCAGCGTGCATTTATTTCCAATATTTCCCATGACTTTCGCTCGCCGCTTACGTCGATCCATGGGTACGCACAGGCAATGCTCGATGGTACGATTCCTTACGAAGCACAGGAAAAATACCTGAATATCATTTTATCGGAGACAGACCGCCTTACGAATCTGACCTCCAATCTGCTGGAATTGAATTCATTTAACGGCGACAATGTGCTTCTCGACATCGCCACATTTAATATTTGTGAGACGATCATTCAGACAGTAAATACGCTGGAAGGAACAGCGGCAAAGAAGGAAATCTCGTTTGTTTTGGATTTTAATACGCAGAAAGAACTGCTTGTGGAAGCAGACGAAAGCAAGATTCACCAGGTTTTATATAACCTCATAGATAATGCGGTAAAATTCAGCCACAACAATTCGGAGATCAAGATCAGTTTACGAAAAAAGGGCGTAAAAGTATTTGTTTCCGTCAAAGACTCCGGTATCGGAATCCCGAAGGAATCTCTGAGCAAAGTCTTTGACCGCTTTTATAAAACCGATATTTCCCGCGGAAAGGACAAACGCGGAACCGGACTGGGGCTTTCGATCTCGAAGGAGATCATACAGGCGCACAATCAGACGATCAACGTCGTGAGTACCGTAGGTGTTGGAACTGAATTTGTCTTTACGTTAAAATATCATTCCAAAAAACAAGAGGCTTCCTCATAAGGAGAAAGCCTCTGGAAAGCCTCTTATTTTTATATTATGAATCAGTTCTCTTAAACCTCAAATTTGCTCATGTGATCTTCAATCTTCTGTGCTGCATCATGAAGCTGTTTTGCGTTATTCGAGATGTCCTCTACAATGTCATTAACTTCGGTAACCGATGCGGAAGTCTCTTCTGTACCGGCTGCATTTTCCTCTGCAATAGCGGTCAGACTGTGTACCACGTCTACCACATCGTTCTTCGCATGATCCATCTTATCGGTCTTATCATAAATCGTATTGATACTCTCCATAGACGCTTCAATCTCATCCTGTACTTTCTGGAACATCTGCCCGGTCACATTCATTTTGACATTCTGCGTATCCATAATCTCTTTCACACGATCTACAATCTGCACTGCCTGATCCGAATCCTGCATAAGCATATTGGCAATCTGCTGAACCTGCATCGCGGATTCGTTGGACTGTTCTGCCAATTTCTGGATCTGGCTTGCAACTACCGCAAAACCACGTCCCTGCTCACCGGCACGCGCTGCCTCGATCGAAGCATTAAGGGAAAGAAGATTCGTCTCTTCTGCAATCGATGTGATCAGCGTAATCGCATCTTTGATCTTCTGTGCCGACTCGTTCGTTGTATTGGTCTGATTATAAATCTCTACGATAGACTGTTTTGCCTCTTCGTTGATCTCCTCTAACTCTTTCAGTGTCTGCTCTGCTTCCTCTCCGGATGTCTTCATCACTTCAACATTTTCACGGAGTTTTGCCACTTCCTCATTGGTTTCATCGACCATATTTCCGATGACAATAACACTTTCTGTCGCTGTCTGCGTATCATTTGCCTGGGAAGAAGCTCCCTCTGCCATGTCATGCACAGCATAACTGATCTGTCCAATCGTTTCCGCGGTCACCGTCGCATTTCCGCTTAATTGATTGGAAGAATTAAACAAGTGTTCGCTTTCCGTCTTCAATTCCATTACGACAGCGGAAAGTTTCCCCTGTACCTCGATGACAGAACGCGCCATCATTCCTACTTCGCCACCAATCTTCGCTAATTTATCCAATTCACCGGTATGCTTCAGATTCAGATTTCCGAGCCGCTCTACCTGATAAGTAATCTTCTTCAACGGATCAAACAGATAGTGGAAACACAGGAAGGCAATGATCAGACAAATGATCTCACAGATCAATGCCACTCCCGACATAACGTGGACTGTCTGTGTCACACCGGAAAGAGCTTCACTCTCATCTGCCGATATAATCAAGATGTACTGCCCGTCTTCGTCTACGTAATATCCGGCGTACTTTGTCTCGCCGTGGAAATCATATGTCGCTATATCTGACTTCGGAATCTGGCCTTTCTGAATCTGCGCCACCAGATTTTTTACCACTGCATTTTCGACCGGTTTTCCAATCTTATCTGTTGTCGGATGATACAGCATCGTACCGTTTCCCGCGACTACATACGCATAACTGCTTTCCATATCTTTCACTTTTACCTTGGAAAACAGTTGTCGTAATTTATTTTCAGAAAGTGCCACCCGAACCCCATGAGCTCTCACTTCCACATCCAGACTTCTTCCATTGGTCACCGCCATATCGTACATGTACGAATTAATCGTTTCTGTCATGTTATTTTTGATCTGCGGCGTTGTCAGCGCGAGTATCGCTCCGATTACAGCGAAAATTAAAATTGCAGTCAATAGCACCCCCTTATATTTAAGAGAAATGCCCTGCGTCTGTTTTTGTTGCTTTTCTTTCTTCGCTCTTTTCATCGCTCTTCCTCCGTTTCAGGTTCTCTATTTGTTTTTTACTAGTCATCCCAGGACAACCGGTGAAGATTTCCCTGTGTATTCAGATTCTCAAACCCCTGCTGGCGCATCGCTTCATACAACACAATTGCCACTGAATTACCCAGATTCAGTGAGCGGATCTCGCCAAACATCGGAATTCGAATCGTATTTTCTTGATTTTCTACCAAAAGTTCTTCCGGAATACCGGCACTTTCTTTTCCAAACATGATGTAACAATCGTCCTCAAATGTCACATCTGAATATACATGACGAGCTTTGGTAGTCGCCATATAAATCTTGATACCGGGATTCTTCTCCATAAAGTCCCGGTAACTGTCATAAATCGTATAATCCAGCTTGTCCCAATAATCTAATCCGGCACGGCGTACCTGCTTTTCATTGATCTGAAACCCCATTGGTTCGATCAGATGAAGTCTAGCTCCTGCGGCAACACAGGTTCTTCCGATATTTCCCGTATTGGCAGGAATTTCCGGTTCTAACAATACAATGTTGATCATACTGCCCCCCCTAATCCTGTTTTAATGCCAGATACAATTCTATTGTTGTCGAATCGAATGTAAGTGGTACACAAAGATTTTTTGCATATGTATTGGTGAAACTAACTTCACCATGTGATAGTGTTGGCGGCGTAATATCAATTCCGATGCCGTTGGACGAAAATACCGTAGAAGCATTTCCCATGATCATATTGCCAAGTTCACTCAATGCACTGGCCGCGAAATCATCAATCTGTTTTACTTCCATCATGCACATTTTCGAAGCGATATTACACGCATCTTCTTCTGACATGGAGAGCAAAACCTGTCCTTTCATCTCACCGGTCACTCCGATAATGATGACCCATGTTCCTTTTCCAAACTTAGCTTCTTTCAGGCCCGGTTTTTGTATCTGCACCTGTACAAAACACATATCTTGAAATATTTTCTTTGCAGCCATTAAAAAAGGATTAATATGCTCTGCACTCAAAGTAGCCATATTTTTTTCTCCTTTCTCATTCACTACGTCATATGTTAAATATTATACCATATGAATTATAAAGTGTCTATAAATTCCTTAATCTTTTCCAAGGCCTTTTTCAAGTCCTCGATCGAGTAAGCGTAAGAAATACGAAGGAATCCTTCCCCACATTTACCAAACGCATCTCCCGGCACAACAGCCACTTTCTTTTCATGCAGAAGACGCGTCGCAAATTCTTCACTTGTCATACCGAATTTGCTAATATTTGGAAATACATAAAATGCACCATAAGGTTCAAAACACGGAAGTCCCATGTCGCGAAGCGCTTTTACAAGAAAACGACGTCTCTGGTTATAGGCTTCACGCATCCGTTCCACGTCCGGCATCCCGTTTTTGAGCGCTTCAATTGCCGCATACTGACTTGTCGTCGGCGAACTCATGATAAGATACTGGTGAATCTTTACCATCTGCTCTATGATTTTTTTCGGCCCGGCTGCATAACCAAGACGCCATCCGGTCATAGCAAAAGATTTGGAAAAACCATTGATGACAACGGTTCTCTCCGCCATCCCCGGAATACTCGCAATCGATACGTGCTTTCCTTTATAACTGAGTTCCGAATAGATCTCATCGGACATGACAAAGATATCATGCTCCTTACAAATGTCGGCTACAACCTGCAATTCCTGCGCGGTCATGATTGCACCGGTCGGATTGTTCGGAAACGGAAGGACAAGAAGTTTTGTCTTATCCGTTATCGCTTCCCGCAATTTCTTTCCAGTTAATTTAAACTCATCCTTCTCTTCCAGTGAAACGTGAACCGGCGTGCCGCCTGCCATACGCACACACGGAAGATAAGAGACAAAGCAAGGCTCCGGCAGGATCACCTCATCACCGGGATCAAGCATCGCACGCATACAGATATCAATGGCCTCGCTCCCTCCGACCGTAACCAGAATTTCATTGGCTTCATAAGGCAGTTCAAACCGCTCCTGTAAATATCGGCTGATTTCCTGACGGAGAGGCAGAAGTCCGGCGTTAGACGTATAATATGTTCTTCCTTTTTCCAGTGAATAAATTCCTTCTTCGCGAATATGCCACGGAGTATCAAAATCCGGCTCCCCAACTCCCAGGGATATCACATTATCCATCGTACTTGCCACATCAAAAAAACGGCGGATTCCCGATGGTTCTAACTCCGTTACAAGTTTTGACAATGGGTTTCTCATGGTGTGATCAGCATCCTCTCTTGTTCATTTTTATCTTTCACCATCAAAAGTCCATGCTCTTTATATTTTTTAAGCACAAAAAATGTAGATGTATTAACAACTTCTTCAATCGGTGAAAGTTTCGTAGTGACAAATCTTGCCACTTCTTTCATGCTCTTTCCTTCCAAAATGACAGTAAGATCAAAACTTCCGCTCATCAGATACACACTTTCGACTTCATCAAACTGATAGATGCGCTCTGCCACTTTATCAAATCCAGTCTCACGGTGAAGCGCCACATTTACCTCAATCAATGCGGTAACCATCTCGTTATCCGTGCGGTCCCAGTTGATCAGCGTCGGATATCCACAGATAATTCCCTCTTCTTCCATGCGGGCAATGGTTTCCTGAACCTCCTCTTCGGATGCCTCCAGCATCGCCGCCATATCTTCTGTCGAGATTTTTGCATTTTTCGACATAATTCGCAATAATTCTTCTTGTCTCATCTCTATATGTACCTCCTCGGTTTTTGTTTTACGGCGGAGTCAAAAAACGGGTTTCTCCGCCTCTTCGGATAACGCGGTCATTTCCCGCCGTCACTTGACCGATCACAGCTGCGGGAATATCCTTTTGGCGCAGTAAACGAACGAGTTCTTCGCCCATTTCTGTCCCAATAATCAGACAGCCCAGCGAATCCATCTCATACGGATTCCCGTCATACTGCTCACAGATTTCAATGCTTTCCTGCCGCACGGGAATCGCCTCCAGATCTACCTGCAGACCGGTTCCTGACAACTCTGCCATCTCCCAGAGCGCACCAAAAACGCCATTTTTTGAAACTGCATGAAACGCCCGTGCGCCAAACTGCCGCGCGATCTCACTTTCCCTTTCGATAGAAAGCAGTGACTCTCCTCCTGCTTTTTCCGTTAAATAAGCATTGACTTCTTCTATATATACTGCCGGAAACTTCTGTACCAGCGATTCTTTCCACAGATACGAAAGTTCCGCTGCGCCAAAAGCACCTGCCCATTTCGTCATCACAATCTGCTGCCCCGGTTGAAACGCGCTGTTGTTTTCTTCCTGCCCCGTCTTTTTTCCAATTCCTGACAATGTAAGAAGGGGAGCATTGACTTCCGTGCTCACTTCAACCTGCACCACTCCCATTGCTGTTTTATAAGCCGCTGTATACCGCCCAAGCTGCTCCATGACCGCTTTTATCTCGCTCTCTGTCGCACATTCGGGCAAAAGCAGCTGTACAAGTATGCTGTCCACAGCCGCCCCGGATGCCGCAAGGGCATTGTACATCCGGTAAAAAGCCTTTTTGCCAAGCAGAGCGACCGGGCCTTTTTCCGTCTGTATCGTCGTACACACCGCAAAATCCGGAAGAAACCGGTATCCGGCTGTATCTCTGCCGGCTGCGGCCCGCTCCACAAGCCGGTCACTCCGGTAAAGAATCTTTTTCCCTACCGAGCGGTTCCATTGATTTTGTGAAATTTTTCCTTTTTTCATTGTTGTACTCCGTCATTTTCCGCTTCCTGTGGTGCCGCCTCCGGTGCCTGCGTCACTGCCGGCTGAGGCGTTGCCTGTGGCTGTACCTGGGTCTTTTCCTGCGTCTTTTCCTCTCCGGACGACTTCTTCCGCTCGGACTGTTCTTCTTTTTGTGTCTTTTTCTGCTCTGTCTGCGGCGCCTTTGTCACTTTTGGTTTCTCTTCTTCTTTCTTGGCTCCCTTTGTGACATAACGCGGAGAAGCTGCATAAGTACTTGAATTTACCTGCGTCTTGCTTTCCTTACCATTTTCCTCGACAATCTTCCAAAGAATCGCTTTATATCCGGTGTGCGCTTCCTGCGTCACCGTCTGATACGACTCCGGTTTGGTCTTATCGTACGTAATTTTATCCGCTCCCGGCTCGATGGTATCGGTCACTTCCGACTCAAATGTCACCGCACGGCTGGCATCGCGGGTTTCTTCCCCGTAAATGGTAAAATAAATCGTGCCACTGTATGTGCCGCCCTGAATAAAGACCGGAACGTCTGTATTATTTTTAAATTTAAAATCTTTATAATCTCCGGCTATCGCAGCATCCATCGATGGTTTGACATAACTAACCACCATCGAATGCGGGCTTCTCTCAACCACCTCAAGTTCGGCACGCAAAACCGCATTATAAAGCGTTGTGGATACCTGGCATACACCGCCTCCAAGCGTATCTTCAACTTTTCCCTGATTGTAGGACGCCGCCGCATAATATCCGTTTTCTTCCGTAAGCGGCGAAATTGCATCATGCACGGAAAACGTCTCTCCCGGATAAATGACCGAGCCGCTGATCAGCCTTGCCGCATTCGCAAGATTTTTGGAACGGTTTACATTGCCGGCATTAAACGTCGTAGAAAACGTACCGATTTTGTCTTTACACCGTTCTGCCGTTTCTTTGGAAATTTTCGGTTTTTCTACTGCCGTCTTGGCAGATACATGAATCACGGAAGTATCATCTTCGGATTCATTTACCGCCTCTTGAATCCGTTCTACGGTCTCGTCTACATCAAGTGTGACGCCTTCTTTGGAATCGGTATACACAAGTTCTCCATTTTGCATGGAAATCTGTGCATTTTGTGCGCTCGTACACAATTTTTTACATTTTTTCTTTACGAATTTCTTTAATACTTTGACATCCATCTGACTGTCGATGCCAAACGAAATTCCATTTTTGCGGGCCTGTTTAATTTCTCTATAGTTTTCGATCATATTTCCTTTTCTGCCGACTTTCAATGCCTCATCCAAAAATCCTTCGGCTGAAAAAGTGTACCCCACTTCTGCCAGTGTTGTCATCACAGCCTGGCCGTTTACATCCATTTCCAATACCTGTCTTCCCCGTTTTTCCGTCTCCTGCCGGACGGCTTCTGCCGCCTGTTCTTTGGTCATTCCACCAACTGCCACATGCTCTACGGTAACCCCTTCGCAGATTGTCCCTTCTTGGGGACACATGCTCTGATACGAAAAAAATGTATACGCGGCAATCATGCCAAACATCAAAAAAATGACAATAAAGGCGGGCAGTATTCTGACTCTTCGCACTCAAAGACCTCCCTTGCATATTATTGAAAAAAGTATTACAATCATACGTAAGGTAATACAATGCCGGCGAGCATAGCTACAATGAGTACTCCGCAGATGATCGCTGCGACGATTTTCTGTTTTTTACGACTAAGCATAGTTATTTCCTCCTGATATTATATAATATAGATAAAAGAAAGGACTTACATTCATGTTTTCTACAATACGTTTTCCTTCCCTTTTTGTCTGCTTCCTGATTTTTATCGCATGGATGCATTACAAAAAGCGCAAGGCAGCCAAACAACAGGAAAAAGAAACGGATCTCTTCTGGGAACGCGAGGAAGAGGCCAATCATACCCGTAATAAGGATATTTCACAGCTTCCGCTCTTCACTCCGGATACTACAAAAATCCCGTGGGACGGAGCAAAAAACGATACCATCCTTCATTACCTTGACGCACTGCGCCAGCTTATCGAAATGCCAATGCTGGACCTTTCCGATTATAGCAACACCGATTTGAAACTTGCCTACGGCACCGGGAATTTCCAGACTTTATCGGATTACGACGAAACCTATCAAAATTTTTTGCAGACACTTTGCGCTCTGGGAAAAGCTTATCTGGAAGCCGGTGACCTTACCCATGCAGCAGAGGCCTGCCGCCTTTGTCTCGATTACGACTCCAAAAACCGGATTGCCTATATAACATTGGCAAAAATTTACAAACAAGACAGCAAGACTTATCTGCTATCCGGCCTCATTGACGAGATCAAGCATTCTTCTATCGCGCGGAAAGAAAGTCTGCTCCACGAGATTGACACACTGTAACCACCCGTGGTATAAAAATCCTTCCACCTTTTCACAGGGATGGAAGGATTCCTTTTTATTTACAAATTACCATTCGTAACGCTTAGTGGCTCTGTCCAATGTGGTATTTCTGGCAAAACTGCTGATCGATCTGCTGATCCTCTTCTGTGAGAGCTGCCAGTTTTGTCATATCACCAAGAATCTGGTTAATGCTCGAAAATGGCTGTGCGATAATATAGCGCTTGGCTTCCTCATTGACATTCAAAGAAAACTGCTGAATCATCATCTCTACCACCTTCTGCTTAAGCTGTTCATCCGGTGCATACAGCTGCACAACACACGCGCGGTCAAAAAAGCGGATCATCTCTCTGCTTCCACCATCTTTTGCAAGCACAGCAGAGGTACATATGATCTGTTTTTTCTTTTCACCCATGGAAGATAAGAACAAGTTGGTAAATACATGTTCTGCCTCACTACATCCGAAAATGTCGGAGATATCATCCATAAGCAAGATGTCTACATCATCGTAAATCTTAATCTGGTTTGGCTTTGCACCCAGACGGATCGTACGATCCACTTCTTCCAAAAATTGTCTGCCGGTAGTAAATGCAACTTTTTGTCCGACAAGTGCCGTCTTGCATTTGTCACAAATCTCATGCAGTAAATGTGTCTTCCCACGCCCCGGTTTTGCGTAGACCAATACAGGCGAATACACTTTTACATTATTTAAAACTGCTTCTAACACCGCAACAGCTTCTTCGTTCGCCCCACTTACAAAAAAGTTATCTAGTTTCATCATCCGATCTCATTATCCTTCCTTTCCCCAATGATAAATTACCCTCTATAAAGAGTATCTCACAAAATGCTGATAAAAACAACACCATTTTTAAGATTTTTTGTCCGAAATACGAATCGCCGGCAGACAACCCCTCTTTGATCCGTCCTCCTGCTCATCAAACCCGTATCACCTCAGCGCTATGGGTAAGCGGATTTCTTTTTTGGTAATCAAACAAAAGCGAATACGCACCACAGTGGCTGATTTTGCCATTTTTTAGCAATTCCGGAATATCTACGGTAAACTGCTGCATATAGATCATATTAAACAGCTGTTTCGGCTGATATTTCTCATAGCCGGAAAGCACGGCGGGGTGCTCGCTTTCCTGCGCCAGAAACTCACGAACCTTCTGCTGGTACTCATGGGATCTCGGCAGTACAAACGCCGGCGGATTTTTCACATAATCTCTCGCATACATATCATATGACAACGTCTCACGCAAAATGCCTTGTGCCTCTTCGGACAAGCCGGCTTCACAGATAAATTCCCACAAGATCTCATACCTTGCGATCCGGCTGTGTTTCAGGCCAAAACAGCCCTTCTTTTCGTAAAAATCCCCCATCGCTTCATACATCTCAAACGCATCGGGATAAAAACTGCCAAGCGCCAGCATCGTTGCCTGAAACTGAAAACTGTTATAATGCACTTCAACCATCTCTTCGACGCGTTTCAGACGCAGCACATCGCCATACGACAGCCATTTGGTTGTCAACACTTCATAGGGCGGCCGGCTCCGGTAACGGATCTCATATTCCTCTTTAACTTCCTCCATATACGATCCTTTCAGCACTTTCAAAAATCCAAGCTGAAACTGATCCGGGCGCATCCGGTACACATCATTAAACGATTTGTGAAATGACGCAAAATCCTCATGCGGCAGTCCCGCGATAAGGTCAAGGTGCTGATGGATATTTTCGCCGCTCCGCACACGCGCCACATGTTCTGCCAGTTCCGTCAGATCCATCTTCCGCCGGATTGCCTCGATCGTTGACAGATTGGTTGACTGCACTCCAATCTCAAACTGAATGAGGCCGGGACGAAACTCTTTGAAAAGTTCAAAATCCTCTTCGCGCAGCAGATCCCCGCCAATTTCAAAATGAAAATTTGTCACCCCGTTATCGTGTTCCTTAATATATTTCCAAATTTTGTAAGCATGGTCGTGATTGCAGTTAAATGTGCGATCGACAAATTTTACCTGTTTGACGCGGTTTTTCAGGAAAAAGTCCAATTCACCAAACACGAGATCAAGGGAACGGAGCCGCACAGTCTTATCGATAGAGGACAGACAGTAACTGCAGGAAAATGGACAGCCGCGGATCGTCTCATAATAAATGATCCGGTTTTCCATCTGATCCAGTTCCCGGTACGGAAATACAAGGTCATCCATTTTCATCGGCTTACGCGGCTCAGTAAATACTGCCTTTCCATCCTCCCCGCGATAGCAAAGCCCCGCAATATCCGCAAGTTCTGTCTCGCTTTCGCCCTGCGCATAAGCCGCATATTCGCGAAATGTCACTTCTCCCTCGCCTACCATCACGAGGTCAACAAAGTAATATTTTTCCAGTACTTTTTCTGCATCATACGAGACTTCCGGCCCTCCGAAGATGATTTTCACCTGCGGACATATTTTTTTGAGATTTTCGGCGACATCAAGAATGTATTCGATGTTCCAGATATAACATGAAAATCCCACGATATCCGGCTTTTTCATATAAATCCCGGCAAGAATATCTTCTTTCTGATGATTGATCGTATACTCTGCCAGTTCAATCTCTTTCTCATATTTTCCGGCATTTGCCTTCAGGGAATACACTGCCAGATTGGAATGAATATACTTTGCATTGATTGCTGTTAATACTATTTTTTTCATTTGTCTGCCTCTTTCTTCTGCGTCTTCCTTCGATTGTACCGGTTTACCGCCATCCCGACTCCAAGCAGGCACCAGTAGACCGGTGCCACGCACACCGTAGAATCGTTGGCAAGCCCGGTCACCAGATATCCAAACGTACCAAGCAGGATTCCGATTCCGAAAATTTCAGAAGAATGGTACTCTGTTTTTCGAAAATACAAGTGGAATCCCTCTATGAGATAAATGACAAAAATTGCCAAAAATGCCAATAATGAAATTCCTCCGGTCTGGATGGCAGTCTGCAAAAACATATTGTGCGGTTTTGTCACAAGCGATCCGCCATATCCAACATTTACCAGTCCTACATAATCATCGTTCGGGAAAGTATAGATAAATGTATTCGGCCCGGATCCCTGCACAATGTGTTTTTTCAGAAGCGGCAGGGTTCTTGACCAGATATATCCGCGGCGGCTTCCAAAATGCAGGTTGTTTTCAAATCCAAATGTATCGATATGGCGCAGCTGATCGAGTTTATAAAATGGGGTCACGATCCGGTATTCGGTCTGATTCACACCCATCTCCTCGTATTTTTCTCCCTGCATCGCGATCGTATAACTCCGTCCATTGGACGGTGTGTAAATGACAAATCCATTGTATGTCTGTTCTTTGGATTCAATCTTTTTTTCCTCAATTTCGATCGTCTGATATTTTTTTTCGGAAAATTTCATGCGTTTTGCCGTCTCATCTTCATATAAATTATACGTTTTCCCCGCGGCATCGACTGCCTCATAGCGGTATTCTCCTTCCGCAATATTTACCTTTAAGTTCAAAACATCCCCGTCGTCCATCGTTATTATCAATGTACCATCTTTTCCCTCCATGCTTCGGATCACCTGATTATTCGCTGCCGGATGAAATATTTTGTTGATGCCGTACTCAAACAACGGCCGGTATTGGTACACCAGCACAGCGCACAGTGCTACGCAGAGCACACCGCCGATCACAAAGGGCAGCGGCTTCTTTTTCATGTTCGGAATCATCAGGATCAAAAACAGCACAAGGCTTGCCGCTACGCCGATACAGCCCGTCAAGGACTGCGAACCAAACAACATCACAACCAGAAGAATGGATGTAATCGCTGACACCAGACTTACAAACACAGCTCCCGGTTTCCTGTTTTTGGAAATTAAAGAGAGAATGACCGGCAGCACAAGCGCCACATACGATCCGACATAATTGGGATTGTACAGCGTCGCATAAACGCGTCCCACTTCAAAATTAAACGAAAAGTTTAGTTTTTGCTCTAACATAAGGTTCATCAGGACTTTTCCTGCGCCGGTTCGGAAAAAATCATGGCCAAATGCCTGCATCCCCCCAATAAGCGCCATCACAGATACACCGGCAAGAAGTCCATACGCCACAATGCGGATCTCCAGTCTCCCCCGCACGATCCAGTAGGCCAGAAAGAGCACAACGATATATGCCCCCAGGATAAGCATGCCTTCCCACTGCTCGTAGCCCCCCCGCACAGCAGCATCGGTATGCTCGGAAAAAATCGTGGATTCAAATGCCATTACAAAATACAATCCCAGCGGAATAATGTATTTTTTTTCCAATTTACTGTCCGGCATCCCATCTTTTACAAGCAGACATTTGGCTGCCACATAAAATGCCATCAGGGCGCAAAGCAGCATAAGAAGCTGGCCTTTCCAAAACAAAAAGAAGTCATATCCTGACGTTGATTTGGAAAACCACGCATACTGACTAAGTCCGGTTTCGTACTGATATGCCGACACCACCAGAGGCACCAGACACATTACCAGCACTACCAGTATGGCTCCTATGATATTTTGATTTTTTGTTCGCATTGTTTCCATTTCCCTTCATTGATTTCGCTATCCTCATTATACCTATGTAAGTGGATTTTGTAAAATGATTTTTACGGCACTTCAACGTCCGGACAGAAAAAAGAGACCGTTTCTTTCGGGAAACCGTCTCTTTCTCATATCTCATGCCTTTTTTACGGCAGTTCAATCTCTGAATATTCTTTTGGTGGAAGTGGCTTTGTCGAATCTTTCACAAACTTACGAACCGCCTGTGCGCCCTTAACAACCGGGATATTGGTTCCTGCTCCGGCAACACAGCCGCCAGGACAGCCCATTCCTTCGATCAGACAGCCGTCTTTCTTTCCGGCTTTCGCCAAAAGAAGCATTTTCTGGCATTCGCTGAGTCCCTCGACATGCTCGATGAGTACGTCCGTTCCCGGATAATACTCATTAATACAATCCTCAATGGCTTTGGAAACACCGCCGGAAACCGCATATCCACGTCCGGCTCCTGTCGCATCGTGAATTGGCTCTTCGCATTCGTAAGTCTCCATATCAATGCCTTTGGCTTCAAAGATGCAGGCAAGTTCTTCAAAAGTAATAACGAAGTCTACATCGCTTCGTACCGATTCACGGGAAGCCTCCAGTTTTTTCGCAGCACACGGGCCAACAAATACAACGCGTGAATTTGGATGTTTCTGCTTGATGGAACGCGCTGTCGCAACCATCGGTGTCAACGCGCTGGATACCGACTCTACCATCTCTTCCGGAAGTGTTCTTTTCGCAAGAACCGACCATGCCGGACAGCAGGAAGTCAGCAAAAACGGAAGTTTTCCTGTTGTTACTTCATGTACATAATGTCTTGCCTCTGTGATCGCTCCGATATCAGCACCAAGTGCCACCTCGTAAACTTCCGCAAAACCAATTTCTTTCAATGCTGCTTTGATCTTCCAGAGGCGGACATCCGTACCAAACTGGCCGATCACCGCCGGTGCCAGTTCCACGATAACTTCGTCTCCTTTTTTCATTGCCTGGATCAGCTGGAAAATCTGTGATTTGTCTGCGATTGCACCAAATGGACAGTTTACCATACACTGACCGCATTTTACGCAGACCTCATCATTGATGTGCGCACGTCCGTGCTCGTCGCTGGAAATGGCTTTCACACCACATGCCACCGCACACGGTCTCTGTTTTTTCGCAATGGCATCGTAAGGGCAGATTGCCTTACATTTTCCACATTTGATACATTTTTCTTTATCAATATAAGAGCGTCCGTTTACCATGGAGATCGCACCGCGCGGACATACTTCCTGACATGGATGCGCCACACAGCCACGGCATTGGTTGCTCACTTCATAACCACTTTCTTCACAAGCCGCACAGGCTGATGGAATTACCTGCATCAACGGTGGCTCATAATATTTATCTGAAATGTTACTTTCATTCAATCCGCTGGTAATATGTACCGGCTGACTTTCCGGTCGAAGAGACATACCCATAGCCAGACGCACTCTCTCTCCTGCGATTGCACGCTCGCGGTAAATGCTGTCGCGGTATAAAGGTACATCCGATGGTGTGATGCGGTATGGAATCGCTTCAATATCATCATTAATATTGTCTGATTCAAATGCAACTTTTGCTACTTCCGTAAATACCTGACGACGAATTTTTGTAATCGGGGTCTCAATACCTCTCATGTTTCTCCTCCATTTCATCCTTTTAAACTATTCAGGACCTCCGCCCCATTCGCATTTCGAACACTTCAATCCTGAATAGTTACCTTAATTATAAATGATTCTCAATAACAAGTTCAGAATAACATAAATAAAGGAGATTGTCTAGTATTTAACAATCAATTTCCGCTTTTTTTCATGATTTCGTTATAGTTCTTTTAGGGTTTCCTCGCTGCACTCCGGAAACTCGATAAAAAAGCAGGTTTTTTTCACTTCGTCACTCGTCACCCAGATTTTTCCAAAATGTCTCGCTACAATGTGTTTGGCAACCATCAGACCCAGTCCGGAACCATCTTTATTTCCGTGATTGCTGGCACGGTAAAATTTTTCAAATACGTTTTCCCACTCTTCTTTCGGAATCGCAATCCCGGTATCTTCCATGCTGACAAGCAGTCTGCCGCCCTCGCGGTGTATCTGTATCGTGATCTCCGTCTCTTCGTCCGCATATTTAACGGCATTTTGCAGCAAGATCAAAAAGAGCTGGCGGATGCGGTCGTAGTCCCCCTCGATCAGGGAACATTCGTCATTATACTGCAGATCTGTCGTAATTTTCCGCTCCGCGCACATAACACGCATACTGCGCATGACGTCCTGCATAACGGCGATGATATTAAGCACCTCAACGTTCATCTCAAAATCCGGATTCTGCATCTTTGACAGGATCAGAAGATCGGCGACAAGACGCTCCATGCCTGCACATTCTTTGCGGATTCTCCCATAATATTCCTGCTGCTTCGCCGGATCCTCTACATAACCGTCTGCCAGCGTCTCCGCGTACCCTTTTACGACCGTGATCGGCGTACGAAGTTCATGGGAAACATTGGAAAAGAAATCCCGGCGGTTCTGCTCCAGATTTTCTCGGAATTCCTCGGCATCGACCAGTTTTTCCGACAAAACATCCATACTGTCTGCCAGAAGTCCCAGTTCGTCTTTTCGCTGAATGCCTGTCTGCTGGGCGTATTCACCGGCTGCCATGCGAAGCGCGATCTCCTTGATCCGGATGATCGGGCGCACAAGCTGGCGCGAGAAAAACGCCGACACGCTGAGCGCGACAACGAGCGCAACGATAACACTCAATGCCATATAATTCTGATACTGTCCGATCGACCGCTCACGATAATCCATCTCGCCATTGACAAGAACGACGCCGGCATTTTCCCCCTGCACATTTTTAACCGGCGCTGCGACATGCATCATATCCATCTCATAAATCTGGTCATAATCGCTGAAACTCCGCGTCTTTCCCTCGCAGGCGGCCGCGATCAGCGCCTTAGTACGTGTGTCACTCTGCGCAGCGATCGTGTTCATATCGGCATTGACAAAACTATCACTAAGCGGCTCGTCCACCTTATCATTTGCCAGAATCCAGATATCCGTATTTTGAAACACACCAAAATCATCGATCGCCAGAAGATATTCCTCGATCCCGTCCGTGGTTCCGTGCGCCATTGTCTCCGTGATCCGCTTGGATACGCTCTGTGCAAGGCTTTTTAGCTCATCCTTGTACACATTCATGACATTGTGCCTGTTAAATTTTGTAAATATCAAGCCAGAGATCGCCGTCATGATCAGCAGCGTAACGACAAAACAAAGACCTACTCTCCAAAATATTTTTTTCACATTGATTCCCCTGTTCTAATCCCATCAGACATTGAGTTCAAACTTGTATCCGAGTCCCCAGATCGTCTTGATCTCCCAGTCCGGGTGCTCGACCTTATCCAATTTGGCACGAAGCCTCTTGATGTGCGAATCCACGGTACGGCTGTCGCCAAAATAATCCTGCCCCCACAGACTGTCAAGCAGATTGTCTCTCGTAAATACCTTGCTCGGATTTTTGGCAAGGATCCACATCGTCTCCACTTCTTTTTTCGTCATCGGAATCTTTTCCGCGCCGACAAATACGGTGTAGGCTTCTATATTAATCGTAAGATCGCCGACCGTAAGCACTTTTTTCTCTTTTTCTTCTTCGCCCCGTCCCATACGGCGCAATACCGCACGCACACGCGCCATCACTTCATTCGGGCTGAATGGTTTCACGATATAATCGTCCGCTCCGATATCGAGTCCCATCACGCGCTCATAATCTTCTCCCTTTGCCGTGATCAAGATAATAGGAACCTGTGAGATCTCACGGATCTTCCGGCATACTTTATAACCATCCAGTCCCGGCATCATGATATCCAGCAGCACGACCGCCGGATTGCATTTTTTAAACGTCTCAAATGCCTCGATCCCGTCTTCTGCGACAATCGGCTCAAACCCTTCTTTTACTACATATGTACTCAAGACTTCCCGGATATCCTCGTTATCATCCGCAATCAATATGTACTGCATAAAAACCCTCCTTATCGTATCATCTATAACTATTATTTATAGACTACTTTATTTTTATGTTTATTTTGTGACATATTTCTCATTTTCTTTCTTCTATTCCTGACACAACTGTGCCATAGCTGCTTGCTACACTCATAACAACAAAAAGAGGACGGTGTTATCTATGAAACACAAAATTAAAATTATTTTTTCCTGGCTGCTGATCGGCATCCTCTTTCTCGGCACATTTCAACCGGGAAACAATGCTTTGGCCGCGAAAAAGAACAAACATATACGAATGAATGTAAAATCCATCAGCTTATCCAAAAACGGTGTATACAAACTGCGTCTCTACAATACGAAAAAGAAGCAGACAATTGTATTTTCGTCGGATGATGAAATGGTAGCCGCTGTGGTTTCTACTACCACACAGCCAAAACAGGCAATTGTAACAGCCGTAAATCCGGGAAATACTTACGTTCGTGCGACGATTTCCAATTCCCGCGGAAGGGTTGTGCGCACCTTGAAAGTAAAGGTAAAAGTAACCCCATATGCTGTCAGCGTCAAATTTGGGCAGAAAAAACTTTCCCTGACAGAAAATGAAAACGCCAAACTAAACACGATCATTAAGCCAAATGTCTCGCAGGAGCTTCCTGTATATGAGTCTTCCAATACGGAAGTGGCAACTGTCAATTCCCGCGGCGTAGTAACTGCTGTTGCAGCCGGGGAAGCCATTGTGACCGCTACGCTATTATCGAGCGGCCAGTCTGCGGAATGCAGTGTTGTCGTCAAACCGGAGCCGGCCGAGGCCGTACCTCCGGCTGCCACTACGACAACTACCACATCTGCTGCACACAATACACGTTAGAAAGAATATTCCTCTCCTTTTACAATTTGTAACTATTCAGGACACCCCACCCACACATTCGCATTTCGAACACTTCGTGTTCTTTCCCGCCTTTGACAAGGCTAAAAATGCTCATATGTGGAGGGGGAGCCCTATTAGGATCTAAATGTATGAAAATCAAGGTCTCTTACGTGCAAGCACGACGATTCATTGATTTTCATACATTGATCCTGAATAGTTACTATAATTTAAAAATCGCGGATATGCTCTTCTGCATGTCTCGCACCTTCGCGGAGTTCCGAAAGGAGCTCCGCTTTTTTTGTCCCCAGAAGCAGTTCCTGATTATATTTCTGAAATCTTTCATTTCCATTTTCTGCCAGGAAAACTGCCGCCTCCGAATCCATCGCAAGTTCCGTCACAAATACGACCAGTTCCTGTCCGTCCGCAAATGCCGCCTCGATAAAATCAAATGCGTGCTCCAATTGGGCGGCTGTCTCCTGTTCGCATTTTTCCAATTGTTCCACCGCCTCTGCAAATGGCTGTCTTGCAATGTCAAACACCTCTTCCGGCGTTTTCCCCACAATATCCCCGGACCGTGGGCAGGCACCGCGTATTTTTTCAAACCATTTTTGCTGTAGACGCTCCTCGCCTTTTTCCAGAAATCCCTGCTTTTTGCGAAGGGCGGCCGCTTCTTCCTGCTGCCCGCACAATTTCCGGTACGTCTCCACCGGCTCTTCTCCTGCCAGTACCTGGCTTCGGTACTGTTTCAAAAAGGCAAACCAGACATCTGTAAATTTTTTCCAGCTTCCCGCTTGTTCAAACTGTCGATGCAGTCCGGAAAGTACAAGATGCACGACACTGATCTTTTCGTCAAAGGCGGCACGGAAAAGCCGTTCATAAACAGAGGTTTTTACTTTTCCTTCCAAGATTTCCGGGATGCCATAATGGTCTTCGTACTTTTTATACAGATCGATATAAGCCGCTACATCTTTTGCCACATCGTCATGTGCCAGATATTCACGGATGCTCTCTTCCGTAAGCGCAATCCCCAGTTCTTCATACACTTTCATCAGACTGCTGAGATCTTCCCAGCCACGCGCCGTCACAAACTGCATGCCATCGACGTCATTTTCAACCACATAAAAATTAGCCGGGCGAAGATCAAGATACGTCAATAACGCCGGATGAATGTGGTGTGTCACCGCATATTCTTTCCACACCGAAAAATCCGCATCGATTCGCATCTGACGCACGCGGTCCAGTGTCACCATGTCAAATTCGCGCACGGATTTATTGTACTCCGGTGGATTTCCCGCCGCGACAATGATCCACCCCTCCGGCACTGCCTGATTGCCAAAGGTCTTACATTGCAGAAATTGCAGCATCGTCGGCGCCAGCGTCTCCGAGACACAATTGATCTCATCGATAAAAAGAATGCCTTCGCTCAATCCTGTCTCACGCATTTTTTCATACACACTCGCAATGATCTCGCTCATCGTATACTCGGTAATGGAAACTTCTTTTCCGCCAAAGGTATCTTTGCGGATAAACGGAAGACCAACCGCGCTCTGCCTTGTGTGATGCGTAATGGTATAAGAAACGAGTCCGATCCCGCACTCTCTGGCGATCTGCTCCATAATCTGTGTTTTTCCAATCCCCGGCGGACCGATCAAAAGCATCGGGCGCTGGCGCACCGGTGCGATCCGGTAATCTCCTTCCGGTGTCTTGGCAAGATACGCTTTTACCGCATCTTTGATCTCTTGTTTTGCCTGCTTGATATTCATCTGCTGCCTCCTATCTCAAAACGCATCGCCCACGGCGGTACTTTTGACCTTTCGTATTCATCCAAATAAATAAATGCGACGTCGTACTCCGGTCGTTTTGCCGGATACGTGCCCTTCCCATCGGTAAAATAAAGAAGTCCCCGTAATTCCCGGAGTTCCCCCTGCCCTCTCAACCCCGCGACGTAGGAAAATGCCGGGCGGAAATCTGTCCCGCCACCGCCGATAACGGTAAACCGCTCCAGATACGCATCCAGTTCTGAAATATCCGTAATCCTGGTATCTTCGCGCACCGCATCATCGCACTGCAAAATGCGGATATGACATTTATGGGAAAAACTGTCTTTTTCGGTAAGCAGGGTAAATGTCTCGCGCAGAAACCCCTTAATGAGTTCCCCATCAGTGGAATAACTGGTATCCAGAACCACGACAAACTCCTGTATCCGCATGACTTCCCGCGTTTCCACCGGCTCAATAAGCGGCATATTTCCATACAATGAAAGCCCATACGTATAAAAATTGACATCAAATGTATCCGGATCGCACTGCATTTCCTCGCGCAGCACGGCAAATTTGCGCAGAAAATCCCGATAACTCCGCTTGCTCCTGTCTGCCTTCAGGCGGCGGAGCAGCGACTGTTCGCCCTCCTCCGGCTCGGCACCGCGCCGTTCTTCCTGCATCCGGCTCTGTCTCGAAATCTTGTCCCACATCTCCCTTGCCGGATTCGGCATCGGCGACGGCTTCTCTTCTTCCGGCCAGAATTTGTGATTGTCTGTATAAAACTCACGCCTTAGTTTTTCCCGCTCATCGCTTCCAATTTCTGCCAAACATTCGTAAATCTTTGCCGCTGAGAGAAGTTTCTTTTCTTCCATCACCTCATATGTCTTCCGGCGCTCCCAGGACAACGCCCGTCTCACGCTTTTCTTTTCCAGATGGTCAATGACATACTCCACCTCAATATCACACGCCAAATCCCACTGGGGACGCTTGCGCCCCTGCTGCAGCCACAAATGAGCAAAAAGGCAGTGAAGCACGGTATGAAGGTACACGCGGTTCAGATAGAGCGGATTATCCGGAAATATTTTACATATCCTTTCTGCCGGAAAATACAATTTGCTGCCATCCGTCGCCAATGTCCGGATGCCTTCTGCCGGCTGCCACAAAAGTGCAGAAAGCGCCACATCGAGAAACCGCAGATCCTGATACAGTTCATTCTGCACAAAGCGGAGGATTTTTTCCGCCATTTGCGTCTGCCATTCCTCTTCGCTCTGTCCGTGCCTTTTACTCAAATTCATAGCGCGCTTTCCTCCCGTCTTCCTTTTTCTGCCCTGCCGCCAAAAGAACCGCCGCTCCTTCTGTCCAATCCTGCTTCACATAGTTTACCAGTGCCTGTTCTTTCACAGACTTTTCTATTTTATCTCCTGTAAGTACCGAATTTACAGCAAATGACAGCCATTCAAGATTTCTATTTTTCAAGCAGATTTCAAATATTTTTTCTGGCACACCCTCCACATAGTTTTCGTATTGCCGGCGGTTTTTTTCAGTCAGACCAAGCGGTGTCATAAGCCGGTTCAATGCCATATGCACGAGTACCCGGTCTGTTTCCTCCGCGCACGCTTTCTCAAAAATCCCATCGTATGCCTCAAAATCCACTTTTCCGTCACGAAAACATTGTCTCGCCCGGAATCCCTCTCCTTCAATATTCAAGCCGAAAATATGTGCCGGTGCGATCGTATCATACCCCTCATAATATTCCGGATAAAATAAAACTGCGTCGTCAAACTGCACCTCAACGTCCCACGAAATTCTCGCAAGAAGCTGTCTGGCACCGGTTTCCTCTCCCGCCCTTCCACGGATGCGCAGGCGATGCAGCGCACCGCAGTTATTAAACACATCACTTCCAATCTCTCTTATCCTCTTTCCCGCTTCAAGATATTCCAGTTTCTTACAATTAAAGAAGGCGGCATTTTCGATCCGTCCGACTGCGTCCGGCAGGCTGATCTTTTCCACAAAATCTCCCTGCGCCGGATGTGCAGACGGCTCCCCGATCACCACTGTATTCCCATCCTGCGCCGTTTTCTCCCGCCTCCGGTCCGAAAAACAATACGCCCCAACAGCCACAAGATCACGCCCCTCTACCGTTTCCGGCAGAGTGATCTCCGGGCTGTCCGAGCGCACCTCATGCACCACTGCATTTTCATCTTGTTCGTTCCAAATAAGCTCCATGACGGATTACCTCTATCCTTTTCGAATTGTTTCCAGTTCCTTCAATATCGTTTTCAACGCCTGCTTCTTTTCCGTCCAGTCTTTTCCCCGTAAAAATGTGCGGTATTTTTTCGGACATTTTTCCACCGGATAACCGGTACATTTTTTGCCAAAAATCTGTGTATACATGAGAATAGCCGCCGTATATCCGTTATATTGATTTGGATGGTAGTCGCCCGGCTCATGCAGTTCCTCATACATATAGCCAAGATCCTGCAGTCTCCGGATCGCCGCTTCTGCCCGAATGATCTTCACGCCGTGCTTTGTCAGTTTTTGGATCAATTCTCCCCCCGGCACATCAAATTCCGTCTGATAATAGTACGAGCGCGCCGACTTTTTCATATATTTCTGTAGTTTCAGAATATCTTTGTACGTCGTTTCGTAGCGTGTGCCATACTCCTGGAAAATGACAATATCCGACTTTTTCAATTGCTTGCGGATATTGTATTCATTGAATTTGGCATCCAATACATGATCGCTCAATTGATACCCGTTATTGATCTGATCGTAGACCTTAATATTCGTACCGTAAAGTTTCGCAATCTGCTTAAAATATTTTTTCTGGGATCCGTTTCCCATAAGACTATTTCCAACTATCGTAACGGTATATGTCTTCTTTTTTGCCTGAACGGCCTGCACCCCTGCCCCAAGACAGCCGCCAATCCCCGCGATCAGAAAGGCCGCCAAAAATACAGCTGTTATGAGCTGCTTTGTAAATTTACCGGTGTGCTTCATGTTTTTGCCCCCCTTTTATTTTTTCTCCAATCTCTTGATCATCTTGTCAAAATCCGATTCAATTGGCTGGGTCTTATTAAAAATATCATATTCGTGATATGCTTTTTCCACTGCTTGTCTGTGCGATACCTGTCCATTGTCCTTCAAAATATCATATCTGCGGAATGCAAGAAACTCATTTACGCTTTTGGAAAATTCTTCCATTGTAAAAACATTTTCCCGTTCAATTAAATCTTCTATATAATCAAAATAGCCTGTGACCGCACGTTCCAATCGACGAATCTCTTTTTCGCCCAAATAGTTTTTTGCAATCGGTGTATCTGATTTTAAAATGCGTCCATCGTAAATCCTTTTACCATATATTCCTTAAGAACATTCGTAGCCCAGATTCGAAACTTCGTTACCTGAATAGAGTTTACCCTGTAGCCAACAGAAATAATGGCATCCAGATTATAATAGTTGGTGGTAGAAAGCTGCGTTTTCCCCTTCACCGCTCCATGCCTTGAGGTTGTTGCAATTTTTGCAATAACCACTTTTTCATCCAACTCACCTGTCTCAAAAATTTTCTTAAGGTGTCGGCTAATACCAGATTTGTCAACACCAAACAACTCAGCCATTGCCTTCTGGGTAATCCATAGTGTTTCATCTTTTATTAAAGCACTGACCGTCACGTCGTCGTCTTCCGTTCTGTACAGTACCATTTCCATTTGTTTCGTAATATCCGTTTTCATATAAAACCCCCTTTTTCCAATTATACCACACCTCATTTTCCGGAACAAGAATCACTTTTCAAGCAATGCATCCTCCTCTTCTTCATATTCGTCCTCATCATATTCCGGATCCTCAATCATTTCATACAGTCTAAATTTGGAAAATTTTGGCTTCCCGCTGCACTTTGCAATAAATCCTATTTCGATGCTTTTTTTCGGACCGATATTTTGATTGTTTTCCGGGTGATATAAATTATAATACGTGAAATTTTTATTCTCCTCGTCCTCTATTTCATCTTTTACAGCCGCATCCCAGATTTGTTCCATTTTAAGATTTGACTTGCATTCCACACTCCAGTCCTCTATTATATGATACGTTTTATTTGTTACGGTAATCTTTCCATTTACCACGTTTCCCCATTTATGAAGTGTCGTAAGTGACATTTTGTACTTTTCCTGATCGACCTCATCACGGAACATATTTGACTCTACATAGGACGGAAATTTTGGTTCTTCTTTTGCTTTTACCAGCATGCCAAAAGAGACAATTCCATTTTTTGGAATGTCGTGGTTTTTTTCTGTATTGCGAAGCGTATATATATTTTCATCAAATTTTTTGATTTTTACGTCGCAAATATGTTTAATCTCATAGTTTGCGGGAAGGTCAAATTTCCAATCCTCCACGTTCTCATCTGAAACATTTGTTAAGGTAATTTCAACATAATAATACTCTCCCCATTGTTCTGTAATTTTATAATCCACCTGCAAATCTGCCAGATCCGCATCGACATATGTTAGCAGCCATTCAAGGTCTTCCTCTGCCTCAATCTGCTCCGCTGTTTTATTATTCGTTTCTTTCTTTTCTCCTTCATTTGTACTTATAACTCCCAGAGTACATGTACTTAAAATTATTGTGAATACAAGAAGGAAAAGTTTTATCCCGTTTTTGTACATAGTTTTCTGTCCTTTCTTTTGCCTTCTAAAACTCCAGACTATCCACGTTTAGCAGAAAATATTTCATCCCCATGATTACAAATCCTTCCTCATTTCTCCAAGGCTTTTTTGTTCCATTTACAATAACAATCTTCTTAAATGAATCGGAAATATTGCGGAATGAATTCAATTCCTGCGTCTGTTTTTCCTCCGTAGTCATATCATAAGCCACCTGAATGTAATATCTCTGGCTGCCCTGGTTTACTACAAAATCAACTTCCAATTGCTTATGAATTCTCATTCCTTCAGAATTTTTCCCATATATATCCACAATACCAACGTCCACATTATACCCTCGGATGAGCAGTTCATTATATACAATATTTTCCATAATGTGAGTAGGCTCCTGCTGCCTGAAATTGAGCCGTGCATTTCTAAGACCCAGATCCGAAAAATAGTATTTCAAATTTGCGCCCACGTATTTTCTTCCTTTTATATCATACCGGTTCGCCTTAGAGATCAAAAAGGCTTCCGCAAGGTAATTGATATGATTGTTTATGGTTTTATTGCTGTAATTGATCCCTCGTTCACTTTTAAAAGTATTTGATATTTTTGTCGGATTGGTAGGAGCTCCTATCGCAGAAGCAAGGACATCTACCAAAGTATCAATCTCTTCCACATTTTGAATTCCATTTCGTTCTACCACATCTTTGATATAAACATTTGAAAAAATATTTTTCAAATACTCTGCCTTTTGACTTTCAATAGAGAATCGGGCAACCTGTGGAAGTCCTCCATACGTCATATATTCTTCCCATGCGTCCTCATAATCCCCATCAAAAGAAGCATAAAACTCTGCAAAAGATAATGGATAAATTCTTATCTCATCCCCTCTGCCTCTGAATTCGGTTACAATGTCACTTGATAAAAATTTAGAATTACTTCCTGTCACATATACATCGATATTGCTGATACGAAGCAAACTATTCAGAACTTCCTCAAAGCGTGGCATAAACTGCACTTCATCTAAGAACAGATAATAATTTTGACTATCTTTCATTGCCTCTTTAATATACTGATAACACTTCTTTGGATCACGCAGTTCCTCGTTTTCAATGCCATCCAGGGCAATCTCAATAATGTGTTCACTATCCACACCATTCTCTAATAAATATTTTTTAAACAATACAAATAACAGAAATGACTTTCCACATCTTCTAATCCCGGTAATAACCTTAATCATTCCATTGTTTTTTCTTATCTTCAATTTTTCAAGATAGGTATCCCTTTTAATTTCCATGATATCGCTCCTTATTTTTGTGTTTTGCACGAATTTTAGTAATGACATTTTAACACAAAAGCATTTTCATTTCAATAGTTACCTTGTAAGTAACTATTCAGGACACCCCTCTCCCACATTCGCATTTCGAACACTTCGTGTTCTTTCCCGCCTTTGACAAGGCTAAAAATGCTCATATGGGGAGGGGAGCCCTATTAGGATCTAAATATATGGAAATCAAAGCCTCTTACGTGCAAGCACGACGATTTATTGATTTCCATACATTGATCCTGAATAGTTACCTTGTAATATAAAAAACCGCCGCGCAAAGATCACTCTCTGCACGGCAGTTTAATTTTCGACAATGTGCAGCCAGCCCAAAGCTGCTCTCGTCATTTCATACACGATTATTAAAATGTGATGCCTAACTGCTGCGAAGCAATTCACCGGCATCTTTCCTGGTTCGCCCAGGATAAAAAGGAGTAAATTATCAGCCTATATTATTCCATACTCACGACAGTATATCCAAGTTTTTCGATGGTATTCTGGATTTCCAGATCATCGACATCCTTGTAGACCGAAATCGCCGCTGCTTTCTTATTCAGATTCACTTTTGCGACGATGCCATCCATTTCATTCAGATGGTTCTCGATCCGCACCCGGCAATTCTGACAGTGCATGCCGTCGATGTGTACGGTGACCTCACGAAGTACCGGTCCGGAGATCTTTTTCTTGATCGGCTTTTCTTTGGGACCGCCGCAGCAGTCGCCTTCGCCTTTCATGTGCTTGATGCTGGTCCGGATCGCCGGAATCAAAATCAGCACGAGAATTACTACGATTAAAAGTGTCTGCGTATTCAACCTCGTCATCCCCCTTTAATCTTTCTTCTTTTGTTTTGGTTTTGATGCACAGGAACGTGTACACGAACCTGCGGACGGACATCCGATACAATGAACGCCCCTCTTCTTCTCTTTACGAATGTAAAGAAGCGAAGATCCTACGATGATTATCAGGAGTACGATAACAACTACATCTGCTATAATACCTGTCATAATTCATCATCTCTTTTCTAATTATTAGTCTAACTGGTACTCGGTATCGATAGCTCGATTTGCTCTCATGATCAATGTTACGATTACGGCAACAAATACGAGTACTGCGATCAAACCGCCGACAAATCCAGCGCCAAGGCTTCCTGTCGTGATCAATGTACCAATCTGGTATACTAAAAATCCTACGGTGAAACCGGTTGCCAACTGGAGACAGATACCGGCAAACAACCATTTTCCACTCTGCATCTCGGAGTTCATAGCACCCAAAGCAGCGAAACATGGTGGAGTATAAAGGTTGAACATCAAGTAAGCAAGTGCCGCTACTTTTGTGATTCCCATTGCGGCAGCAACTGCGTTACCACTTCCGATGAGTTCAAGTTCATCCGGATCGATGAAGTTTGTAATTGCATATACAGTAGCGATCGTACCAACTACATTCTCTTTTGCGATAAATCCTGTGATTGCTGCTGCAGCAAGCTGCCAAGCGGCGATACCTACAACAGGTACAAGAAGTACGGCAAATGGTCCTGCGATACTGGCAAGGATCGAAGTATTTTCTGCGCCTTCCTCGATGGCTTCGAAATGCCAGTTGAAGGACTGCATGATCTGAACTACTGTGTTACAAACAAGAATAACCGTTCCTGCTTTTTTGATATATGCTTTACCACGGTTTAACATGGACAAAACACCAATTTTCAAACTTGGAACTTTGTACTCAGGCAGCTCGATGATGAAGAAAGATTTTCTGTACTTCATACCGGTAACTGCTTTTACCAGAAGTGCTCCAAGAAGGATCAAAAGGATTCCTACAAAATACATTACCGGTCCAACCCATTTTGATTCTGGGAAAAATGCACCTGTAAACAATGCAATTACAGGAAGTTTCGCTCCACATGGCATAAAGGTTGCCAGCATTGCAGTTGTTCTACGTTCTCTTTCGTTACGGATGGTACGACAAGCCATGATAGCCGGGATACCACATCCTGTTCCGATGATCATAGGAATTACGGATTTACCGGAAAGACCTACACGTTTGAAGATCGGATCCAATACGACAGTTGCGCGAGCCATGTATCCACAATCTTCCAAAAGGGCGATGAGGAAATACATAACCATTACCAATGGAAGGAAACCAACTACGGCACCTACACCACCGATAATACCATCAACAAGCAGTGCATACAGGAAAGGATTTGCATTTTCAAGCAATCCGCCTACCCATTCCTGGAATGTCTCAATCCATCCGGTCAGGATATCTGCCAGATATGTACCAAGTGTTGACTGTGAAATAAAGAATACAAGATACATGATCGCTGCAAAGATGATCAAACCGGAAACCGGATTTGTGAGCACCTTATCGATCGCATCTCCTTTTGTCTTTTCCTTTGTCTGTACTTTACGTACTTCTACTTCTTTTACAATAGCGTTTACAAATTCAAAACGTTTACGGTCTGCTGCTTCTACTTCGTTTTTGTCATGCAGATTGATATTTCCCTGCACATACGGAGGAACCTGTCCTTTTCCTTCCAGATCTGCAGCAGCAGTTACGACATCTTTCAATCCTGTGTCTGTTGTAGATGTTGTCTTAATAACAGGACAGCCTAATTTTTCAGACAACAATGCCTCGTTGATCTGTGTTCCTTTTTTCTCATTAATATCGTTCTTATTCAAAGCAACGATTACCGGAATATCCAGTTCCAAAAGCTGTGTTGTGAAGAACAAACTACGGCTTAAGTTTGTGGCATCCACAATATTGATGATCGCATCCGGGTGTTCATTTTTTACATAACCACTTGTAATACTTTCCTCTGATGTAAATGGGGACATGGAGTATGCACCCGGAAGGTCAACTGCGATCAGTTCCTTCGCGCCATCATAATGATCTTTCTTAATTGGACTTTCTTTTCGGTCCACGGTAACGCCGGCCCAGTTACCAATCTTTTCGTTTCTTCCCGTCAATGCGTTGTACATAGTAGTCTTACCACTATTGGGATTACCGGTTAACGCGATTCTCATAAAGAAGCCTCCTTGTATGTTTTTATATCAAAATAGCTTTTGCTAATTCAATATCAATGTTGTAGCGTCCATCTTTGATCGATACGACGCAGTTCTTTTTCTTTCTGGAAACAACCGTGATCGGTTCTCCACTATAACATCCGAGAGAAAACAAAAAGGATTTCATCTCCTCATCATCCGTTACGATATCGCTGATAATACATTCTTTTCCAACTTCTGCTTCACTTAAATTCATACTAAACTCTCCAATCCATCCTCACAAGGTCTCCCTTGAATTAGTTATTGTTACATGATGTTTTCTTATTCTTACGTTCGTTAGTATACACTAACTAGCATTAGATGTCAATACCTTAAATGCTTTTATTGATAAAATTTCTCTAAATTCTTCCTATTGAATTATATTTTTTATTGTGCTATACTTATATTCAAATACTTTCGGGGAGGAATCGAGATGACCTTAAATGAATCTTCAGAAAATTACCTTGAAATGATTCTTATGTTAAGTAAAAAACTGCCGGTCGTCCGTTCTGTTGATATTGCGGAAAACATGGGCTTTAAAAAATCCAGCGTCAGTGTAGCGATGAAACATCTGAGGGAGGATGACTATATCACAGTTACAAAGCCGGGTTTTATTTATCTGACAGATAAGGGACGGGAAGTAGCTGAGATGATTTACGAACGCCATGAACTTTTAACTTCCTGGCTTATTCAATTAGGGGTAGACGAAGAAATTGCTGCGGAAGACGCTTGCCGCATGGAGCATGACATTAGCAAAGAAAGTTTTCAGGCAATCAAGAAATATATAATGGACAACAATTAATTTTTGTATTATTTTCATACTTCAACTCTCAGTAAAGGAGCTGATTCGATCGCGGTTTATACCGTTTTCCAATCAGCTCCTTATACTTTTATCCCGCCTGCCCCATCTCTTTCATGATAAGAAGGATCTGACCGGGTACAAGAGTCTCTTCTTCTAACTGATTCGTCTCAGCAATCGCCTCACTCGTCGTGTAAAACTGTTTGGCGATGTCCCAAAGTTCCTCACCGGGCTTTACTACATATCCAACCATTCCCGGCTCTTTTGCCCGTTCTGCCAGGTTGATCTCCTCCTCTTCAACGCCGGAGATGATCGGTTCTTCGTAATTTTCAAAAGCAAGCACATCCAGCACAAGCACGGCTTTGATATCCGCTTCCGTTTCACTTAAAAGCGTCCCTCCAATCTGTTCCACGTCTACCTCCAGCCGGATGTCGCTGTCTTTTCTGACTCCGGGGATATGCACTTCCTGCTCAAACGGCAGCATTCCCTTTGCCGCCGCCAAAGGCGCCTGTGCATCGGACGACTGATACAATATATTGATATCTAAAACTCCTTCTACCACCACACTGTCTCTCCCTACACGCTTTTCATCCACGCGTGCTTCCCCGCTGACTTTCCAGATCTGAAGCGGCTGTCTGCTCTCGTCCAGTAAAATTTTTCCATCAATACGTGACCTGCTTTTATTTTTCATCAGCAGATTTTCAAAATAAGACATTTCGTAAACCGGTTTGCACACTTTTGATGTACAGTAAAAATCCGTCAAAAGTTCCATCTGTTCCTGACCGTAAGCGGAAATGTTAAACGCAATGACCACCTCTACATCCAGGATCCGGTCTTCGCCGTCTTCATCCGGTTTTACCTCCATCTCATAACTGTGAATGCGCGATTTCACCTGAAGTACACTGGTTTCGTCGCAGCCACCGCACGGAATTTCTCCCTGAACCGGTACCTGACATTCGTGAAAACCAAGCCCCGCCGGCTCTTCCGCATTCAGATACAGCACAAAGATCCCAATTTCCCCTGTGACGATCATTTTATCTTCCTCGCATCTTGTCTCCAGTTCATTCAGTGATACATCTTCATATAAAATGCGTCCGATCGTATCCTTGGTTCCCGGCAGGCGGCACTCGTCGCGCACACGCAGCGTATCTTTTTTCGTCAATATCAGTTTTGTGATATCCATCGTCTTTTTCTTCGTGTACACGTCGTCTTCTGCCACCACATCGACAGCGCCTTCTCCGTCGTAAATCGTCTCTGCTGCCACGGAAAAGACAATTACCGCGCGGATACCAAGCTTTCTGGAATTGATCAGATCCGCCCGGAAATCCTCGATACTTGCCTGAATGGAAATTTCTTCCTCCCGGACTCCCTCGCAGTCCATTTTCACGGTTTCGTAAAATGGGGTATTGCCGGCGAGATCGCAGACCGGAATCTCCTCTTCTCCCGCATATAATACTGTAAAATGCAAGGCTCCGCGGATTTCCAGTTCCCCGTCCCGCAGATGCATTTCTTCAATGACTACATGTCCCTTTTCCTGCATGATACTCCGCGCATCCGGCTTGATATCCGGCACATTGTAATCGGTATCTATCGTTGTCGTAACTTCTTTTCTACTGTTGCAATGGTTCATATGAACCTTTTGTTTTATAAGTTCCATAGCCCCTCCACTGTCCAAAGTTTTTCTCTCTTTTTTATACCTATTCACACCATCCCGGAAATATGCCACTTGCAGTCGTTAAAAGAAAACCTTTTTTCTGCATATTTTCTAATTTTTGGCATATAATAGTGTTAGGAGACTTGACAAGCACAATATTATGTAGTACAATGAACATGTATTTCTATATATCGTGGTTATACACTTGGGATATTTATTGATTAAAGAGCGCCTGTAAAAGCAGGAGAAAGGCCGGTTAGATATGATTAAAACAGATGTAGGTTCTGTAAGAAGAGCCGTAAGTAAACACATCGGTAGCAAAGTAGAGATCCGTTGTAACCTTGGCAGACACCGCGTTGATGTCACAGAGGGAATTATCACGGATACGTATCCCAGTATATTTTTAATTTCTGTAAAAAATGGTTTTGAAGATACATTTCAGACTGTATCTTACAGCTACACCGATGTACTGACACACGACGTCCAGATTAAGCTTTGTAAAGCATAATAACTTTATATTACTTTTCTCACGAAAACGGGCAGCCGCAAGGCCGCCCGTTTTCCCTTTATCTATAAAATATATTTTCATTCTTTTGTAATGGCATCCAATATCACTTCTGCCACTTGCTCTTTGGACATACACGGAAGTTCCACAATTCCTTCTTCCATAACCAGCGTAACAACATTCGTATCTGTGCCAAATCCGGCACCTTCGTCGCGCAGATTATTGGCAACGATCAGATCCGCCTTTTTCTTCTGCAGCTTCTGTTTGGAGTTTTCCACCAGATCTTCTGTCTCCATCGAAAAACCACAGATAAACTGCCCCGGTCTGCGGTGTTCTCCAAGGTACGCAAGGATATCCGTCGTCCGTTTCATCGGCAGCGACAGATCCCCGTCTTTTTTCTTGATCTTCTCATCACTCACAAAAAACGGCGTATAATCCGCAACGGCAGCCGCCTTGATGATGATGTCCATCTGCGGTGCACGTTCTTTGACTGCTTCAAACATATCCTGCGCACTTACCACAGGTACAACATCGACAAACATTGGCGCCGGAAGATTCGTCGGGGCTGTCACAAGCGTCACATCAGCGCCTCTCCGCATGGCAATTTTTGCCAGCGCGTACCCCATCTTCCCGGTGGAATGATTGGTGATATAACGTACCGGATCAATTGCTTCCTGCGTCGCCCCCGCTGTCACAAGCACTTTTTTTCCTGTCATATCTTTTTCAAACTGGATTTCGCGCAAAATATATTCCAAAAGGACATCTTCGGAAGGAAGTTTTCCCTTGCCTTCCACACGGCACGCAAGCATACCGGATGCCGGCTCGATCACTTCCATGCCAAATTCCTTTAATTTCTTCAAATTTGCCTGTACGATCGGATTTTCATACATATTGGTATTCATTGCCGGCGCGACAATTTTCCTGCACTTGCAGGCAAGAAGCGTCGTCGTAAGCATATCATCGGCGATGCCTGCCGCCATTTTTCCGATCACATTGGCAGATGCCGGTGCCACAAGTACCACATCGGCTTTTTCGCCGAGCGCCACATGCTCAATATTATAATTAAAATTGCGGTCAAACGTATCCACCAGACATTTGTGCGCCGTCAGCGTCTCAAATGTGATCGGATTGATAATATTGGTCGCATTTTTTGTCATGATCACATGCACATCACAGTGCAGTTTTGTCAGCATACTGGTAAGATTTGCCATTTTGTAGGCGGCAATACTTCCCGTCACGCCGAGAACTACCGTTTTCCCTTTTAACATAACGGCCTCCTGTCTACATCAATTGTCCGTGTTTTTCATACGTCGAGATCTGCTTGATCTTGTTGTCGTCATCGACAAAAACAACTTTCGGTTTATGCGTCTTTGCTTCTTCCGGCGTCATATCCGCGTATGCCATCAAAATAATATGGTCGCCGACCTGTACCATACGTGCTGCTGCCCCATTCAGACAGATCATACCGGAATTTTCCTCGCCGGCGATCGTATACGTCTCAAAACGGCTTCCATTTTCCACGTCCACGATCTGGACTTTTTCATATTCTAAAATGCCGGCAGCTTCCATCAAAACAGGATCTACTGTAATACTTCCTACATAATTTAATTCTGCCTGTACTACTGTTGCACGATGAATTTTCCCTTTTAACATCGAAATATTCATAATACTGTATCCTTCTTTCTCTTCAACTCAATGTTACTGTACTGCCACTTCGCGGTGTTCTACTGATGTAGAAAACACGATAAGTGTCTTCGTTCTTCCATATACCTGCAATTCGCCGATAAACTGATCCAGCTCGTCCGTACTCTTAAACTGAACCTCCAAAAGCATCGAATAATCCCCTGTCACGCAGTTGCACTCGATCACATTCGGCCAGTTCTCAATATACGGATAGAACTCCTGTTTATCTTTCGGCGCAACTTCAAGATTAATGAATGCTTTAATGTGATATCCCAGCAGTTCCGGATTCAGACTTGCATGAAATCCGGTAATGTAATTCTGCTTCACGAGGTGATTGATCCTCGCCGACACAGCAGGTGCCGTCAGGAAGACTTCCTGCGCAATGTCCTTTACAGGTGTTCTAGCATCTTTTTGTAAAATTGTCAATATTTTTTTATCAATCGCATCTAACTGATCGTTTTTCATATCTGACGCCCTCTTTTATTTCTGGTAACGGAACCGTTACATCCTTCGTTTTTTGTTCACTGACTTAGTATAACACGATTTTTCCGTTTCGTCCATAGGCACTTTATTAAATAAATCAAAACTCTTCTTTAACTTCGTTTAATAATGTTTTTCATTTAATAATTTATAGTTATTAGTTCTTGCCCTCCTGCTATTGACTTTTTTCGTTACTTATACTATGATGTCACTTGTTCAAATCGCTATTTGCGAAGCCTTTATACTTTATAATAATATCAAAAATAAAAGAGATTCCAAAAGCGGGATCTCTTTTTACTTGTCCGGACAGCAATCCTCTGCCCTTTATATATGTACTCTTTCTTCTACCAGATCATACAACTCGACCTCTTCATCGCATTCCTGCGGCATCTGCGCATACGCATAACGGATTTGAATTGGTTCTCTTCTGTGACGGTTTCTGTTTTGTATGACGGCTTCTACATTTTTCAGGCACTCTTGTACCTGAACTGATTTTATATATTTGAGAACAACCATAAATTCCCTGTCATTCAGGCAGTAACATTTTCCGCGCGATTCAAATATCGTCTGGATGCAGTCTGCCGTATCAAGGATAAGCTGCTCAAATTTCCATTTATCTTTTTCCGGATAATCCATATCATTTTCAATGACAAATCGAATATAGGTCAATTCATCAGAAGCGTCATCGGTGTTCCGGAATCGTTGAAACGCTTCCTCGTTTTCCATTCCGGAGATCGGATCAAACTCGTCTGTGTTTTTATGTTCCGCCACTCTGTAGTCCATTTCAAACCGGTGGAACAAACTGGCAATTCCCACACGCCATGTAACGGCAATAAATACAAGCATTCCCAGACTAAACAAGACGGCATAAGAAGAATCGTGATCGATGTGAAATTCAACAATCGCGATAAAGGCAAATACAAATAAAATCCCAATCCCTTTTGTCAGCATCCGCATCAGTGCTTTCTGATACAACTGCAGTTCCTGGATCAAATATTTTATTGCAAACAGCATCGAAACGAGGATCAGCACATGTTCGATATACACCAGGCGGTACATTGGAATCGACGTGATCTTGTAAGTAAATATGGACAATATCAGCAGACCTTCAAAGCCATATACCAGATATCCCAGTACCCGATAATGCCTGCTGAGCATTTCTTTGATAAACATCAAGCAGAATACCGGCATCAAATACATGGCAAGATAGGACACCAGCGCAATAACCGGCGCATGTCCGGTAAAGAACTGTAACAGTCTTGAATCTACGACAATCCACACACCAGCCGCCAAAATAAACAATCCAAGATTGATAAAAGCAGACACTAGTTTGTCCGGTATTTTTCTGCGGAAAAGCAAGGTTGTAAAAAGCAGGGTCACGGATGCCAAAAGGGTAATGATTGCGAAGATTACCACGTATATATTTTTAAGGAGCATACGTGTTAATATTGCATCTTTCTGCCCCAGACAGCACGTTCCGATCAGCTTCAGATTCAATGCTTTTTCATCATTTAATGTGCGGATGCGTATGGTTTTTCCGGAAATGTCATCCGGCAGATCAACCCACCGCACAATAATTCCTCTGTCGTGGTTGTCCTTTTTGCACTCAAATACTTTATTTTCGCCGACAAATACTTCCATCATCGACCAGTAACTTTCAATTGCAAGCACCTGATGACGCGGCTCTTCATTTTTTGTCGTATACGAATATACCAGATACGAGTCATTATCCTCTGTTTCGCTGACGTCCGGCGTTTTCGTCCAGACATCGTTGAGTTCTGTCACTTCTGACTGACTAAATGCTCCCTCATATTCCCCCAGATGATACGAGCGTATGCAGAAAAAGATCGTCATAAGAACAATCACGATCACACTTATTGCATAGCCGTATCTTACACGATGTTTTTTCATTCAAACACCCTTTCCTTATAATCTTGGTTGTTTTTTCAAGCCAAATACTGCGGCTACATATTTGTCCGGTATTTTCTCAATCTGCGCATTGTATCTCGATACGCATTGATTGTACTGCGCTTCTGCCGTATGATACCTGCCTGCTTCATTATTTAGCTTTATACAGAGATTACGTATCTTTTCTTCGCATTGCAGATTCCCATGTTCTTTTACCTCAACAATAAGTGCTGCGAGAATTTCCTCCATTTGGCGATAAAGAAAAGCCCGTTCTTCCTTTCCGGTCAGCAAAAAATCCCTGTCTAAGACAGCGTGAGCTTTCTCAAATGTCCTGCCCTCTTCGTGATAGCTCTCGACATACCCCAAAAGCTGCTTTACCATACTCCATTTTTCCATCTGGCAGCCGTCTACTTCGAGATATTTTTCCCGTGTCTCTTCCTGTAATTTTGTCAAATTATAAAAAATAGTAACAACAGCAATACATATAAAAACAATCATTACTGTTATCACCCATACGATCCAGCTCATTTTATTCTCCATTCATATTTTGTTTATAGAGAAATTATAACATATTAATGTTTTGTTTTCAACAAAAAACGCCGAAACTTGACACAAATTCGCATTCCGCTATAATATAACTAAATCATTCGTAAATAAAAAGAAAGGGGGATACTTATGTTTCAGATTCCCAGCCAGACAGCACTTGATTTTTTATGGCTTGGCAAAGAAGCGACGATGTCTCCGGATTGGATTCACTACAGCCGGGCATTGCATGAATATGAATTAATGATTATCGATGAGGGCGTTCTCTACATCGCCGACGAATTTGGAAAATATACGGTTTCCAAGGGAGAATATATCCTGATGGCACCCTGCCGCCACCAATACGGATGGAAGCCTTCCTGCTGTGCCTTTCACTGGCTCCATTTTCGTCTACCGGATACCGGCAGCACATCGGAAACTACCTTTTTCCCGCTCCCTGTTCAGGCAAAAATACCAGATTTTTCCAAGGTCCAGGCGCTTTTGTCTCAGATTTACCACAATGAACAAACTTGTGTTAATCTGGCTCAATCTTCTTTTTTACTGAGCGCCCTGCTGCTTGAACTTCATAATCAGCTGTATTTAAACCGAAAAGTTCTTCAAAATGACCAGAGCGCAGAAGGATTTTCGCAGCACAATATTGATCTTTGCGAAAAGATTAAGACGTATGTACACTGGAATCGGAATCATGGTGTGAAAGTGCAGGAAATTGCGTGTTATCTTCAATATTCCCCACGCCACCTCTCCAGTATTTTTTCGAAGATAACGGGAATGCACTTAAAGACATATATTAATGAACAACAGATGGAAGCAGCCAAAGAAATGCTCTCCGGCTCTCCGTTGAGCATCACGGAAATTGCTTATCAGCTTGGCTTTTCCGACAACCACAATTTTTCGCGGACATTTAAACGCGTCACCGGCCAAACTCCCAGAGATTACCGCTGTAAATCCGGCCATGCGACGCGTACTCGTTTTTCAGATACCGGCGATCGGTAAAAAGACTTTCATCTCACCGACACCGCGGTTGCACCAGGTATAATACGGGATAAATGTAATGTCTGTTTCTTCATACTGATAACCGCAAAACGGCTGATAAAGCCTGCCTTCCTGCGGCACGATCCGACGTCCTCTGCCCCGTAGCCGGACGACATCTTCCGCCCCGGCAAGATCCCATTTTTCTTCTATGATCTGAGGTTCACACGAGACATCTGCCTGAAGAAGGGACAATTCTTTTCCATTATCCGCCTCTTCCACGCAATATACGATCGGCCCGCGCATCAATGCTGCTTTTCCGATATCGTCGCGCACTCTGGTATCCGCCTGATAATACAGCGCTTTCATCGGAAATGTGCAGTCTATGCGGTCGCCATTTTCCCAATTTCTGGAAATGTACAGATAGCCGTCTTTTTCTTCTCCACAGGCCTCCCCGCCATTTACCAGTACTTTTGCCTCCGCACACCAGCCCGGCAGACGGATCGCATATGTAAAAGATACGGCCTCTTTCATCTCAAATGAAATCTGAACATTTTCCTCCCATGGATAAGCGGATGTCACCCGAATCTTCACTTTTTTGCCGGAAAATGCGGTATCAATATCTGCGCCGCAATACAAATGCATAAACAGAGTATCTTCATTTTCACTGTACGCATACTGCGCCACCGAGTTCAAAATCCGATTGATGTTTGGCGGACAGCAGGCGCACCCAAACCATTTTTGCCGCGGAAGTACCACATGCTTTAACTGCGCATCGTGGCGGACTCCCTCCGGATAAGCCTCCATCGGATTCACATAAAAGAAACTTTTTCCGTCCAACGCCATGCCGCCAAGAACGGTATTATATATCGCGCGTTCCATTGCGTCCGCATACTTATTTTTCGGGGACATTTCCAGCATTCTTCTGGCAAAAAATGCCAGTCCGATCGCCGCACAGCTCTCGTTGTACATACGATCGTTCGGCAGATGGAACGGATAGGAAAATGCCTCTCCCTCCGGCGTACCACCGATTCCTCCTGTAATATACATTTTTTCATTTGTCATGCTGTCCCACAAGCGTTCACAAGCGGTCTGCAGCGTATCGTCGTTTTTATATTTGGCAATTATTGCCATCCCTGTGTAGAGATAGACCGCACGCACGGCGTGTCCCACCGCCTCTTTCTGCTCGCGTACCGGAAGGTGTGCCTGATGATAATAATCGTCATTGACCTCGCCCGGATCTCTCACAATTCCATGTTCTTTATCAAAATAATACGGTTTTTTTCCACGCTCATCTACAAAAAATGCCGCAAGTTTCAGATAGCGGTCTTCGCCAGTGAGTTCATACAGTCTCCCCAACGCCATCTCCGCGATCTCATGTCCCGGATAGCCTTTGCATTTTCCCGGTTCTTCTCCAAAATGTGCTTCGACGTAATCCGCAAAACGAATCGCCGCTTTCAGCAATTTGTCTTTTCCCGTCCCTTCATAATAAGCGACTGCCCCTTCGGTCAGATGCCCAAAGCAGTACAATTCGTGGTGGTCACGCAGATTGGTAAGCCGCTTCGACGGATCGTTGATGATATAAAAGGTGTCAAGATACCCATCCTCATACTGTGCCGCACACACAATGTCAATCGCCTCATCCGCCAGTTTTTCAAGTTCCGGATCCGGGTGCGCCGCCAGAGAATAGCCAACTGCCTCGATCCATTTGGAAAAATCGGTATCCTGGAACACAAATCCGTAAAACCGGTCTTCCATCGGTCTGCCTTTTTCCGGCACCAGATTAAATTCTTCGGTCGTCCATACCGGAAGACTTTCCTGTCCCTGTGCTCTCCGTCTTTCTCCCAGTTTTGCCGCCAGTTTGAAATTGCGCATACAGAAACTTGGCTCTGCCCCATCGACGTTGTCATTGAGTGCATCCCATTGATACGGGATCACCTCTGTCCTCGCAAGTTCCATCTCACGTTTCAAAAAACGATCTGTAACTTTTATTTTCTTTAATGAAATACCTTTGCTCTGTTGATCCATTTGTTTTCCTTCCCTCCGTCTTTTACTATTTTCATTATACCGCATTGAAGTCTTACAGAAAATATCGAAACAGGATAAAAAGTGTCAAAAAATCCGATCATGAGTCTTCTGACGCAGCCTCTTTCGAAGTGCCGCAGTGATAGTTGTCAGAAGCTGCTATGCTCATGATCGGATTTTTTGCTTTGGATTCTATCGTTTTTTCGCTAAAGCATTCTATAAAAAGGTAACTATTCAGGATCAATGTGTGAAAATAAATGGCTTGTCGTGCTTGCACGTAAGAGACATTTACTTTCACACACTGACCCTAATAGTTAATGAAAGGAGATTTATACCAATGCTTTGCCGAGAGCCTTTAATTCCTCGATGGTATCATCGTCAGGCTCTCCGTTTACTATGATGCCTTCTCCGTTTACAACGGTTGCGCCGGCACTCTGAACACGCGCTTCCCAGTCACGCATCCATTCACCGCCGCCCCATCCGTAAGAACCGAATAAGGCAATCTTTTTACCGGAAATCTTGCTTTCCAACTCAGCCATAAATGGCTCCATTTCAGCATCCTCAAGTTCCTCTGCTCCCATCGAAGGGCATCCAAGGGCAAATGCCGGTTCTGCAGCAAGTTCGTCTACTGTTGCAGCAGACACAAATTTCAGATCTGCTTCTGCTCCGGCTTCTTTTACGCCTTCTGCAACAGCCTCTGCCATTTTTTGTGTATTTCCGGTTCCACTCCAGTAAACAATACTAACTTTGCTCATTTTTTACCTCCATTTTCCTGTGCGTCGCACATTTCATTTATTGATTATACAGCAAGCTCGTAAAACATTTTGCCTGCCATAACATCTGCAATCGCCTGTTCTCTCACCTGATCATACTTCTTAAAGGTTTCTTTTGCTTTTTCCAGATTGTCATAAACTTTCCAATATCCGGTCATCAGAGAATTCTGTCCCTGATTTTTAATGAACATTTCTACATCATGCAGTGGATATTCCAGGATATATCCCAGTTCATGCGGAAACTCTTTTCTGCCTTCATAATATTCGGACATCGCCTGTGCAATCCCAAACAGCGCCCGTATCATGTTCTCCTGCGGACTTTTTTCCTCCGACAATCCGTAGTCAAATCTGTCCAGCGCCTCTATAATTTCTTTTTGGGAAATATACCGGCAAAATCTTTCGATGTGATACAGCATGACAAGGCATTTTTTCCTGCCCCGGTTTAAGATCAGATAACCATACGGTGTATCCTGTAACTGGGATATCATCTCTTTCATCAACCGGTTTTCCACAGATAAGATAACTTCATTTCGAAGTCCGCGCAGCATCGGTCCACAATGCATCGCCATCAATATGTTGACGGATTCTTTAATTCCTCTGCTGTGATATTCTTTCATCTGCTCATACGGCATGCCCTAATTCCTCCTGCTCACAGCTGCAAGGATGCAAAATGATTCCCTTTACTTCGCGGCCTTTCAGATATCCACATGCTTCCAGACCGGCATACAGTACCTCATTCCACTTTTTCGCGGACAGACGGCACGTCGAATCATCACTCATCTCTACGATACACGCTTCTTCCAGCGAGCAGTCCTTTGGATAAGAAATTTTATACATATTTTTGCGGTCGATCGCACCAATCTCTTCCAGCAGATTTACCATGCGGTATACGGTTGCGGTTCCGATCCCATTGTCGCGGCGTGATGCTTCAAAAAATATTTCTTTGCAGCTGGAACATTCATTGGCAAGAATGACATCCAAAAGCATTCTGCGCTGTCTGGTGATACGAAAGCCCTTTTCTTTCAGTTTTTTTATAATAAATTCACGTTTTTCATTTTCCATGATCAAGTCCTCCATATCTCTTGATTATGTGTAACTACTTTTTGTATTATGTGTATAACTTATGTTAGTTATTACTAACTCATTATATAAAAAAAATCCTGCAAATGCAAGACTTTTTTTAATTTTTCTGATATATTTTTTGAAAACGCCCTTGTTTCCGCGGTTTCAGGTTTTAAAGTTCGGCCAGTTTTTCGACTGTTACGCGGTAATCTTCCGCAAGTGTCTCATATGCCTTCTTTACTTCTTCCTGAAGTTCTGCCGGCACCGCATCTCCTTTTTCTTCTTTCCCGCGCACCAGCTCCGTCAGATTCTTGCTTGCCTCTGATACTCTCGCAAGTCCCAGGTTGAGTGCCACACCTTTTAACGTATGCACCGCTTTAAATATCGCGTCACAATCCATCTGCTGTACGGCCTCGGTAAGCTGATCGAAGGATTTATCTTCTTTGAATTTCTGAAGAAAACGCTCTACCATCGATTCCATCGGCAGCCTGGACATTACATCATCATAACTTCCACCGATTGCCTCATAATATTCTTTTACTGTCATTGTTATTTTCTCTCTTCTTATTGTACATTGGTAATATGGTAACCATATTTACTTTTTTTATCTTTTACGATTGTAAGTTTGAACTTTTTCCACGTTCCATTTGACGGATTGTATGTTTTTACAATCCCCGCCTTGATCTCTGCTTTATAAGTGTCCGCTGCCACCTGGGTCACTTTCGTAACTTTGGCATCACATTTTTCCGAGCGGAGTTCTTCACCGGCATATTCTATTTTTTTATTCTGCTTGCGGAACAAATAATACGGAAACGTATCCCCATAATTTATATCAAACGTATACGCATCTCCGTAACGCGCTTTCATCTCTTTCTTTACACGTTTGGCAATTCCCGCATAAGAGTTATCATAGCCTCTTACATGCATTTCGCCCGTCCCCGTCGCCGGATCTCCATAGAGCATATCATACAATACCGCCTGTGTCGCCACCTGATTATCCCAGGTAAACTTACCGCCTCCCAAATCTTTCCAGCGAACGCACAATGACAAAAACGGTGCCGTCTGCTCGGTCAGATTCTTCAATTTCGGTTTCATGTCTTTGGTCTTATCCACAGCAATAAAATCGGATGCCGCGGTATCTTTTGTCGTCTGCCCCGGTGCCACGTCAGCCTTTGCTGTCTGCGCAGAACTGTCCTCTGTTTTGCTGTCTTTTTTGGATGGTTCCTGTGTCTGCACCGGCTGCTCTGCCACGGTATCTTTCTTGGCATCAAAAACACCATTTTTATAAAGAGTGACTCCGGTGACCGTCCCCCCGGCAAGCACGACAATGACAACTGCCGCCACGATCAAATGCATCTTAAAACGCCAGAACCAGTTGATTCTTGTGCCACATTGATAGCAGTAAACATCATCCTGCTTCAATTCTGTTTTACAATTTGGACAACGCATCTCTATCCCCTCCTTGTGTATATGCCTCTAATTATAGAAAAAATGTCTGGTTTTGTCAATAAACACTGTATAAAGTCATAATGAAATGCTTGAAAAAGGGACATAATTGTAGTAAGATACCAATTATCGGGCTGTTGCTTATACAAAGTGAGGTTATCCACAATTATGAATATAAAAAATACAACTACAGAAACACAAAATCCACTCGGATTTAAAAAAGAATCCCGTCTGCTGGTCGAATTCGCCATTCCCTGCGTAATTTCAATGCTGGTTACGGCTCTTTATAATATCGTCGATCAGATCTTTATCGGACAGGGTGTCGGTATGCTGGGAAATGCTGCGACCAACATCGCCTTTCCGCTTTCCACAACCTGTACCGCGATTTCACTTCTGCTTGGCATCGGAAGTGCCACCAACGTTTCGCTGAAACTTGGAGCAGGAAGAGAAAGGGAATCTGCCAGTTACGCCGGCTGTGGCATTCTCCTTATGGCAATATTGGGAATTGCTTTATTTGCCGCGACAACTCTTTTTCTCACACCAATGCTTACGTTTTTTGGTGCAACGAGGGAAGTTCTTCCTTATGCGGAGCAATATACGCGGATTACTGCGATCGGATTTCCCTTTCTGATTATGAATACCGGTATGAGTAAACTGATCCTCGCCGATGGAAGTCCGCGCTATTCCATGATATCGATGCTCACGGGTGCCATCGTAAATACAATCCTTGATCCGATATTTATCTTTTCCCTGCATATGGGAATGACAGGTGCGGCGCTGGCTACAATCCTCGGTCAGATTGTCTCTTTCTGTATCAGCCTCCGCTATATGTTTCATTTTAAAACCATTCATTTGGAGCGGAGTAGTTTCCGGATTACGACATCCCACGTTGCAAACATAATGAAACTGGGTGCCTGTGCCTGCTTTAACCAGATTGCCATGACCGTCGTACAGATTGTAATGAATAATACGCTGGCTCATTATGGCGCACTTTCGGTATATGGTGGAGACATCCCACTTGCCTGCGCCGGTATCATAACAAAAGTAAACATGATCTTTATGTCCTTTGTCATCGGCATCTCTCAGGGAATCCAGCCAATCATTGGTTTTAATTACGGAGCCGCAAAGTACACCCGTGTGCGGAAAACCTACCTGCTCGCTCTTGGCACTGCAACGGCATTATCCTTGATTGCATTTGCATGTTTCCAATTATTCCCAAGGCAGATCATCGGTGTCTTTGGAGAGGGGAGTGAATTGTACTTCCAGTTTTCAGAGCGTTACTTCCGTATCTATATGTTTTTAACGCTGATCAACGGGATTCAGCCGGTCACATCAAACTTTTTCAACTCGATCGGAAAATCTTCCCTCGGTGTGTTTATGTCTTTGACAAGACAGATCCTGTTTCTGCTTCCACTCATTATCGTTTTCCCACTTTTTATGGGAATCGATGGCGTCATGTACGCTGGTCCGATTGCCGACGCCGCTACGGGGATCGTCTGTGGGATCTTTACGATTCGGGAACTGAAAGAGCTTAAAACTCTTTCATATACTTCCGAAAGCGCAATGGCAGCATCTGGTTCTGCAAACTGATATTTTCACGGGCTTTGATCCCAATAGAGTCAATATAGCGTTTCCACAGTTTTTGGAAAACTTCCTCTTCCTCGGAATAGGACAACAAAATCCGGTCAAAGTCCTCGTCTTTCGCATGGATATAGGAACACCCTTTTCCTCTTTCATGGATCATCATACTCCCATGTGTCGTATCTGCAATCACCCAGTTTTCCTCCGGAAAGCGATCTGAGAAATGATACGCAAGATAGGGAAGGATCGCATTTTTCGGATTGATCCTCGCAAACAAAACACCGCTTGCCAGTTCTTCAAACCGTAAAAATCCCTGTTCATGCAGAATCTCGTTATTGGCATTTCTTTCCATTTTAAACAGTTGTGCAACATTCGCGTCGGTAAGATGGTCAAGCACCTGATTTCCCATTTGCAGCGCAAGAATAATAACACGATAGATGACATCCGCTTTTTCCGGCATATAGGAAAGGGAAGCCATCTGTAAGGCATCGTAAACCTGCCACGACACTTTTTTCTGCATCGTACGTGCAACCTTCGCCGCTTTTTCCATATCCGTCTCAACCGTTATATACGTCGTAAAAAGTTCGGTCGTATACGTACTGTCTGCCAGACGCAGAACGGTATCTTCTTTCCGGTGTCCACCCGCAAAGGCATCATAAACCGCAGTAAAAATCCCCTCGGTGCTGTCTTCGCAAAGATACACATATCTCCCTGCAGATTCTGTCAATTGATTTTGATTCATCGAACACGCCTCCTCTGCCCAGTCACTTCCGGCTCTCCCTGCGGATAAATGTCCAAAAGCGATAACTGCTCATATCGGTCTTCTCCGGTAACTGTTGCCGGAAGCCTCTCCCGCAGACCAAGGAGATTCGTCAGGATAAAGCGTTCGTTCATCCGCAGAGGAACCATCGTTTTACCCCCACATGTAATAAAGTACATCGCGCGCTTCAAAACAACACCAAATTTTTTAAGGGAACTATAATCCAGTTTCCCAAGCCGTCTCGCTGCCATGATCCGCCGCGCCGACTTTACGCCGACTCCGGGGATCCGGAGCAGCGTATGATAATCTGCTGTCTGCACTTCCACCGGAAAATATTCGAGGTGGTTTAATGCCCAATTGCATTTTGGATCTACCTGAACATTCAAAAACGGATTGTCTGCGTTAATGATCTCATCGGCTTTAAACTGGTAAAACCGGAGCAGAAAATCTGCCTGATACAAACGGTGTTCCCGCAAAAGCGGCGGACCTTCCTTCGTCGCCGGAAGCAGGGGATCTCCCGTCGTATTGACAAAAGCAGAATAAAATACCCTTTTCAGATCAAAATTTTTATACAAAGCCTCTGCCACATGGACAATCTCATAATCACTTTCCCCGGTCGCCCCCACGATCATCTGTGTGCTCTGCCCCGCCGGCACAAACGAACTTCCCTTTTTTACCTCCTGCAAAGCAAAATCTTTCCGCATCTTATCCGGAAGAAGCGGCATCGAGGCCGTTCTGCCATCATTCAGCAGAAGTGCATTTTCCTGCCGTCCTACCTGAATCTGGCGGAGCGGTGTCAAAATCTTTTTCCGTGATTTCTGCGGTGCGAGCGTCTTTAACCCATCTGCCGTAGGAAGTTCCAGATTCGCACTCATACGATCCACAAGCCATCCCGTCTTTTCGATCAACAGCGGATCTGCCCCCGGAATCGCCTTGACATGAATATAGCCGTTAAATTTATATTTTGTCCGCAGCAGATACACCACCTGGTACATCTGCTCCATCGTATAATCGGGATTTTTCCGTATCCCGGAACTTAAAAACAAGCCTTCGATATAATTTCTGCGGTAAAACGAAATCGTCAGTTCTGCAATCTCTTCCGGTGTAAACGAAGCCCGCGGGACATCATTCGAGCAGCGGTTCTGACAATATTTACAGTCATAGACGCATTCATTGGTCTGTAATATCTTAAGCAGGGAAATACATCTGCCGTCCGCCGCAAAACAGTGACAGATCCCTCCGGCGACCGCATTTCCCATCATTCCCTTTTTTCCCTTTCGGCTTGATCCGCTGGAAGTACAGGCGACGTCGTACTTCGCCGCATCTGCCAAAATCTCCAGTTTTTGAAAAATATCCGCTGACAGATCCATAAAAAAGCCCCCTTGCTTAATCGAACGTTTGTTTTGTGTTAGTATAGCACATATGTTCGATAAATGCAAGAGGGCATCTCAACTTTTTCGTAACTATTTTTTGTTAATCCGCCTGCTGGGCATCGGGATAAATTCTCTCCATCCGCGCATCGTCAAAATGCTCATCCATCGACTGCTGCCAGCCGCTTTGCGCCGGGATGCCGTGCGCCCTTTGGTCGTGGCGGACAAGCGCCATACAGGTTACCGCCACATTGACACACATAAATACGATAAGCACCCATGTCACGGCTTTTCCCACCTTTATCGGAACCTTTTCAATCGCATTGGAAATCCGTACATAAATGATCTTGAACCAGACTACGGAAGCAATGCCCCAAAACAGACAGTACAGCAGGTTAATACGGCCACCCAGGTTAAACGGCATATTGCTGTAGTCCCAGAACACTTTTCCAAATACAATTTCTGTAAATACGCTACAGAGATATTCATATGCACCCCCAAGAAATACGCCAAGCGTAAAGAGAAATCCGTCGCTCCGGTCCTTGTAGCGGACAAGCATTGCCGTGATAACTGCGATCGCAAGTCCCCATACAATGCTGAACGGCCCCCAGACAACGCTGCTCCGGCTCATCCACACACCCGCTTTCAGGCGGCAGAAGATCGTCTCCACAATGTCTCCTAAAAACGAACCGATAAAAAACAATAATACCACTTTATAAAATCCGCATCCATACGCAAATACGTCTGTCCGTTTTTCTGCCTTTTCCACCTTCTCAGACTTCGGATAGGCTTTGCGGATACGTCTTGCCATACGCATGGTGATCCAGTGACGCAGCCGTTTGCTTATTTCCGTAAATTTTCCATCGGCCTCTTTCACAAGTTCGACGCCTTCGCCTTTGTAAAAAATTGGAATCAACGAAAAGAGCACATCCGCTAAAAGCAGTCCCACGATCACCCAAAGGATGACACGCATTACCACAAAAGGACAAACCCGGAAAAGTTCAAGCAGCAGGCGGTTTCCTGCTGTTACGGCAAAAAATCCGAGAGCGCCCCACAACACCGATGCCGGAAGACAGACGTAACCTCCGAGATTCCATTTCACATCCGAGTAATTCCACCAGCGCTCGTGGTATATTTTTTCGATCAAGTGTCCGGCAATCCATTCTACTACTGTAGCATAGACCGCAGAAAACAGAAACAGCGCCACACCGGTCAATTCCTGCACGGTAAATGTGATCAGCACCGCACTGATTCCGTAAATGATACAAAACGGGCCATTGATCAGACCACGGTTTGTGATCCGCCGCTGCCGCAGTGTTGCCACCACCGTCTCCAATATCCATCCGGTAAAGGAGTAGCATAAAAACAGCCATAAAATCTGGTATCCTGTCATTGTAATCTTTCATCCTTTCTCTCATTGGTAAACTAAACATCAACTCTTCTGCGCCATTTGCAGGCGGTAATATTCGCCCCGTTTCGCCATCAGTTCCTCGTGATTTCCACGTTCGACGATGCCACCTTTGTCGACGTACAAAATTTCATCCGCATTTTTAATCGTCGAAAGACGATGCGCGATAATAAACGAAGTTCTTCCTTCCAGAAGGCGGTTTAATCCCTTTTGCAGAAGGATTTCCGTCTCGGTATCGATGCTCGATGTCGCCTCATCCATAATGAGAATGTTCGGGCACGCAAGAAGTGCTCTCGCGAACGAGATCAACTGGCGCTGTCCGGCAGAAAGGCGGCTTCCCCGTTCATTTACGGCCGTCTGGTAGCCGTTTTCCATTTCCATGATAAAATCATGCGCACAGACCACTTTCGCCGCCTCGATGACCTCTTCATCGCTTGCGTCCTGATTGCCGTAGCGGATATTGTCCATAATCGTTCCGGAAAAGATAAAACTGTCCTGCATCATAATTCCCATCTGGCTTCGAAGACTTTTCAATGTCACGCCGCTGATGTCAACGCCGTCGATCAGCACCTTTCCGCTGTCGACATCGTAAAAACGACTGATGAGATTCACAATCGTCGATTTTCCGGCTCCTGTCGGGCCAACGATCGCGATACATTTTCCCGGCTCCGCCTTCAGATTTACATGCTGAAGAATCTCGACTCCCGGTTCGTAACTAAAAGTAACATCCTGAAACTCGACTTCTCCCCGGATCGGCGGCATCGGAACCGCATCTTCACGGTCTTTGACATCGACCGGTTCATCGATCGTCTCAAAAATTCTCTCCAGATACGAAATCGCCGTAAGGAGCGAATTGTAAAAGGATGCCAGCGTATTGATCGGGTTCCAGAAACGGCTGATATACGCGGTAAATGCCACCAGCACGCCGACCGTAATACCGGAATCCGGCTGAAACATCCACTGGATTCCCAGTACGTAGATAAATGCTGTCGTAATATTGGAAATAATATCCACCATCGGCGACATTAGGAAATTATAGCGCACTGCGCGCATCCACGCTTTTCGATAACTACGTGACAGCCCGTTAAAAATGTCAATATTTTCCTCTTCGCGTACAAACGACTGCGTCACGCGCACACCATTGATACTCTCGGCGATGTAGGCGTTCAAATTGGACTGCTTATTGGACTGGATCTGCCAGGATTTATGCTGTTTGCGCTTGATCAATACCACGACAAACACAAGCACCGGCAGTCCGCACATACAAAGCAGCGTAAGTTTCACATTGATCGCAATCATAAAACCTACGATAAAAAACAGGTTGCAGAGATCCGTAATCGTATTGATGATACCATTCGACAGCAGATCGCTCAGGTTATTTACATAATTTACCACTCTAACCTGAATTTTTCCATGCGGTCTTTCATCGTAATACGAAAATGGCAATTCCTGTAAATGATTAAAAATGTCACTTCGTATCTCATGCACGATATTCTGGCCGATACGGCTCATATAACGGATCTTCAGTTTCAAACTGATCATGCCGTATACGGTAATCAGAAGGATTGCCGCAACGTAGCCTAAGATTGGTTTCATGCCCGGCATCCCCATCGGAATACAGTCGTCCAACACTTTCATAAAAAAAGTCGGAATCAGCATCGAAAGTCCGGAGGAACTCAGCATCAATACGGCAATCAGCGCAATCTGGGCACGATATGGTTTCACATAATGAAACAGTCGCTTTACCTGATTGATGTCAAATTTTTCTTCGTAAATTTCATCTTCAGAAAACGTATTTCGCTTCGCCATTTTTATCCCTCCATTCCATTCTGATGTTTGTAAACGGTTGCATAATAGCCATTCTGCTTCAAAAGGCTCTCGTGATTGCCGCGCTCGACGATCCGCCCCTCGTCCATAACAAAGATCACATCGGCATCTTTAATCGAAGAAATGCGGTACGCAATGACAAAGACGGTATGCTTTCTGCCAAGTTTTTTCAACTGTTCCTGAATATAACTTTCCGTCTCCATATCCACCGCGGAAGTCGTATCATCAAGAATCAGAATCGACGGCTTTTTCAAAAGCGCTCTCGCAAGAGAAATACGCTGCTTCTGACCGCCGCTCAGTCCTACTCCGCGCTCGCCGACAATCGTTTGATAGCCGTCCGGCATCGCCTTGATAAACAGGTTCGCATCCGACATAACCGCTGCCTCTTTGACCTCTTCAAAGGTGCAGTCCGGCTTTCCGTAGGCAATATTTCCCTCAATCGTATCGGAAAACAAAAAGACATCCTGCATCGCCATACCGATATTGTCACGCAGATCATGCAGATCCCAATTTTTTACATTGATTCCATCGACCAGAACTTCTCCTTCCGTCACATCGTAAAAACGGCAGAGAAGGTTCATGATCGTCGATTTTCCGGCTCCTGTAGAACCAAGGATTCCCACTGTCTGGCCTTTTTCCACCGAAAAACTGATATTGTGAATAATGTCCTCGCCTTCCACTTCATAAGAAACATTGCGAAACTCAATATTTCCCTGCATTTCCTTGCGCTTAATTCCCTTTTTCGGCTTCTTGACATCAGGTTCTTTGGAATACGTGTCGTATATTTTTTCCACCGAAGTGACAAAACGCTGCACGTCATTGACCCACCAGCCCGCGAAACGAAGCGGATTGGAGAGCATCCACAGATAGCCGTTGACGGTGACAAGATTTCCCAATGTCATCTCGCCGCAGATCACCTGATATCCGCCATACAAAATAAGTACGACCATCAAAAGATTGGAAAGCAGCTCGAAAACCGGTACAAAACGACACCAGATCGAAGCGGCGCCAAGTTCTGCCTCGCGGTATTTATCGTTTTCTTTTTCAAATTTTTCTTTCTCGTATTCTTCTTTGGCAAACGCCTTTACCACACGGTTTCCGCTGATATTTTCCTGCACAAACGCATTGAGGCTCGAAAAACTCTGACGGCATTCGTGAAATCTCGGTTTTACATATTTTGACTGTAAATATGTGGTAAACAAGCAGAATGGCAGTACGGCCATCATGCAGAGCGCCAGCTTCACATTTACCATAAAGATCATCACAAGCGCAAAGACAAACATCAGTACATTTTCATATACCGTGTAAATGACAAAGGCGACAAAATGTCGGATTGCGTCCATGTCTCCGGTCTGGCGGCTCATCAGATCCCCCGTCCGGTTGCGGTTGTAAAAGGCAAAATCTTCCTGCAGCAATTTGCGGTACACCGCGTCACGCATGCGGTAAAGCACCCCTTGCGAACAGGTTTCAAACATCATCTGCGTGGCATAACGAAGGATTGCGCGCACCACCGTCACGGCGAGCATAATGCCGATCAGTTTCGGCAGAAGGTCGTACGCACCTCCTTGAATCACATCATCGACGATCATTCCGGAAATGTACGGATTTACGATCGCGCAGGCGACAATGACCGTCATCAGCACAAGTCCGGTCACGATTGCCAGCCGGTATTTTTTCAAAAATCCGGAAAACCATTTTAATGGTGTCATGGTGTCTCTCCTCTCTATTGGAAAGCCACTTTCTGGGAAAGCACTTTCTCGTAATCATACCCGGCATCCTGACTGCATTCCACCGGGCGCAGTTCCAATGCAAGGATTCCATTTTTTTCCAATGTGACAGGCAGGGTCAGCATACCTTCTGCTGCCTCAATCTGCTGTGTCGCCACATAAGGCCGTGCCGCCTCACGAAGCAGCGCATTTTCCCCGCGCGTCGGATTTGCCGGCTCGCCGAGGTCATGCCAGACTTTCAGCGGATTTCCATGATTCTCATCCACAAGTCTTGTCACTGCACAGTATTTTCCATTTTTCACCAAGTCAATATTGATACTAAGCTCCAATGTACCGCCTTTTCCGTCATTATCCGGGTTCCAGACCACGCCATAATACGAACCGTCTTCTCTTTTTACGACGAGCATTTCCTCCGAACGGTGAATGCAGACACCATCCAGCCCCTTATAAAAAGCGAATGTCCAAAATGCCGGCTTCGGGATACAGCCGTTGGCAACCAGACCAAATCCCCCGTGAAATGGTGTAAATGGCACGCCCCATTCCTCAAATACGTCGCCAAACGTCCAATACGAATACGACGCATGGCAGTCCCCCAGCCTTGACAACATGTGCGCGACATAAGCCGCATTGTAACACGTATCGTGCACCGGCGCATTTGGCACATACGACGTATTAAACTCGGTAATATGAATCTCTTTTCCGGCAAATTCTTCGTAGTTATCCACAATTTCTCTGGACTTTTCCAGTACTTCAAATGCCTCTTCCGGCTGGTGCAGCGCGACATAGCTGTAATGTCCGCATTTTTCCGGCACTTCACTGGTATAATGATGTCTCGTCACGAAATCTAACGGCAGTTCCTTTTCTCTTACAAATTCAAGAAAATCGGTCAGCCATGCCACATCATCGACACCACAGATTGCCGGTCCTCCGACACGCAGCGCCGCATTGACTTCTTTCACCGCCTTCACGCTGACTTCATAAAGATGGAAATATTCCGCTTTGTCCGCATTTTTCCAAAATACCGCAAGGTTCGGCTCATTCCACACTTCAATCGGCCATGTCACCACTTCCGCTTCCCCGTAACGCCGGATCAAATGATGAAGCGTATTTTGCACAAGCCTGGTCCATTTGTCATAATCGGCCGGCGGCGTGATATTTCCCTTCCAATAAAATACCGTTTCTTCGCCGCTTGCCATCTTTTCCGGCATAAACCCCAACTCGATAAACGGCTTCAGTTTGAGATCCCGGTACGCGTCCATCACCTGATCAAGGTACGTAAAATTGTACTCCTCGACGATACTTCCGTCTGCCTCTTCGCGCTCCTGATAAATTGCCATATCTTTACAAAACAATCCATGCCCGCGGATATAATCAAAGCCGATCTCTTTTTGCACGAGGGCAAGCTGATCCAGATATTCTTTATGTAATGCCAGATCCATACGCCCTGTGCCAATACAGGAAAATGTGTTATTGGTAAAATTTACCACTTTTTTTGTATTTATATCTATCTTTTTCACGATTCTTCTCCTCCATAAAAACATTGTAATTTTGCGATAAAATCTTCTAATATAAAACGCGGATCAATCGACGTATACACGCGGATTTTCGGCCTTCCGCTCTCAAAGCGGTTGGTCGTATCTTCGTTGATGACCGGCGCTTCCGTCTCGTGATATTTTCCGCAAAATTCATCCATGACAACACCTACCGCCGGCGAATCTCCCAACGTCCAGCTCTCCCCCGGTGTCCAGCCGGCGCGCTCCGACCGGTTGTAAGCCTCCATCTGCTCAAACAAATGCTTCCCAATTTCACCACATGGCGCGATCCGCATCTGAATCTCCGCCAGACTGATGCGCATACTGCCATACACATCGTTTGGAATCTGCCAAAACCGGACGCCGCTCCCCAGCACAAGATTGGCGGCCTCAATATCATTTCCGGCATTGAATTCACGCACCTCGCCGGTGCTGTGCTCGTGGCTCTGTCCGCCAATCCACACAACCGTCATCCGCGGAACAATGTCCGGACACATCTGTATCGCCGAAGCAATATTGGTGATCGCCCCAATGCAAAGGACATACAGCGGTTTATCGTCTTCCCGCAACGCCTCGCGGATCAAAAACGACGAAGCCTCTGAAATCTCCCCGGTTCCCTTCTCTGACAATTTTCCAATTTCTCCCATAAGAACCGGAACCTCTTTCTTCATCGCTTTCACAACTTTCTGAATCTCTTCAAAACTCTGTTTCGTACTTCCTTCACAATTAAAATGTTCCGCAAAGACCGCTTTCACAATAAACTTATCGCACAGTAACGCATGCGCGATCGCAAACGGATCATCTGCCTCGCACGCGGCGTCGCTGTCCACGATAACGCGGACTTTTTTATCATCCGGAACCTGATATTTCAGTGGCATAAAACCGCCTCCTTCCTTCGTCTCTGTATAGGTAACTATTCAGCCCCTCCCGTACATTCGCATTTCGGATCCTGAATAGTTACCTGTATAGTATACAAAAAACGAACGGAAAAGAAATGGATTTTCTTGTCCGTTCTGATGTACATTTTTGCAAAAGGGAAATGCATGGGTGGGGAAGTCCGGGATTTCCCTTACCCCTTTCTATTCCGATACTTCAACGGTGACATCCCATACGTCTTTTTAAACAATTTACTAAAATGATACGCATCGTCGTACCCCACTTTTTCCGCAATCTCCGCGACGCCAAAATCCTCCTTCTGTTCCAGCAGTTCTTTGGCATGTTCCAGCCGCACGCGGATCAGATAATGAATCGGCGACTCACCTATTTCCGACTTAAATATCTTGGAAATATAATACGGACTCAGATACATATTGGCGGCAATCTGATCCAGCGAAATCTTGTCCGCATAATGTTCATCGAGATAGTCTGCGATCTGCGCTGCGACGTATTTTTTTCCGGTAGACTCGAATTCACGGCCTTTCATGGCTGGAACCGGTTCTATTTCTTCGCGCACGATATGCAGCAAAAGCTGTGTCAAATACGCCTTCAGCATAAAATAACTTCCCGGTTTTCTCTCAGTATTTTCCTTTTCCATTTTCTCACAAAGTTGGAAAATTTCACGCCTCGTTTTCCCGGAAGTATGCAGCACATTGCCGCCGTCCTTCAGTTCAATCTGATTTTCGCGCATATGACAGAAAGACACATCGGCAAGGCCGATAAAATATTCCAGCCGGCCTTCCTCACCTTCGCGGATGATGCTCTCGTGGCCGATTCCCGGATTAAAGATCAGAACATCTCCCTCTTTGACCGGCACATATTCATCATTCAGATGATAAACGCCTTCGCCTTTTAATATAATTCCGATCTCAATAAAATCGTGCTTATGATAATTATTTTCGCTCTCTTTCCGGTCAATCTGACAGGAAAAGAGAAATGTCGGATTTAAATCCTGATTGACAATGTCGAATTGTATGTTTTCCATAGTCATCGTCCTCTACAAATTCAAAAATCTCTTAATAAGAATGGTACAAAATAAACCGGAAGAAATTTTAAATTTCCTTTTTTCCCCACATCTTTCTGAGATATAATATAAGTGTCCTTTACATTTTTTGAATACTTCTCACGAAATTTCAAAATGGACTCATGCTTGCCTGTTCCCGATGATTTTATTTCCAAAGCCCGTACTTTATCTTTCATTGACAGCAAAAAGTCAATCTCATAATAATGGGAAGTGTCTTTCTTTTTCCAAGTATGATAATACAATTCTCTATCCATACCTGCTATCATCTGTGCAACTGCATTTTCATATAAATACCCCAGATTTGCGGGTAATTTATCCGATAATAATTTTGCATAAATATCATTTTCTGCTGCCGGCCGATCCATAAACATCAATGTTACAAATAAGCCCGTATCACAAAGATACATTTTATAACTTTTTAAATCTTTTGTCATAGCTAAACTTACTCTTGGATCTGTCGAATTATAGGCCAAAAGCACCGTTTTGGAATCCGCTAAATCATACAATAATTCCTCGTCTTTTTTGCTTTTCCGTTTGCCGGTTGCAAAAGATATTACATATCTTTTCGTATCCTTTGACAACTGTGCCGGAATCGAATGAAACATCGCCGTTATTTTTCCGGAAGCATCAATCTTTTTAAAATCATCTTCATAAAGAGAAAGTATTGTCCTCTTCACAGCATCTATTTCCGTAAAGTTTTTGCCTTTTACATAAGCATCCACTGCCTGCGGCATGCCGCCAACTGCCATGTAAATACGAAAATCGCGCATTAATTTGCGGTTCAGCTGCTGCCCTACTTCTTTTTTTCTCTCATACAATTTTTGAAGTAATTCATAGTTCGGATTTTCAGCCGCCCACAAAAATTCTTCATAATCCATCGGATAAATCTGCAATTTCATTTCTTCAGAAGGGATCAAAATATTCTTTACATTCTTTTTAATGGATATCAAAGATCCCGTTTCAATATAATGATATCTTCCATCTTTTACCAGATATTTAATAGCCTGCCTTACTTTTGGAAATAACTGAATTTCATCAAATATAATAACCGACTTTTTCTCCACTAATTTCTTTCCGGTAACCGTCTGCAGTCTCAAAAAAAATACATCCAAGTCATTAATATCATCAAAACAAGCCAGCAACGTATTTGAAATATTGGCAAAATCAATTAAAATATAAGTTTCATATTCATTTTTTGCAAACTGCTCTGCAATCGTCGATTTTCCCACTCGTCTGGGACCTTCCAACAGAATACTGTAACAATCCGCATACTTTTCTTTCCATTCACACAGTTTTTCATATGCTTTTCGCTTAAAAAACATACTCATACCTCCCTTTTTTCGCAAAAAATGCATTTGTTCAAAACTATTATACACTAAAACGTGCATTTGTTCAAAACTATTATACACTAAAACGTGCATTTGTTCAAAACTTTTTTATGCAAAAACGTGCATTTGTTCAAAACTTTCAGTTATTCCAAAAAATCATCCGGATTAAACTCTTCCAATGTCTGCTTCTTTTTCTCTGTATTTGCAAGGCCGGCGAGTTTTGTATTCTGCATAAATTTTTCCGTATTAAACATCACCAGCACATCTGTGATATCCTCGTATTTGTCGAGAATCTGGCCGATTGGAAGCTTCCCATAACGATAATCGATCAGGATAATGCGGTCATAATTTTCCGTCAAAAATGGGACAAAACAATTGGCAAAGGAATCCTTGATCAGAAGCAGTGTTTTTCCGGTTTTTGCCTTTGTCATTATCTCTATCTGAAAGGTATTCTTTGATAAAAATACATTGTAACGGTTAAATCCTTCTTTTGCTTCTTTCGGAAAATACAGCGTGTCTGCCTCAACTTCCCCGTCATCCATATTGACGTGAACAGCCTCCTGCGATGCATTTTTAAAAAGTGTAACCTGATCTTTTGGGACATTTACATGTACTTTATTGTACGTCGTTCCGTAAAAATCATCAAATACTGTTTCCTGCGTATACTCCGTAATTGGCCTTGCGGCCGCCTGTCCGCTTTTTTCTGCCCATTCTTTGTACGCATAATACGCACCGAGGGTCGTCCAATGATGGTCGGTCCGATAATAGATGTATTCGTTCTGGTGGCTTCGCATAACATCTTTCAGATACATCAGCCGCTCCGGATACGCCAGAGATTTCTGCAATGCGTCTAACACATCGGTATGCTCGGAAACCAGCGAATATGCCGGCAGACGATTCGAAAGCGCAAGTGTCTTCGACGGAATCATCAGACAGCTTACCTGCTTCTCGCCAAACATTTCACACATATCATTTAGAAATGAGGACAATATTTTTACATTTTCTTCCACTTGTTCTTTATCATACTCATTTTCGTCGTCTTTTTCTAAAAGATAACCGTCCTTTCCCAGATAGACTCCATTGACATCCTTTTTCCCCATTTCCTTTTGAATCTTCACTGCCAGATCGACCCATCGATCCCGCAGGAAAAACTGGTCACTCAGATAAGCTTCGTATTTTTCCTGATATTTTCCCTGTAAAAACTGCTCTTTGGTAAGCTGCGGTTTCTGTTCCAATGCTCTGTTTTCCAAAGCGGAATATTCCTTCGGTGGGCGGATCATCGTAATAACAGCTCCGCCAAACAGCATTGCACAAAAGACTAAAATTGACAATATTTTTATCTTTTTCACTTTGCCACCTCCTTAAAACCGAAAATACAAAAACGGATTGTAAGACGAATTCACAAGCAGCGCTACACACGCAATAAATAATACCATCGTAAATAGAATTGCTGCAATCTCTCTACGCGCCGTATTTTCGGGAAAAGCCGTTCGGATCAGCAGTTCTTTTATACCGGATACGGATCCTGCGATCCCCACGATAAGCAGCACTGCATACGACACCAGCAGATACATGGTCTGCCGGTCAGCCAGCCCGCCTGCCGATTGAAAAAACATCGCCCGCATATAACCGGCTCCGTCTGCCATATCCTGCCACGAAAAGATACTCCAGCCAATCACGACAAATAGCATCGTATAGATGTGTCCAAACGCCGCAGGTAATTTATCTAACACCTTTTTTAATACAAATTTTTCAAGGATAAGAAGAACACCGTAATACACGCCCCACAATATAAAATTGTAGTACGCTCCATGCCACAATCCGGTCAAAAACCATACAATGGCAAGATTGAATATCTGCCGTCCCACACCGCGGCGGTTTCCTCCGAGCGGAATATATACGTATTCCCGGAACCAGGTTCCCAGCGAAATATGCCAGCGCCGCCAGAATTCCGTGATGCTTTTGGATTCATACGGATAATCAAAATTTTCCGGAAAGGTGAAACCAAACATCGCACCAAGTCCGATTGCCATATCCGAATACCCGGAGAAATCAAAATAAATCTGCAGCGTAAATGCCACCGCGCCAAGCCATGCTGTTGCTGTCGTCAGCTCATCCCCCTGCATTGCAGCAATCTGGCTCCAGAGCGCACCGACCTGATTCGCAATCAGCACTTTCTTCCCCAGTCCCACCATAAATCGAAGGATTCCTTTACTAAACTGCGAAATCGTCTCTTTTCGATGATCCAATTGTTCTGCGACATCCTTAAAACGGACGATTGGCCCCGCGATCAACTGTGGAAACAGCGCAACATAGGCTCCAAACGTAATAAAATTCTTTTGCATTTTAGCGTCCCCGCGATACACATCGATCGTATAGGACATCGTCTGAAAGGTATAAAAAGAAATACCGATTGGCAATGCAAGATGCAGCTCAGGCATCGCCAAACCGGTCAATTGATGAACGATCTGAAGGAAAAAACCGGCATATTTAAAAAAGCCAAGAAGTGCCAGATTTATGACTGCCGAACAAGCAACCATAACTTTGGCACCACTCATTTTCCCCTTTTCTTTAAAATAATGCACCGCAAGTCCCGCCACATAGTCTACACATGTAGAAAACAGGATGAGTACCACATATATTGGTTCGCCCCACGCATAAAAAACGAGACTCGACAAAAATAATACGAAATTCCGGCATTTCTTTGGCAGGATGTAGTATGCCAAAAGAACAATCGGCAGGAAGCGGAACAAAAACAATAAACTGCTGAAAACCATGTCCTAACTCCTCTTATAGCTTCTTCTTAAGTGCAGTCTGACCTTTCATATTCACATCTTTTTTCGGTGACATGGCAATGTACCAGACATACTTCCCTTTTTGACCGCAAACTGCATTTTGAAATACCTGCTTTTCTGCTGCTGTATAATCACTGAGATAATCGCTCTTGCAATTTCTCTTTTTATAACTATTGAGTGTGCCAAGCAGGCTCTTTGCCTGAGACGCATTTTTTGCCTCCATCACACACAGACTGTACGCTTCTTTGGCATCAAAGACATACTGCATCGTCTTTACTTTCTTTCGCGCTGAAGAAGAAAGAGCACCAAAATCCAATGCACTTTTCGACGCATATTTCAAATTCGCACTGCCCCCTGTCGCCTTTAATGCCGCAGAACAAAGCGCCTTACAGGTCGTCTTTGTCTTTGCCTCCGCAGCGTTACCGGAAATGGTTGCTGCGAAAAGTGTCATTATCAGCACCGCACAGATAATTTTCATATATTTTTTCATTTTTCAATTCTCCTATCGATCTAAAGATTTGTCATATTTTGTAATTATCTTTCCAAACTGCGTATAGGCAGGCGGCTTCCAATGATACCCGTCCCCCGTCGCATAACCGGCTTTCAAAAATCCGCCGGAATCTTTCAAAAAGTCTGTATAATCGAGATATTTCAATCCCATTTTCTTCGCCAGATTTTTCAGCCGCCGATTAAAAATAGGAATTTGCTTCATGCCCGGATGCCTTGCTTTTTCGGCTCTTGTAACCGGTGAAATAGCACACAAAACAATATCTGTATGTGGATCCGCCTGCTGAATTGCTTCAATCATATCTTTGTATTCCGAGATCATCTGCGACACCGGCCGGTAATGAATTTCATTCATTCCAAGCATCATATACACACGGTATGGATTTTCTGCAATCAGCTTCTGCAGTCCGGTTCTTCCCTTGAAAATTCGTTTTGTGTGAAATGTCACGGTATTCAATCCGCGGTATGCGACTACTTTTTTCTTTGCTCCAAGAGGCATCGCCGGAAATCCGCCCTCATAGGCAATTCCCTCACAGATTGAGTCCCCGGCAAATACCACTTTTCGCTGGTATTTTTTCATCGTCATTTTCTTTTTTGCCGAAGGCCGGCTGTCCGATGGCGATTCCTTTTTTGTTTTTCCTGCTGTCACATAAAATGTATATTCTTTTTTATTCTTTAATTTTTTTACAAGAAAATGATCCTTCTGTGTTGTCCCGGCAAGTTTTACTTTACCATTTTTTCCCATTTTTGTATAGATATGATAATACTTTGCCTGTCTTTTTTTCTTCCACTCTACCTTCACTTCACTTGTAGAATACCTCGTAATTTTTACACCCGTTACTTTTTTAAGCGGTTTTATATGCGGTGTCGGTTTTGGCGTGGCTGGTGTCTGTGTCGGCGCCGGTGTAACAACCGTCGGTTCCGCACTAACTTCCGGCGTAACCTGCGGAGCTGCACTTTCAATCGGGGGAGCCGTTTCCGGTGTCCCTTCCGCTTTCACCGAAGTTTCTGCAAATATTCCGCACGCAAATACTGCAACACCCATAATCAAGGCGTTGCAGCAATATCTTATCGTTGCTTTTTTCATCTTGATCCTTCTTTCATCTTTCCTTCATATATACTAACGAATTTAGTATATAGTTTTTGACGAAAAAAGTCAAGATTTGTCGGTGGAATTGGCAGTTAAGATCAGCTCTCATGCAGTGATATTTCTTCAAACCCTCCGTTGCCGAGTTTTACATCAAAAAGGGCTTTTTCCCCGGCTGCGCTTTGTACCGTAACAACTTTATGCGAACTCACCGCTTTCGCGGGTTCTTCGATATCCAGGTAGATCCAGGCCTTCTTTCCGTTGTCCATCTCCCTATCTTCCACGATGATCAAATGTCCAAGATTGATCTTGCGGTAATCCTCAAGCGACATATTGATTCCCTTCTGCCAGACACCGCCCAGCGAATCTGCTGTCTTTTGGAGTTTTGTCAGAAAGTCCCCGGACATTTTTTCTGCCTGTTGTGGCTCTGGTGTCAATTGACTGCGGATTCCCCAAATCTGGTCCTCCACCGACTCTGTTTTGTCAATTTCCAAAGTCCATGTCCACGACTGTTTTTCTCCATTTTCACCATTACAATCTATGTCAATCACCTTTACTGTATGATCCTTATCTCCCTGTGTCTCAGATTCGTATGCCGAATCTTTGTCCTGATACGACATTCTGAAATCGCCATTCTCTTTTACTTCGTTTTCCGCGTGCTTTTTCTCGCCGTTAACATAATATTCCGCTTTGTATTTATGTCCGGCGGAATTGAAAATGTAGCCATTGGATGCTGCATAACCAACTCCTCCAAGCCCAACTGCACAAATGGCAAATAGAATTACCGCTGCACGGCGCAAGTTGTGTTTGCTACCATTTTTTTCCACATTCGGCAGGTCAAACAATTTTTGTTTTGCCTCTTCCGACATCTTAATTTCCGGATAATTTTTCTTAAATAAATCTCTTTCTCTCATAAGTCATTCCTCCCTCGAGTTTTTCTTTTAACATTTTTCTCGCCCTCATCAGGCGGGTCTGAATTGTAGAAACATTCATCTTTAATATATCCGCGATCTCTTTAACGGAGTAATCTTCATAATAGTACAGATCGATCAAAACCCGGTATTTTGCCGGCAGTTCCATCACCGCATCATACAGATCACTCGGTTCTTCCATACTCGTTTGTGTACTGCATTCAATCTGTTCCATCGGCTGTACCCTGCTCTTCCAGACCGAACGGAATAACGTATGACATTCATTTACCGTCACCCGGATAAGCCAGCTTTTCTTGTGTTCCTCAGAAGTAAACGGCTTTTTATGCTGAAATAATTTGATAAATACATTTTGCACCATATCTTCCGCATCCATTTGATTTCCACAAGCATGCAGTGCAACTCGGTATATGAGATCCGAATACTCATTTACGCTTTGGATATATTCGTTATTGTCCAAATCTGTTTCCCCTTCCTGTTGTATTTGAAAAGCCTTTCACTTATTACACGCTTTTAACTATAAAAATATCTCATATGTGTACAAAAAGAAGAGGTTTTGTCCCTATTTGGTTCAACCTCTTCTCTCTCACATAAATTCGAAATCGTTGCCGTTATCGGATAAAGTTGTCGATCAGTCTCGTCTTTCCAATGTATACAGCGACCGCACAAAGCACTTCTCCACTGACAGTTTCTACCGGTTTCAATGTATTCCAGTCCACTAATTCCACATAATCAATTTTCGCCAATGGCTCATTTTCGATAACTTTGCGGATCTCTGCCACTACTTTTGCTGCATCTTTTTCGCCGCATTTCAGAAGTTCTTCTCCCGCTGTCAAGCCTTTGTGAAGTACCGTTGCGGCAGCTCTCTCTTCCGCACTCAGATAGGTGTTTCTGGAACTTTTTGCCAGTCCGTCTGCTTCGCGCACGATCGGGCAGCCGACGATCTCAAGGTCAAAATTCAGGTCGCGCACCATACGACGGATAACCGCTAACTGCTGGGCATCTTTCTGCCCGAAATACGCGCGGTCCGGCGCCACGATATGGAATAATTTGGAAACCACCGTACATACCCCGCGGAAATGTGTCGGTCTTGTCTTTCCGCAAAGTCCCTTGGTCAGATCGTCCATATCCACATAGGTGCAGAAATCGTCAAAGTACATTTCGCTGTCTTCCGGATGGAAAATGACATTTGCACCGGCTTTCTCACAAAGCTCTGCATCGCGGTCAAGATCTCTTGGATAACTTGCCAGATCCTCCGTCGGTCCAAACTGGATCGGATTGACAAATACGCTGACAACCACGCGGTCATTTTGAGCAACCGCCTTGTCGATCAAACTTTTATGGCCTTCATGAAGGTAACCCATCGTAGGCACAAGCCCTACACTAAGCCCTTCTTTTCTCCATTCTTTTACCTGTTTTCTTACTCCGTCTACTGTTGTTATAATTTCCATTTTTCTTCCTCCAATTTGGTTGGGTAACCAGTTAATTTTTTAAGCAGCCGATTGGTACGATGTAAATACCATCCTGTCTGCGGTACGCATAATCACCAACTCCTATGACAATCATCATAAACGCCGGTGCTTTCATTTTTGAAGTATCAATTTTCTCAGCCAACGCCTTCAAATTTTTTGCGCCTTCTTCAATCAATTTATCTCCACCAAGTTTTATTTCTGCCAATCCGTATGTGCCATTTTTCAAATGAATTACGGTATCACATTCCAGACCACTTTTATCACGATAGTGCAGCACCTGCCCTCCTAAGGCATCTGCATATACACGCAGATCACGTACACAAAGTGTTTCAAATAGTAAACCAAAAGTGTTTAAATCATTCATCAGATCATTTGGTCCTACACCCAATGCTGCTGTCGCAATCGATGGATCTGCATAATATCGGGTATCTGAACTTCGGATCGCTGTTTTTGATCTAAGATTCGGATTCCACGAAGGCATATCTTCTATTACAAAGATTTTTTTCAATGCGTTCACATAAGATAGGACGGTATCTTCGCTAATCGTCTCTGTTTCATTGGCAAATATATCATCGCGCAATGCCGTCCCGGTTATCTGTGCTCCTTGATATCTCGCATAAGAGCGCATCAACCGCTTTACTCTTTCCGGGTTTTTATTTACACCATCCGCCCGGTTTATATCCGATTTCACTACCGCATCAAAATAATCCTCCGCCTGCGACAACGCCGCTTTGCGTTTCATGCCAATTGCATGTGGCCAGCCGCCTCGACAGATAAGGAAAGCCAGTGAGTCAATATCATGTGCATTACTTCCTGATATTTTATCCGGGGAATCAAACAATTCTTCCAGACTCACTTCCCCGGAGGATTCCTGCGACTCATATAGGGACATCGTACGCATCGTCAGCCATGTAAATCTTCCGGCTCCCGAATGAGTAATCTCTTTGGTTTCTACCGGAACCGCTGATCCGGTCAAAATAAACTGTCCTTCTTCGCCTCTGCAATCCACCTCATAACGAACGGCATCCCATATTTTGGGTGCAATCTGCCACTCATCGATCAAGCGTGGTGTAACACCTTGCAATAAACGGCTTGGATCTATTTCCGACATTTTCAGATTGCTTTCTCTTTTCGAAGGTTCGTCCATACGAAGAACACTATTTGCCACCTGTAATGCCGTTGTTGTTTTTCCACACCATTTAGGCCCCTCAATAAGAATCGCACCTTTGGCTTCCAATTTATCTTTTAAAATCTCATCAACAATTCTTGCTCTATACTCTCTCACAATCATTCACCTCGTATATAGCATACCTCTTTTTCGGCGTATTGGCAAGATTTTTTTCGGCGTGTTGGCAGAAAATTTTTCGGCGTGTTGGCAAGATTTTTTTCGGCGTGTTGGCATCACAATTCTTTTTCATAACACAAAAATGTCTGCTCATACAATTCGCACTCGCCAACGACATGAAAATGAAATGGTGCGTAAGACCGTATCGCCTTTTGATTGGCTTTGTTCACCAGAAAATGAATGCTCTTATTGCCGCGTCTTCGTAGTTCGTCCATTCCGAAACGGATCATTTCACGGGCAATTCCTCCATTTTGAAGATCCAGCCGCACCGCAAGCCGCGACAATTCGGCTCCCGGCTGTAATTCCGGTGTCCAACAGGTGAGCTTTTCGACATTTTCATCCTGATCTATCGAGATCGCCGCCAAGATGTCACCATTGCCGTCTTTCATAATAAACAGCGACTCTCTGGAAAGATCATCCGCAATGTTTTCTTCGCACGGATACTCGTCGTCCCAGGCACAAAACGGCTTGTCAAGCTGGGATTTGTATAGTTTCAAAATGTTTTCTGCATCTTCTTTTTTGGCTTTACCAATATTTCTCATACGATCGCCCCTTACCACACATTTTCATCAATACAGTTTTTCAATGACGCTGTCGTCCACTTTATACGTGTTTTCTTCTGCCGGAAATACGCCATCCTGCACTTCTTTGATATAATTCTGAAATGCTTCTTTCATCACTTCTCCGATGTTTGCATAGCGTTTGACAAATTTTGGTGTAAAATCGGAAAACATTCCAAGCATATCCTGATATACAAGAACTTGTCCATCGCAGTCTTTTCCGGCTCCGATTCCAATGGTCGGGATGTGAAGCTGCTCCGTGATAAGTGCTGCGATCTTTGCCGGCACACCTTCGATCACAACGGCAAATGCGCCCGCTTCTTCTACTGCTTTCGCATCTTCCAGAAGTTTTTTCGCTGCTGCCTCACTTTTTCCCTGCACTTTAAATCCACCAAATGCATTGATGGACTGCGGTGTCAGACCAATGTGGGCGCACACCGGAATTCCGGCATCTACGATCGCTTTGATCTGCGGACACACTTCCACGCCGCCTTCCAGTTTGACCGCATCGCCACGTCCTTCTTTCATCAGACGGCCGGCATTGACAAGGGCATCGTAAACCGAAGTCTGATAAGACATAAACGGCATATCGATGACAACCAGCGCATTTTTTGCTCCCCGTGCTACCGCTGCGCCGTGGTGGATCATGTCTTCCATCGTAACGGAAATCGTGTCCTCATATCCAAGGATCACATTTCCCAGCGAATCACCAACCAAAATACTGTTTACTCCTGCTTCGTCAATCAGTTTTGCCGTAGAATAATCATAGGCAGTCAGCATTGTCAATTTCTCGCCGTTTTCCTTTGCCTGCTGAAATGTTAATACTGTATTTTTCATGCTGTTTTCCTTCTTTCTATAATAGTGTCTCTAATTCCTCATAATTTTCTTCCGGATTGCGCAATTTCGCCACTTCCAGAACCTTTTTCCCCACAAGCCGGTACAACTGCGCATCTTCTTCACCAAGCACCTGTAAATGTTTGGAAATGACTGACACGTCATTTCGCTCGATCGGCCCGGAAAGTGCCTGTGCCGGTCCTTTTTCAAGCAGCGCATGGATATTTCCGCGCACCAGCGGACGAAGCAGCAGCTCGGCTTCTTCGTTGGTCAGCCCGCAGTCTTCCATGCAGTTAAGCCCCATCTGATACAGCCCGATCATAAAATTGCTGACAAGCGAGGCGCTGCAGTGATAGAGCGCTTTTTTGTCGGAATCAATCTTCAGCACCCGGTTTCCCATCTGTTCAAAAAGCGGGCGCATAACGGCAAGCGCGTTGTCATCGCCTTCCATCGTAAATACTACATCATTCAATTGTTGATAACTTGTGGATTTGTCGCTGAACGCACACATAGGATGAATCGAGCAGGCAAACGCCTTTTTTTCGTCGATTCCATGAAAAACCGCAGATGAATATGAGCCACTAAAATGGCAAATTATTTTGTCCTTTAATTCCTGTTTTTGCAGCTCGTTCCATACATTTTCAATCTCCCGGTCGGTCGTCGTAATGCAGAGAACGTCGCAAACTTCTGTCATTTTTTGTAAATTTTCAAATGCCTTCGTATCTGTGAAAGTCCCAGCAAATTCCGAGCTTTCGATATGTCGGCTAACATACCCGGCAACCGGTCTTCCATGTTCTTTCAAATATTTTCCGATCGAACATCCAACTTTTCCAGCGCCGATAAAACCTATCTGCATGTCACCGCCTCCTTACTTCTGTGGTGTGGTGACACATAATCATCTGATGCAGTTTCCTACGAATACCACTCATTGTATAGAATAGCACATTGCGAGAAAAAATGCAAATAGATTGTTAATTTTTAAACAATCGATCAAAACATACTGCTTGTATTATTCACTCGTTATTTCATTTCTTTTAAATCTTCGCAAAACAAAAGTAATCAGCATCGGAATGACCGCAATTGCCACCTTAATAAATACTGGTTTTAATGTTGGAAGCCATTGAACTTCAAACACAATATTACGCACGTTAGCAATATCATCCGGTACACCCTTACAAATCAGCTCAAGCCCTACAATGGATCCGCCTATCGCCACCAAAAGCCACAAAGCCGGCAGCAAGTATGGCAGCTTATACTTTTTCAATAACATGCACAAACAACTCTGTACAATTAATATTATAATACTTCCAATGATTACAAACATTAACATCCTCTTATCCTCCTGCTTTCTCATAAATTTGTCAACCCGTGTATACTCAATTCCCAAAAACAAAGTTTTTAATTGTTACCTCCATACTATACCATTTTTTTCCAAAAGCAACATTAAATTATTGTCTGTTTTGATACGGAAGAAGAGATTGTATCGTTTACGTAACAAGTTTATTTATTGGATTGCTGCGTTTTTTGAAGTTTCTCAATTAAAGCATACGCGTTTGCAAGTTCATCACTCTGACTTTGGATAATAGCCTCTTTTTTCTGGATGATATCCCGTGCTTCATCCAAATCCTTCTGCATTTCGTCAACCATATATTCAGCGGTATTGTGATCCAGCTGGGCTAATTCTTTGGAATACATGTTCATCACCCTTTCCGTGTTTTGGCAGAGATGGAAGATGTCTTCGTACATTTCCTTAAACATTGGAAATTTTTGGATGAGATCATAGATCTGCTCCGGGTCATCCGTGCTTAAAAAGGTAAGCCAAGCCTCCAGCTCTGTTTGTATATCTTTATTTTGCATGGCATTATGGAAAATGTCAAGGGGTATGAACAAAAAATTCTGCAAAAGATTCATTTCCAGCTTGGTATCGGAGACCGCATGAAAAAAATGCAGGTAGGTGTCCGGAAATGCATGAAATTCTTTTGGGCTGTGCTCAAAGAAAACGATGACATGAACAGGCCGTATGTTTTTGTAATTAAAATTCTTGGAGTCACGGTCTTTTACCCGCTTATACTGGCGGAGCAGAAGGTCGGCGGAGTAGCAGGCGGCACGTTCGCCGGGAAAGCGGTATCCGATCTTTTGTACCTCGATATTGGCGATGCTTTCGTCTTCGAACTCGACAACAATGTCCGTGATCAAAAAAGAGGGTTCGACGGTAATGCGCGTGGTGTCATTTGGCAGAACTTTCAGGACACGGACGTTCTTTTTTAATAAAAGTGATAAAAGCCGGCTGAGCCGCTGCGGATTGTATTCCGGATTGAAAACCTCTTTGAAAAAGCTGTCAAAAAGGATTTTGACTCCGTGCTGGCCGGTACAGATGTCAAGAAACGCTTCCTTTTGTGTCTCACTCCAGCTTATGAAGAGGTTATTTAATTTCCAGCTGCTTTGGATCTCGGCTAAAACTTCTTCACGTTTGCGATAACAAAATAAATTTTGTAATGTTTTTTTGTGCATAATATGCCTCCTTTAGTGTTGATAAGTGCTTCGTTAACGGTTACATATTGGTTTTAAAAAGTAAGGGAAATTAAACAAAAAATGCACAAAATAAACGAACATAAAGAAAATAGATTTTCTTTGTGCTGACTATCATATAATATTTGAAGATGTTTGTCAATAGAAAAGAAAAAAAAACCAAGGCGATACAAAATGACTTGTCTCATTCCGTATCGCCTTATTACACAAACACTTCCTTTTTATGTCTCTTCTACTCTACACGGTAACTCTCTACCGGTCCGAGATAAGATTTTTTCTTCGCGCAGCCTTCTTTGGTAAATACAATTTTTTCCAGTACTACTGCCGGATCCATCGCAAAGATCGTCACTTCATTTTCACCTTCCTGCAGATCCACCGTGCAGGCGGCTCTGTGGATCTGGTCAAGAACACCCCGCTCCCAGCTGGAACTGAGCCAAGGCACAAATCCTTCATCCGGGATCGTATTTAATACTGTCGTTTCTGCGTTGTTGACTTTGTAAGCCACACGCATTTTCCCCTGGTATACGACCGGATTATTCGGCGCTGTAAAAAGTTCCATCTCGTATTTTCCTGCTGTCTCTGCATAAATACGGTAGGTTACCCCCGGTGCCTCATCTGCCTTTTCAAATGTGGCAGTCGAAGGTGCGGCTTTCAGACTGCCAACGGTCTTTCCATAGCCGTAAATATGCTGCCAATGTGCCTTTCCGGTCTTTTTCGCCTCGGCATAATCCATTGCTTCTACGCAGATACAGCCGTCATTTTCAACGAATGTATCTGCTTTCACGCCGGAAAGATTCAGACACTTCGCATGTACTTCGATATCGACGCGAGTCTCCTGCGTGTCATTTTCAGATAATTCTGCCGTCTCTTCTGCGTTGTCAGCATAGATACAAATAGAAGAATCAAATGTACCGCTATCCCCGTCATTTGGCTGATAAGTGATCTGAAACTGCATGATATCTTCGGTCTGAGCAGCAATTTCACAGGTATTTTTTCCGGTCGTTTTTACGTCTATTTGTGCGCCTATTGCAGTGATGTAAATCCGCGGATCACTCCAGCAAATACGGAAGGAAAGTTCCCCCTCTCCGCCATTTGCCACATCAATGCATTTGCTTGCCGCAGCAGGTGACACCAGATTCATCGGCAATGTCGTTCTTCGCCAATGATTGCCGCCGGTTGTTTTTTCTTCATCTGAAATACTCACAAGAAGACGCGGTGCATTGACCGGATGAAGGATGTGGCAGTCCGGATACTGCCATTCTTCGTCGTTCCAACCGATGTACCCCACGTGAAATACCGACTGCATGTGATTCCATTTTCCATTTAATAACGTATGATATTCGTGAGTCAACTGTTTATCTTTGTCGATACATGACTGCACCATCGGCGCAAAACGATTTCCCAGTTTTTTCCTCTGCTTTGTATAAAATTGGTTCAGCCCTGCATACAGATTCATTTTCAAAATATTTGCAGATGCCATGACCGGATAATAAATCAGCTCGTAAAAGCAGTCTGCAAGCGGGTCACCGGAAAGTTTTCCGCGAAGTTCTTCCACCATCTTTTCCGCACGGCCGGCGCGCTCGATCATTCGCGCCGCCTCATTATAATGAACCGCATGATACGTATCTGCTTTGAGCACTTCCGGGCGGCACATGCCGTTCCAGCGTGTGTATTCCTCTACTGCCTGTTCCAGTCCTTCGTATTTTTCTCCCGTAAAACCGAGATTTTGCAGCCATTGTTTTGTATAATGCAGCGTTGTATTTGGCGCTGCACTTCCCCAGCTGTCGAAATCATAGGCAAGATCCAAAAAGTAACTTAGTGGCAATTCCTGATTTTTGATATCACCGACGTTGACGATCCACGCATCGCGGACGCCGTATTCGTAACACATTGTCATTTGTTCCCAAATTTTGGCAAGCGGTGTTGAGTTGATCCAAAGATACGACACCGGGCCACCGTAATAATCAAAATGATAATACATACCAAAGCCACCGGGATGCTTGCGTTCTTCCTCATTTGGCAGGGTTCTCACATGTCCAAAATTATCATCGCAGAGCATCATAATGTCGTCACGGATAAGATCCCAGTCTTTCAATCCCGGCGTATTTTCGTCCCCCTGATAATAGTCTTCTACCTCTTTGTAAATTGCCAGAAGCTGTGGATGTTTTGCTTCTACGCATTCTGCGATTAATTTTTTCTGTTCTGTGATCGCCGCTTTGAGCACATTGATATTATCTTCCAGTGTCGCATCTTCCGGCATTAAATAGGAATCAAATTCGCCTCGCATCCCAATTGTAATAAGGCTTTCACAGTCTTTATTACGAAGAAGTCCGTCGCGCCAGAACCTGCTGATCCCCTCTGCATTCGACAGGAAACTCCACTCTGTTCCATACTCCGGATGTGTTTTCCGGAGTGTCTGAAATTCTCCGCCGGAACGGCAGCACGGCTCATGATGGGACGCTCCCACAATGACTCCCATTTCGTCTGCAAGCAGCGCATTTTCAAAATGATCCATCGAAAAATCCGAACGCCACATCGCCGGCCAGATATAGTTTCCTTTCAAGCGAAGAAGCAATTCAAAAATATGTTCATAAAGCTCCGGTGTCGGCTTTGAACTTCCAAATTTTTCCTTTGCCCAGTTCCCAAAACAAGGCTGTTCATCATTGATAAAAAATCCGCGGTAACGCACACTTGGCTCTTTGGAAATTGTCTCGATGCTTTGATCAAATACAATCGTTTCTCTCTTTTCCGGCACGGCATCCGCCCAGAATACCCACGGCGATACACCCATTTTCTGAGAAAGGTAAAACATCCCGTAAGCTGCGCCCCGCTTGTCACTTCCTGCGATCACGAGCGTAGTTTTTCCCGCTTTCGGCACATTTTCAAGGCAGAAAATCCCATACACTTCTCTCTTGCCGCGGATTTGGCTTAGATCCACTTCTTTCTGCGCCTCTAGTTTTTCCAATATTTTACTATTGTCACATGTCGCCACCAAGATGTGGTCTGACGTATTTTCCTGCCAGCCGTTTACACACATCGGCCGGTGCCCGGTCACTTTCTCGATATCACCGCAGAAAATCTCCGCCAATTTTTGCAATCCCGCAGCCGCTTCTGCTTCCACGATCACCGGTGCTGTTTTTTCATTTTCATATACATTCATCGTCATACTTGCCTCCCTGTTATTTTACTGCCAACAAACGTTGATTTTTCAATGGATTCTATTGGTTTAAGTGTAGCATTTTTTCTGACATTTGACAATTGCAAAAAGGCAATTGAATTTGGCAGAAATGTGGCGATTTCTGGTTTTCAACCAGTCGCATAAACATATTTACTAAAAACAGGCAGCCGCCGGGGTTTCCCCTGGCAGCTGCCTGAATTATTCAACATCTATAGGCCGTCATCAGGACTCCTCCCACAAACTAGTTCTAGTCAACTTTTCTACAATCAGTCATCAGGACTCCCCCCACTTCGTGGGTCCCCCCTCATGACATATTCCCACTTCGTGGGTCCCCCCTCATGAC
>CAKRDZ010000012.1 GCA_934316845.1 uncultured Eubacterium sp. | reverse complement strand
GAAAAGCAGGGACTTATATTTTTAAAAGCAAAGCTGCAAAAATGCCCTCATGTACCGCTACGAGTGTTCTCTAAGCGAGAGCGGTCCCGAATGGAAAAGCAGGGACTTATATTTTTAAAAGCAAAGCTGCAAAAATGCCCTCATGTACCGCTACGAGTGTTCTCTAAGCGGGAGCGGTCCCGAATGGGAAAGGATAGTCCTATTATTCTAAAAGTACAACTGTAAAAAACATACAAATTTGAAATTTCACAGAAAATCTGATAAAATAAAAGAAATTACAAAGAAATGGAGAGAACGTCAATGAAAAATACGATGCAGAAAGTTATGTGGGGGCTGGCGGTGATGGTACTGTGTGTACTGGCTGTCCACACACCGGCTCAGGCAATGACGACGGAGGAACAGGCAGATGGGAAGACGATTTACCGGATTCAGAACAGCGATTATGCGGAGACGACGATGACTGTTGGAAAGCAGGGAACCTTTACTTATGATCTCAGTGGGCTGACAGATCCGATGGATGGCAGTGCCATTACGGCGATGCAGGTGACTTCGATAAGTACGAGTAACAGTGAAGTTCTCCAGGTGAATGGAGACGGTTCCTTTACTGCGCTTACGCCGGGGGAGGCCACAGTTTATATTCAGGGAACGTACGGAAGTTACAATATGTATTTTTCCGGCCGCTGCGATGTGACAGTTACCGTGGATATGACCAATGTGGTACTGGAAAAAAATTCCATCAAAGGAATCTTTTCTACATATGACTACGAATATGAGACATCCATTGCTTTAAAAAATGTGCCGGCAGGAGTCATTTTGTCAGACAATAATGTGGAAGTTGTATGTGAATCTTCCAATTCGGGTATGAGAGCGTATTGTTCGCTGGAGAATAACCAGCTCACGTTAAACTTTGATTCGCCCGGAAAAACTACATTAACGATTACAATCGGTGGAAAAGCATTTACCGTAGAAGTAAATGTTCAGAATATTACCATTTCCAAGCAGGGAGTTGTGCAGGCAAAGGGTAAGAAAGTGAAATTAAAAATTAAGGGAACTTCGGACAAGCCGGTCTGGACATCATCAAATTCCAAAGTGGCAAAGGTTTCGAAAAAAGGTGTTGTTACGTGTAAAAAGATCGGAAATGCTGTGATCACGGCAGATTTTAATGGAGCAAAAGTGGGTTGTGCCATCTCTGTTGTGTCATCGAAAAAGGTGAAAGTGATCCGATATGCGAAAATGATCGGCTCAAAATGGAAATACAGCCAGCCAAAGAGAATGCAGAAAGGATATTATGACTGTAGTTCGCTTGTGTGGAAATCTTACTGCAAGATGGGCAAAAAAATCGGAGGAAATAATTATTATGCACCGGTAGCGGCAGATCTTGCTAAGTGGTGTAAGTCGCATGGCAAGAAAATTACAAATTCCTATACAAGAAATCATATTCAAAAGATGAAATTAAATCCGGGCGACCTTATGTTTGAGACAGGTGCGAATAATGGACGTTATCTGGGGATTTTTCATGTGGAAATGTTCACCGGATATACTGTGTCGCATTATGACAGCAATGGAAAACCGGTTTTGTATGAGACCTGGGGAGCCAGACCGGATGGATGTTATGGCGGCGGCTATATGATTTACCGTCCGTATAAGTGATTGGACCGGTTGAATTTTGCGTATTTTGTCGAATATTTTACTATAATGTCGAAAAAATAGATATGGTGTTAAAAAAATATAAAGAAAATAAGAAAATTCCATATATTGGTATTGCAAAATGTGGAAAAAACATTTATAATGCAAACAAAGCACGTAAATATAGACTGCTTTTTAACACTAAAATGGGAGGTAAAAAAAGAGTGAACAAGCTAAGGGCTCTAATTGTAGACGACAGTGCCCGTACGATCTCTTTGATCAAAGACAGTTTATCGGAAGATAATGAAGTGGAGATTGTAGGGCAGGCAGAAGACGGATTGGAAGCAATAGAAATGATCCGTGAAACCAAGCCGGATGTTGTATTTTTGGATTTGATCATGCCAAAGATGGACGGACTTTTGGTATTGGAGAAAGTATGCCAGGGCTTACCGGGAATCGAGAAACGACCGGAGTTCATTGTCGTGACAGCTGTTACTCAAGAAAATGTAATGCAGACCGCATTTCAATACGGAGCTGCATACTACGTATTAAAGCCGTTTGAAAAGGAAACGATTCAGGCTAAGATACAGCAATTAAAACCGGGGGCATTGCCGGTTGTCATGAACTATCAGTCAAGAGAACCGGACAAAAAGGGTTACAATCTGGAGATGGATGTGACACAGATCATCCATGAGATTGGAGTACCTGCGCACATAAAGGGCTATCAGTACTTAAGAGATGCAATTATGATGTCTGTAGATGACAGCGAGATGCTAAATTCCATTACAAAAATCCTGTATCCGTCGATCGCCAAACAGCATAAGACGACGCCAAGCCGTGTAGAGCGGGCGATTCGACATGCGATTGAAGTGGCATGGACAAGGGGGAAAGTGGATACGATTGACGAGTTGTTTGGTTATACCGTCAGCAATGGGAAAGGAAAACCGACAAATTCTGAATTTGTAGCTTTAATTGCAGATAAAATACGGCTGGAGCAGAAAATGCGGAAGTCGTATTAAAAAATGGAAAGAGAGGGGCGTTGCAAAGCGCTCTTCTTTTTTTGTTCAGGCAGCGAGCATGAAATCACAGTTGCATTTTGCAGCATTTTTTTATATAATAATGTTAGAGTCGCCCAAAAACAGATAAAGTAAAGAAAGGATGGATGAGATATGGAACAGGACAAACGTAGTGATTTAATTGAAAAATTTGATACGGGAGAACTGTCGCAGGACATCATCCCGCCCAACTTTACGGATCCGGATGTGTTATTTGAAGTATTGACCAAATTGCTGACTGCGGAAAACCGTCAGGATGAAATGGGCATTATACGAAAAGCTTATGAACTGGCAAAAGAAGCTCATAAAGACCAGAAACGTAAGTCCGGTGAGCCGTATCTGATTCATCCGGTCTGTGTAGCAATCATTTTGACACAGTTGGATATGGACAAGGAGACGATCGTCGGCGGACTTCTTCATGATGTTATCGAGGATACGCCGTATACCGTGGAAGATATAACCCGGATGTTTAGTGCGGAGATTGCCCTTTTGGTAGACGGGGTTACCAAATTGACCCAGTTAAATTACTCCGCGGACAAACTGGATGTACAGGCGGAAAACCTGAGAAAAATGTTTTTGGCGATGGCGAAGGATATCCGTGTTATTATTATCAAACTGGCAGACCGTCTTCATAATATGCGTACGCTGCAGTTTATGAAACCGGAAAAGCAGAAAGAAAAAGCCAGGGAGACGATGGACATCTATGCACCGATCGCGCATCGGCTTGGTATTTCCAAAGTAAAGGTCGAACTCGATGATCTGTCTTTGCAATATCTGGAACCCGAAGCTTATAAGGAGTTGAATGATAAATTCAGCCATCTGCGTGTGCAGAAGGAAACCTTTGTCAAAGATATCATGGAAGATGTCAGAGAACATCTGGATGAGGCGAAGATCAAGGCAACGATCGATGGGCGTGTCAAACATCTGTTCAGTATTTACCGGAAAATGGTAAATCAAAATAAGACACTGGATCAGATTTATGACTTATTTGCAATACGAATCATCGTTGATACAGAGCAGCAGTGTTATACCGCACTCGGAATCATACACGAGATGTATAAGCCGATTCCGGGACGTTTTAAAGATTATATTGCGATGCCGAAACCAAACCATTACCAGTCACTGCATACGACACTGATCGGACCAAATGGACAGCCATTTGAAATCCAGATCCGTACGTACGAGATGCATAAAACGGCAGAATACGGTATTGCGGCACACTGGAAATATAAGGAAACAAAGGGAAGCGAAGCAGAAGTTAAAAACGATGAGGCAAAGATGGCATGGCTGCGCCAGATTTTGGAATGGCAGCGGGACATGTCAGATAATAAAGAATTTTTGAGCGTGATCAAAAGCGATCTGAACCTGTTCTCGGACAGTGTATACTGCTTTACGCCAAACGGAGATGTAAAGACACTTCCGGCAGGTTCGACACCGATCGATTTTGCTTATGCGATACATACGGCGGTTGGTAATAAAATGGTAGGTGCCAGGGTCAATGGAAATATCGTTAAACTGGACTACCAGATTCAAAATGGTGACCGGATCGACATTATCACTTCGCAAAACAGTAAGGGACCAAGCCGTGACTGGTTATTGGTTGTTAAGAGTACACAGGCGAAAAACAAGATCAACCAGTGGTTCCGTACCGAATTTAAAGAAGAAAATATCGTGCGCGGAAAAGAACTTCTCGCGCAATATGCAAAGGCAAAAAATATTGATCTGTATAAATACGTAAAACCGGAATACACAGAAGCATGCAAACGCAAATATGGATTTAAAGACTGGGATTCGGTCTGTGCTGCGATTGGCCATGGCGGCTTGAAGGAAGGACAGGTCATCAATAAACTCATTTACGAATATGAGAAGAAGAACAAACGCGTTGTCTCGGATGAACAGGTCAAAGAAGCGATTGAAAATGCCAAAGAGGCAAAGGGCATAAAAGAAGGAGGCGATTCCTCGGCGTCAAAGAGTGGCGGGAAAAAGAGTGGAATCGTTGTTATGGGGCTGGATGACCTTGCTGTCCGTTTTTCAAGATGCTGTAATCCGGTGCCGGGAGACGAAATCGTTGGATTTGTCACGAGGGGCCGTGGAATCTCCATTCATCGTACGGACTGTGTCAATATGATCCACTTGCCGGAGGAAGAGAGAAATCGTCTGATCGAAGCAGAATGGAGTGCGCAGGCGAAGAAAAACGAAGATTATTATCCGGTCGAGATCGTCATTTATTCGTACAACCGAAGTGGGGTATTGTTTGATGTATCGAAGATCTTTACCGAGAATGAGATTGATGTGAAGTCCATGAATGTCCGGACTTCCAAGCAGGATAAAGCCACGATCGTGGTCGGTTTTGAGACCAGAGGCGTGGAGCAGCTCAATAAATTAGTAAAAAAACTTCGAAATGTAGAAAGTGTTATCGACATCGAGAGACGTTCCAACGGCTGATCGATGGAAAAGAAAGGATAGATTATGGAAATCAATGGTTTGATCATAGAATCTGTCGTTGTTGGAAGTGTGGGAACCAATTGCTATATCGTGCATAAAAAGGATTCCGAACATTGTTTTGTGGTAGATCCGGGTGACAGCGGAGATAAGATTGCAAATTATATCCGCGATCAGAAAATGATCTTAGATCATATCTTGCTTACCCATGGGCATTTTGACCATATTCAGGGAGTAAGAGATCTGAAAAATGCGATACGAGGCGAGATCTGTGCTCTGGATATTGAAAAGGAACTCCTTTCGGATGCCCGTATGAATGTGTCGGCGATGACCGGCAGACCGGAAGAACTGGAAGCGGACCGATGGCTTCACGATGGACAGCAGTTTGAGAGTGCCGGGATTACGATGAAAGTGATCCACACACCGGGACATACAAAGGGAAGCTGCTGTTATTTTCTGGAAGAACAGAAGGTGCTTTTCAGTGGAGATACTCTGTTTATGGAATCCGTTGGAAGAGCGGACCTGCCGACCGGAAATGAAAAAGATCTGATGCAGTCGGTACGGGAAAAAGTACTGACCCTGCCGAGTGAAACCAAAGTGTTTTCCGGGCATGGACCGGCGACCAGCATCGGCTATGAACAGGCGAATAATCCGTATGCATAAGAGAGGAAATTCTCATGATAGAAGTTGACATTTCCGGAACCGAGTTTTCGTATGATATGAAAGCACTGGCAATGGTATTTTATCCGGAAAAAGAGTGCCGAGTAGTCGAACATCCGGAAATTTCTACGGAAGACGGCTATTCGATAAACTGGCGGATGAATGGAAAAAAATGGGAAAAATATTTTCCGCATCCCTATACCAAAAACCAGATTAAAAAAGAAGTTTATGAATATTTGAAAACACAGTCGGGAAAAGAACTGCCGTGGGGGATCCTTACCGGGATCCGGCCGGCGAAGATCCCGCTCCGGCTGATGATGCAGGGAAAAGAAGAGGCAGAGATCCGGGATATTTTAAAAGAAGAATATTTCTGCCGGGAAGACAAAGTGAGACTGGCGGTGGATGTTGCAAAGAAAGAATTTTCCCTGACACAGGGCATGCGGCATGAAACGTGTGCCAATGTATATATTGGCATCCCCTTTTGCCCGACAATCTGCGCCTATTGTTCGTTTTCCTCCTTTCCGGCAGGACGTTATGCGGATAAGATGGATGCGTACCTGGATGCTTTGGAAAAAGAGATGGCACATTGCAAAGAATGGCTGGCAGGAAAGCAGATGGTCAGCGTGTACGTGGGCGGCGGCACACCGACATCGTTATCGGAGGAGCAGTTTGAGCGTCTGATGGTGATGACCGGCAAGTATCTTCCGATGGAACAGTCGAAAGAATTTACCGTCGAGGCAGGGCGCCCGGACAGCATTACAGAAGGAAAACTGCGGAGCATGAAAGCGCATGGCGTGACAAGAATTTCCATCAATCCGCAGAGTATGAAAGAGCATACGCTTGAACTTCTGGGGCGCAGGCACACGGTAGAGGAAATCCGTCAGAAATTTGCGCTTGCGAGAACCCTGGGATTTGATAATATCAATATGGATCTGATCGCAGGACTTCCGGAGGAAACCCTGGAAGATTTTAAAGAAACACTGCGGGAAGTCGAAGCCCTAAAACCGGACAGTATCACCGTTCATACGCTGGTGATCAAACGGGCATCCAGACTGCGGAAAGAACAGCTGGAGCAGGGCGGGGAGATGCGTAAGGAAGATGCCTGCATCGAACCGATGCAAAAAGAAGCAGAGCAGTTCTGCCGGACACACGGATATGAGCCGTATTATATGTACCGCCAGAAAAATAAGGCGCATACGACGAGAAATACCAATCAGGAAAATGTGGCTTATGCAAAACCCGGAAAAGAATGTCTGTACAACATATTTATCATGGAAGAACTGCAGTCCATCTTGGCACTTGGCAGCGGAGGATCGTCAAAGATCGTATTTCCGGAGGAAAACCGGATGGAACGCGTAGAGAATGTAAAAAGCGTTGATGACTACATTAGTAGAATTGACGAGATGATAAGAAGAAAAAAGGAAAGTTGGAGGTAATGCGTGATGGCATTAAAGAAGAAACCGGTAACGGGTATGAAAGATATTTTGCCAAAGGAAATGGAGATCCGGGATTATGTGATCGGACTCATCAAAGAGACTTATGGAACCTTTGGATTTTCGTCAATCGAGACTCCTTGTGTAGAGCACATCGAAAGTCTTTGCAGCAAGCAGGGCGGCGAAAATGAAAAATTGATCTTCAAGATTTTGAAACGAGGAGAAAAATTGAAACTGGATACGGCAGAATGCGAAGCCGATCTGGTAGACAGCGGACTGCGTTATGATCTGACCGTTCCTCTGTCAAGATATTATGCCAATCATGCAAATGAGTTAAGTGCTCCGTTTAAAGCCCTTCAGATGGGAAATGTATGGCGAGCCGACCGTCCGCAGCGAGGACGTTTCCGCCAGTTTATGCAGTGCGATATTGACATTCTTGGTGAGCCGTCGATCTTAGCGGAGATCGAATTGATCTTAGCAACGACGACATTGCTTGGTAAATTGGATTTTACAAATTTCACCATCCGAATCAACAATCGTAAGATTCTGAAAGCCATGGCGGCTTATTGTGGATTCCCGGAAGCAGAGTACGATTCCGTGTTTATCATTCTGGATAAGATGGACAAGATCGGTATGGACGGTGTGACTGCCGAACTCCTCGAAGCCGGTTATGAGCAGAAATCCGTCGATATGTGTAAAGAATTGTTTGAAACCGTGACCAATGATATTGCGGGGGTAAAATATTTGAAAGAAAAACTGGGCGATTGTCTGGAGGCAGGCACGGCAGAAGATCTGGAGACAATCATTTCTACCGTGGAAGAGACAAAATCCGCAGACTTTAAGATTGCTTTTGATCCGACTCTCGTGCGCGGTATGAGTTATTATACCGGCCCGATCTTTGAAATTTCGATGGATGAATTTGGCGGTTCTGTCGGAGGCGGCGGACGCTACGACGAAATGATCGGTAAATTTACCGGAAACGATACGTGTGCCTGTGGATTTTCCATCGGATTTGAGCGTATTGTCATGCTCCTTCTTGAGCGTGATTTCAAAGTACCGTCAAGTTCAAAGAAAAAGGCATACCTGATCGATAAAAAAGCGACGCCGGAATTGATGAAGAAAGTCATTTCCCAGGCAAATGAAGAGCGCAAAAACGGATACAAGATCAGTATCAATGTAATGAAGAAAAATAAGAAATTCCAGAAGGAATTATTGGCAAAAGACGGATACGAAGAAATCCGGGAATTTTTTGCAGATTAGATTTGTACATCAGAAAGGAATGTAAAAAAATGGCAGAATCAATGAAAGGCCTGCGCCGTACATGCCGGTGCGCAGAGCTTACGACAGAAAATGTAGGACAGACCGTCACAGTGATGGGCTGGGTACAGAAAAGCAGAAATAAGGGCGGTATCATTTTTGTGGATTTGCGTGACCGCTCTGGAATCATACAGTTGATCTTTGAAGAGAGCGATACCGGTGCAGAAGGTTTTGAAAAAGCGACAAAACTTCGTGCGGAATTTGTTGTTGCAGTAACCGGTGTCGTGGAGAACCGTTCCGGTGCTGTAAACGAAAATCTGAAAACCGGTGCGATCGAAGTGCGTGCAAAGGACATCCGTATCTTGTCAGAGTCCGAGACACCACCTTTCCCGATCGAAGAGAACAGTAAGACCAAAGACGAACTTCGTCTTCGTTACCGTTTCCTCGACCTGCGCCGCCCGGATCTTCAGAGAAATCTGATCATGCGGAGCAAAGTGGCGACACTTACCAGACAATTTCTGGCAGAAGAGGGATTTTTGGAGATCGAGACACCGATGCTTACGAAGAGTACACCGGAGGGGGCAAGAGACTATCTGGTGCCAAGCCGTGTACATCCGGGCAATTTTTACGCGCTGCCACAGTCCCCACAGTTGTTTAAGCAGCTGCTCATGTGTTCCGGTTATGACAGATATTTCCAGATTGTAAAATGTTTCCGTGACGAGGATCTTCGTGCCGACCGTCAGCCGGAATTTACACAGATCGATATGGAACTTTCGTTTGTTGATGTGGACGATGTCATCGATGTCAATGAAAGACTGTTGAAGAAATTGTTTAAAGAGACGATTGGCGTAGACGTACAGCTCCCGATCCAGCGGATGACCTGGCAGGAAGCGATGGACCGCTTTGGTTCGGACAAGCCGGACACCCGTTTTGGCATGGAACTTCAGGATGTGACAGAAGTTGTCAAAGGCTGTGGTTTCGGTGTGTTCACCGGCGCAATCGAAAACGGAGGTTCCGTCCGCGGTATCAACGCCAAAGGGCAGGGCGCAATGCCACGTAAAAAGATTGATTCATTGGTAGATTTTGCCAAAGAGTACGGCGCAAAAGGTTTGGCTTATCTTTGCATCAACGAGGATGGCACCTACAAATCTTCGTTTGCCAAATTTATGACAGAGGAAGAACTGGATGCCCTTGTAAAAGCGATGGCAGGAGAGCCGGGCGACCTTCTTTTGTTCGCCGCAGATAAAAATAAAGTAGTTTACGATGTTCTCGGCAATCTTCGTCTGGAACTGGCAAGAAGAATGGAACTTCTTGACAAGAACGTGTACAATTTCTTGTGGGTAACCGAATTCCCACTTCTGGAGTACAACGAAGAGCTGGGACGTTATCAGGCAATGCACCATCCGTTTACGATGCCGATGGAAGAAGATCTTGATCTGATCGACACCGAGCCGGGCAAAGTACGTGCAAAAGCCTATGATATCGTATTAAATGGTACAGAGATCGGTGGAGGCTCTGTCCGTATTCATCAGAATGACATTCAGGAAAAAATGTTTGAGTGCCTTGGGTTTACAAAAGAAGCGGCACATGAGCAGTTTGGTTTCCTGTTGAATGCGTTTAAATACGGAGTACCACCTCACGCAGGACTGGCTTACGGTCTGGATCGTCTTGTCATGCTGATGGCAAAAGAAGACAGCATCCGTGAAGTGATCGCCTTCCCGAAAGTAAAAGATGCGTCCTGTCTTTTGACGGATGCACCAAATATTGTAGATGAAAAACAGTTGGAAGAATTAGGTATTGAGATCAGAAAAGAGGTAAAAGAATGAGTGTAGAAAAGACAAATTTTGGAAAAACAAGTGCCGGGGAAGAAGTTTCCATGTATACCTTGGAAAATAAAAACGGCATGAAAGCGCAGTTGATCGATTATGGTGCCAATCTGGTATCGTTGTTTGTACCGGACAAAGACGGCAATCTTGCCGATGTTGTCCTTGGTTTCGACAATGTAGCAGCGTATGAAGTGAACGGCTGTTTCTTTGGCTCCTTTATCGGACGTCATGGAAACCGCATCGGAGATGCGAAATTTGAACTGAATGGCACAGTATATGAATTGGAGAAAAATGACGGAAAGAACAATCTTCACGGTGGCACACCGGGATACAATAAGGTAATGTATCAGGCAGAAACCGGAGAAAACAGCGTGACATTTTCCCGTGTGAGTCCGGATATGGAACAGGGATATCCGGGAAATCTGGAGATTTCCGTGACATATACATTGACCGATGACAATGAATTAAAACTGGATTATAAAGCAAAATCCGACAAAGATACCTTGTGTAATGTAACGAACCATTCTTATTTCAATCTGAAAGGACACAAGGGCGGCGACATTACAGACCACGAAGTGTGGATTCAGGCAAACGGATTTACAGAGACGACAGAGGATCTGATCCCAACCGGAAATATCATTGATGTAACCGGTACGCCGATGGATTTCAGAACGAAGAAGGCAATCAGCAAAGACATCGGAGCAGATTATGAACCGTTGATCCTTGCCGGCGGATATGACCACAACTTTGCTTTGGATAAGAAGATAAAGGGCGTTGAAAAAGTGGCAGAAGTTTCGGAGAGTACAAGCGGCAGAACGATGGAAGTGTACACGGATCTTCCGGGAATGCAGCTGTATACCGGAAACTTTATTGTAAAGGAAGAGGGAAAAGAAGGGGCAGAGTATACGAAGAGAAACGGGGTCTGCTTTGAAACCCAGTATTTTCCAAATTCCATCAATATTCCGTCGTTTGAATCCTGTGTTTTGAAAGCAGGCGACACATTTACATCAACGACAATTTATAAATTTTGCTGATCTTTTACGTATAACCAAACAAGGTATTGCCGAATACTATAGAGATAAGGCAGAAACCGAAGGAGAAAAAAATTGGTTAGTGTATTAGGCAGATTAATGCAGAAAGAGTTTGGAAGAAAACGTTATAAAGAGTATTGTGCAAAATTAAAAGAAAAAGAATGTATGGATATTTTTTGTGATATCTATTTTGTGTTAATAGAAAACAGTGAAGAACATCTCGACAGACGGCTGCTGAACCTGCTACAGACCGTGCGTTTGTCTGTGACGATCAGTCGTTTGTTCGGGGTGATCAGTGCAGGATTTGCCGCTGCCATTCTTTTTCTGATCTGCATGCCTCTTCTTCCAGGAATACAATTCGTGGCTCTTAGTATACTGATTTTGGTATATGGATATAAAACAATAGAATTTTTGAAGAATCGATATTGCGACAAAGATGTACGGCTGGTTTTGATCTATAAAGCGGCATTGTTTCATCTTTTGTCAAATGAGGAAAAGACGTGAAGAAGTTAGTACAAATGCTTGTCTCCATGAATAAGATCGGATTGATCGGATTTGGAGGCGGAAATGCACTGATTCCGGTGATTCAACAGGAAGTCGTAGAAGAAAAGGGTTTTATCACGGGAGAAGAGTACGAAAAAGATATTGTGGCGGCTGCGCTGACTCCGGGAGCACTTCCGGTAGAGATTGCAGCAGGCGTAGGAAAAGCGGTTTCCGGGAAAAAAGGAATGATCCTTGCTGCGGTGGCGATGGCATTTCCCGGTGCTTTGATGACGGTGCTTCTGATGGCAGGAATGGACGGACTGAATCCGAAAGTGCTGACGCAGATTCAATATGCATCGATCGGGATAACCGCATTTATCATGTGTCTTTTGACGGAATATATCCACAATGCCTTTCAGGACTGCGTGGTGAAAAAGCACCGTAAAAAGGCGCTAGGTGTGTGTGTCGGTGTGTTTATACTGACCGCCGGACGAAATTTGTTCCGTATTTTTCAGATTGATAAAACGCCGTTATTTAGCATTTCTACGATAGAAATGCTGGCAATTGCCTTTTTTGCCATATTAGTGACAGACTGTAAATTTCAATGGCAGACGATGATACCTGTCGGTATCGTGGCGGGTATTTATCTTTTGTGTGTCGGAAAAGCGAAGATCATAGACAATGATATCGTGACGTGGACCGTGCGGGTTGTCATGATTATTTTGGCAGTGTATAGTTTTAAGAAAAGTTCGATTAAAAAGAAAAAGAAACGGAAAAAGGTGTTAAAACCACTGGTGATGGAAAGTGCTGCGTGGATATTTGCGGCGGTTCTTCTCAGCCTGCCGGCAATGTTGTATTTTGCCGGAGAGGGTTTTCCGTTTTTTGTAAAAGGAATTGCCTCTTCCCTCATCTCTTTTGGAGGAGGAGACGCTTATCTGACGATTGCAGACGGGTTATTCGTTCCGGATTATATCAGTGAATATTCCTTTTATAACTACCTGGTACTTATTGTAAATATTCTGCCGGGATCGATCTTATGCAAAACTCTGTCGGGCATCGGCTATTCTTATGGGTATGCGCTGGCCGGAACGACAGCAGGCGGCATGTGGATGGCACTTGCCGGGTTTGCCATGAGTGTGATGGCTTCGGCGGTCGTATTTGATGTGGTATACCATTTTTATGAATATCTGGAAAATATTGAAGTATTTATCAATATAAAGAAATCCATTAAAGTGATCGTGTCAGGACTTTTGTTGACCGTGATGTCAGGATTGATACAATCCAGTATGTTATTGGCGCAGAATAAGCAGTATCCATGGTTTACCATACTGATCATGATCTTTGCCATTTATGGATTGAATCTTTTTTTACTCAAAAAGGCGAAATGCAGAAATGTTGTATTGATCGGCATGAGCCTTGTGTTATCAATGGGACTGTGTAATGCAATGGGTATCTAATATGTAGACACGGAGGGTAAGAAGATGGAAAAGAAAAAGAGAACAAAATTAAAGGATCGTACACTTCCGGATTATACGAGGGGCGAGGAAATCTTTAATATGGTTTCCCACATCGTCGGCGGTGCACTTGCAATTGCCGCTTTGGTACTCTGCGTCATTTTTTCTGCTTTGAAAGGCGATCCCTGGGCCGTTGTGGCATCGGCAGTTTACGGCGGTACAATGGTTGCTCTGTATGCGATGTCAAGTATTTATCATGGTCTGACGGCACAGGGGGCAAAAAAGGTATTTCAGGTTATTGACCACTGTACGATCTATTTTTTGATCGCAGGCACCTATACCGCGATCACGCTGGCAGGAATCCGTGTCAATCATCCGGTTATCGCATTTGTGATCTTTGGTATCGTGTGGGCGTGCTGTCTTGGTGCGGCGACATTTACTGCGATCGATCTGGAAAAATACAAGAAGATGGCGATGATCTGCTATCTTGGTATGGGATGGTGTATCATTTTCTTTATCAAGCCGACGATGGAACTGCTTGGCTTTGGCGGAATGGTATATCTCGTCGGCGGAGGAATTGCCTATACGATCGGAGCCGTGTTGTATGGCCTCGGAAAGACGAAACGTTATATGCATTCGATCTTTCATTTATTTGTTATCGCAGGAAGTGTACTGCACTTCTTTATGATATTATTTTATGTAATCATGAGATAAAGATTGGAGGATTAAAATGGTAGTTGAGCCAAAGGTAAAAGGATTTATATGTACGACAGCCCATCCGAAAGGATGCGAGGAGAGCGTGCGCAGACAGATTGAGTATACCAAACAAAAAAAACAGGTAGAAGGGCCTAAAAAAGTGTTAGTGATCGGTTCTTCCACCGGTTACGGTCTGGCATCCCGTATCGCCGTGACTTACGGATATGGAGCAGATACGATCGGGGTAGCATTTGAGCGTGAAGCCAAGGGCAAACGTACCGCGACCGCCGGATATTACAATACGCTGGCTTTTGAAAAACTCGCAGCTGAGGATGGCTATTTTGCAAAATCTTTTAACGGAGACGGTTTTTCAAAAGAAATGAAAGAAGATGTCATTGCCTGCATAAAGGAAAATTTTGGAAAGGTTGATATGATTGTTTACAGTATGGCGGCACCACGCAGAACCTTGCCGGATGGAACGACTGTTTCTTCTGTACTGAAGACCGTCGGCGAGCCATTTACCAATAAAACCATTGATCTTCGTACCAATGAGATCAAAGAGGTGACCGTTCCGGTTGCCACAGAAGAAGAAATTCAGGCGACGATCCGGGTTATGGGCGGCGAAGACTGGTATGACTGGATTCAGGCACTTGCCGATGCCGGTGTTGTAGCAGAAAATGCCGTAACACTTGCCTATTCTTACATCGGACCGGAAGTTACGCATCCGATCTATAAAGAGGGAAGCATCGGACAGGCGAAAAAGCATCTGTATCAGACTTCCGTAAAGATGAATGAGGACTTTGCAAGCCTTGGATTAAAAGCATACATATCCGTAAACAAAGCACTTGTAACGCAGTCCAGCGCAGCGATTCCAATCGTTCCGCTTTACATCTCCCTGCTTTACCGCGTGATGAAAGACGCAGGACTGCATGAAGGCTGCATCGAGCAGATGGACCGCCTGTTTATGGAAAAACTGCCAAATGGACCGGAAACCGATGAGGAAGGCAGAATCCGCCTTGACGACTATGAGATGCGTCCGGAAGTACAGGACAAGATTTCCGAAGTATGGGACAAAGTAGATTCGGAATCCATCGAGACTCTCGGTGATATCAAAGAATACTGGGATGAGTTTTATCATATGTTCGGATTTGGCTATGAGAATGTAGATTATAGTGAGGATGTCGAGATCTGATAGGAGTTCGGCATAAATGAAAAAAGGTGCGGTTGCATGTATTGTGACGGCACCTTTTTCATATACCGCAGGATACGGTGTCTTGGATTTTAATGAATGGGGAAGAAAATCTCTCATCGACCGACATTCTTTTTCAGAAAACGTCTGTGCCACAATACCCATCCGGCGAGCAGAGCAATCCCGATCAGACTGATCACAATACCGGGTATCAGCCCTGGTTCCCGGTAGACAAGTGTAAGCTTAGTCGTACCCTCAGGTAATATTGTCGTCATCAGGCCGCCATCGGTTACGAAAAGAGGTGTTTCTTTTCCGTCCGCATAAGCAGTAAAACCGCTGCTGTAGGGAATGGATAAAAATGCAAGACCACTTTTGGCATGATCATAGGTAAAAGTAAGGCTGGTATTATCATAGCAGAATGTTGTGGCGGCTGTCTGGTTGAGGGCGGTACATTGAGCGTTTTCGTCATCTTCCGGTCTGCTGTCTTTTGTCATTTCTTTAAAATCCTCGGCAGAGAGAAGCGTAACTCCGGGAGAAGCATCCAAATTTTCACAGTCTTTATCTTCAATCACCATGGCATGAAGGAGTACCGTATCCTTTTGGGTTTCAGAAAGAGTTTCGTATTCGGAACGTTTCATATAATAGGAAAAAATAGTTCCCATATGCAGGTAGTTTTTATTTTCATAAACAAAATATCCGTTTTCTTTTGTCACTGACTGATAGGCAGACAAAAGTTCTTGTGCAGAATCTCCCGAATCTGCCGGCATCTGTGCATCCTGAAGGAAGTAGCGTACGGACAATAGATCGCGCAGGGCTGTCCGGTCATAAGGAATCTGGCTGGATACCGTGCGGGTGATGCCTGCAAATTTATAGAAATCCATAATACTGCCTGAGACAGTACTGAGAAAACAGGAGATGGCTGGCATTTCCTGTGTCAAAATATAATGGTTGCTGCCGGTGTCTGCCTCAAACCGGTAAAAATCATCCTCTTTGGGAAGAAATTGGCTGGTATCCGCATCCAGCTGATTCTTATAGATGAATCTACCGGTATCCGTGACCTGACTTGAACCGGTATTCATATGAAGATAAAAAGTCGCAGCACAGCAGAGAATGGCTGCACCGAGAAATACCGTGAGATATTTTTTCTTTGTATCTTTTTTCAAAATCCATACAAGATAGACAAGAATAAGGAAACTACAGATGCCAACGGTCAATTCTGTTTCGTAAGAAGAACGGTTTTTGATCAAAAAGATTCCGGCTGCATCGACAGTTGCAGACTTTGTGATTATATTAGTCAGCAAAAAGAAGAGCAGCATTCCGCCCCAGAAAAGAGTTCCGATGGTAAATGGCTTTGGCTCAAAGGATTCTACGGCAGAGGCAGTCATGACTGCCATCAGCAGGAGCGGCATAAAAAACCATCTTGTATAATATGTGGCATTGCCTGCGACAAACAAAGAATTACCAAGCGGAATGACAGCAAGCAGGAGGCAGACAAGACACAATTTTTTGAAAAAATCCCATCCTTTTTTCTGGATAAAATAGGCAATTACACCACAGCAGGCAAACAGGGGAAGAAACAGACTGAGAGAAGCAAGAGTGCCTTCCTCTGTTCCGAACAATGTCTCACCCTGAATGGTGTCCGGTGGCAGGACAAGACTTTTCAACAGAGCAAGATATGTCCTGACATCCGAATAGATAAGGGGATTTCTGTCAAAAATGGTTTCTGACAGACGGGTGTTCCCTGCTACGGCAAGCAGTGAAGGGAGCAGAAAGAAAGCAGAAAGAAAGACACCGGTCAGGAGTTCCGCGATAAAACGTGCTAAAAGAGAGAGTTTTTCCTTCATGTGCCGGGCGGCATCTGTCCCATAACGTATCAGCAGATACAGAAGCAGAAAGAGCACTTCGCCAAAAAAGAAGAAATAATTTGTAATCGCCATCAGTGCTGTAAGAAGTGAAAACAGGCCATAGTTTTTTTTCTGTGCAAGCCGGTCCGCTGCCACCAGATAAAATGGGAAAAAGGCAACGACTTCTCCAAAATGGTTAAAGACCAGACTGACCAGAGTAAAGCCGCTAAAACCGTAAAGAAGACCGCTTAGGCAGGCACATCGGGTATCTTTGATAAATTGTCTGCTATAATAATAGCCTCCAAGACAGGCAAGGGCGATCTTTATCATTTGCAAAAAAGGAAGCAGGTATGGTACCGCCTGCTTTGGAAAAGGCACGGTTATCCAGAAAAAAGGGCTTCCCAGCAGATAAAACGAATAGCTGGTATAGATGCTGCTTCCCAGATCCGTGGTCATATCCCAGAAAAAATGTCCATTACGAACCGCTTCATGTATCTTGAGATAAAACGGAACCTGCTGCATATTGTAGTCGCCAAAATAAATAAATAATCCTTTATCACGTATTAGAAATGGCAGAAAACAGATCAGTGTCATTGCCATAGCCAGAAAAAATACAGTCCGTCCATTCCATTCTTTTTTCATAGTCTTCCATCCTCTCAATGACGAATTTTGGTAATAAATGTATAAACATATTATATATTATAAAGGAAAGAAAGCTGCTTTTCAATCCAATTTTGCGTGAATTTGGACTTGAGGAACAAAACTTCCTTAATTGCGAGAAAAACAAAAGAATTTTGCAAAAAGCGGACAAAATACTCTTTAATAAATAATATTTTTATTGAATTTGCGATACAGTTATGATAGGATAAGATTACATGGTTGTAATCCATAAGTGATGGTTGATGAAACAAATCAGATGAGGAGAACATATATGAAGGAAGAAGCGACATTTCTGACTGTAAAAAACAAGTCTTCACAGCAGGAATTCAAAATAAATACGGAGGATATTTTGTATGCTATGAAAACAGAAGAAGAAAGTCATGCCAAGCCGTGGATTTATATGATAGACGGAAAACAATTTTATTATTCGAATTCTATAGGGGTATTGGAGGAGCAGCTGGGCAAGGCGTTTATTCGTATCAGCCGCCAGTGTATCGCAGCATCCAAAGCCATTCATTCTGTAACGAAGGAATACATTCTTTTAAATACCGGAGAGAAACTTCCCTATAGCAACCGAAATAAAAAAAGAATCATTTGTACACAGCTTGAAAATCAGAAGAAGATATTGAAGAAACTTCGTGCGAGTAAAAAGTCGATGACTTATGAGGATTATGCGGAACATTACCGAAGTTTTGATCATATGCCATTTGCATTTGCGGATATTGAGATGGTATTTGACGATAATGCGGAAGCGGTAGACTGGATTTTCTGTTATGGCAATGAAGCACTTGCCAAAATCGAGAAAACACCGTTAAAAGATTTGATCGGAAGTTCTTTTGGGTCTGTTTTTGCGAACATGGATGCCAAATGGCTCCGGAGTTATGAACAGGTTGTCCTATATGGCAGAATCCTGGAAATCATAGATTGCAGTCCGGAGATCGACACGTATCTGCATGTGACATGCTTCCCGACATTTCCGGGGCATTGTGGGTGTATCCTAAAGGATATCACGAAAATCGAATATGTCGAGGGTGAAAAAAGCAGTGAGAAGGCATTGCGGTTGTATCTGGCAAAGGTTATCAATGCATAATATTTTCTTCTCCAAAAGTGGTAAAACAGGTAGTGCTATCCGGGTTGTACCACTTCGGAGAGAAAATTTTATATAGATGAAGTAAAAAAGTAAATGAATTGATTCCGGTGTTTATCAAACGCCGAAAGAAAAATCAAAAAGGAGAAAAGAAAATGAAAAAAGAAGTCAAAAAACTGCTTGCATACCTGCTCGCTCTTGCGATTGTACTTACCTCGGTATTTACCGGGCAGATCGTGACAAAGACGACAGTAAAAGCAGCAACACTTGAAAATGATGGGACAGAGATCACGGCAGAGTCAGGGGCGCCTGTCAGTATCACGACAAATGCAGAGGGACAGACCGTCTATACCCTGACAGGTAATGTCACAAATGGATTAAAGATCACTCTGGCACCGGGAGAAACCGTTATTCTGGATGGAAAAGGCTATTCCATCCATGGGCGGGATGAAATTAAGTATGAATCTGATTCTGCTACGCCTGCGCTTGAGATTGCCGGGAGTGGTACATTGATCTTGAAAAATGCCGATTTAACAGGTGGTAACGGAATCGAAACGTTGGGGTATGATGGACAGGGTGCCACCGCTATCCGTGTTACTTCACCATATGTATCGCTGACCTTACAGGAAACGGTCAAAATCACCGGTGGAAATGCGGCGGCCGGAAATACGTCTAATGCCCCATCTGGAAACGGAAGTTCCGGGATAGAGTTTTCCGGTGCCGCACTGAAAGTGGATAGTGGAAGTCAGGTTACCATTAAGGGTTCAGATGGATACCAGGGAGTGAGTGGGAATAAATATGGCGAAGGCAGAGTGGATGGTACTCCGGGAGGCTGTGCACTGAACTTTACCGGCGGCAGCCTGTTGGTGCGTGACGATGCTCGTCTTACTCTTACCGGTGGCAATGGCGGGCGAGGTGATTCTGGTTATGAAAAGGTTGGAAATTGGTATCAAATAAACAAAAAAGCAGCAAATGGCACCAATGGCGGTAACGGCGGCGATGCACTTTCTTTTAAAGGAAGTTTTTATGCCATTTCTTCCGGAGCAACTGTAACCTATATGCCCGGAACCGGAGGGACCGGTGGCGCGGCAGGTACCTACTATACGGATGATGATAGCACTACGCTTGCATCCGGAGAAGCCGGCAGCGACGGCAGTGCCGGTTTGAAATTAGCGTACACGAGCGGACTGGTGCCGGATAAGACTCTCTTACGATCCGCTCTTTCAGAGGGCGATGAGGTGGTATCTGTTACGCTGCATTATTCAGATTACACGCAGACCTATTATGCAAAAAAAGGCAGCACGATCAACCCAGCATATCTTCCGGATACCGAATATTATACGGTAACAAAGTGGTGTACCGATAAGAATTTACAAACACCGGTTGATACGGGAGAAACGATTACTCTTACTCAAGATACAGATTTTTATGCGGCCACTTTCAAGGTCCGCTTTTCTACAGGTGAAGATACAATTTCTGTCGAGGATCAGGCAGTAACTTATCCGGAAGCAGTAACCAGACCGAAGGATCCAACGAAAACGGGATATACCTTTGGAGGCTGGTATACGGATGAAGCCTGTACAAACGCTTACGATTTTAGTCAGCCGGTGACAAAAGATATGACGTTATATGCAAAGTGGACGATCAATACATATACGGTATCGTTTGATTCCTTGTGTGGATCTCCTGTCGATGTGGAAACAGCGGATTATGAAACAGCGGTTACTAAACCGGAGGATCCAACGAGAACGGGATATACCTTTGGAGGCTGGTATACGGACGAAGCCTGTACAAACGCTTACGATTTTAGTCAGCCGCTGACAAAAGATATGACATTACATGCGAAATGGACGATCAATACATATACGGTAACGTTTGATTCCTTGGAGGGATCTCCTGTCGATGTGGAAACAGCGGATTATGAAACAGCGGTTACTAAACCGGAGGATCCAACGAAAACGGGATATAGCTTTGGAGGCTGGTATACGGATGAAGCCTGCACAAAGGCTTATGACTTTGCCACACCGGTGACCGGAGACAGGATACTTTATGCAAAGTGGAATGAAATTCCCAGACCAACGGGAACACCACAACCAACGAAGGCGCCGGAGCCAACGGTGATCCCAACGTCAGAGCCAACGAAGGCACCACAGCCGACAGTGATACCAACGTCAGAGCCAACGAAGGCACCACAGCCGACGGTGATACCAACGTCAGAGCCAACGGGAACACCACAACCAACGAAGGCACCACAGCCGACGGTGATCCCAACGTCAGAGCCAACGAAGGCACCGGAACCGACGGTGATCCCAACATCAGAGCCAACGGGAACGCCAGAGCCAACGAAGGCACCGGAGCCGACGGTGACTCCAACATCACAGCCAACGAAGGCGCCGGAACCGACAGTGACGCCAGCGCCAGAGCCAACGAAGGCACCGGAACCGACAGTGACGCCAACGCCAGAGCCAACGAAGGCACCGGAACCGATCGTGACTCCAACATCACAGCCAACTGCGGGACCACAGCCGGCATCAACGGTAACATTAAATGTCTCATCCCTTGTACTGCAGAAAGGAAAAAGCACAACGGCAGTAAAAGTTACTCTCATTAAGGGTGATTCTATCGAAAAATGGGAGTCTTCCGATACTAAGGTAGCGACCGTAACCAAAAAGGGAAAAATAAAAGCCAAAAAGGCGGGGACGGCTGTCATAACTGTTACCACCAAAAGAGGTGCATCTGCTTCGGTAGAGGTAAAAGTCCAGAAGAAAAAAGTTAAGACACAGAAATTGACCGTAACCAATGTCAAAAAACGGAAACTGACATTGAAAAAAGGAAAGACCTTTAAGATAAAGACGGAACGGACACCATTGACTTCGCAGGAGAAGATAACATTCAAATCTTCAGACAAAGAGGTGGCAAAGGTGAGTAAAAACGGAAAGATCAAAGCCTTAAAAGCCGGAAAGACCGTTATCACGGTTAAGAGTGGAACAGAAGTGGTGAAGATTAAGGTAACAGTGAAAAAGAAATAAAGGAAATAAGTATAATAAAAAAGGAAAGAAATATATGAAAATAATTGAACCAGCATATCAATCTGTAAATCTTTGCTTTGCCAGCAATGAAAAATATGCTCCGCATCTGGCAACAGTTCTTTACTCGCTGTTGAAAAACTGTGATACAAAGCGAATGTATGATATAATTATCCTGCATAAGGATATCTGCAGAGAGCAGCAGGAAAAAATAAAAAATATGGAAAAAGAAGGAAATGTATCCATTCGATTTATTTCGATGGCACAATGTGAAAAGAAAGTAGAATACGATGTCGGAGTTTATTATTCGATTGAAACAAACTATCGTTTATTTCTTTTCGGAGAAATGTTTGCCAAGTATGATAAGATACTTTATCTGGATTGTGATCTTATTGTAGAGGGAGATATCAGCAAATTGTATGATATTGAACTGGGAAACTGCGAGGTGGCAGCCGTTCGATCAGAAGATTTTCGGCTTTTATCGAAGACGAAGAGTCCAATTTTTCTGGAGGGATATCCTTACAATGTTGACAATTATCGGACGGAAGCTCTTGGCATGCAAGTGCCTGAGAATTATTTTAATGCCGGTGTGCTTGTGATAGATCTGAAAAAGACCAGACAAAGAATCAATCAGGAACAGGTGTTTGAAATTCTTCATCGTCATAATTATAAATATAACGATCAAGATGTGTTAAATATTTTATTTGATGGAAGAGTAAAAGTGATGGACTGTAGATGGAATTATATGACATATATTCCGGAACAGATAGCAAAAGAAAATGTGAATAACCGAAAATTATATGAAGATCTTTACCGGGAAAAACCATGTATCATCCATTATACGAGTGCGGAAAAACCATGGAATACGGAAACAAAAGTTTTAGGAGACAGATATTGGAAATATCGAAATGAAATGGAGGCAGTATATGCGTAAACAGTTTTTTTATAATAACAATCAGTTGCAGGGGAAAAAGATTAGAAAAAATTTAAAACAAAAATGGACCAAAGTCGTTTGCATAGGGACACTTTCGGCGACAGTACTGACAGGAATCCCAGTGATTCCGCCGACCAATGCCTATGCACAGGAAGCAAGTGTTTTGTCAGCAAAGAATGTAACATATAATCTTGATGATCCGAAATTATTTGTCGAAAAGACCATTACGAGTTATGGAGGGACGAAGCATGATGTAACAATCATAGAGATTAATATCACGGAAGACGGCACTTATACAATCACAGGAAACAATGAGATCAATGGTGCTTATATTGATGTACATATTACAGTAGCAGATGGAGTAAAGGCCAATGTGATCTTAGACAATGTAACGATCAAAAATGATGATTTGTATGATCTTGATATTCGAAACTGCGCATCGTCTGATGAGAGGGATCAATTGTTTCCGTTTATGGAAATCATGGGGACGGCGAACTTATATCTTAAAGGGAAAAATACGGTTAGTATGGCAAAATTAGACGAAACACAAGGGTGCATAAATACTTCAATGATTTTTAAATTGTATGGACAGTTGACAATCAGTGAAGATGCTGATGCACCAAATTCTTTTTTGCAATTAAATAATGCAGGCTATTTGATGCATGGAGGTGGTTCTCATGATAATACCGGAGGAAGTTTTATCATGAAATCCGGAACGGTAAAAGCAGAAGGGGCAAAGATAAACAATTTGGCACAATGGTATATGATGGGAGGGTCCATCATATGTGGTCAGGCTAACCTAAATGATAAAGGTGTTTACCGGTTTTTGGATGGAGATATAACGTCTGATTATCTTGCATCGACAGATACAGCAAAGATGGGAACGGCACGATTGTTTGGATTGACAGGTATTGGTCAGCTGGAGGATAGAAATGGCTATGTATTGCAAAAAATGACGGTTTCTGATTTGCCGGTGAATCAGAAAGTAACTGCTGTTAACGGATATCCGGCAAGTACATTAGAAACGTCAGAAGAGGGAAAGTTAGAAGCCTATCTGCGAAAGGGAAGTAACGTCATTGAAATTAACGGTGAATCCTATCTTTATAAATGGGATGACGGTACATCGCAATTGAAAAAACAAACCAGTCCGGTATTGTGTACAGTTCAATTTGCTCTTGCCGGCAATAAAAATGCATATTGTACGGTAAAAGTAGAAAAAAACACAAAATTTGGAAAATTGTTTGATGATGATCAATATACTTATACATATCAGACGGAAGATGGTGCGCAATTTAACGAAGATACAGTGGTTAGCTCGGATATGAAAGTTACGATGACATCATCTGTCCGCGAGTACAATGTGACAATTGACGGAGTTACCAAGTCGATGAGTACGCTGCCGGCCGGTAAAATATATTTGGATCCGCCGGATGAGTGGGGGGCTTTTGGCTGCTGTTATTATGGAGGAAGCCGTGTGATACAGGATATGACACTGGAAAGCCTGGATGTTGTTACAGAAAAAGGGGTAGACTATGTGCGGATATCCGATAAAGAAGAATTGAATCGCTTTTCTATGATGGCAAATGCAGATGATCGTATCAATGCCGGATTGGAGGCAGATATTGATATGGAAGGTGCCGGGTTAAGTGCAGATGTTGAAAATTATATAGGAATCTTTGATGGAAAAGGACATTCCATCAAAAATATGCAGGGGGGTGAAATAACGACCGGTGCCATCTGTCGTACATTGAAAGGGACGATTCGAAATCTTTGTCTTGAGAATGTTTTGCTGCCGGGTGGAAATTATAAAAACGAAGGGTCCGTGGGAGCAGTCTGTGGTGTTAACCGTGGAGTGATTGAGAATTGCGAGGTGGATGGAAGTTCGATTTCGATAAAAAGAAGCAGTGGTGGAATTTATGAGTATGATCCGGTGGGGACGGTAACCGGTGTGAATATGGGAGAGATAAAAAACTGTCTGGCAGTGGACAATGAATTTGATACAACACAGATTTTGGAAGGTGCGAGTCAAGATGAGATTATTTTCCCGCTTGCTGCAAACTTTGGAACGGTTGTAAATTGTTATTATGACTCCGACGTGGATGAAGAAAAGCAAGAATCTGATATACGTGCCGGCATCGGAAGAACCAAAGAGAGAATGAAATCGGGAGAGGTTTGTTATCACTTAAATAATGAAATATCCGATGGAACGCAGGCGTGGTATCAGAACCTTTTTGGAGAAAAGGCAGATACCTATCCGACGTTAAAAAAGAATGCAGCAAATACGGTATATGATGGGTATGATATGTGCGAAAAAGTATATACCAATACACCGAATAGTAAATTGACCCATTCTTTTGATTATACGACGGATGGGGATAGAATTGTTGCAACATGTCAAATGAATCCGGTGCATCAGACGAATGTGATGCTTACGGCAGAAAATGCGCAATATGATAAAAAAGACCATCCGGCAGTAGAGGATTATGCAGATACCTGGGGACAGTATGAAGGGTTGAAAAAATGTAAAATCACATACCTGCGAGATGGAAAAGCAACGACTGATCTTAAGTCGGCAGGGACGATCACCGCTGTTATGAAGATAGAAGATGCTCAGGTGACCAAGGAATATACCATATTCAAAGCAGCAAAACCAATGCAGACACCGGCACAGAATCTTTCTGTATCATTTTCACAAAAGACGATCACAAAGGATATGTTAAAAAATGACAGTGATTGGGAAATAAAGGAAGAATTCATTGGAAAGACCATACCGGAGACAGGAGGTATAACAGTATCCGCAGAGTATGTAGGAGCGGATAAAGAAAACTATGAAAATACAACGGTAGAGATTGTGGTAGAGCGCCTTGTATGCACGCACAATCTGGATAAGATTGAAGCAGTGGCAGCGACGGAAAAGGCAGAAGGAAATAAAGAATACTATGAATGTAAAGACTGTGGAAAATATTTTGAGGATGCCCAGGGAACGAAAGAAGTTACCAAAGAAAGTATGGTGATTCCTAAATTGTCTCCACAGCCGACGGCATCGCCAACGGCATCACCGACGACATCGCCGACGGCATCACCGACGGCATCACCGACGGCATCGCCAACGGCATCACCGACGACATCGCCGACGGCATCGCCAACGGCATCACCGACGGCATCGCCAACGGCATCACCGACGGCATCACCAACGGCATCGCCGACGGCATCACCAACGGCATCGCCGACGGCATCACCAACGGCATCGCCGACGGCATCACCAACGGCATCGCCAACGGCATCACCAACGGCATCACCAACAGCATCGCCGACGGCATCACCGACGGCATCACCAACAGCATTGCCAACGGTGGCTCCGACAGAAACATCGGGACCGGTAACAGTGTCACTGGTACCGGGACAGACAACGATAAGCCCATCTGTGAAAAACGAAGTACTGCCTGTAATGATGGATTTGATTCAGCCGGTGATATCAAAGAACGTTTGGCAGAAACTAAGATGGACCAAAGTGAAAGGGGCCGATGGTTATTTTATCTATGCTTCCCGATGCAGCGAGGGAGAAGATATCCGCAATTTGAAACTTGTTTGTACGATTACTTCAGCAGGAAAAACTTCATTTATCAATAAAAAACTGAAAGAAGACACCTGGTATAAGTATGAAATTCAGGCATATCGTATTGTAAATGGTAAAAAAACAGCATATGGACGTTCTTTGCAGCTTCATGCTTTAACTAAGGGAAGCAAAAAATATGCCAATCCATTGAAAGTGCGTATTACGGGAAAGAAAAAACGTATGCAGAAACTCGGTGAGACAAGTAAAATTAAAGCAAAGGTAGTCCTTCCGAGTGGAAAAAAATGCAAATGGCATATCGATAAGATACGCTACGTCGTGTCGAATCCAGAGGTTTTGTCTGTATCTAAAGAAGGAAAGATTACGACAAAAAAAGCGGGAAAAGCGACAGTGTATGTTGTTGCACAAAATGGTGTAATGAATAAGATAAAGATAAAAGTGACAAAATAGAAACAAAAAACAAATCCCCCGGGTGAAGCTTGTCCGCTTTTTACCTGGGGGATTTCTTGTCTTACTCCAATTCTTCCAGCGCCTGCGCCGCCTTTTCCCATTCCTCCATCGCGGTTGTCAGCCGGAAGTTCTCCGACGATAATCCGCAGGAGTGTGGAATAATATAATTTGAAATTTCTATAAAATAATGTTACAATACTACTAAAAATATCAGGGGGAATTCTATGCAGAATATTGTATACCATGGAAGTAACGTAGAAGTACCGGTTCCACGGGTGCTCCAGAATGGTTTTTATAAAGATTTCGGATATGGTTTTTATTGTACAAATTTGCTTAAACAGGCGAAACGGTGGGCGATGACAAAAAAAGGAAATTCAGTTATTAATCACTATAAGTATGTGCAGGATTCTGGGTTAAAAGTATTAAAATTCGAAGAGATGACAGATGAATGGCTGGAGTTTGTTGTGAATTGCCGCAGAGGTATAGAACATGATTATGATATTATTGAGGGACCGATGGCAGACGATCAGATTTGGAATTTTGTGGAAGCTTTTATAGATGGAAGAATTCCACGAAAAGCGTTTTGGGAAATTGCAAAGTTCAATTATCCTACGCATCAGATTGTGTTCTGCACCGAAGAGGCATTGAAAACATTGACATTTGAAGGAAGTGATACACTATGAAAAATAAGTATTTTCCGGAGGAAGAGATACAGTTAGATGATGTTTATTTTATCTGCTATATGATTGAAAGAGTGGCACGGCATATTAAGCAGAAAAATAAGTATGTTGTAAATGCAATTGGAAAAGAGGAATTATATCATTTGCTGAGTTGTGCCAATGTATTGCATTGCGAAAATCCACTTCAAGTTGAAAATGATTGGATTAAGGAATATGACTTAAAGGAAGGGAACTTTGATATTACAGCAGTTGATAGAGAACTCGCAGAAATTATTCCCTCTGCACTGGATATGGGGGCAGTATATCAGAGACTGGTAAGAGATACGATGTCTTCCAAAGAAGATTATGTTGAGGCGATTATTCGGGTTTATAATGACGAACTTTGTGAAGTTATTGATAATTACAATTGCAGTGCATTCTATGAACCATCGTATGTCATTGCCAGAGCATATCAAAATGGCGGCTTTTAAGGAAAGGGGGCAGAAGACCGCCCCCCTTTTTCATGCATTTTTTTTACTATAGAATAGCTTCTAATTTTTCGGTTTCTTCTTCAATTACCTTTTTATCAATTCGTTGGAATAATATTCCAATTTCCGGAAGCGAATAGCCGCTTTCCACATGCTGTCTTTCCCACGTATTATTTAAACTCAGCCCGTTTAATACTTTTTCCGAAGAAAAAGGTAAAAAAGGCGCAAGCAAAACAGCTAAATTTGCTATAATCTGCACACATTGATAAAGGGTATTATCACAGGCATTTTGATCGGTATTTCGCGTGATCCAAGGCTGCTCCGTATCAAAATACTTGTTTGCCTTTCTGATAAAATCAAAGATTTCGGTTATCGCATCTTTGAAATGTCCATTTTCAATAAGTTTTCCTGCCGTGGTATACAGTTGATCTATTTGTTGATTCCATTCAGCATTATTACTTCCCTGCGGAACGATGCCATCACAATATTTTTGAATAAACGCCAAGGTTCTGTTTACAAAATTTCCATATGCGCCAAGCAATTCGCCATTATGTTTGCGGACATATTCTCTCCATGAGAAATCGGCATCTTTTTTCTCCGGTCCGTTTGCAATAAAAAAGTATCGAATGGAATCCGCTTCGTAATGATCCAGTAAATCTTTTACCCATATTGCGTAATTTTGGCTTGTAGAAATTTTCCTGCCCTCCAAAGTCAGATATTCACTGGATACGATTTGATCAGGTAAATGCCAACCCGCTCCATTGCCGAGTAAAAGTGCCGGTAGTATGATCGTATGAAATGGAATATTATCCTTTCCGTGTACATAATAATGCTTCACATCTTTTCCCTGCCACAACGCAGAAAAAGCGTTTACGTCCTTTCCGGCAGCCACTCTGCTCGCGGATAGATACCCTAATACATTTTCTGCCCATATATAAATGGTTTTGTTTTCATATCCTTCTTTCGGTACACGGATTCCCCATTTCAGATCGCGGGTTAATGCCCGGTCTCTTAATCCTTCGCTGATATATCGCTTTGTAAATGCAATTGCATTTTTTCGCCAGTTAGGATGAGTTTCAACCAGTGTTTCTAACTCTGACCGGAGTTTGGAAATAGCAATGTATAAGTGAGTCGAATTCTTGAAACCAATTGGTTTTCCACATACAGCACACGTTGGTTCGATAAGTGTTTCCGGCTCTAAAACGGTGCCGCAGCAATCGCATTGATCGCCTCTCGTATCACTTCCGCATTTTGGACATTTTCCCAATACAAAACGGTCTGCCAGAAAAGTTTTACAGCTTTTACAATAAGCCTGTGGAACCTCTTTTTCATAGACATAGGGACTTTCGTACAATTTTTTATGAAATTCTCTCACAAAATCTTTATGCTCCTTTGCAGAGGTTTTGGTATAGACATCATAACTAAATCCCAGCCGTTCAAAGCACTCTGTAAATTCCCTGTGATAAAAGTCGCTCACCTCCTGTGGTGTCTTATTTTCCTGTTTTGCCCGGAGCGCTACAGGCGTGCCATGACAATCACTTCCCGACACAAAATATACGTTGTCTCCGATTGCCCGATGGTATCTTGCCAATACGTCTCCCGGTAATAGTCCTGCAATATGTCCTATGTGCAGTGAGCCATTTGCATATGGCCATGCACCGCCAATTAAAATCTGTCTCATTTTATTTCCCTCATTTCTTTGAATTTTGTTGTGATAACTTCGTTTTTATGCTGTTTATTTACAACATATATTTGCGGTTACTTCCGTTTTTTTGCATGAAAAAAGCCCTCCTCTCTGAAAAATTTCTTTTTCAGGGACGAGAGCGTATGCTTCGTGTTACCACCCCAAATTCACTTACACCTCACGATATAAGCCTTATCAACTACGGACGAGAAATGATTCATCGATAGTCTATCTCTATAACGGGAGCACCCGTCGCAGCCTTGGCATAACAGCTTCGGTGCGCAGCTCCGAGACCATTTTCAGTAGTTCCTTCTGTACCTGTTCTCAGCTTATCAGGCTCTCTGTAACATATCTAACTACCTACTTTTCTCTTCACAGCCTTTGATATATATTTTACTATAATACAGTAAATGTATTCGTGTGTCAATGATTATTTTTGAAATTACTCCAATTCTTCCAACGCCTGCGCCGCTTTTTCCCATTCCTCCATCGCGGTTTCGAGTTCTTCCTCGTACTGCTCCTTCTGCTTTGACAATTCGGTTAATTTTGCAACGTCCGAAGCGTACTCCGGAAGGGCAATCTGGGCATCGGTTTCTTCGATAAGTTCTTCCAATTTCTGGATTTCATTTTCTGCTTTTTCATACGCAGATTCAATTTTTCGTTTCTTGGCTTCCCGCTCTTTCTGTTCCTTCCAGTCAAGTTTGGCGGTAGACGGAGCCTCCGCTTTTGGCGCGGATTCTGATGTGCTGTCAAGATAACGGCTTTCGACAAGATCCTTCTTTGCCAGATAATAGTCGTAATTTCCATCGTACGAAAGAATATGTTCATTGGTCAGATCCAGGATCCGGGTAGCGGTTTTCTGGATAAAATAGCGGTCATGCGATACGTATAAGACCGTTCCGGTATAATGATTCAAAGCATCTTCCAGAATTTCTTTGGAGTCGATGTCCAAGTGGTTGGTCGGCTCGTCGAGGAGCAGGAGATTGGCTTTGGAGAGCATAAGTTTTGCCAGGGAGACACGCCCTTTTTCTCCCCCGGAAAGAAGTGAGATCTTTTTGTAGACGTCATCCCCGGTAAAGAGGAAGGCGGCGAGGACATTGCGGATTTTTGTATTGTTGAGATCCGGGTAGTCATCGTGGATCTCGTCAAAAATCGTTTTTTCTTCGTGCAGTACATTGTGCTCCTGGTCGTAATAGCCAAGTTCCACGTTTGTGCCAAAGACGGCAGTACCCTGATCCGGAGATTCCAGTTCGCAGAGCATTTTGAGAAGAGTTGTTTTGCCGGTTCCGTTTTTCCCGATCAAAGCAACGCGTTCTCCACGGAACAATTCAAAGGAGACACCCTGAAAAAGATGTAAGCTGCCAAAAGATTTTCCAAAATTTTCCACACGCAAAACATCTTTTCCGCTTTCTTTTTCCGGAACGAGGGAAAAATGCATTGATTTCTGCTCTGTTACCGGCTTGTCCACCGGTGTCATTTTTTCCAACATTTTTTCGCGGCTTTCTGCCCGTTTGATTGACTTTTCACGGTTAAAAGAGCGCAGTTTTTCAATGACCTGTTCCTGATGGCGTACCGTCTGCTGATAATTTTCATATTGTTTGATCGCATCACGGCGCAAAAGTTCCTTTTTCTGCGCATAGTCGCTGTAATTACCTTTGAAAACCGTTGCTTTGCCGTGGTCAAGTTCAACTACTTTGTCGGCGATACGGTCAAGAAAATAGCGGTCATGCGATACGATCAGGACACTTCCCTTGTAATTGGAAAGATACGTCTCCAGCCATTGAATCGAAGCGAGGTCAAGGTGGTTGGTCGGCTCGTCGAGGATCAGAAGATCCGGCTCAAGGAGAAGGAGTTTTCCGAGTGCTACACGCGTTTTCTGCCCGCCGGACAGGGTGTTGATCGATTTGTCAACATCATTCCCGACAAAGCCTAGTCCGTTGATGATTCCCATGATCTGGCTTTTGCACGCATAGCCGTCCTTTGCTTCAAATTCGGTCTGCATCCGGTGATAGCGCTCCAAAAGGGTGTTTAATTCATCGCCGGAAGCAGTCTGCATCGTTTCTTCCATCGTGCGGATCTCGCGTTCGAGAGCGACAATGTCCTTTTTCACTTCCCACAATTCATCATAGATACTTTTGTCCGAATGATACCCCTGCTGCTGGGGAAGATAGCCGACAGAAGTGTCCTTTGCCAGGATGACATCGCCGCTGTCTGCCGGAAGTTCTCCGACGATGATTCGAAGGAGTGTGGTTTTTCCGGTGCCATTGACGCCCACAAGAGCGGTACATTCGTGTTCATTGATATGAAAAGAAACGTCGGAAAAGAGCGTTTCGTCATTAAACTTTTTTTCTATATGGTTACAAGCTAATATCATAACATTCTCCAATCAAAATATTTGCTAAAGACAGTATAGCATAAAAAGTTGATTTTTACATCTTTTTTTATAAAAGAAAATGTAGTATAATATACAAAAACGTAACTATTCAGGGTTGATGTCTGCAAAGAACACGAAGTGTTCGAAAATGCGAATATTGGGCGGGACCCTGAATAGTTACGGACGTAACGGAGGTTGGCACATTGGAAGAAAAGAAAATATCATCTGCGGTAATCAAGCGTCTTCCAAGATATTACAGATACCTGAGTGAATTGCTTGAAAAGGGAATTGACCGGATTTCATCGCATGAATTAAGTAAAAAAATGAATGTAACGGCTTCCCAGATCCGGCAGGATTTCAATAATTTTGGCGGATTCGGGCAGCAGGGATATGGATATAATGTAAGTTATCTTCACGATGAAATTGGAAAAATACTGGGACTCGAACATAATTATAATGTGATCATTATCGGAGCCGGCAATCTGGGACAGGCATTGGCAAATTATGGAGGTTTTACGAAACGTGGATTTCAGATGGCGGGGATATTTGATATAGATCCGGAAAAAATTGGGAAAAAGATAAACGATATCCCGGTTTATTCCATTGAGGATATCGAAAAGTTTGTAAAAGAACATCCGGTACATATTGCGGCGCTCACGGTTCCCAAGGATCAGGCATCAAGGATTGCCGGGAGACTGGCGGAAGTCGGAGTGGAAGCATTTTGGAATTTTGCCTCTACGGATCTGAAAGTGCCATCACATGTTGTGGTAGAAAATGTTCATCTGGCAGAGAGTTTGATGCGGCTTTCTTATCGTTTGTCAGAGAAAGATAAGTAAAAAAGAAGGGGGCGGTGTATATGGCAAGAGGCAGGAAAGATCAACTGCCACCATTGCAGCAGCTGGTGCATGGGAAAAAACTTCCCATCCTTGTTTTGGACGAGCGCTGGCATAAACTGTTTCCCGGTGGAAATAAACCGGAAGAAGTGAAACGTCTGGAAAAAAACTGCAATGAGCTGTTAAAAGAACAGGGAAAACTGGTTAATGAGATTAAAGAACTGCGAAAAGGCAAGAAAAAATTGATGGATGCAATCGTATCCGGGATGAATGATACGGGAAATGACCGGAAAAAGGATAAACAGAAAAAAATGCTGACCGAAATAAAGCAGAAGATTGAAGAAGAAAGTGACCGGCTTATGGAGGTGCCTTATGAAATCCGAAAGGCCAATGAGGAACTTCTTATCGTGTCCATTACCTACTGCTATGGAAAACTGAAAGAGCGGGAAGAATATCTGCAGGAACTGACACAGGATATCGAGGTGCAGCGTGCGGAACTTAAGCAGAAGGTGGCGGATAAAGTAGAATTGGAAGAGAGCGTGGATCAGACGTATGGGTTGATGCATGCCCTGCTTGGACGCGAAGTAATGAATGTATTTGACCATTATAAATGATAGAAATAGCAAAGAGATAGAAAAGAGGCATATTATGATTCTGGGTATTGGAATCGATACGATAGAGATAGCGAGGGTGATGCGGGCGTGTGAACGGAGCGGACATTTTGTGGAAAGAACCTATACTCCGGGAGAGATTGCCCAGTTTGCAGGACACAAAGTGCGGAAAGCCTCCGATTTTGCTGCCAAAGAGGCGGTGGCAAAGGCATTTCGTACCGGCTTTTACCAGTGTGAGCCAAGAGAGATTGAGGTGCTTCGGGGAGAACTGGATGAGCCGTATGTGCGGTTATATGGAAAGGCAAAAAAGATGGCAGAGAGACTGGGGATTACCCAGATGCATATCAGTATAACGAATACCAAAAACGAAGTTACGGCATTTGTCGTGGCAACTGATGAAAAAGAGGCCGCATTGCAGCCCCTTTATGACGAAGAGTGAGGTGGCATATGCAATATTTATTTACAGCAAAACAGGCAAAACAGCTGGATGAACATGCAATACAGGAAGTGGGCTTTCCCGGTACGGTTTTGATGGAAAAAGCGGCAACCATATTATCTTCGGTGATCAGTCAGTCAATCCGTATAGACGAAGGCATTTTATTTGTCTGCGGATGCGGCAATAACGGAGGCGATGCTGTCGCGGCGGCAAGAATATTAAAACAGCAGGGGTATCATACGGCAATCGTGCTTGTAGGTGAGACATCCCGGATGTCCGAAGATCTGTTTTTACAACTGCGGCTGGCCGCGGCGTCTGATGTCGAGGCGGTTACGGCGGCGGAAGTGGATTCGGCAGAATATCCGATCCTTGTAGACGGACTTTTTGGAGTGGGATTGAACCGGCCGGTTGAGGGCGTGTACCGGGCAATGATCGAGCAGATGAACCGGTCGCAGAAACGGATTTTTGCTATTGACATCCCATCGGGGATCCATGGAGATACCGGGAAAGTCCTTGGAGTGGCGGTAAAAGCAGAAACCACTGTTACGTTTGGAGTCAATAAACTCGGCCTGGTTCTTTATCCGGGATGCGGGTATGCGGGAAACGTTGTCATCGGTGATATCGGATATCCTGCCTGCAGTTATGAGGCGATAGAAAATCCGGCGTACTATTATGATAAAAAAGATATGGAAAACTGTCTGCCGCAAAGAAAGCCGGATGGACATAAAGGGACGTTTGGGCATGTTCTTGTGATCGGCGGCAGTAAAAATATGTGTGGTGCGGCTGTTTTTGCAGCAAAAGCGGCATACCGGATGGGGGCAGGACTGGTAAAAGTGCTGTCGGCGTCGGAAAACCGGCAGATGATCTTGACGATGCTTCCGGAAGCACTGACAGATACGTACGAAGACGAGGATGCACTTGCCAAAGGACTGGCATTTGCGGATGTGATCGTACTGGGGCCGGGACTTGGAACCGGTGAGACTGCAAAAAAGCTGGTACAATATACACTGGAAAATTTTGACAAACCCATTGTGCTGGATGGCGATGGGATTACGATGTGTACCCGCGAACAGCTGCAAAAGGCGAAGGCACCGTGGATTCTGACGCCGCATCCGAAGGAGTTCTGCACGATCTCCGGCTGGACGATGGCGGAATTAAAAGAAGATTTTTTACAAAAGGTAAAGCAGTTTGCAGAGGAACAAGGCGGTATTGTCGTTGGAAAGGATGCCAGAACCTGTGTGAGTGATGGAAACGAGTGTTATGTCAATATTTCCGGAAACAGCGGTATGGCGACCGGAGGAAGCGGTGATGTGCTTGCCGGAGCGATCGGCGGCCTTGCTGCACAGGGGATGTCCTGGTTTGAGGCGGCGAAGGCCGCTGTTTATCTGCATGGACTGGCAGGCGACAGATACAAAGAAAAATATGGTGAACACGGGATGATGGCGCGTGATCTGATCGATTCCCTTCAGAGAATTCACCAGAATGGAGAATGACATGGACGAATTAGTGGAAAAGAAAAAATATGACCGGACATATGTAGAGATTGATCTGGAAGCGATAAAACATAATATCCGCTGTGAGCGGGAAAAAGTAGGAAATAAAGTAAAGATCATGGCAATTGTGAAAGCAAATGCTTACGGTCATGGCGATATCGAAGTGGCAGAGGCGTTAAAGGACGAAGTCGATGCGTACGGTGTCGCGATCATGGAAGAGGCGTTAAAACTTCGAAAGGCCGGTGTCACCAAGATGATATTGATCCTGGGACATACTGGAAAAATCTGGTATGAAGACTTGATCCAAAATGATATTTCCCAGGCGGTATACAGTTATGAGATGGCGAAGGCGCTCAGTGAAGAGGCAGTGCGTCTCGGAAAGAACGCAAAGATTCATATCAAAATAGATACCGGGATGAGCCGCATTGGATTTCAGCCGGTCAAAGATAATATCGAGGTTATCTATGCGATTTCGAAACTTCCGGGCATTGAACTGGAAGGAATTTTTACACATTTTGCCAGAGCAGATGAAATATCTACGCAGTGGCTGAAAGAGCCGTTTGAAAAATTTCAGATCTTTCGCCATGAACTTCAAAAAAGAGGTGTAGAGATTCCGGTTGCCCATGCGGCAAACAGTGCTTCGATACTGCGGATGCCTGCTACGTACCTGGACATGGTGCGTTCCGGGATAACGACCTATGGTTTGTTTCCTTCGGATGAAATGGAGAAAAATGTACCGCTCCGCCCGGCACTATCGTGGAAAACCGAAGTGGTTCATGTTAAGACCATTCACGCAGGAACCAGTGTCAGTTATGGTGGAACCTTTACGGCAGAGCGCGAGAGCGTGATCGCTACGATCCCGGTAGGATATGCAGATGGTGTCAAGAGAGATCTGTCCGGAAAAGGCAGAGTTCTTGTGAGGGGATGTTATGCGCCGATTGTCGGACGGATCTGTATGGATCAGTTTATGATCGATGTAACAGACATTCCGGAGGTAAAAGTTGGTGATGTGGTGACACTGATCGGCCAGGACGGTTCCCGGCGTATCAGCGTGGAGGAAGTGGCAGATCTGGCACATTCTTTCAATTATGAATATATATGCAGCATTACAGATCGTGTACCGAGAAAGTACATATAATAGTTACTACGTAATTATTCAGGACGCCCCTCCCCCACATTCGCATTTCGAACACTTCGTGTTCTTTCTCGCCTTTGACAAGGCTAAAAATGCTCATATATGGAGGGGGAGCCCTATTAGGATCTCAATGTATGGAAATCAAAGTCTGTTACGTGCAAGCACGACGATTCATTGATTTCCATACATTAGATCCTGAATAGTTACGTTACTATAATAAATAACTAACACACGGTATAAACTCACGTATATTGGTAATAATAGGAGTATACCACGATAGCAACCGGAAGGCGGCTTGTGGTATGAAAGTAAAATCTAATCCTGTATTACATAGGGAAGTAAAAAGAACGAGGGGTATGTACCATGGTGGTTAAACGAGGCGACATTTATTATGCAGACTTAAGACCGGTTGTGGGCTCCGAACAAGGTGGCGTACGACCGGTTTTAATTATACAGAATGATATGGGAAACCGATATAGTCCGACGGTGATCTGCGCGGCGATCACATCCAAAATGAATAAGGCAAAACTTCCGACGCATATTGCGTTAAATTCAGCAGATTATGGGATTGTAAAAGATTCTGTTATTTTGCTGGAACAAGTAAGAACGATAGATAAATCACGATTGCGGGAGAAAGTCTGCCATCTGGATGAGACGGTGATGAGAAGGATCAATCAGGGATTAGAAGTGAGCCTGGCGTTGCGTACATAAGAAAAACGCCCGGATTCCGGGGGGGTGGCAGTCAAAAAAAGAACAAACAAAAAACACCTCTGGGAGGAGGTGTTTTTTGTGGTACCATATGGTACCTAAGCGTATAATAGGGTGGGAGTAGAAAGTTTATACTTTCCGAGTATTAAGATACTAAACAGATGTGTCAAAAATATGTCAAAATATTCTTTTTTGAAAAAAAGTTAAATTTTTTTTCAAAACGATATTTTTCTCAAATTGCTATTGCATTGTCGGGGTCCTTGTTGTTATACTATTAGTAGAAAAGACAAAATCAATTTGGAGGATTTGGAGGAAACCAATGAAGATTGGATTAGTACGACATTTTAAAGTAGACTGCCCTCATAAAGTGATGATGACATCCAAAGAATTCAGAGAGTGGTCAGAAAAATATGAACATGCAAGGATTTTGAAGAAAAAAGTAAATATGTCAGGGATTCATTGGGACATTTGCTACTGCAGTGATCTGGAGCGTGCTGTCGAGACGGCAAAAGAAGTGTACAGCGGTAATATTTATGTAGATAAACTTCTGCGGGAAGTAGACAATGCTCCATTTATTCATACCGATCATCTGAAACTGCCATTTCCGATCTGGCATTTTTGCGGAAGGCTTGCCTGGTTTTTTAAATCCAAGAGCCAGCCGGAGGACATCAAAGGCACCAGACGGAGAGTACGTAAATTTTTCCGGCAGATTGACTGGTCGCAGGATAATATTTTGATCGTGTCACACGGTTTTTTGATCTTTAACTTTATCTATGAGCTGTTCCGGCTGGGATTTGTCGGAAAAGAAGTTCGAAGAGTTAAAAACGGAATCCTGTATCTGTACGAGATTCCGGATTATAAGCGGCCATTTCAATATCATCCGAAAGAGAAAGAAAAGGAAAATGAATCATGAAGATAACCATACTCTGTGTGGGAAAATGCAAAGAGAAATTTATGCAGCAGGCAGTCGCAGAATACGAAAAACGCCTTAGCCGGTATGTGAAATTACAGATCATAGAAGTTCCGGATGAAAAGACACCGGATGGTGCTTCGGAGAAACTGGAAAAGCAGATTAAGGAAAAGGAAGGCAGAAGGCTGTTAGACAAGATCCGGCAGGACGACGAAGTGATCGCCCTTGCCATCGAGGGAGAGCAGAAGACCTCCGAGCAGTTTGCCGCGCAGATCGACCAGTATGGCATTATGGGAAAAGGCAGTGTTGTATTTATCATCGGAGGATCGCTGGGGCTTTCGGAAGAAGTATTACAGAGGGCAGACCGGAAACTCAGTTTTTCCAAAATGACATTTCCGCATCAGCTCATGCGTGTGATCTTATTGGAACAGATTTACCGGGCATACCGTATCATAAAAAAAGAACCCTATCACAAATAGAAAGAAGGAGACAAATGACACTTTCTTATTTTACAGATAAAATACCGGCCGTTGCGGATGCGGCGCTGCATATCATCCTTGCGCTCATCTTATTTATCATCGGGAAAAAGATTGTCAAACTGTTATTAAAACTGCTTCGTGCTTCATTTGACAAAAGCAGTATGGAAGAAGGAGTGGCACATTTTCTTTTGTCCATTATCAAATTTGCTTTGTATGCGGTGCTGATTCTGATCTTGTGTCAGTTTCTCGGCTTTGCGACAAGTTCGATCATTGCGCTGTTAGGTTCTGCAGGACTTGCGGTAGGACTTGCCCTTCAGGGAAGCCTGGCAAATTTTGCCGGCGGCGTATTGATCCTGATGATGAAACCATTTATGGTCGGGGATTATATTATCGTCGGAGATCTGGAAGGAACGGTGATCGGGATCGATATTGTATACACCAAACTGCAGATGGTCGATAATAAGACGGTAGTTCTTCCCAACGGAAAGTTAGCGGATTCGAACATTATCAATGTGACGAACCAGGATAAACGACGGATCGATCTGGAGATCGGAGTCAGTTACGATGCAGATCTGCAACAGGTACGCCGTGTGCTGCAGGACATCATAAAAGCACAGGAAGAGATCCTTACCGGCGAGCCGGTAGACGTTGTCGTTGGTGCCCTTAACAGCAGTTCTGTCGATATGGCAGTGCATGTCTGGGTGAAAAAAGAACATTACTGGCCGGTGCGCTGGCGGATGTTAGAGCAGATCAAACTCAGATTTGATGAAGAAGGAATCGAGATTCCGTTTAATCAATTGGATGTGACAGTAAAGCAGGAAACTGCAAAAAAATAGTAATGAATGTTAAAGGAGAATGAAAAATGAGAGGACCAAAAGCACCTAAAGACCCAACCCAAAAAAGACCAAGCCTGTATCTGATGTTAGATAAGGATATTGCCGGCCTGCCGGGAAGAGACGGAAGCTTCCGAGATGCAAACTATATGGAAGGACGTCTGGTAGAGCAGGTAAAAGGAATCTGCGGAGATGTGGATGAAAGTATTCTCAAGTTGTTAGAATCTTTCGAGGGGATCCGTAAACTTGTACATAGTATCGGAGTGAGCATTACCGCACATGAAGAAGAAGGAAAAAGCAGTTTTATCGATTTTACGATCAATTGTTATGGAAAAGAAGACAAATACGTTACCGGAAGCAATATCACAGTAAAATGTCCATGCAACGGCGAGGAGGTTTTGATCGAACTTGCGCAGGTGCCGGTTAATGAGATGGATGATATCATCGGAGAATTCGATTTTGATTTTCCGAAGGACTGTAAGAGTGCCAGTGTAACGCTCAAATTTTATCTGAATGACGGCTATCAGGTGCCGGAGATCCAAGTAGATCCACCGATTGATTTTGCTTCGGAAGCGTATCAGAAGATGATTGAGAAGTCACTGTTAAATATTGGAAATGTAAAACGGCTGAAGGCAGCGATTGAAAAGGCACAGCGCGGAGAAGATGTGACGATTGCTTATATCGGCGGTTCGATCACACAGGGAGCCGGAGCCAAACCGATCGAGAGTAAATCGTATGCGTACTTGTCTTACCGCGGCTTCTGCGAGCGTTTTACACCGGATGACGGCGCCCATGTGACATTTGTAAAAGCCGGTGTCGGAGGAACGCCGTCCGAACTCGGCATGATCCGCTATGAAAAAGAAGTGACAGATTATGGAAAAATCAAGCCGGATGTTGTTATTGTCGAATTTGCCGTAAACGACGAAGGCGATGAGACAGAGGGCGTAAGTTTTGAAAGCCTTGTGCGCAAGATTGCCAATGCGGACAATAAGCCGGCCGTTATCCTTAACTTTGCGGTATTTATGAATGAATGGAATCTGGAAGACCGTCTGGTGCCGATCGGTAAAAATTATGATCTTCCGATGGTAAGTGTAAAAGCCGCTGTCGTACCGCAGTTTTCGGAAAATACAGTGGTGACGAAACGACAGTATTTTTATGATATTTTCCACCCGACCAATGACGGACATCGTATTATGGCAGACTGCCTGATCGGTCTGTTTGAGCAGGCAGCAAAAGCGCCGATGCCGGAAAAGGACAGCGATTTCACGGTAAAACCGGTAAAAGGTGCAGAGTTTGAAAATATCATACTGGTAGATTCTTCCAATGTTGATCAGTACGGAACGGTTTCCCATAAGGGATTTGATCATAAAGACACCGAGATCCAATATGTAGAAAGAAACCTGAGCAGCCAGGCATCTCCGGTACTGGAAAATGGCTGGGCGAAGGCATATGAGACGACAGGAGCGGAATTTGTCATGGAGATCACGGCAAAAAATATTGTACTTGTGTCGAAAGATTCCGGAACACCAAAATTTGGGAAAGCGGATGTTTATGTGGATGACAAACCGGTTCTCACCGCAGATCCGCTTGCCAATGGATGGAATCACTGCAATCCGCAGATCATTTTAAATGAGACGGAGTCGGCAAAACATGTTGTAAAAATCGTGATGCATCCGGGAGATGAGGAAAAAGCCTTTACCATCCTCGGATTCGGAGTCACTCTTTAAAATGTTTTACATGGATTTTACATGGGTTTCTAACTTGTTTTACAAAAGAATGTTATAGTAATACAAGGAAAAGGAGATGACCAAGATGGCACTGATCTATGTTGTGGAAGATGATGTAAATATTCAGGAAATCGAGATGTTTGCGCTTAAGAACAGCGGATACAGAGTGGAAGGATTTGGAAATGCGAAGGATTTTTTTGCAAAATTGTCGGAAAAGACGCCGGATTTGATTCTTCTCGATGTAATGCTTCCGGATCTGGATGGATTGTCTATTTTAAAAAAGGTGCGGATGGTTCCGGATACGAAAAGAATACCCGTGATCTTTGTATCGGCGAAGACGTCGGAAATTGATAAAGTAAAAGGGCTTGACATGGGAGCGGATGATTATCTTGCCAAACCATTTGGCGTGATGGAACTGATCTCCCGTGTAAAAGCACTGCTTCGAAGGAGCAATGCGGCAAGTGAAGAAAAGACACTGGCGCTGGGAGAGATTCAGATTGATAATGAAAAGCACTGTGTATATGTCGGAAACCAATTATGTGAACTGACGTATAAAGAATTTGAACTTCTCAAGATGATGATGCAGAATGTCGGCATCGTTCTGACGCGTGACCGCATTATGGACCGCGTCTGGGGAACCGATTACGAGGGAGAATCCAGAACGCTCGATATGCACATAAAAACCCTTCGGAAAAAACTGGGTGAAGAGGGAAGCCGGATCAAGACCGTGCGGAATGTGGGGTATGTTCTCGAATGAAAAAACGATTAAACCATACCTTTTTACTTGTGTCGGCAATTATCATCACATTGATGGTTGTGCTGTTTAGTTTCATTTTTTACCAGCTGTTATGCGAGGAAGTAAACGAAAGCCTGCAAAATAACGCGGTCATTCTGGAAAATGCCTTTGAGGCGTCGGACAACGAGTCTGAGATCGTAAAGAAGATGGATTTTGAAAATCTTCGGGTGACGATCGTAGATAAAGACGGAAAGGTAATATTTGACAATTTTGCAGATGCAGAGCAGATGGATAACCACAAGGACCGCCCGGAGATCGACGAGGCACTTGCAACCGGAGAGGGCCGGTGTGTAAGGCACTCGGATACGCTGGCAAAGAATACATTTTATTATGCACTGCGGCGGCCGGATGGTACGGTTCTGCGCGTCGGAAAAGAATCGGACAGTATTTACAGTATTCTGCTGGAGATCCTGCCGGAGATCATTGCCATCATTGCGTTGATCTTTGTCGTGAGCTGGATCCTGACGCTTCTTTTTGCAAAAAATATCATCAAGCCGATTCAGCGGATGGCAGAGGACATGGATTCCATCGAGGAAAAAGATGGTTACAGAGAACTGGTGCCGTTTATCCGAAAAATCAAGGCACAGCATGAAGACATTATGAAAAGTGCGAAAATGCGGCAGGTATTTACGGCCAACGTGTCCCATGAATTAAAAACGCCGCTGACTTCCATCTCCGGTTATGCGGAACTGATTGAAAACGGAATGGCGACGGATGATGATGTAAGGCGGTTTGCCAAGGAGATCCACCGCAATTCCAAACGTCTGTTGACATTGATCAATGATACGATACGTCTGTCAGAACTGGATATGACGGAGAAAACGATTGAATTTGAAGATGTTGATCTGTATGAACTGGCAGAGAGCTGTGTCGGCATGCTTCAGATCAATGCGGAAAAACATCTGGTGTTTCTTTCCCTTTTTGGAAGCCCTGCCCATGTGTATGCCAATAAGGGCATGATGGAGGAACTGCTTTACAATTTGTGCGATAATGCGATCCGCTACAATAAAGAGGGCGGAAGTGTAAAAGTAATCCTGAAAAATGACGAAGACGGTGTACGCCTGCAGGTAAAGGACACAGGAATAGGAATCCCGCAAAAGAGTCTTGATCGTGTATTTGAACGGTTTTACCGCGTGGACAAGAGCCGGTCGAAGCAGACGGGAGGTACCGGACTGGGACTTGCAATCGTGAAACACATCGTGGCTAACCACAATGCAAAGATTGATATTTCCAGTGAATTGGGAAAAGGCACCACGATTACCGTGTTATTTCCAAAAAATACTTTACAAGAATAGAATTTCATATTATAATTTTTATTAGTGTCATTTTATCAATAAGATGGCACTATTGTTTTATGATGCCGATGGCATTCGTACATATAGAATTAAAAAGAAAGTGAGAACTAACCATGAGTGAGCTAACAGAATTTCGCTGGCATGGAAGAGGCGGACAGGGTGCAAAGACCGCAGCTCTTCTACTTGCTGATGTTGCGTTTAAGACAGGAAAACATGTACAGGGATTTCCGGAATATGGTCCGGAGCGAATGGGTGCGCCGATCACGGCATATGACCGCATTAGTGATACCGAGATACGTGTTCATTCCAACATTTATGATCCGGATTATGTTGTCGTAGTGGATGAAACACTGCTTCATGCTGTGCATGTGACAGAAGGATTGAAAGAGGATGGCGCTATTTTAGTAAATACAGCAAAGACAAGCGATGAGATCCGTCCGCTGCTTGGTGGATACAAGGGACGTGTTTATACGATCGATGCCAGAGAGGTATGTATGAAAACACTCGGAAAATATTTCCCGAACACCCCGATGTTAGCTGCGATTGTTAAGATATCCGGGATTATGGAAGAAGAGAACTTCATCAAAGAGATGGAAGCTTCTCTGAGTCATAAATTTGCGAAAAAACCGGAAGTGCTGGAAGGAAATATGCAGGCACTTCGTCTGGCGATGCAGGAGGTACGTGGAGATGAGTAATATAATACATGCAAAAGAAATACATGAAGGTGCTGCGTGGCAGGACCTTACGCCGGGACTTCAGATCTATGAATCTGCGACATCCAAGGATTTTGAGACGGGGGAATGGAGAGTCAATACACCGGTATTTGATGCAGTAAAATGCAAACAGTGTCTGCTGTGCGTGCCATACTGCCCGGACAGTGCGATTCCGGTTTCCGGTGGAGAACGCGGCGAATTTGATCTGAAACACTGCAAGGGATGTGCGATCTGCGTAAAAGCATGCCCGTTTGACGCAATTACGATGAAGGAGGGCAAATAAAATGGGTAAAAGTATTTTAGAGCGTATGTCCGGTAATGAAGCCGTAGCACATGCGATTAAACAGGTAGAGCCGGATGTCATGCCGGCATTCCCAATCACTCCTTCAACGGAACTTCCACAGTTTGTATCCAACTTTATCGCCAATGGCGAGATTGATACGGAATTTATTCCGGTAGAAAGTGAACATAGTTCCATGAGTGCCGCGATCGGTGCTTCGGCAGCAGGAGCGCGTGCCCTGACGGCAACATCATCCTGTGGTCTGGCTCTGATGTGGGAAGTGCTTTATGTGGCTGCTTCCAATCGTCTGCCGCTTTGTATGGCAGTAGTCAACCGTGCTCTGTCCGGCCCGCTGAACATCAACAGTGAGCATTCTGACAGTATGGGAGCGAGAGATTCCGGATGGATTCAGATCTATGCGGAAAATAATCAGGAAGCCTATGATAACTTTATTCAGGCATACCGTATCTCGGAGCACAAAGATGTGATGCTGCCGATCATGATCTGCCAGGATGGATTTATCACAAGTCATGCGGTAGAAAATATTACCTTGATGGAAACGGAAGACGTTAAGAAGTTTGTAGGAACATATGAACCGGAACATTTTCTTTTGAATCCGGAAGAGCCGATGGCAGTCGGACCATACGCAGTTTCCAATTATTGTATGGAAGCAAAACGTGCGCAGGCACAGGCAATGATGAATGCCAAACAGGTGATCTTAGACGTGGCAGATGAATTCCGTGAATTGACCGGCCGTGGATTTGGCTTGTTTGAAGAATATTGTTTGGACGATGCAGAATATGCGATCGCAGCGATCGGATCTGCCTGTGGTACGATCAAAGATGCGGTAGACAAGATGCGCGGTGAGGGCAAGAAAGTCGGCTTGTTGAAAGTCCGTGTATTCCGTCCATTCCCAGGGAAAGAGATGGCAGAAGCACTGAAAGGGTGCAAAGCAGTAGGGATCTTTGACCGCTGTGAGAGTTACAGTGCCAATGGAGGCCCTCTGGGAGCCGAGCTTATGGCGGCAATGTACCGCAATAAAAACCAGACAGAGACGGTAAATTACATTTACGGATTGTCCGGCCGTGATCTTACGGTAGAGCAGGTAGAGGAAACATTTGGCGAACTGATGCAGACAGCAGAAGAAGGAACGGCAGGAAATACATATCGTTATATCGGACTTCGTGACAAGATGGAGGATTAAACAGATGGAAGCAAAATTTGATTTTAAAGAAATACAGGAAAGAGAAGAACGTCTGGCACCGGGACATCGTATGTGTGCCGGATGTGGCGGAACCATTGCCGTAAGAAACGTCTTAAAAGCCCTTCATCCGGGAGATAAAGCCGTGATCGGTAATGCGACAGGATGTCTGGAAGTGTCCACTTTCATGTATCCTTACACTGCTTATGAAGACAGTTACATCCATAATGCCTTCGAAAATGCGGGCGCGACACTGAGCGGAGTCGAGACGGCATACCGCTTTATGAAGAAAAAAGGAAAATTAAAAGAAGATTATAAATTTATTACCTTTGGTGGAGACGGTGGAACGTATGATATCGGATTCCAGTCTCTTTCCGGTGCGATGGAGCGAGGCCATGATATGGTCTATGTCTGCTATGATAACGGTGCTTACATGAATACGGGAATCCAGCGTTCTTCGGCAACCCCGATGTATGCCGATACGACGACAACGCCGGCTGGAAAAGTTTCCCAGGGTAAGCCGCAGACGAGAAAAGATCTGGCGGCGATCCTGGCAGCACACAATATCCCATATGTCGGACAGACGACATTTATCGGAAATATGAAAGACCTGTATACGAAGTCCGAGCGTGCGATTTATACGGAGGGAGCCGCCTTTTTGAATGTAATGGCACCTTGCCCGCGTGGATGGCGTTACGATGCACCGGATATCATAGATATTTGTAAATCCGCTGTAGAAACCTGCTACTGGCCGCTTTTTGAAGTGATCGACGGAAAATGGATCCTCAACTATGAGCCAAAGAAAAAACTTCCGATTGAAGATTTCTTAAAACGCCAGGGAAGATTTAAGCATTTGTTTAAACCGGGCAACGAAGAGCTGATTGCAGCATTTCAGGCAGAGGTTGACCGCCGCTGGGAGGAACTTCTGGAACGCTGTCGCGCATAGATTGGAAGAAATTGGAAAACATGGAGATGAGAAAATGACAGAAGCAGAAAAAGGAGCAAAAGAGGTACAGGATATCTTTCTGGAAAATGCTGCAATGTTTCAAAAAGTATGTGACCGCATACAATTTGAAGGATTGTCCCGCAGCGAATTTGCAATGCTTCATATGATTCATTGCAAAAAGGATGAGATGGGAAAACTGTCTTTGAGTGAACTGGCATCTTTTTTGGAAGTATCATCACCGGCTGTTTCAAGAATGATAAAGACACTGGAAGATAAAAAAATTATTGTGAAAAGTCCAAGCGAAAAGGACCGGAGGATTTCGTATGTTTCGCTCTCACCGGAAGGAGAGGCGCTGTACGAGTCGTGTGCCGAGCGTATGCGTAACATCGGTGACCGTACGATGGAGGCGATGGGGCGCGAAGATATGATCCGGATGCTTGAACTATTGCAGCGCTTTTTTGAGACATTTGAAAAAGAATTGGACAAGGACACAAAGTAAACACAGGAAATACACGTTTCTTTCAATGGTTTTCTCTATACTGGTTACTGTAGTCGGGGATTACATCACAAAGAAAGGAATGTGCTATGAGAAAAATAAGAACAAAAACAGGTATCATTTTTACATTACTTGTCTGTACGGCGCTGGTGTTGAGCGGCTGTGGAAGCAAGACAACGGAATCTGCCGGTGACGAAGTGAGTGGACGGGTATCGGCATTTTCGGATTCCGAGATTACGGTGGAAGTATTCCAGAGGAACAGCGACAATTCAGACGGAAGACCGGAAAGACCGGATGCGGCAAGCGGTGGCGCGGTCAGCAACGGAGAACAGCCGCCGGAAAGGCCATCGGAAAGCATGAAACCGGACGGAGAGGCTCCACAGGGAGAACAACCACCGGAAAATCCAGACGCAGCAAGTGGTGGAGCGGTCGGAAATGGAGGAAAATCTTCCGGGCAGATGCCGAAAGGAGAAAGCGAGACCTATACGATCACAGAAGATACTAAATTCTACGAAAATGACGGAGACAGCACGACAGAAATCTCCCTCAATGATCTGGAACTTGGTGGAGATGTTGCGCTGGTACTTGATTCGGAAGGAAAAAATGTAGTTTCCGTGACAAAACAGCAGAGACAGCGGGAAAATATGCCGCCGAATGGAAAAAATGGAAATGATACAGAAAACGATAATCAATCATCAAAATAAAAAAACAAGGAATCCGGTTTGCTCCCGGATTCCTTGTTTCTTTTATCGTAAGATATTATTTTAAGTTTAATTCACTACATGGAATGTACTCCATGTAATCAAAGGATGCAAACGTATCGCTGTCGCTGCCGTTTGCAGTCGCATATACGCCCATTGTATTTCCGACAAAACCACCGGCGATATCGGTACAGAGAATGTGAGCGGATAAACCGGAAGCAAGTTCCGTAAATGATAATTCTTCAGGTGTAGAATATACAAAACGAAGATCCTGCTGATCTGCTTCCAGACGAAGAATCAGATCCGGATACCGGGCATCCAGCACTTTTTCGCATACAACGGTCGATTCGCCTTTTTCCACTTTGATAATCTGAAGGGTGGAAACGGTTCCGTTTGTGCCGGCGAGGAACTGGTATTGATAATCGGTGCTCTGGAAGAGTGCGATTCCTGCCTGCTCGTTTTCTTTTCCAGCCAGGTGAAGTGCTGTCTCGAATGCGAAAGAACTGTCTTTCTGGCGGGTACATACGTAACTTGGACGTCCGTCAGACGAGAGAAGGTCTTTTCCGCAGCGGAGAGACAGAACACCGTTTTGTGAGAAATCATAGTTTTCCTCGATTGGATTTCTGAGATACATAAAGTGCTTTGGCAGTCCATTTTGTGCAATATGATCAAAATCTTCGTGGCAGGCTTCTTTTTTTGCAAAGAATGTCGGAAGATCCGGTGCTTTTACATGATCTTCGATAATGCCTTTGCCCGGATTGATGATCGGCCAGCCATTTTCCCATGTCATCGGAGTGAGGAATGTTTCACGGCCGAGATTGCGGTAATAACCATCTCCATAAGGACGGGAGGCGAGAAGAACCATCCACCATTCGCCGTTTTGCGTCTCTACGATATCGGGATGACCCACATTGACGATCGGATAATTCCATCCAAGGTGACGGTGTGTCATGATCGGATTGTAAGGGCAGCCCTCAAAAGGTTCAAACAGGCTTTTGCTTCGCGCGATAGAGATCGCATGGTGATGACCGGTTCCGGCCTCGGAGATCATCAGATAATAATAACCATCTTTCTTATATATATGCGGACCTTCCGGCCATTCTACATGACGAAGTGCTCCGTGCCATGCCGGATAACTTTCGCCGGTTAATTTCATTGTGTTCAGATCAAGTTCCTGGATATAGATTTCATTATCGCCGAAATACCGGGAACCTTCGCGGCGAGGCTGCGTACCACAGTAGTAGCATTTGCCGTCATCATCAAAAAACAAAGAAGGGTCAATGCCGGAAGAGCCAAGCGGGTAAGGATCGGACCAGGGGCCGGCAGGATCTTTGGCGGTAACGATAAAGTTTCCTAATTTATTGCTTACATGTGTTGTGATCATGTAGAAGGTACCGTCATGGTAGCGGAGTGTCGGAGCAAAGATACCTTCGCTGACACCGGATTTACCAAGGGGCAGCTGGTTTTCGCGGTCCAAAATGTTGCCAATCTGTTCCCAATGGATCAGATCTTTGCTATGAAAGATAGGGACACCTGGGAAATAGGCAAATGTGGATGTTACCAGATAATAGTCATTTTCAACCCGGCAAATCGATGGATCCGGATAGAATCCGGGAAGGATCGGGTTTGAATATGTAACATTTTTGTTCATAATTGTCTCCTTGTATTGTTGGAATTGTAGTAAAAACCTACAAAAATATTTTAATATAGGATAGAAATAAAGTAAATAGAAAACATAAAATTATCAAATTCTGTTCAAAATTTAGTAAAAATTCATAAAAAAAATGTTCAAAACTATAGACATGTCACAAAAATAATGATATACTTAAATACAAACTGTATGCAAAATATACAAAGAATTCCCAAATGCGTTTCGCAGCCGCAGTTTTTTTTGTGCAATAAGCTGATATTTCATGTATTATTCCTGCGCAAATCATTGCGAAATGCAGAAAAAAAGAGAAAGGGCGAAAGGAGATTGCAACAGCCATGTCAAAGTTGATGAAGAAAAAAGGCTTGGTTAAGTTTCTGGTTGTAGTATTAATATTGGTAGCAGTAGTAGTATTCTTCCAGATTAAAGGAACTTCAACAAGCGACAACTCCGACAAGTATAAGGACGTGGATCTGACCGCAACCAGTGACTCGTATGGACGTGAAGATACATATGCAAAATATGTAACACAGCACGAAGACACGAGACCTGAAGGCGAGGAAAATACCTACGAGCTGAATGTACTCAAACCGACAGACAGCCAGGGAACTTCCGTACGTACAGATGTGGGTCCTTCCAACGACAAATCAACGGCATTGCAGATTCCGGAAAAGAGTTACGCAGAATTTAAAGTAAATGTAAAAACCGCCGGATACTACAACTTGCTAGCTGATTATTATCCTACAACAGATGAGGATGACCGAGGAATTGACATCGAAACTGAACTTCAGATTAACGGTGCCGTTCCATTTAGTGGAGCAGATGCGATTGCATTCGGCCGTGTCTACACAGACGCAGGCGAAGTGACGCAGGATAACCAGGGAAATGAAATCCGTGCCAAACAGGTGCAGGATGAAAACCGTGGTTGGATCTCTACTTACTTTGAAGATTCTACCGGTTACGAAATGGAACCACTTTGTTTCTATTTGAATGCCGGAGAGAACACGATCCGATTGACGGGTGTCAATGAAAAATTTGTGATCCGTAAATTGGCAGTGCAGAACAAGGAGACAACTCCTACATATGAAGAGTATAGCAAAAAGAATGCAAATGCTGCGAACAACACGGAGCAGGGTTATATTCAAAAGATTCAGGGCGAAAAGGCAGTACGCCGTTCTTCTCCTTCCCTCTATGCTACATATGACAGAACTTCAAGTGATACGGAATACGAAGATAAAGATGGTAAAACGGAGCAGGGTATTACCGACCGTCAGGTTCTTGATATGACAGGTGGTACTCAGTGGAAAGTTCCAAACGATTGGATCGAATGGGATATGGAAGTTCCTGAAGAAGGTGACTACGTTATCGGAATCAAGGGACGTCAGGGATACACCCGTGGATACATTGCAAACCGTTCTTTGTACATCGATGGAGAAGTTCCATTTGAAGAAGTAAACGAAATCCAGTTTACCTATAGCAATGTTTGGCAGATGGTCTGCTTACAGGATGCCAATGGAAATGCTTATAAGTTCCATTTGACAAAAGGAAAGCATACAATCCGTCTGAAAAATACACTGGGTGATCTTGGTGAGTATTTGTCTGAATTGTCAAACAGTGTATTCAACATGAACCAGATGTATCGTCAGATTCTTGTATTGACGGGTACAGAGCCGGATGAATACCGTGACTATCAGATTGAAAAAGTATATCCGGAAGTTATCAAAGCGATGGATTTTGAATCCAAGCGTCTTTACAAACTGGTAGATGAAGTTGTTGCATACACCGGAGAGAAAGGTGGAGAGATTTCTGTAGCACAGACTCTTGCCGCTCAGATGGAGAAGTTTGTAAAACGTCCGGACAAGATTCCTGGTACACTTTCAAACTTTAAAGAAAATATCAGTTCCCTCGGAACTTCTATTAACAACCTGAGTGCAGCAGCAATGGATATTGATTACATTGTGCTTGCAGATGCAAAAGAAAATATTCCGGAAGTAAATGAAACACGTTTTGATAAGATGGCACATGAGTGTAAATTGTTTATCAACTCCTTCCGCAGTGATTCGTCTGCTCTTGGTAATGTATACGATTCTGATGATCCGGACGTATTGGATGTGTGGATCACAGCCGGACGTGACCAGAGTACTATCTTGAAAAACATGGTAGACCAGATGTTCACACCGGAGACCGGAATTAAAGTAAATGTCAAACTGATCGATGCAGCGGCATCCGCCAATACAGCGACATCCGCAAACGGTGCTGTAAATGCGATGCTTCCAGCCGTTATCTCCGGATTCGGACCTGACGTTGCACTTTGTATCTCACAGTCAGAGCCTGTTAACTATGCGCTTCGTAGTGCGGTTGTTGACTTGTCACAGTTTGGCAGTGAAGTGGATGAGGTTCTTTCCGAATATTATCCAAGTTCTTATGAGTCTTACAAATTTAACGGTGGTCTTTACGGATTGCCAGAGACACAGAACTACAACGTATTGTTCTACCGTACAGATATTATGGAAGAACTTGGCATTGATGCTGAGAAAGATGTAACTACATGGGAAGATGTATTGAAGACACTTCCAATTTTGCAGAAGAACAGCATGTCCTTTGCAATCCCTTCTGTAGAACGTAAGATCAATAACGTTACAAACCCTGACCTTGCAAACTATTATGCTCAGTTGTATCAGCGTGGCGGTACTTTGTACGATGCTGACGCAATGGAGACAATGATTGCAACACCGGAAGGTATCGAAGCGTTTGAATTCTATACCAAACTCTTTACCAACTATAAGCTGGATAAACAGTATGACTTTAATAACCGTTTCCGTAGTGGTGAGATGCCAATCGGATGTGCGGATTATAGTAACTTTAACACGTTGGCAGTATTTGCTCCTGAGATCAAAGGTCTTTGGAACTTTGGTCTGATCCCTGGTATGAAGAAGGAAGATGGAAGCATTGACCGTTCTGTTCAGTCATGGGGTACTGCATCTATGATGCTTCGTGGTGCAGAAGAACGTGGTAAGAAAGAAATTGCCTGGAAGTTCCTTAAATGGTGGGCAAGTTCTGAAGTACAGAGCAATTACGCAAGTGAACTGGAAGCTGTTATGGGTGCTGCTGCTCGTTATGCTACAGCAAACCGCAACACATTTGAAACTCTTTCCTGGAGCAGCGATGAGTCTGCCGCATTGAAAGAACAGTGGAAATCCGCATTTGGACTTCCGGAAGTTGCCGGTGGATATTACACAGCACGTCATATCACAAACGCAATTCGTAAGGTTATGAATGAGAATGAAGACCCAAGAGAGACACTTCTTGACTATGTCATCACGATCAACGATGAGCTTACAAATAAACGTGAAGAATTTGGTCTGCCAACAAAAGACACTAAGAAATAATCGAGAGAGGAGAGTATAGAATGAAGTTTCTTGGAAAGTATATGCAAATTAAGAAACGTGATATCGGGATTGCCTGGAAAAAGGCAAAGATGTCTAAGACCTGTTATCTGTTCTTATTGCCATATTTTATTCTGTTTACAGTGTTCTATGTGTTGCCTGTATGTATGTCTGTATTTTATAGTTTTACATACTACAACGTATTGGAACCAGCGAAATTTATCGGCGTTGAAAACTATATTGATCTGCTCCTCAATGACGATGTGTTCCTGATTGCAGTTAAGAATACATTCTTGTTGGCAGCGATCACCGGTCCGCTCGGATACATCATGGCATTCTTGTTTGCCTGGTTTATCAACGAGCTGCCTCGTTTCGTTCGTGCATTTGCCGTTATGGTATTCTATGCACCAACTATTTCCGGTCAGGCATACCTGATCTGGTCCATCCTCTTCAGTGGAGATGCTTATGGTTATGTAAACGGATTTTTGTTGAAATTTGGTATTATCAACGAGCCAATCCTATGGCTGACGGATACCAAGTACATGATGAATGTAGTTATTATAGTAGTACTTTGGATGAGTCTTGGTACCGGATTCCTTTCCTTCGTAGCCGGTCTGCAGGGTATCGATGCTTCACAGTTTGAGGCAGGATATGTGGACGGTGTCAGAAACCGTTGGCAGGAATTGTGGTACATTACCCTTCCTAATATGAAACCAATGCTTTTGTTTGGTGCCGTTATGGCAATCACACAGTCCTTTGGTGTGGCTGACGTTACCATGGCACTTTGTGGATACCCAAGTACCGACTACGCGGCGCGAACTGTCGTAACTCACCTGGTCGATTATGGTACCACGCGATTTGAGATGGGTTACGCATCTGCGATAGCAACGGTATTGTTCGTAGTTATGATTTTGTGTAACAAGGCAATTCAAGCCTTGCTTAGCAAAGTTGGAACTTGATAGGAGGTATAACAACGATGAAATTAATCAAACTCAAAAGGAGAAAACCAAATCGATCCGTTGGTGGAGACATCGGAATCTACATTATGTTGATTCTGTTTGGTATATTCTTTGTTATGCCCCTTGTGTATACCATTTGCAGTGCGTTTAAACCACTGGATGAGATTTACCTTTATCCACCAAGTTTCTTTGTAAAGAACCCGACATTTAATAACTTCCAGGATATGCTGGTTGTTATGTCAAGTTCCTATGTACCATTTACACGATACATTTTCAATACTGTATTTACTACATTAGTAGGTACAGTAGGACATTTGATCTTCGGATCTATGGCAGCTTATGTGTTGGCAAAATATGATTTTCCGGGAAGCAAAGGATTCTTCAATCTTTGTGTAACCGCGATCATGTTCAACGCTTACGTTCTTCAGATCCCTACCTATTTGATCATGTCAAAACTTGGCTGGGTAGATACTTATGCAGCACTGATCGTACCTGCTTTTGCACTTCCTATGGGATTGTTCCTGATGAAACAGTTCATGGAGCAGATTCCGGATGCGCTGATCGAAGCAGCAAAGATCGACGGTGCGAAAGAAGGAAGAATCTTCCTTCAGATCGTTATGCCAAACGTAAAACCGGCTTGGCTGACTGTAACGATTTTCTCTGTGCAGGCTCTTTGGAATATGAAAGGTCAGATTTACATTTACTCTGAGGAGTTCAAGATGCTTCCATATGCGCTGCAGCAGATCATGTCTGCCGGTGTAGCCCGTGCAGGTGTAGGATCCGCGGCAACGATGGTGGTTATGATGGTTCCGATCATTATATTTATAGCCGCACAGAGTAATATTTTGGAAACAATGGCTAGTTCAGGTATTAAAGACTGATAAAGGAGGATAAAAATGAAAGTATGTAAGAAATTAACATCTATGTTTGCTCTTGTACTGATCTTGTCTCTCCTTATCGGTGCGACAGGCGCAAGTGCTGCGACAAGTTCGGATGGAAATCATTATACATATATTTATGACTGCTGGGGTTATGACCGTGAGTCACCGGATGCTTATTCTGTAACACGTATCATTACGGGTTCGGATTATGAGTGTGGTAACTTCAAAGAGCCTCAGGGAATGTATGTAAATGGTACGGATCTTTACATAGCAGATACAGGAAACAACCGTATCGTAAAAATGTCCTATGTAAATGACACCATTACTCAGACAGGAATGGTAACGGAATTTAACAATGGAGATAAGAAAGATGCTTTGAGTGGCCCACAGGATGTCTTCGTAAGTGACGAAGGAGATATGTATATTGCCGATACCGGAAATAAACGTATCGTTCATCTGGACAAAGATAATAATGTCGTTAAGATCATTACAAAGCCGGATGACGAAACTTTCGATCAGACAACGGACTTCCTTCCACAGAAGCTGGTTGTAGATAGTTCAAAACGTATCTTTACACAGGTACAGAACGTAAACAAAGGATTTATGGAATTTGCCAATGACGGATCTTTTACCGGATACGTCGGAGCAAGTAAAGTAACGTATAATATTCTTCAGTATTTATGGAAAATGGTAGCCAGTAAAGAGCAGAGAAGCCAGATGGAACTTTTCGTTCCTACAGAGTACAGCAACCTCTGCCTTGACTCCGAGGGATTCATCTATGCTACGATCGGTAAGACCGGTGAAGATGTAACTCCTCAGAATTCACAGCCAATCCGTAAATTGAATGCAAAGGGAACCGATATTTTGGTTCGTAACGGATATGAAGAGCCATATGGAGATCTTCGCTGGACAGAGTCCGGAGAGATGAAAGGTGCTTCCAAATTTGTAGATATCGCTTGTCTCGACAACGATGTTTATTATGCACTGGATAATACCAGAGGCCGTGTCTTTGCTTATGACTTCCAGGGTAATATGCTTTATGCATTTGGTGGTCATGGATACAAAGCAGGATATTTTATCAACCCGGCGGCAATTGAGGATCTGGGTGATACATTGCTTGTTATGGACTCTACATTGGGAACGATCACTCAATTTACTTTGACAGAATATGGTAAATATATCAATCAGGGATTGAGTGAGTACAAGCGTGGCGATTATGATGCTTCTGCTGCTACATGGCAGAAAGTATTGAAACTGAATGGTAACTACGATCAGGCGTATATCGGTATTGGTCGTTCTCTCCTCCGCCAGGAAAGTTATCAGGAAGCCATGGATTATTTTGAATTGAAACTGGATGCAACAAACTATTCGAAAGCATACAAATTGTATCGTAAACAATGGTTTGAAGACAACATAACGATCATTTTGATTGCTCTTGCAGTATTGATCGTTGTCTGCTTCGGTGTTGGCTTTGTGAAGAAGGCTAGAAAGGAGGTAGAGAAAGGATGAGTATAAAACAACGTGTTTTCAATAAAGAAAGCTGGAGTGCTTATCTTGCATCACTTCGTTATGCAATGCACTGTTGTCTTCGTCCTTTTGACGGCTTTTGGGATTTGACTCATGAAAAGAGAGGATCTGTAGGCGCTGCGAATACGATTGTAATTCTGGTACTGCTTACAAATCTTTTAAAACTTGGTTTTACCAGTTTTATTTTCCAACCAGTCAACTGGAATGAAGTAAACCTTCTTTTAGAGATTATGACATTTTTGCTTCCATTTGTAGTTTATTGTGTAGCAAACTGGTGTCTGACAACTTTGTTTGAAGGAAAAGGTACATTGAAAGATATTTATATGGGTACAGCGTATGCGATGACTCCATATGTAATCATTCAGCTGCCTTTGATCTTGTTAAGTAACGTAGTAACAGAAGAAGAGGGTGCATTTTATACCTATTTTGGATATTTCTCCATGATATGGTGTGGACTCCTGATCATGGCATCTGTCATGATGATCCACGATTTCCTTTTAGGAAAAGCATTTGCGTCACTCATTTTCACAGGAGTCGGTATGTTGGTTATCGTATTCCTGCTGGTTCTCTTCTTTAGTTTGATAAGTGATGGTTTCTCATATTTCTATTCGATTTATAAAGAAATCATTTACAGATTCTATTAATTTGGAAGGAGGGCAATGTTAAGAATGAAAAAGAAATTTGGTTTGCTTTTAGTTGCTGCGCTGGCTTCCTTCGCATTAGTAGGATGTGGTAATTCATCTTCGGGTTATAAGGAATTGACCGCTTATACCAATGAAGACAGTCAGGAAGTTACCATTAGCAATAGTTCTTTGGAACTTACGGTAAATAAAGACGATACAACATTTACGTTGAAGGATAAGAAAAACGGAAAAGAATATCGTTCCAATCCTTCGACAGAAGATATCGAAAATTACGCAAATGCCAAAGGACAATTAAAAGATATGTTGAATGCGACCCTTCTTGTAAAGTATTCCAACAAAACGGATACTCAGAAGGACATCAACAACTACAATCAGTCTGTTGCAGATGGCAACTATAAGATTGAAAAAGTAAGTGATGACACAGTAGCCGTTCATTATACCATTGGTGATATCGAGAAACTGTATGCATGTCCATTGGTTATCAAAGAATCAGCAATGAAAAAACTTTTGGATCAGATGCCAAAATCCGATCAGAGCCGTGCAACCCGTAACTATGTTCATTATGACTATGACGAGTTGAAAGAAGCCGGTGACGATACAGAGCTTCAGCAGGCATTGGAAAAATTCCCTGATCTGAAAGATGAACCGGTTTACTACTTGTCTGAGAAGATTACAGATTCCAAGGCAAAACAGTTGGAAGAAATGTTTACGAAAGTTGGTTACACAGAAGAGCAGCGTAACAAAGACAGTGAGGGATACAATGTTTCCCGTAATGCCGGAAAGCCAATCTTCGATATAACTATTGAGTATACATTAGATGATGACCAGCTGGTTGTAAAAGTGCCAATGGAAAAGATCGAATATAACAGCGATTATCCGATCGTTGAACTTTCTGTTCTTCCTTATATGGGAGCAGCAAATAAAGACGAATCCGGATATGTTCTTGTACCGGATGGAAGTGGTGGAATCATCAACTTCAATAACGGTAAGACAACACAGCAGACATACCTTGCGGATATGTATGGCTGGGATTATGGTACAAGCAGAGACATGGTTGTCGATGAGACAAGAGCAACATATCCTGCCTTTGTAGTATCCAATACAACAAAGACCAGTTCTTTCATCTGCGTATCGGAAGAGGGAAGTTCCTACTCCAGTGTAAAAGCAGATGTGGCAGGAAAAGATAACGGTTACAACTATGGACGTTTTGTATACAAGATGATTCATGGTGAGAATATGGATATTTCCTCAAAATCCGATACAACAGTGCGCTCTTATGAAGCAAGCCTTCCAAAAGAGACATTGACTCAGCGTTACATCTTCTCCGATAAGACAGATTATGTAAGTGCTGCATCAACTTATCGTGATTATCTGACCAAACGTTATCCGGAATTGGTTAAGAAAGAGGATACCACGGTGCCGATGGCAGTGGAAATCCTTGGTGCAGTAGATAACATAGAGCATATTCTAGGTTATCCGGTTACCCGTTCTCTTGCATTGACAACGTATTCACAGGCACAGGAAATGTTGAAGCAATTGAAAGGTGCCGGCGTGGAAAATATCAAGGCCAAATATACCGGCTGGTTCAATACCGGAGTGAAGCAGAAAGCGGTTGCGAAGGTAAAACTGGTTGGACGTTTGGGAAGCAAAGGTGATTTATCAAGTCTGGCTGCTTATGCAAACAGTACACAAGGTCTTGACCTGTTCATGAATGCAAAATTCACTTATGTCATGAAAGACAAATTGGGAGATGGATTTGGTGTCAACCGCGATGCCGCAAAATTTGTAAGCCGCGAGATCGCAAAACTGTACACATTGGATCCTATCATTTATCAGACAAATGAAGATTACGAAAACTGTGATCCATATTATCTGGTAAAACCATCCTATACGATTGCGAACATTGACAAATTTGTAAATACGATTTCATCCTCTTATGGACTAAAGAATGTCGGATTTGAAGATATTGGTAATACACTTGCCGGAGATTACAATCCAAAAGCCCGTGTATCCAGAGAAGCTTCTATGAACATGCAGGTAGATAAGATGAAAGCATTGAAGGAATCCGGAAGTCTTGTTATGACGACAACCGGTAACCAGTATGCAGTTCCTTATTCAGATTATGTAACGGATATGGATATTGACACCAAAGCGGTTAATATCATTGATGAATCGGTTCCATTTTACCAGATCGCACTTCATGGTCTTGTAAATTATTCTGGAAGTGCTATCAACCTTTCGGAAGATGAGACAGACATGATATTGAAATCCGCTGAAACCGGTGCAGGTTTGTACTTCACATTTATGAACCAGCCTTCCAGTGTGTTACAGGATACAGATTATACACAGTATTATGCATGTAACTTCACAGATTGGAAAGATACAACCCTTGAATTGTATAAGAAATTTAATACAAATCTTGGTGATACTTACAATCAGTTCATTACCGGACATGAGAAACTTGCAAACGGTGTTTATAAGACAACTTATGAAAATGGTAAGTCTGTTATCGTAAACTATAACTATGCAGATTATGATTACAATGGAACAAAAGTTCCACAGAGAGACTTTATTACAACAACAGGAGGTGGAAAATAAATGAAACGTCAGAAGAAGAAAAAGACGCTTGCATTTAAAAATGCAGTAGCGGGATACTTGTTTATTTTACCATTTATCCTTGGCTTTATTCTGTTCATGGTTGTTCCATTGATTAGTTCTTTGCGAATGACATTTAACGAGGTAACTCCTGTTGCTGGTGAAGGTGTAAAGATGACCTGGGTTGGTATCAAGAATTACAAAGATGCATTTACTGTAGATCCGGAGTTTGTACCTTTCTTATTAAGTGAGTTGCTGCGAATGGTAGTAAATACACCGGCAACATTGATCTTCAGTTTCTTTATTGCATTGCTGTTGAATCAGAACTTCAAAGGAAGAGGATTTGTCCGTGCGATATTCTTCCTTCCGGTTATTCTTTCATCCGGTGTCATTGTAGGTATTGAGTACAACAATGAGCTGTTGAACGATATGAAAGATATGATATCTGAGACATCCAACGATGCCAGCGTCACCGGAGTGCTTGAGAGCATTCTGGTAACGTCAGACAGCAGTCCGATGTCAAGGATGTTCCAATATGTATTTGATATCATTAACAAAGTTTATGATATCGCGATTGCATCTGGTATCCAGATCATCATGTTCCTCTCGGCTTTGCAGACGATTTCCCCAAGTATGTTTGAGGCTGCAAAGATTGAGGGATGTACCGCATGGGAAAGTTTCTGGAAGATTACCTTCCCTATGGTAAGTTCAATGATACTTGTAAACGTAGTTTATACCGTAATCGACTTCTTCTTAAAGACCGACAACCAGGTTATGACGAAGATTTCCGAAGAGGTAGGAAAGTTAAGTTATGGATTTAGTTCGGCGATGGCTTGGATATACTTCCTATGCGTAATTCTTATACTTGGAATTGTTTCGCTGATTATTTCTAAGAGGGTGTACTATTATGAATAAGAAGAAAAAATTAAAGACCTTTATCGAACGAAACAAAAAATCCAATGGCTACTTACTGCGAAAGACATCATTCAACGTTTTTTACAAAATTATCCGCTTTGTATTGTTGTTTGGATTATGTTTCATGATTTTACAGCCATTGTTGAACAAAATTTCCATCAGTTTCATGGAAGAGCAGGACTTGTATGATTCAACAATTGTTGCAATCCCAAGACATTTTACTTTGAGCAATTATCAGATTGCTGCTTATTTGATGAAATATTGGCAGGCATTGGCAAACACAGCATTGATTTCGCTTCTTGTCAGTGTATTGCAGATTATTTCCTGTACATTAGTAGGTTATGGATTTGCACGTTACAAATTCCCACTGAAAGGACTTTGGTTCGCAGCGGTAATCCTTGTAATCGTCGTTCCACCTACGACAATTCAGGCTTCCTTGTTCCTGAATTTCCGATTCTTTGATATCTTTGGTATCATTGAATTGATCACCAAACAGCCGGGTATCAACCTGCTGAATTCCCTGACGCCATATGCATTGATGTGCCTTGGCTGTATGGGTCTGAAGAGTGGTTTGTACATCTACATGATTCGTCAGTTCTTCCGTGGAATTCCGAAGGAATTGGAAGAAGCAGCTTATGTGGATGGATGTGGAAAATTGTCAACATTCGTTCGTATCATGTTACCGGATGCAAAACCAATTTTGACATCTTGTTTCCTGTTTTCTTACGTATGGCAGTGGACAGATTCCTTCTATTCAAACCTGTTTTTGAATTCTGAATTTGTACTGTTGTCCAGTAAGTTAAATGGTATCGCCGGAGCACTTGATAGTTATCTGGATGTCCGTGGTATCGCGAAGAAAGCTACAACAGCTTATTCGCAGGGAATGATCGCAACAGGTACATTGATGGTGATTTTACCATTGATCATTATCTATCTGTTTGCCCAGAAAGGTTTCGTAGAAAGTCTGAGCCAGTCTGGTATCAAGATGTAACATACGCGAATCAAACACAGGATTTATTGAGGGGGGAGAGGCAAAAAACTGCGTAGCAGTTTCCGATATCAACGATACTGCTGCAAGCTTGCTTGCAAAGCAGATATAGTTGATAGCGGAGAAAAGCCTTTGGCTTTTTTGCCTCGGCCACTCCAAGAGAGAAAACCTGTATTTGATGAGTAACATCATGAGCGAAGGGCGTCAGCCCGGAGCGAATGTAAAAAGTGACATTGAGCGAAGGGCGTCAGCCCGGAGCGAATGTCCAAAGTTATGTAGTTATCACTGCGTCCCAGCGGGCGCAGTGTAACGATAAAAAATAAGGAGGTAAAAAAATTATGAAAGCAAACATGAAAAAATTGCTTGCAATGGGTCTTTCCGTAGTACTTGCTGTTGGTTGTTTGACCGGTTGTGGAGATGATAAAACTTCATCCAAAGATGGCAGCACAGCAAAGACGGAAGGCGAAGGCGGATCTTCCAGCAGCAAAAAAACTTTTGATGATTTGGGAGGCATGTCTATCAAAATCGGTGACTGGTATACTTCTGAAGACACAGGAGAAACAGATTATGCCAAAGCTACAGAGAGTTACAGAAAGGAAATCATGGAGAAGTACAACTTCAAGATCAATCGTGAAAGTGCTTACTCCTACACTGACCAGCAGGAGACATACGTAAACGGCGTTATGTCAAACAGTCCTTCCTGTCAGTTGTTCTATCTGTATCAGGAAATGGTTTCTGCACCTTTGATGAAAGGTTTGATGTATGACCTGAAAACACTTCCTGAATTTGATTTCACAGAAGAAAAATGGAATCAGACCGTTGTTGAACTTATGAGCATCGGTAACGGTATCTGGGGTATGAACCCTGAGAACGAGCCACGTGGTGGTGTATTCTTCAATAAACGTATGTTGAAAGAAGCTGGTATCAGCGAAGACGAGCCATACGATCTTCAGAAAGACGGAAAATGGACATGGTCCAAATTCGAAGAGTACTGTAAGAAACTTACTGTAGATGCAGATGGAGATGGTAAGACAGATCAGTATGCACTTGCTAGTTTCTCTAAATACTATCTTCCTATGTGTGCTGCAAACAACAACGCAACATTCGTTTCCCGTGACAAAGACGGAAACTACCAGAATGCAACAGGAACAAAAGAATTCCTCGAAGCTATGAACTGGGGTATGAGTCTTATGGACAAAGGTTATATCATGCCAAAACCAGACGGAGCTGCATGGGATTGGTATAAAGCTGCATTCCGTGATGGTGAAGTTGCTATGCAGACAGCTGAAGTTTATGAGATCAGTGCATTTGCAAGTATGGAAGATGAATGGGGATTTGTTATGTTCCCATACAACGAAAAGAACAAAGGCGCTACAAACAAGACTACTCCAAACGACAACATCGTTGTTATGCCTAGCTGCTTTAGTGCAGAAGAGGCTGAGAAGATCGCATTTGCTTACGATCTTTATACAGAGCCTACACCGGGTTATGACTTGGATGACTCTTGGAAACAGACATACTATGATCAGTTCAAAGATGACCGTGCTGTAGATGAGACTTTGACAATGATGCATGAAGCAGATCATATTCAGACATCTTATCTGCCACTGATCAACGACCTTGATTATGGTGATTTCTGTTATGCAGTATACGCTGGTGCTACAACTCCTGCGAAGAAGATTGAAGCAATCTCTTCAAAATGGGATAGCAAGATCAGTGATATGAATAAGAAGTATGCAAACTTTGCAGCTTCCCATTCTAAATAATTTGCATAACTTGGCAGATTAAAAATCAAAAGCCTTACAAATCGGGAAATACACGGTTTGTAAGGCTTTTTTTGTAAAAAGGGTATTGATTTACGAGCAAAAAAAAGATAGAATAGAAAGGGAATAAGGAAAACAGATTGGAGAAATACTATGAGTTATACAAAATGCTGGCTGGATTATAAGCCATTAGCAAAGGATAAGATCCGACCATGTTATTTGAATCCGGTATTACTTGCATCTGGTGAGATCGCACAAACGATCGCTAAAGAATATCAGACGGCGATGGATGCCATGCTTGGCGAAACAGTAGAAATCTCTTATGAGGTACTGGAAGAACCGTCTGTTTTTATGCAGGTACAGAAAGAGTATGAATTCCCGGAAGAAAAGAGAAACGGGCAAAGCAGGGAAGTATTGGATCAGGCATTTGCTATCTATGAGGAAGAGGAGAGCATTGTTATCACAGGAAGAACAGAGACAGCATTGCTGCAGGGAGTATTTGCTTTCCTGCGCATGGTGACACTTGACAATATTTTCCAGAAAATGCCGTATTATTGTATCCCTTCTATGCCGCTTCGTATGATGAATCATTGGGATGATATGAACGGAAGTATTGAGCGCGGATATTCCGGAAAATCCTTTTTTTACGACGATTATAAGATTCTTTATAATGACCGGACAGAGATGTATGCGCGGTTGATGGCATCCATTGGGATCAATGCCATCGTGATCAATAATGTAAATGTTCATGAGAAAGAAACCTATCTTATCACAGATGTGTATTTGAAACAGGTAAAACAGTATACGGATCTGTTTGCAAGATACGGCATTCAATTGTTTATGAGTGTCAATTTTGCAGCGCCGATGGAACTTAGCGATATTCCGGTTTCTGATCCTCTGGATCCGCAGGTAATTGCCTGGTGGGAAAAAGCAGTGGCGCATGTCTATGAGGTGATTCCAAATTTTGGAGGCTTTCTCGTAAAAGCAGACTCCGAGGGACGGCCGGGGCCATTTACCTACGGACGCACCCATGCAGACGGAGCGAATATGCTTGCCAAAGTTCTGAAACCATATGGAGGAACGGTGGTTTGGAGATGCTTTGTTTACAATTGCGGACAGGACTGGCGCGATAAAAAGACCGACCGCGCAAGAGCAGCCTACGATCATTTTATGGAGTTGGATGGAACATTCGATGACAATGTCATTTTGCAGATTAAAAACGGGCCGATGGACTTTCAGGTTCGCGAGCCGGTTTCGCCATTGCTTGGCGGGCTGAAAAAGACCAATATGATGTTGGAAGTGCAGATTGCACAGGAATATACCGGCCAGCAGATCGATCTCTGTTATCTGATACCGATGTGGAAGGAGATTCTTGCCTTTGACACGTATGGCGATGGAGAGGGGACGACCGTAGAAAAAGTTGTTTCCGGACATGCTTACGATCAGATCCATTGTGGTATGGCAGGCGTTATCAATACGGGAGACGATGAGAACTGGACGGGAAATGATCTGGCGGCAGCAAACCTGTATGGATTTGGACGGCTGGCGATGGATACCACGTTGACCGCAGAGGAGATTGCCGAAGAATGGAGCCGGCTTTCCCTTGCGGATGACAAAGAAGTGACGGATGTTGTCGTACCGATGCTCTGTGGTTCCTGGGCAACTTATGAAAAATACAATGCACCGCTTGGCATCGGCTGGATGGTGACACCACATTATCATTACGGGCCGGATGTCGATGGCTACGAATACGACCGCTGGGGAACGTATCACCGTGCGGATCTTCATGGAATCGGAGTAGACCGGACGATGGAAGGAACCGGTTATGTGTCCCAGTACAACGAACCGTGGCGGAGCATTTATGCAGATACGGAAAAATGTCCGGAGGAGTTATTGCTTTTCTTCCATCATATTCCGTACACATATATGTTAAAAACCGGAAAAACTTTGATCCAGCATATCTACGATACTCATTTTGAAGGAGTGGAAGAGGTAGAGGCGATGCAGAAGGCATGGCAGGGATTAAAAGGAAAAGTAGAGGACAGAGCGTTTGACTGTGTGGCTGAGCGCTTTGAGAGACAGCTTGTAAATGCAAAAGAGTGGCGCGACCGTGTAAATACGTATTTTTACAGAAAATGCGGTATCGGCGATGAAAAAAATAGAAAAATTTATGATTAATCAAGGAAAGGAAGAATAGAACTATGGAAATGACATTGAGATGGTATGGCGAGGGAAATGACAGTGTAACTTTGGAGCAGATTCGCCAGATCCCAGGAGTAGCAGGAGTTATCACAGCACTTCATGACATCCCGGCAGGAGAGGCCTGGACGTATGAAGACGTAATGAAGAGAAAACAGGAAGTAGAAGCAAAAGGTCTTAAACTGTGTGGTGTAGAAAGTATCAACGTACACGAAGATATCAAGATCGGACTTCCTACGAGAGATAAATTGATCGAAGATTACTGTAAATCTTTGGAAGCTGTCGGAAAAGCGGGCATTCATCTTGTATGCTACAACTTCATGCCGGTTTTCGACTGGACAAGAACTGATCTTGCGATGCCTTTGGAGGACGGATCTACGGCACTTGCTTACGATTCTTCGATTATCGACGGTATCGATGCCAGTGAAATGTTCGACCGCATTGAAAAAGCCAGCGGCGGTTTTGTAATGCCGGGCTGGGAGCCAAACCGTAGAGATGAGATCATGGATCTGTTTGACAAATACAAAGATGTAACGGCTGATAAATTGCGTGAAAACTTTAAATATTTCCTCGATGGAATCATGCCAACCTGTGAAAAATATGAGATCAAGATGGCAGTTCACCCGGATGATCCGGCTTGGGATGTATTTGGCCTTCCACGTATCGTAACCTGCGAAGACGACCTTCTGAAGATCGCTTCTTTAAATAGCAGCATTTACAATGGATTTACGTTCTGTACCGGTTCTTTGGGAAGTAATCTCAACAACGACCTTCCGAAGATCATTCGCAATCCGAAAATTGCAGAGAGAATCCATTTTGCACACATCCGTAATATCAAATATGAAAACAAAGATTTGTTCCACGAAGTATCCCACCTTTCTTCCGATGGAAACTTTGACATGTATGAGATCGTCAAAGCGTTGATCGACATGGGATTTGATGGTGTGATCCGCCCAGACCACGGACGTATGATCTGGGGTGAGCAGGCAAGACCGGGATACGGACTTTATGACCGTGCTCTTGGTGTCGCTTATCTGAATGGTCTTTGGGAAGCAATTAAGAAAAATAACAAGTAAGACAGGAAAGGAATCGAAATCATGAAACTGACAGATTTACAAAAAGAAGTTTCTCCTGTATGGGAAGAAAAAGGATACGAAGTACTTAAGTATGACCGCGAGGCCGTAAAGCAGAAAACCAAAGAGGCACCTACCTGGGTTCATTTTGGAGCAGGAAACATTTTCCGTGCATTCCCGGCTGAAATTCTTCAGCGTGTATTGAATCAGGGAGAGTATGACCGCGGAATCGTCGTGGCAGAGAGTTTTGACCATGAGATCATCAGCAAAGCTTACAAACCATATGACTGTCTGAGCCTTTCTGTTGTTTTGAAAGCCAATGGAACGATCGAAAAGAAAATCGTAGGAAGTGTTGTTGAAGCCCTGGTGGCAGACCAGGCAGCACCGGAAGATTTTGCAAGATTGTTTGAAATTTTTGAAAATCCTTCCCTGCAGATGGCAAGTTTTACCATTACAGAAAAAGGATACAGCATTTACGATGGAAAAGGAGATCTTCTTTCCGTTGTAGAAAGTGGATTTAATGATCAGCCGGAAAATCAGCAGCATCTGATGGGACGTGTGGCAGCACTGTGTTACCGCCGTTTCAAGACATGCAAAGCGCCGATCGCTCTTTCCAGTATGGACAACTGCTCCCACAATGGAGATAAACTGAAAGCCGGCGTTATGGCATTTGTCGATGCCTGGGTAAAAAATGGAATCGTCGAGAAAGAATTTGCAGATTACATGAATGACGAAAATCAAGTATCGTTCCCATGGTCGATGATCGACAAGATCACTCCTCGTCCGGATGAAAATGTCAAGAAAATGCTTGAAAAAGATGGTTTTGAAGATACGGATCTCATCATCACAAACCGCAATACGTATACGTCACCATTTGTAAACTCCGAGGAGACCGGTTACCTTGTTATCGAGGACAAGTTCCCGAATGGAAGACCACCGATCGATAAAGCAGGAATCCTCTTTACTGACCGCGAGACAGTAGACAAAGTGGAAAAGATGAAGGTTTGTACCTGCCTGAATCCGCTTCATACTGCACTTGCTATCTACGGATGCCTTCTTTCCCACACAACGATCCACGGTGAGATGGAAGATAAAGAATTATCTACTCTTGTAGAAAAAATGTGTTATCAGGAAGGTATGCCGGTTGTAGTAAATCCTGGTATCATTGATCCGAAAGACTTTGCGAACGCAGTGCTTACGCTCCGACTTCCAAATCCATTTATGCCGGACACCCCACAGCGTATCGTAACGGATACTTCCCAAAAACTTCCAATCCGTTTTGGCGAGACGATCAAGTCTTACATCGCAAGCGACAGTCTCGATGTACAGTCCCTGACTTTGATCCCGCTGGTATTGGCAGGATGGTGTCGTTATCTTATGGGAATCAACGACGAGGGACAGCCATTTGAGCAGAGTTCCGACCCACGCCTTGATGAAGTAAAACAGTATGTGAAAGATGTCAAACTTGGCGAAGCAACCGATGTACATGCGGTACTTTCCCCAATCCTCAAAGATGCGTCTATCTTTGCCGTAGACCTGTACGAAGCAGGACTTGGCGAAAAGATCGAGGGCATGTTTGCTGAACTTATTGCCGGCCCCGGTGCCGTGCGTGCGACATTGAAGAAATATGTGGATTAAGAGATAGAAAAGCCCCTTTTGTCTGACGATACAGTTGGATAGAAGGGGTTTTGTGGTGTTGGAAAATAAAAATATTACGGTATAGGATATAGAAAGACCATTCTTTTATGGTCTTTTTATATTGCGCTATTTCAAAAAAATTAGTTCGTTTACTAGAACATTTCTCCCTCTATCCAAATCCGGAAAAATTCCCGCAAGGTTGACCTCCCCACAAAATCATGGTAAAATACATTTAGCATTGCTTAGAATGGAGATATCAGACAGAATGGATAAAGATAAGATAAAGAAAGCGGTTTCGTTATTTTTAGAAGGAATTGGCGAAGATCCGGAGCGGGAGGGACTTTTAGAGACACCGGACCGGATCGCAAAGATGTGCGGGGAGTTATTTGGCGGGTATGAGGCAGACGCAGCCGGTCATTTGGAAAAGACATTTTCTTCCACGCAGAAGGGGCTTGTGCTGGAAAAAGACATTACCTTTTATTCGGTATGCGAGCACCATCTTCTTCCATTTTATGGAAAAGTGCATATTGGATACATCCCGGATGGAAAAGTAGTGGGGCTTAGTAAATTGGCAAGGACCGTCGAAGTGTTTGCCAGAAGAGCGCAGATTCAGGAGCAGCTGACCGATCAGATCGCAGATGCGATGATGGACATTCTTGCGCCAAAAGGTGTTATCGTTATGGTGGAAGCCGAGCATATGTGTATGACGATGCGCGGTATCAAGAAGCCGGGGTCGAAGACGATCACACTCAGCACACGCGGCTGTGCGAAGGAAGAGGAGAGCTGGAAACGAGAGTTCTTAGAATTACTGCGGCTCTGATCCGTTACGAAGACGTGCCACCGGGTAAAAACGGCGGTAATTATGATACGAGGAGAAAAAACAATGACAGGAAAAATGACAATCGGAAACCGGACATTTACATTGGGAAAAAAAGTATATATTATGGGAATTTTGAACGTGACGCCGGATTCTTTTTCAGACGGTGGAAAATTTGATACATTAGAGCATGCGATGACGCAGGTGGAGAAAATGATCGGCGAGGGAGCTGACCTGATCGATGTAGGCGGCGAATCTACAAGACCCGGACATCAGCAGATTACCGAAGACGAGGAGATCGCCAGAGTAGTGCCTGTGATTCAAAAGATTAAGGAAAAATTTGACATTCCTGTCTCGATTGATACGTATAAAAGCCGTGTGGCAGAGGCGGCATTGGAAGCCGGTGCCGACATGTTGAATGACATCTGGGGCTTTTTGTACGATGAGAAGATGGCAGAACTTGCTGCCCGGTACGATGTGCCGGTTTGTCTGATGCACAATCGTGATAATACGGAATACCAGGATTTTGTGCCGGATGTCGTGGCCGATTTGAAAAAATGCCTTGCGGTCGCTGAAAGGTACGGAGTGAAAAAAGAAAAGATCATGCTGGATCCGGGGGTAGGATTTGGTAAGACGTATGAGCAGAATCTTGCGATCATAAACCATTTGGAAGTATTGTGCGACATGGGGTATCCGGTACTTCTTGCGACATCCAGAAAGAGTGTGATCGGTTTGACCTTGGATCTGCCGGTGACCGAGCGTGAAGAAGGCACGATCGCGACATCGGTGATCGGTGCGGTGAAAGGCTGTGATTTTGTCCGAGTGCATGATGTTCAGGCAAATGCCCGTGCTTTGCGGATGACCGAAGCAATTTTGTATGGTAAAGAGAAGGAAGAATAAATGGATCAGATTCAGATAAAAGATTTAGAGTGCTACTGCCATCATGGAGTATTAAAAGAAGAAAATGTGCTGGGACAGAAGTTTTTAGTGTCCGCGACGATGTATTGTGACACGAAAAAAGCGGGATTGACCGATGATCTTGTGTACTCGGTTAATTATGCGGAAGCGGCACATTTGATCTATGAGCATATGCAGGAAAATCAATACCAATTATTGGAAACGATAGCGGAAAAGCTGGCAGACCTTCTGCTTCATGCTTATCCGTGTCTGGAACAAGTGGACATTTCGGTGAAAAAGCCGTGGGCGCCTATTTTACTGCCACTTGATACGGTTTCTGTGACTATATCCAGAAAATGGGAAAAGGTTTATGTTGGCGTCGGCTCCAATATGGGCGATAAGGAAGCGTACCTGCAGGCCGCCTTTGAAGGAATTGAAAAAGATGAGAACTGCCGCCATTTGCAGAGAGCATCGCTGTATGAGACGGAGCCGTATGGATATTTGGATCAGGACAATTTTTTAAATACGGTATTTACGTTTGATACGTTGTATCAGCCGCAGGAATTATTGACGTTTCTTCATCAGCTCGAGCAGGAAGGAAACCGGGTAAGAGAGATTCATTGGGGACCGCGCACGATTGATCTTGATATCCTTTTTTATGGCGAGGAGATCATTCAGGAAGAAAATCTGATCGTACCACACAGAGAGATTCCGCTGCGTGAGTTTGTATTGGAACCGTTGCAGGAAATTGCCCCGTTTCTGCGTCATCCGGTCAGCGGTAAAACGGTGATGCAGATGTATGAAGAATTGAAAAAAGGAGAGATGGACGAGTGATAGATTTAAAAGTTTCAAGAGAACATATTGATGCGATTGATAAGCAGATCGTCGAATTGTTTGAAAAGCGAATGATAGAATCCAGCGAAGTGGCAAAATATAAATTGGAAACCGGGAAGCCGGTCTATGACAAAGAGAGAGAAGACGACAAACTAAGAAATCTGAAATCCATGTCCAGCAATGAATTTAACCAGCGCGCGATCACGGAACTTTTCAGCCAGATTATGTCCATCAGCCGCAAATACCAGTACGGTGTGTTGCCAATGACGACAAAACTGTCAGATTTTGTAAAAGCAGACAAACTTCCGGTAGATGAACAGACCAAAGTTTGTTATTTTGGTGTGCCGGGGACACATACCCAGCAGGCGATGGAAAACTTTTTCGGAGAAGAGGTCAATGGGATCAGCTGCCCGACATTTCAGAGCGTGATGGAAGCAGTAGAAAAAGGGGAGGCGCAGTACGGCGTATTGCCGATCGAGAACTCGTCGACCGGTGGAATTACAGCAAATTATGATCTGCTTTTGAATTATACGAATAGCATTGTCGGCCAGTATGTCAATAAAATTGATCAATGTCTGGTAGCCCTTCCGGGAACCCGGATCGAGGATATTAAGACGGTGTATTCCCATCCGCAGGGATTGCTGCAGTGCAGCGAATTTTTGAAAGAACATCCGCAGATGGTTCAGGTAGAATTTTCCAATACTGCCGCTGCAGCCAAGAAAGTGGCGGAGGATGGAGATAAGACGCAGGCAGCGATCGCGGCAAAGAGAGCCGCAAAGGAATACGGACTGGAAGTGCTGCAGGAGAGCATCCAGCAGGAGAAGAATAACTGTACGAGATTTATCGTGATCGGAAAAGAGCCGATTTACCTTCCGGACAGTCATAAGATTGCGCTTTGTATCGAGGTGCCGCATGAATGTGGCGCGCTTTACCGGATCTTGTCACATTTCTTATTTAACGGACTGAATATGCTTCAATTGGAGTCACGCCCGATTGAAGGAAAAAATTGGGAATACCGGTTTTTTGTGGACATTGAAGGCAGTCTGGATGAACCGGCTGTGCAGAACGCACTCCGCGGAGTCAAAGAAGAATCGGCGAGTCTGCGCATATTAGGAACCTTTTAGTTCACAAAACAAACATAAATTACACACATCTTTTTCAACAAACATACAAAAAGTGCCCACATTCATTTCGTATAGTTGTTCTTGTAAACAGGAAATACAAGAATGAAACGGAGGTAACGACGATGAAAAAGATGATAAAATTAGTAGCAGGTGCAGTGACATTTGGAGTACTTAGTGGTTCGGTATTTACCGGTACGGAATATGCATTGAACCGGGTAACCGGTTCCGGTGTCACGCAGACACAAAGCAGTAAAACGACGACGGCAGTAAAGCAGTCTGACGACAGTACGAGCGGCATTACACAGACTTCTGCCACGACATCCGATAGTAAACTTGCAGGTGTTTCGGATGTGGCAGATTATGTTCTTCCTTCCATCGTAGCCATTGATGTGAAAGTGGTATCGGAGACACAGGATTTCTTTGGAAGAACGTATCAGAATGAACAGTCAGGAAGCGGCTCGGGAATTATTATGAAGGAAGACGATCAGGCGATCTATATCGCGACAAATAACCATGTGGTAGAAGGAAGTACGGAAGTACAGATCACATTTTCCGATGAAGCGACGGCATCTGCCAAAGTGGTAGGAACGGATTCAACTTCGGATCTGGCAGTTGTGAAAGTAAACAAAAGTGATCTGAAAGATTCCACGTTGTCTGCCATTAAAACAGCCGATATCGGAGACAGCACAAAGATCAAAGTCGGCGAACAGGCCATTGCCATTGGAAATGCACTCGGCTACGGTACCAGTGTGACGGTCGGTTATGTAAGTGCAAAAGACCGTGAAATTGCGACGGAAAGTTCAAGCAGCCAGCAGGAACAGCAGCAGGCAGACCCGTTTGATGGACAGGGGCAGCAGTCCGGCAGCCGGAACAGCAAACAAAGCCAGAGCAGCAGTGACAAGACGGCAACGATGAAATTGATCCAGACCGATGCGGCGATCAACCCCGGAAACAGCGGTGGAGCATTGGTTGATTCACAGGGACAGGTCATCGGTATCAATTCCTCAAAATTTGCCTCGGAAGAAGTGGAAGGAATGGGATTTGCGATTCCGATCTCCGATGCGATGCCGATCCTTACGTCCATTATTACAGAAAATGGAAATAATGTATAAAGGGGAATTATTTTCCCCGGAATGGAGAAAATAATGTTTGATTACGAACAGATCGATGCTATGGATATACACGCAGAGGCGCCAAATGAGGAGCCTCTGCGTCAGTATTATTTTATGAAAAAATGCAAAGAATGGGCGGCAGAGGAAGAAAAACGCCTTGGCAGGAAACTGACGCTTTCGATGCAGACGATGGGATGCCAGATGAACGCCAGAGATTCTGAAAAACTGGAGGCGATTCTTTCGTATATCGGCTACGAGACGGTCGAAGAGCCGGTGGCAGACTTTGTCCTCTATAATACCTGTACCGTCCGTGAAAATGCCAATCTGAAAGTTTACGGCAGACTGGGATATATGAAAAATCAAAAAAAGAAAAATCCCGCGATGAAAATTGCCATGTGCGGCTGTATGATGCAAGAGCCTACAGTTGTAGAAAAAATACAGAAAAGTTATCCGTTTGTCGATCTTGTTTTTGGTACACATAATGTGTATAAGTTAGCGGAGCTGCTTTATACGAGGATTCAGTCGGACCGTATGGTATTGGATATCTGGAAAGAAGCAGAGGGCATCGTGGAAGATCTGCCAAGTGTGCGGAAATATCCGTTTAAGGCGGGCGTAAATATCATGTATGGCTGCAATAATTTCTGTACGTACTGTATCGTGCCTTATGTGCGCGGCCGGGAGCGGAGCAGGAAACCGGAAGAGATTCTCCGTGAGATCAAAAATCTTGTGGCAGACGGTGTCATTGAGATCATGCTTCTCGGACAAAATGTCAATTCTTATGGAAAGACGCTTGAGGAACCGATGACATTTGCAGAACTTTTACAGGAAGTGGAAAAGATTGAAGGTTTGGAGCGCATCCGTTTTATGACATCGCATCCGAAAGATCTGTCGGATGAACTGATCGAAGTCATGGCAGAGAGTAAAAAGATCTGTACGCATCTTCATCTGCCGCTGCAGTCCGGAAGTACAAAGATTTTGAAGAAGATGAACCGCTGTTATACGAAAGAACAGTATCTGGATCTTGCTGCGCGGATCAAGGAAAAAATGCCGGATATCTCACTCACGACAGATCTGATCGTGGGATTTCCGGGAGAGACGGAAGAAGATTTTGAGGAAACTCTGGATGTCGTGCGGAAAGTCCGTTATGACAGCGTGTATTCATTTATCTATTCCAAGAGAACCGGGACACCGGCGGCGACGATGGAAGATCAGGTGTCGGAAGACGTGGTAAAAGAGCGTTTTGCAAGACTTCTGGCTGTCATTCATGAGATCTCAACGGAGATCACGGATGCCAAAGAAGGAGAGATCGTCGAGGCATTGATGGAAGAAGTCAATGACCACGATGAAAATCTGATCACGGGAAGACTGTCCTCCAATGCGGTCGTGCATTGTCTGGGGGATAAAAACTTAATTGGAAAAATATGTAAAGTAAAATTGACCGAAAGCAAAGGATTTTACTTTATGGGAGAAATTGTATAGATAGTTAGCGATTCAGACTTCCGTTCATGCGGTTTCTGAATCGCTGTTTTATCTTAAAAATTGACACTTTTTTTGAAAATAAATTGGTGGTATAATAAAACTATATTTTGTAATAAAGGAGAGGGTAATTATGGAGAACAGGGAAAAATTGTTTTTTTATGAAAATGACAGGGCAGTAACTAAAAATATGATACGTATTTTACGGTGGCTGATCATCGCATTTCCGGCAATTATGCTGTTTTCTGCGATTGGGTTGTTTCAGTCTAAAATATCGGATCTGTTAGTTATGACGGCAGTGGGACTTGTGGTTACGATGGGGCCTACGATCGCATACAAGGCCGGTGTTCCGATTCGTATTTTGAAGTACATCGTACTGGTCGCATTATGCGGACTGCTTACGATCATGGCGAGCAATGCGTCGGTCGGAATTTATATGACCTATGCGCTGCCAATGGTATTTAGTATCTTTTATTATGATAAGAAACTGACGATGCAGACTTCGGTGATCAGTTATGTATTTTTGGTGCTTTCTTTATTTTTAAGATCGCAGGGGGTAAAACAGATCGAATTTGACTCGAATTTTACGTGGTTTGTAAGTCGGAGTGTCGGCTTTTTGATTGAAAATGTAATGATGACGTTAGTATGTACGAGGATTGCAGTCGGAGCGAGAAAACTTTTGGAAAACCTCAATGATACCCAGAAAGTTGCGGTGCTTGTGTCAGAATGTAATCAGGCATCCACGGAACTTATGAATGAGACCGAGGGATTCAAGCAGAATATCGGACGTTTCCAGGAGAGCAATGAGCAGATTACCCGTTCCGCAGAGCAGTCGTTGAAAGATTGTGATACAAGTGAAAAATTCACACACGAATTGACCGAGGAGACAAAGACAGCGCTTCATAATGCGGCAGATATCCGAGAACAGAGTGGCAAGATGGCAGGGATCGCCAGTGATACCTATCAAAAGTTAGGAGCGTATATCAGCTTAATGGTGGAAATGACAGAGAGCATGGAAAGTATGCGCGAGACATCAGAGGCGACAGAGCAGTCGATCAAGAGCCTGAAAATGGCGGTGGACGAGGTCTCAGAGTTTGCACAGACCATCGGCAGTATCACATCACAGACCAATTTGCTGGCGTTGAATGCGAGCATTGAAGCGGCAAGAGCGGGAGAACACGGAAAAGGGTTTGCGGTAGTTGCGGATGAGGTCCGTGTATTGGCGGAGGATTCCAAGACGGCAAGCGAGTCGATCAAAGGAATCATTGATAAGATCGATGATCTCCTTTCTCAGGTACAACAGGCAAATGATGTCAATGTTTCTTCTGTCCGTGCCGGACTGGAGCAGATTCAAGGGGCAAAAGAAGAGGCGGAGCAGATCGGAACGATGCAGATGGATTCCAAAGAAATGGCAATGCAGGTTCTTAAGGCGAGTGAGGCGACAGAATCCTTTGCACATAAGCTGGAAGAAACTTCCAATAAAATACAGCAGCTGGTTGTGGGACTGCGGGAGCAGACCAATCAGGTGGTAGAACAGGGACGCAGCCAGAAACAGGTTACGGAAGATGTGGAAAATGCATTCCACGGAGTCGAGCGCGTCGCAGAGCGTCTTGTAAAGATAGAAGCATAATGCATAGAGGCATACATAAATAAAAGATTCAGAAACAATAAAAAGCACGGAGAACGGAACGAACCGGTCTTCGTGCTTTTGAAATGTGCGCCTTAAAGCACTCAATTTTAATTTCAAATCAAAGTTTTTAAAACTAAAGTTTTCGGATCAGGGTTTTCGGATCAGGGTTTTCGGATCAGAGTTTTTCCGGTTCCGGATACTCTTCGCCGAAGGTGTCAACGCTGATCTTTGTCATAATAACCGGTTCAAGCGGCATATCACTGTAATCGGTATCGACACAGGCAATCTGATCTACGATATCAAGTCCTTCGGTCACTTTACCGAAGGCGGCATACTGTCCGTCGAGATGTGGAGCATCTTTATGCATGATGAAGAACTGGGAACCTGCGGAATCCGGCATCATGGAACGAGCCATAGAGATGACACCGGCAGTATGCTGCAAGTCATTTTTGATGCCATTTCCGGAGAATTCACCTTTGATGCTGTAGCCCGGACCACCGGTGCCGTTGCCATCCGGACATCCGCCCTGGATCATAAACCCTTTGATGATCCGGTGAAAGGTCAGTCCGTTATAAAATCCCTGATTTACGAGGGAAATGAAATTGTTTACCGTATTTGGTGCAATTTCAGGATAAAGTTCAATTTTGATCGGTTCATAACCAGCCACTTCCAAAGTGACGATTGGATTTTTTTCTGCCATAATTCATTTCCTTTCTGCTTTACATGTTCTGTACAATCAAGTATACTAAAAAAAGGAATGGATTTCAAGAGAGAAACGGAGGACTGGCATGAAATATCCAAAATTTTTAGAAAAAGGCGATACGATCGGAATCACTGCGCCATCGGATGGAAACCGCAAAGAGATGGATTATCGGCGGCTGGATCTGGCGGTCAGAAAAATGGAGAGTCTGGGATATGTAGTCCGGGAGACAGAAAATGTAAGAACCAGTGATGGCAGAGGGCGGAGCAGCGATAAAACACAACGCGCGGAACAGGTGATGCGCCTGATCACGGATCCGGCGGTATCCTACATCTTTTCCGCAAAAGGCGGGGATTTTTTGATGGAAATACTGCCGCTTTTGGACTTCCGGAAAATCCGCGAAAATCCGACCTGGTATCAGGGATTTTCAGACAACACAGGACTTACGTATACGATCACGACGCTGTGTGATGTTGCGAGTGTGTACGGAAATCATTTCAATGACTTTTCCATGCAGCCATGGCACGATGCGGTGAATTATAACTATGCCTGCATGACGGGGAAACCAGTGATCCAGAGGACATTTGACGGATACGAAGACGATTTTTATGATCGGGAAACTCCGGAAGAAGGCTATCATATTGATAAAAAATCAATCTGTTTTGCGAGACAGAACGAGAAAGAACTGGAAAATATTTCCATAAATGGAAGGCTTTTGGGCGGCTGTGTGGATGTGTTATTGAATCTGGTGGGAACCCGTTTTGATAAGACAAAAGAATTTGTACAGAAATACAGAGACGATGGGATCTTATGGTATCTGGAAAGTTTTTCGCTCGACAGCGATTCCCTGACGAGAGGTCTGTGGCAGTTAAAGGAAGCAGGCTGGTTTGATACGGCAAAAGGGTTTGTATTTGGCAGACCTTGTATGTTTCAGTCGTTTACGGATCATAATTATGTGGAAGCAGTGGAAGTGATCTTGTCGGAACTGCAGGTGCCGATTGTATTTGATGCGGATATCGGACATAAGTCTCCACAGTTTACGATCGTCAACGGGGCACTCGGCACATTTGACTATCACTCCGGGAAACTTTCTTTTTCCATGAAGTTTGAATAAGTTTTGACGGCATTTGACAAAAACAGATAAAGGCTTTTCTCTATTTTCAGAGAAGAGTCTTTTTTTCTGTCTGTCTTTGTCGATATCAGAGGAAAGATTTTGTGAATTGCTTCCCTTGATTTGACAAAATAATCGCGCGCGATCCGCTATGATAAGACTATGCAAAAGCATAAAAAGAATGAGGAATGACATGTATGAAAGTATACATTGATATCTTCTTTTTTGTCAATTTTCTTATGAATCTGCAAGTGTTTCAGATTATGAATTATTGGCGCAAAAAACCTGCATTTACGAAACGGAGTATTGCAGGCGCAGTGCTGGGGGCGCTGCTTGGTGTCATGGTTCTGATGCTTGGGATTCGTACCAGATGGATTCTTTGGATGGTGATCTATGTGGCCGGAACTGCATTTTTGATACGGGTTGTTTATGGCAAAATGACAGTTTCCGGACATTTACGATGCATGATCGGATTTTATCTGACGGCAGCGGCTGTCTCCGGTACGTTATTTGGAATCCGTGAATTATGCAGTTTACATAGTAGTTCCATGGCTTTCCTCTTAATGGGAAGTATGGGAATACAGCTGGCAGTAAGAAAGATACGGAAGATCTGCACAAACCGGATGCCGGAACAGCATATGTACGAAACCTGGATCGTATGGCGCGGCCGGCGTGTACAGGGAACGGGATTTCTGGATACCGGGAACAGGCTGGTGGAACCGGTCAGTGGCGCAGGTGTATCCATTGTGACAAAAGAGCTGTTTCAAAAATTTCTCACGAAGGAAGAGGAAATTCAATTTTCCAAAACACTAAGTGAAGGGATGCTAAACAACAGAGGAACGTTGCTTTTGCGTTATATACCATATCATTCTGTAGGAGAAGAAAGGGGATTTCTCCCAGGGATACTGGTGGATGAGATGGAAATCCGGCTGGCTGATGGGAAACGAATCAGAAAAGAACGGGAATGGCTTGGGATATATGATAAATGCCTGTCAAATGACGCCGGATTTGACATCTTATTTCATAGTCAGATACTTAGTTAAGAGTTAGGAGGTTTCTTATGTTATTGCGCTTGTCTATGCCAAATCGTTTTCAGTTCCGTATGATGCAGGACTGGAAAAATGTATTGTTTCATCAAGGAGGTGATATTCATTATATCGGAGGTGCGGAGATATTACCGGCACCGCTCGAAGCAGAAGAGGAAGCTGCGTGTATCGAAGGATTGTCAAGTGAGGATCCGGAGGCAGCGAAAAACAAACTTGTAGAACACAATCTAAGGCTTGTTGTCTACATCGCGAAAAAATTTGATAATACCGGCGTAGGAGTCGAAGATCTGATCTCGATCGGAACGATTGGCTTGATCAAAGCAATCAATACGTTTCGCGCCGATAAGAAGATAAAATTAGCGACATATGCTTCCCGCTGCATCGAAAATGAGATTTTGATGTATCTGCGGAGAAACAGCAAGATCAAGATGGAAGTTTCCATTGATGAACCGCTCAATGTGGATTGGGACGGCAATGAATTGCTGCTTTCCGACATCCTTGGAACAAGTGAAGATATCATTTACAAGGATATTGAGAGGGAGGTGGATATCAAATTATTGAAGAAAGCACTTTCGACATTAAGCGAGAGAGAGCGGAAGATCATTCATATGCGGTTTGGTCTGGCAGATTATGAAGGGGGTGAAAAGACGCAGAAAGAAGTGGCTGACTGCATGGGAATTTCGCAAAGTTACATATCAAGACTGGAAAAGAAGATCATGAAACGCCTTAAGAAAGAGATGCTCCGCCTGGAGGGTGAGTGTTAAACAGGTGAGGTGTCAGAAAACAGTTTCAAAAAATCACAAAGGGCTGTCAAATATTGGCAGTCCTTTGTGGTTTTCCTTATTTTTTTGTAGTAAACCAAGTGTAAGAAGTACGTCCGGTGCGGATTCGATAAAGAACCGGAGTGTTTCCTTTGCTCACCAGTATCGCTTTTGAACATTTGCTTGACTGACCCGGTGAGAGTGTTACATCGCTGAGATCTTCCATCAACTCAAAGAAGAATCCCCAGTCAATATTTTCCAACTGTTTTGTTCCGGTGGAATCAAAAATATTGTAATAGTAACTAAATACATCTTTGACATCTACCACTTCGGTTCCGGATACATATTTAATATTAAACTGGAAATAAATGTATTCCTGTGAATTGGTAGGTTTCAGGTTCTCCGGATTGGATAAGATCTTTTCGCTTGCTTTCTCGCCGGAAAGGAAAGAATTTAATTTGATCTTAAACGTTCCAATCTTTTTCCCATCGTCATAATAATTAATGGTATGCTCTTTGTAAGCGGAAAGCGGATTCAAGCGGCCGCCGGCTTTGGTATCTGCGGAAGAACCATTTACGGTTACATCACAAAACAGTTTCTTTCCTGAAAACTTAGCACAGATACGGGCACTTCCCAGTTTTTTAGCCGTTACTTTTCCTTTGGAATTTACCGAAGCCACGGATTTCTTAGTGGAACGCCATACAACTTTTTTGGTTGTTCCTTTGACACGCAGTGTCGTACTTTTTCCAACGGTCAATGTTACCGAGCTTTTACTCAAACGAGGAGCAGCCTGCGTTTCCTGTGCGGGAACAGCGCCAAGCATCCCGGTAATAAGGAAAGCTGCAGCCAAAGCGAGTGAAATGCTTCTTTTTATCAACTTCATAATCATTATCCTTTCTTTTCATAGTAATTAGAAGGTCTTGCCCTCATGGCATCATTCTACATCAAATGAAAGAAAAGTGCAAGTAAAATGAGAGGGGATTTTTTGCCGTTTTTTGTTTCGCGACAATATGTGCTATTGTGCTATATTTTTTACACTATGGTAAATTTATTTCTTTCGTCTGCTTTATGATGCTTCGCATCGTAGATTTCTTGATGAATTCATAATCAGTCCGAAAACCGAAAGTTCGGTGTAAAGAATCTGTTATTTCAGTTCTGGTGTAAGAGGGAACATAGCCATTAGCGGTATTTAACAGAGTCATTTTCATAGAGCGCAAAGTCTCGATGATCTGCTCTGCTGTATAGCGATTTCCTATTTTCTTTTCTAACAGACGGTAGAGAAGAAGGCTGATGTAACAGGTCATGGCTTGTTAATCTTTATAATCTCCTCGATATTTCCCTCAAGATTTGTCATAACTGCATAGAAACCATCGTAAAGTTCTTCTTTGGCAATCTGTTCCTCATCAAGCTCATATACTTTCTTTTCTGCAATTTCGCCATCAAAAAAGACAAATGATGGAGGAAATTCATTATTTTTTTAAAGAGGAATATGAACTGGATTTGGGATTGATTGGTCAGGAGGCGGTGTTGGATTTTTTTCTGGAGCATTTAGGAAAGCCGGTATATAATACAGCTCTGGATGACGCAAAAAAATTTTATGACCGACAGAGAGATAACATGGAAGCGG
>CAKRDZ010000011.1 GCA_934316845.1 uncultured Eubacterium sp. | reverse complement strand
ACAACTGACACTGGCTGAATGCTTTGCTGGATTGGGTTTCAAGTGATAGCGGTTTGAAAAATGGGGAAACTCAAAAATCTTGGCATTTGCCCGCTATATTTTGCAATGTAATGACAGAATTACTATGTAACCGAATCTTAACGTAATCTTGTAACTGGTAATCTTGGAATTACAGACTCTTGAAATTACAGACGATCTGCCAGTTCGTAGATCAGTTTCTCTGTCTTTTCCCATCCGAGACAAGGGTCTGTGATGGATTTTCCGTAGACGTGGTCGCCGATCTTCTGGCTGCCGTCTTCGATATAGCTTTCGATCATCAGACCTTTCACCATATTGTGGATATCTTTGGAAACGCGGCGGTTTTCGAGCACTTCCTTCGAGATACGGATCTGCTGCTCAAAATGTTTGCCGGAGTTTGCGTGGTTCGTATCCACGATAACAGCCATATTTTCAAGGTTTCTCTCGCTGTAGATCTCGTGGAGAAGAAGCAGGTCTTCATAATGGTAGTTCGGAAGACTGCGTCCATGCTTATTTACACTACCGCGAAGGATTGCGTGTGTAAGCGGATTTCCCTGCGTTTCTACTTCCTGCTGGCGGTAGATGAAATGGTGGCCGCACTGTGCAGCTTCGATGGAATTAAGCATAACCGAAAGGTAACCGCTGGTTGGGTTTTTCATACCACATGGAACTTCGATTCCGCTGGCGGTCAGACGGTGCTGCTGGTTTTCGACCGAACGTGCACCAATTGCGATATAGGAAAGAATATCGGAAAGATATTCGTAATTTTCAGGGTAAAGCATTTCGTCGGCACAAGACATACCGGTCTGCTCTACGACAGCGATATGTGTCTCGCGGATGGAATGAAGACCTTTGAGCATGTCTTCTTTTTCTTCCGGATTTGGCTGGCTTGCCATTCCTTTGTATCCTTTTCCGGTCGTTCTTGGTTTATTGGTATAAACACGCGGAACGATAAAAATTTTATCTGCAACCTTTTCCTGGATGCGTGCCAGGCGCAAGGTGTAGTCAATAACAGCTTCTTCGTTATCTGCCGAACAAGGTCCGATGATCAAAGCAAAAAGATCACTTTTTCCGGTAAAAATATCGCGAAGGACAGCGTCTCTGCCTTCTTTGATCTTTGCAGCTTTTTCTGATACGGGAATTTCTTTTTTGACCTCGTCGGGGTCAGGTAAGCGACGTAAAATATTCATAACAGTATCCTCCAATCTTATCGTATTTCACGATACCATTGAAAAAGAGCGATGTCAAGCAAAAAAACATTATGAAAATGAAAAGAAATGTGTTAAAATAAAATTATCTTTGAGAAAAACCAGAGAAAGCAAGGTGAAATCGAGGAAAATATGAGTAAAACCAATAAAAAAAAGAAAAATGTGAAAAAGACAAGAAATACCTTTATCATATTGGCGGTTTGTCCGATCATGGTGCTTATCCTGATGGTGACGCTTTTCGCCTATGGAGAGATGAAGAGTATCCGCAGCACGTATCAGATTTCGGCGGAAGATATGCCGTCGCCGTACGGTTTGTTTGATAGGGTGCTGCTGTTAAATTCGTATACCAAATATGATTATATGGATCTGCAGGACCGCGCCATGCGGGATCCGAAAGTATTTCTTGATAATGAATATCTGAATAAAGAAAATAATTATCTGAAAGAGAAATATTCCTTTCTGGCAGTTATCGTGGATGGAGGATTTACATTTTTTGGAGATTTTGGCAAATACGATTATGTATACCGCGACCTGTTAGTAGCCAATAATAACTATTCAGAGGAAAGCGGTCAGTACTGCGGAAAAGAAGATAAGAAGTTTTTGTTTAAAAAACTTGGGGTTATACTGCCTGATGGGCGGACCGGAAGCGTGTGCATCGTCACAGACCTCAATGTCAATCTTCCGCACATTACGGTATTTTCGGTCGGACTATTGGGGATGATCATTATTGTCTGTGTGCTGATCGTCATAGGCATCATCGGTCATACCTATTACAATATACTCGTACCGATACGGCAGCTTCAGGTGGCGGCGATCCACATCAGTGAAGGCGATCTGGAATATGAACTGCCGGCGATCGAGGGAAGTGAATTTGATGGCCTGTATCAGGATTTCGATACGATGCAGACCAGACTGCGGGAGACGACCGAGGAACGAAACCGGGCGGACGTTCTTACAAAAGAAGTAATTGGAAATATTTCCCATGACCTGAAAACGCCTCTTACGGCGATCAAAGGGTATGCAGAGGGGATCATGGATGGTGTCGCCGCTACGCCGGAACGTATGGAACGGTATGTGAAAACGATTCATTCCAAGGCGGTGGATATGGCGGGATTGGTTGATGAACTCTCGTATTTCACCAAAATTTATCAAAAAGTGGAAGATTTCCGTTTTGCTCCGGTCAAGGCAAGCTATTTTTTTGCGGAGTGTATCAGCGATATGAGCCTGGATCTGGAGACCCGCAACATACAGCTTTTGTATCAGTGCGATGTTGGTGAAGAAGTTCAGATCGTAATTGATGAAGAAAAAATAAAAAGAGTTGTTGCAAATATAGTAGGGAATGCGGTAAAATATATACAAAGAGAGCAAGGGCTCATTTTAGTTAGTGTAGAAGATGAAGAATCGTTGATTCGTGTCATGATACGTGATAATGGAAAAGGGATAGAGAAAGAAGAACTACCATTTATCTTCGAACGATTTTACCGGACAGACAGTTCGCGCAATTCCAGAACCGGAGGCAGTGGACTGGGACTGGCGATAGCCAAAAAGATCATGGACGAGCACGGTGGACGCATTTGGGCGGAAAGCGAGCTTGGAAAAGGGACTTCGATTTATTTTACATTAAGAAAGGAAAATGAACACAAGGAGGAACATAATGAGTAAGAAAATTTTAATTGTGGAGGATGAATTGCCAATTGCTGAATTGGAAAAGGATTATCTGGAATTGAGTGGATTTGATGTTGTGATCTGCAGTGATGGGACAGAAGGCATGAACCTGGCTATTACAGAGAAATTTGATATGGTAATTTTGGATCTTATGCTGCCGGGGACGGATGGATTTGAAATCTGCAAGAAGATTCGTGAGACATCCGAGATACCGATTATGATGGTTTCTGCGAAGAAAGAAGATATCGACAAGATTCGCGGACTGGGGCTGGGTGCCAACGACTATATGACGAAGCCGTTTAGTCCAAGTGAACTTGTGGCTCGTGTAAAAGCACATTTGGAGCGCTATAAAAAACTGGTTGGAAGCAGTATGAAGGAAGAAAACGAAGTGATCGAAGCCGGCGGACTGAAGATCGACCGCACGGCGCGCCGTGTGTATGTAGATGGTGTCGAGAAGAACCTTACGACGAAAGAATTTGATCTTTTGTTCTTCTTAGCGCAGCATCCAAACCGTGTATTTTCCAAAGAAGAACTTTTGGAAGAAGTGTGGCAGCTGAGTCCGGTTGGTGCGGACATTGCAACCGTTACGGTTCACATCAAAAAGATCCGTGAGAAGATTGAAAAAGACACCCAGAATCCGCAGTATATCGAGACGGTCTGGGCAGTAGGTTACCGATTTATTGTAAAAGAGTAAGAATAAACGAACAACATTTGGTTCATACTAACCGGGTATGACAGATACAGAAGTACAGCGAGGAACCCGGAAAGGAGAATACCCATGAACCATGTTAAAAAGTACAAGAGAGTATTGGTGTTATTAGGAACTGCATGTGTGATCTATGTTAGCTTTTGCTATATTTTGCCACTTGTAGTTCCTTTTGTATTGGCGTTAATATTTGCGAAAATGCTCCAGCCGTGGACGAAAAAGATACATACGGCGACACATATGAACCAGAAATTATGCAGCATTCTTTTGGTATTGGTAAGTCTTGGAGCGGTGGGAAGTTTTTTGTTTTATATCGGTTATTTGTGTGCAAGCCAGCTCGTGGAATTTATCCGACACCTTCCCGGTCGGGCAGGTGCTCTGGCGCATTTGTGTCAAGGGGGCTGCGGTTCCATCGACAACCTGCTTGCGTTGACAAAAGGAACCAGTTACCGGTGGCTGGAGGCGCGCCTGATTGATATGGATGGACAGATCGCCGGAGTTTTGCTGCCGCAGATCACCGGAAGTCTCCCACGGATGTTTCTGCGGATCGGCGAATGGGGCGCCGGTTTTGTCGTCTTTTTGATGGCGACTCTTCTTTTGGCATGGGATGAAAAAACAGAGGTGCGCTACCCGGCGCTCGTGCCTTACGTGAAAAAATTAAAGATTGCGGGATTTGCTTACCTCAAAGCACAGGGACTGCTGTTGTTTTTTATCGCGGTAATTTCTACGATCGTATTGCTGCTGTTAAAAAATCCGTATGCCGTGCTGCTCGGTATCATTATCGCTGTCGTGGACGCGTTTCCAATTCTTGGAAGCGGAACGGTGCTGATCCCGTGGGCCGTTTTTTCCTGGTTTCAAAAAGATTATGTGACGGCGGCGGTGCTTTTGACGCTGTACGTAGTGACGGTGGTCGTCCGGGAAGTGCTGGAACCGCGCCTTATGGGAAAAGAGATGGGATTGAAGCCGCTGTATGTGCTTTTGTCTGTCTACGTGGGTCTGAAACTGTTTGGAGTCGGCGGCATCGTACTCGGTCCGATCGGACTTACGATATTAAAAACGGTATTTGAACAGGTATCTTTTAGTCATACAACGTGACCTTCCTTCATACAATGTTACAACATGAAGGAGGGGTGTAAGTTGGAAGATAAAGTGGAAAAAGGTCTGGAAAATTATGATCTGTCCGTAAAACGACGTTACCGCCACCGCGGCGGATGGCTGCTGGAGACGACGCAGGGGCCGGTATTGCTGCGTGAATACGAGCAGATTCGCGGGCACTTTACCTTTGAAAATAAAATAAAAGAAATTCTTGTTATGCGCGGGTTTGAACGGATTGACAGCGTGGTGAAAAATCGTGCGGAGGAGTATGTCACAGAACTGGAAACGGGAGAAAAGTACGTACTTTACCATTGGTTTTCCGGTGAGGAGTGTGATCTCCGGCTCAAATCGGATCTTGCGCTCGCAGGGGAAAATCTCGCCAGACTGCACCGCGCTCTGGAAGATGTGTGTGTATTCGCAGAGGAAGAGCCGGTGATGACTACCGTACCGCTTTTGGAGAAAGTGCAGAAACATACGCGGGAATTAAAACGGATCCATACTTATATGAAAAAGAAAAAACAGCGTACCGAATTTGAGATACAGGCCATTGCGTGTTTTGAGCGCTTTTATGAAAAGGCGGTTGAGGCAGCGGGGCGGCTCGAAAAGTGCGCCTATTATAGGAAAATATTGGAAAATGGAGGGCGCTACTGCCACGGAGATTATAACTATCATAATCTCATCCGGGAATCCGGTCATCTTGCGACGGTAGGATTTGAAAAGGCAGGAAAGGGGATCCCCCTTCTCGATCTGACGTATCTCATGCGGAAGACACTGGAAAAAAATGGATGGGACAGAAAAAAAGGAATGGCAATTCTTGAAAGTTATGCAAAAAATATCCGGCTCTCACGGGAAGATCAGGAATTTATCTACATTATGTTATTGTTCCCGGAGAAATACTGGAAACTGTTAAATGGATATTATAACCATAAAAAAAGCTGGTTCTCGGAGCAGAGTCTCCAAAAACTCCGTAGTTTGGGCGAGATGGAAGGATGTCGCGAACAGTTTTTAAAAAACTATGAAAACGGTGGAAGTTTTTTGTAATCTATGGTACAATGACTGTAAAGTTTGCAATCATTATAGTGACAGAGAATGAGGTGCATGATGAGAGACAAAAGAATAATGGGATTGTTTTTGGGATTGCTCTGTTGTCTGCTTCTTTCCGGATGTGGGAAAAAGATGGCGAGACAGGCAGTGACGCAAAGTCCGAATCCCAATGCGTCAATCACCTATGAAAAGGGACGCGATCTTGTGGGCGTGCTGACAAAGGCAGAGGCCGGCTCGATGACATTTTACGAACCGGAGCTGGAAAAAGAAGCTACCTATACATATAGTGGGGCGACAGAGATTTTGACGAAAAATGAAAAACAGATTTCGTCCGAATCTCTTGAGATTGGACAAGTCCTGGATTTATATCTGGATGAGGGAAAGACATCGCTGCAGAAAGTGCAGATTTCCAAAGATATTGTGGAAAATGATGACGTAAAGGATGTTCGGTTCAATACGGACGAATCGTATCTTGAGATACAGGGGACGCGCTACCGCTATGGAAGCGGATTTCAGGCGTTTTCTGATGGGAAACCAATTGAATTACAGGAAATTGCCGCCACAGACGAAGTGACTTTCCGCGGAGTCAAAGGAAAAGCCTATTCGCTCGTGGTGACAAAAGGGCACGGCTATATCAAGCCTGCCAAATATAAAGATTTTATCGGCGGAACGATGACCATTTCCGGTGTACGGATCCTGCCGGTGACAAAAGACATGCTGGTGCCTGTTCCGGAAGGAACTTACGAAGTTTCCATGAAAAACGGGGACTTTGAAGGGAGCCGGAGTATTGCCGTCGAGCGCGACAAGACGCTGGAACTTGATATGTCACTCTTTAAGAGCACAGTCAAAGACAAAGGACAGGTTGTATTTGACATTGATCCGCAGGGTGCGGAATTGTATGTCAATGGAACGATGACCGACTACAGTAAACCGGTGTCTCTCAAATATGGGAAACATTCGATAAAGGTTGTATTGGATGGTTATACAACGTATACCGGCGTTGTGGACGTGCAGTCCGCCAATCCGACGGTAAGGATCAGTCTTGCGGAAGAAGAGGCAGAAGTGTCAAGCGATGATGAGAGCAGTGTGGAAAAGGATGATTCGAACCAGCAGAATACGGTGACGGAAAGTTATGATAACGACCATAAGATCACTGTCAGCACTCCTGCCGGGGCAAGCGTTTATCTGGATGGCAATTACCAGGGAGTCGCGCCGTGCAGTTTTCCGAAAAAAATCGGAGCGGTCACATTGACGGTGGCAAAAGACGGATATACGACAAAGAGTTATTCTGTCACGACAACAGACGATGATGAAGACGTTTCCTGGAGTTTTCCGGATCTGGAAGCAAAGGGAAGCGAAACCAATTAATGGAAAGGAGATATTTATTATGGGTTACATGGAAAATTATGAAGAATGGTTGGCAAATCCTTATTTTGACGAGGATACCAAAAGGGAACTGGAATCGATCCGGGGGGATGAAAACGAGATCAAGGAGCGTTTTTATGCGGATCTTGAATTTGGTACGGCGGGACTTCGCGGGATCATTGGAGCCGGTACGAACCGTATGAACGTATACACGGTACGGAAGGCGACACAGGGACTTGCCAATTACATATTGAGTCAGAAAGGCGGGAAAAAAGGAGTTGCAATTGCATTCGACAGCCGTAGAATGTCACCGGAATTTGCCGATGAAGCTGCCTGCTGTCTGGCTGCAAACGGCATCAAAGCTTATGTATTTGAGAGCCTTCGTCCGACACCGGAACTTTCTTTTGCCGTCAGAGAACTCGGCTGTATTTCCGGTATTAACGTGACAGCAAGCCACAATCCGCCGGAATACAATGGATATAAAGTATACTGGGAGGACGGAGCGCAGATCACACCGCCTCACGACACCGGAATCATGGATGAAGTAAAAGCCGTGACCGATTATGCGACCGTAAAGACAATGCCAAAAGACGAGGCAGTGAAAGCCGGATTGTATGAGAATATCGGCGCAGCGATCGATGACCGTTATATGGAAGAATTGAAGAAAAATGTGCTGCATCCGCAATGCATCAAAGAAGTGGAAAAAGATCTTCGCATCGTCTATACACCGCTGCACGGAACCGGTAATATTCCGGTACGCCGCGTATTGAAAGAACTTGGATTTACCAATGTCTTTGTTGTGCCGGAGCAGGAACTTCCGGACGGCGAATTTCCGACTGTCAGCTATCCAAATCCGGAGGCGAGAGAAGCATTTGAACTGGCTCTTGCCCTTGCAAAGGAAAAGGATGCCGATCTGGTTCTTGCGACAGACCCGGATGCCGACCGCCTTGGCGTATATGTAAAAGACAGTAAATCCGGCGAATACATCTGCCTGACCGGAAATATGAGTGGTTCGTTCCTTGCGGATTATGAGATCGGACAGAAACTGGCACTGGAAGGCAAACTGCCGGAAGACGGCTATATGGTAAAAACGATCGTAACGACCAACCTTGTTGATGCCATCGCCAAACATTACGGCATTAAAGTTGTAGAATGTCTGACCGGATTTAAGTGGATCGGCCGTGAGATCTTAAAGAGTGAGCAGACCGGAGAGGGTACGTACCTTTTTGGATTTGAAGAAAGTTATGGCTGCCTGATCGGAACCCATGCCCGTGACAAAGACGGTATCGTGGCTTCCATGGCACTTTGCGAGGCAGCAGCTTATTATAAAAAACGTGGCATGACATTATGGGATGCTATGATCAATATGTATGAGAAATACGGATATTACAAAGATGATGTGATTGCGATCACGCACAAGGGCATCGAAGGTCTGGAGAAGATTAAGTCTACGATGAGTGGTCTTCGTGAAAATCCGCCGATGGAATTTGGCCCTTATAAAGTGACAGCGGTTCGCGATTATGACCGTGATACCATCAAAAATATCCAGACAGGCGAAGAAGGAAAGACAGGGCTGCCAAAATCAAATGTATTGTACTTTGAATTGACAGACGATGCATGGCTGTGTATCCGCCCATCGGGAACCGAGCCAAAGATTAAGATTTATTTTGGGGTTGTTGGCAAGGATATGGACGACGCAGAGAAAAAATCCAAGGAATTGGCAGAAATTGTAAAAGGGACACTTCTTTGATTTGGAGGAGGTTGAAGAAAGAGTGAATGAAATACTGAAAGAGTGGATGAATCCACAATTGATCGAAGAAATGGAAGAAGGGGTGATCAATGCTCCGCAGGATCTCCTTGGAATGCATTTTTACGAGGGAACGCAGATGTTTGTTGTGCGCCGGCCGGTGGCGCAGCGTGTGTGGATCACCGATGTGTCCGGGGAAACTGCCTATGAGGCAGAAGAACTGGATGCGGAACTCGGACTTTTTGGGCTGCAGATCGAGAAAAAGAAAGACCAGTTGAAGGATTACCGCGTCCGGATCCGGTATGGTGAGGGAGATGTGGTCGAGACGGCAGATCCGTACGCCTATGAGCCGGAGATAACCGATTACGACACCTATCTTTTTGCGCAGGGCAGTCATTATGAAATCTTTGATAAATTAGGAGCACATGTCGAGACAATCGACGGTGTGACGGGTACAAGATTTGCGGTATGGGCACCTCATGCAAGAAGTGTGAGTGTCGTCGGTAATTTCAATATGTGGGATGGAAGACTTCACACGATGCGGCTGATCGGACCAAGTGGCATCTATGAATTGTTTGTGCCAAATGTCGGCGAAGGCGCTGTGTACAAATACCAGATCACGACGAGAAGCGGCGATCTTCTCTTTAAGACGGATCCGTATGGAAATTATGCGCAGGTGCGCCCGGACAATGCCTCTGTGGTAACATCGCTTACCGGTTATGAATGGCAGGATGCAGACTACGAAAAGAAGCATCATGGGAAGACGAGAGAAGTGCGCGAGCGTGCGCCGATGAACATTTACGAGGCTCATCTTGGTTCGTGGAAAAAACGTGTCGAGGATGACGACAATGGCTTTTATTCGTACCGTGAACTGGCAGAAATGCTGGGCGATTATCTCGTGGAAATGGGATATACCCACATTGAACTGATGGGGATTGCCGAATATCCGTTTGATGGTTCATGGGGCTATCAGGTAGGCTGTTATTATGCACCGACGAGCCGTTACGGAACGCCAAAAGACTTTATGTATTTTGTCGATGAAATGCACAAACGCGGCATTGAAGTAATTCTTGACTGGGTTCCGGCTCATTTTCCGAAAGATGCGCACTGCCTCGGAAATTTCGATGGACAGGCAGTGTATGAACACAGCGACCGCCGCCGCGGCGAACATCCGGACTGGGGAACGTACATCTTCGATTACGGAAAGAAGGAAGTGCAGAATTTCCTTGTTGCCAACGCTCTTTTCTGGGTGGAAAAGTTCCATATCGACGGACTTCGTGTAGATGCCGTGGCTTCGATGCTTTATCTTGATTATGGAAAGCAGGATGGCGACTGGCTTCCAAACAAAGATGGCGGCAACGAAAACTACGAAGCGATGGACTTTTTGCGCCACTTAAACAGCATTATGGAAAAACGTCATCCGGACGCCTATATCATTGCGGAGGAATCCACGGCGTGGCCGGGTGTCACAAAGCGTGTTAAGGACGAAGGCCTTGGATTTTCTTATAAATGGAATATGGGATGGATGAATGACTTTTTGGAGTATATGAAACTGGATCCGTATTTTAAGCAGTTTCATCATGGACAGCTCTGTTTCAGCCTGTCCTATCATCTGAGTGAAAAGTACATTCTCGTACTTTCCCACGACGAAGTAGTACATGGAAAATGTTCCCTGCTCAATAAAATGCCGGGGCTGACCGGAGATAAATATGCAGCACTGAAGGCGGCATTTGGTTTCTTCTATGGACATCCGGGCAAAAAACTGCTGTTTATGGGACAGGAATTTGCACAGGAGCGTGAATGGAGCGAGATGCGGAGTCTGGACTGGTTCTTATTGGATCAGGAACCACATCAGGGAATCCATGCGTTCATCAAAGACATGAATAAACTTTACCTTGAAAATGATGCGCTGTATTACAATGACAGCGATGTGATGGGATTTGAGTGGATGGACTGCGAACGTGCGGAGACAAGCACGGTAGCATTTGTGCGCCGGGGAAAAACGACGAAAAAACAGCTGATGTTTATTCTCAATTTCACACCGGTAGCGCACGAACAGTACACGGTAAAAGCACCGTGTGGCGGTACATTCCGCGAGATTCTCAATTCCGATGCACCAAAGTACGGCGGCCGGGGCCGCCTCAATGAATCGCCGATCAAGGCGAAGAAAGTGACGACAGACAAGAAGAAAAAAGAGGCAGCGTATGAACTTACCTGCTATCTTCCACCATTGTCCGTTGTCGTGCTGGAATACGACTATAAGAAATAGAGAGGAAAGAAAAGATGCAGGTAATCAAACCGAGTATAGAAATTATAGATATGGACGATTACGAAAAGATTGTAAAAAAGATCGAACGTATCGGACGTGTCTGTTATAAAAGTGAAGGAAAGATCACAGAAGATTCGGCGGAGAAATTTATCAGAGGTCTTCTGACCAGACAGCACGAATCGGTGATTGAACATGAAAATGTTACCGTTCGTTTTGTGTGTGACCGCGGTGTGACACATGAGATCGTGCGTCACCGTATCGCAAGTTACAGTCAGGAAAGTACGCGTTACTGCAACTACAGTGGTGACAAATTTGACAATCAGATCACGGTCATCGACCTTGCGAGCGGTTTCCAATACGATCTGTCAAAAGAAAACGACAAAGCCAAATACGAAGTCTGGACAAAGGCGATGGAAAATGCAGAACAAGCGTATTTTCGTATGCTTGAACTGGGTGCTACCCCGCAGGAAGCGCGTTCCGTCCTTCCAAATTCCCTGAAAACAGAAATCGTCGTAACGATGAATCTCCGTTCCTGGAGAAACTTCTTCCGTCTGCGCGTGGATTCTCATGCCCACCCACAGATGCGCGAAGTAGCGGCGATGCTCTACGAAGAATTTAAGAAACGACTCCCTGTATTTGTAGCAGACTTAGACATTCATTGATCTGTAAGATGATCTTCTAATACAGAAAATGCACTCGGACCGGCAGAAAGCACATATCGGTGGAACTCCTTTTCCGAAAAGGAGTCTCCCTGATGGCTTTTGGCGGTCTTTTTCAATCTGGCAAATTCCATATATCCAATCGTATATTTGAGGTAAGAACCCGGCTCGTCAATGATATTATCATAAAGAGAATCGGATGTCTCACGGTCGTAAGAACCATTTTGCAGCAGAAAGGTATACACATCATCCGCACTCCATCCGAGCAGGTGAATGCCGATATCGCATATCCCATAAAGGCAGAGGGAAACGATCATATTGTTCCGCAAGATTCCAATTTCGTCTTTTTTATATCCGAGGTATTTGTACGAGTAGATTTCCGCATAGGTCGCCCAGCCTTCGGTGTAGCCGTTGAAATTCAGGGCATAGGAGAGAAGAGGATGGTTCCGGCTGCGGTCATACACATTTTGATACAGATGCCCCGGATAGCCTTCGTGCGCAAGGGTAGTGTACAGATCGGATCCGGCAAACCGGTCACTTCCGTTGATATAGATGGCGTTTTCATCGTAGGCATCGAGCGGAGGTGTCAGATAAAAGGCAGGACTCAGATAATCCTCCAATGAAGGATCTACGTAGGAAACCTTATATCCGACCTCTTTGATCTCCGGAAAATCCTCCTTGATCGCAGTTGTCAGATGGTCTAACTGCTGCTCCGGCGTCAGTCCTTTTCCGGGCGACAGATTGAGGTTCGCAAAAAGCGAAGCATCTTTTTTGGCATAGGCAAGAAGGGTTTCTTTTGACTTCTTTAACTGGGCTTTTAATAGCTTCAGATATTCCTCCGGACCGCGCGGAGAACCGGACTCCTTGGCAAATAAATAGCGGTAATAGTCTTCACCGTTTTGATAACTGCACAAAGCCCCATTTTCCGGACAGGCATCCAGCCGGCTGTTCAGACCTGCCGTCAGATTTTCATACGCGTGGACAAACTCTTTTTTGATCAAGGATTTATTTTCTCTGCGGTAGCTTAACATTTCTTCCTGATCGACAAAATCGCAGGCTTCAATGCGGCTCCGAAAGGACGTGAGCAAAAGTTTCCAGCCCTTGTCGGACAAAAATGTCTGGCACTGCTCCAAAATGTGCGACATTGTACTCCGGCAGGGTAGCAGTCCGGCTTTTTCCTGATGATCGTAAAAGACGAGAACCGATTCAAAATACGAAGGGATGCTGCGAAGGAGTGTAAAATAATTTTCAATATCTTCTCTACAGTCGAAAGAATACTCTGCTAATAGCACGGGAAGCTGTGCCTGAAGGCCGGTAACCGGGGAAAAAGGACGGGAAAATAGAAAAAAATCTTCTCTCTTTTGATTCATTTCCAACGTATATTTCAAATTGTCATATAAAATCTTTTCCGGTTGGGAAAGAGAATCTCTGTCAAAACTTTCTAATTTTGCCAGTGCATTTTCATACTCCGAAGAAGCCTGTGCCGTCTCGGATACTGAGAGGGGTGGAAATCCACCGGCGGTTTTTGAGATTCCATAATTTTCCGGGTGCGCGAGAGAATAATTAAGTGACAACGCATCGCCTGCGACACTTTCCCGGAACAGGGCGTCTGTATATTCTTGAAAATCTGTATTTGGTTGGGAATTTTTGTCAGAAACCGAACCGCTGCCCGGAGCGCAGCTGCACAAAATCAGACAAACAGTAAGAAATAGAGCGAAATATCGTTTCATAGCATTCACCGGCATAAGGCAAGTTGATATATGTATATGCCGGTGAATGGAAGAGTATGCAGAGGTTTAAATCGAAGTCGTTTATCACAAAAAATGACCGTTCGTCACAAAGTTTGGTGATGCAGAAGGAAATATGGTATACTGATAAACAGTATAAAAAGTGTACAAAAGGAGGATGAACACGATGAAACGTAAATTTTTGGCCTTAACAATGGCATTTTTGACAGCGGCGGCGCTTTGCACGGGGTGTGGAAGTCAGGCAGCAGATCAGGAGCAGACAACACAAAACCAGACGACAAATAAGATAAAAGAGGAGATGGGTTATAAGGAGCGTGAAATTACATATCCGAAAGGACAGCCATTTTGTATGGCAAGAGACGCAGACGGAAAGCCAATCGTCTTTATGTTTGATGAAAAACATATAACACAGGACAGTATGGCTTATAAAAAGTATGTTCTGGAAGATGGGGAATGGAACGAAGTTGATATGTCAGAGACAAATGAATTGTTGAAGAAAAATAAGATCAGCGAGTTGTACACACTGACTGAGACAGCGAACGGGAAAATTTTTGGAGTGTCAAACACCTCAACCGGAACTTATGTATATGCATTGACGGATAAATTTAAAGCGTATCCGGATGCTTTTGGCAAGAAACCGATACAGAGTTTTGCAGTAGCAGATGATAAAAGTGTCCTTGCGTTATACGGAGGAGGTAAATGTGCTATAAATGATCTTAAAGGGAACTGTATTCACGAATTTGGAGAGAATGTTGCCCGTGCCGATCTGGTAAACGACATGATATTTACGATAGGTACAGATGGAAGCAAGATAATGGTTTATAATCTGGAGACTGGGGAACAGGAAGACGAGTTCGAAGCACAGGGACAGGTGACCGATCAGGGAGTCTGTTATGCGGTAAATGAGGATGGCGAGTTGTTTGCAGCGACAGAAAAAGGTATTTTCCTGTTGGAAAATGGTAAAATGCAGGAAGTAGTGCCGGAAAGTGTAATGTCTACTAATGCACTTACCAGTCAGGCGTGGCTGAATTACCTGTTTGTGCAGGGTGACACTTTTTATGTTGACTATACGATAGAAGACGATAATACAAGACAAGACCGTCTGACAGTATATGAGAAAAAGTAAACCACGCTTGCCAGTATTTGCAAATTATGATAAAATCCTAATTATAACATAAAGGTTCTGAATGTTTACAAAAGAGACGGAGTTTTTGGAGGCGGACGTTATGATTATTGGGGTTTGCGACGATCAGGCAGAAGAAAGAGAGCGGATTTGCAAAGTTTGTGAAAAGGTTTTGAAACAGATGAAATGTCCGGCTGAGACTGCATTGTATGAAGATGCGTCATTTGTGCTGCAAGCAGACACAAAGCCGGACATTTTGATTTTGGATATTGAGATGCCCGGAATGTCGGGCATAGAGTTAAAAGAAGAGTTACAGCGCAAAGAAGGTACGACGTATATTATCTTTGTTACCGACCATGAAGAGATGATTGCGGATGCTTTTGGCTTACATGTGCTGCGGTTTGTGCAAAAAGAAAATCTGGAGGATAAACTTCCGGAGGCATTGGCGCAGGCGGTCCGTATGAAACGTAACAATTGTATCGTGCACGGTACTCCGAGTGAAAAAATTCTTTACATAAATTCTTTGGGAAATTATATTCAGATTGTGACAGAAAGTGGAAAACAGCCCCTCATTCGCGAATCCATGAAGCGGTTAAAGGAAACCCTGGAGGGATGTCCTTTTGTAGAGATAAAACGGGGATGTCTTGTCAATGTTGCAAAAATTGAAAAAATCAAAAGCGGATTTGTGGTGGTAGGAGACGAGCGGTTAGAAATTTCAAAACGAAAGCAGGCAGAAGTGACACATGCCTATCTGACGTATTATAAGGAGGCATAAGCGGATGAGTGTAGGACAGTGGCTGATCTGGCTTGTGCCGGAGACGGTAAAAACCCTGCTGATCACATACGGGATATTTGGCTTTGAATTCAAAAAATGGAGATGGTGGCTGGTTGTAGCCGCTTATATCCTGGGTGGCGCTTATCTGTGCGGGCAGGGGTCGGATATGGTTGCATGGAAGACCCTTCGGGACGTAGTTGTTATTTTTTCTCTGTTTTACGGAAAATTTGGCAGAAAATTAATGGCTGTTTTGATTGAGTATTTGGCAATTAGTATTGTCGATATGATGGTAATGAGTGTTAATATGCTTGTTACAAGGTATGAACATAATTTTACGCAAAGTATAATAGATAATACGCTTGGCATGGTTTTGTGGATGATCTTAACCGCATTGGTGTATCGGAAACGGAAGAAGGTTTATGCATTTATACAAACGATATCGTATGGGTATATCCTGCTGGTACTGGTGTTTTTGTTTTGCGTCTGTGTTGTGGCAGGTGTATCTTATCTTGTGCTAAATGGCGAGATCACACAGCAGGCGATGCGGCAGACGTATTTTTTCAATATGCTTTGTATCGTTGTCGCTCTTGTCGTATGTGTGGTGCTATTTTACCTTGTCTTCAGCCGGAGAAAGGTGCAGCATGAAAAAGAAATCGAAGAAAAAATATATGAGCGTGAATGGAAACGACAGGAATATATGCGGTCGTTCCGCCATGATGTGAAAAACCATCTGCGGGTACTTCACGCGCTGGGAGACCGGGGCGACATCGAAGAAATTAAAAAATACATCGAAGAACTGGGAATCGAATATAATCAAAATGCAGTGAGTCATACGGGTGATTTTATTCTGGATTATTTTATCGACTATGTAGTCAATGAATGGAAAGGCAAAGCCGGTTTTTCCTATGAAATAGACGGCAGATTTCCGGCAGAGATCAATCTCAATCACCGGGAGCGCTGTATCTTGTGGGGCAATGCGATGGACAATGTCAAAGAGGCATTGGAAAAGGCAGAAAACCCTTCTTTTGAACTTCATATCTCACATAGTGGCGGCGCCGTATTTGTGGAGATCATAAATTCGTGCGAAATAAAAGAAGGAAATATCCTGAAAACGAAAAAGGCAGACCGGTCGCAGCATGGGATCGGAACTGCCAATATGCGTGATATTGTAAAACAAAATGGGGGCGAGATCACCTGGCATTATGAAGAAGGGAAAATGCGGGTGGAGATATCGCTGCTTATCTGAGAGCATTGGATCTGGCGGTAATCTCCTCCACATGATGAAACGCCCATGCATGTATGTTTAATTCAATGACCGCGCAGCCGCAGTATTCACAGTGCTTTGCTCCGAGCGTTGAAATCGGCGCGCCGCAGTTTGGACAGGTTACAGCGAGGGCATCGTCGTAGTCATTTTTCATTTTGTCCACATCCTGCACATAGATGAGATCGGTGTTAAATTTTGTCTGATATTTCATCTGTTTGTCACCTTCCAATATTTTACAACTTTCGTCTTCTATATAATGGAAGCATTCCAGAGAAGTCTGAAACGTAACAATGCATTTTCCGTCTGTTTTGCGGTATTGATAAATTTCGGTGCGGTGCAGCCTGACCTGCTCAAAATGTTCGGAGCGTCCTTCGGCACGCAGCATCTCAATATGATTTTCCAATTGCTGTTTTAATTCACGGCTGCCCTCTGTCAGCAGAGAAACATTTTTAGCAGTAATGGCACGAAGAAAGGAAACCAGCACATTATTTGCGCGTTCTTTCATTTCGTTGTATTCAAAATCCGGAAAATCGGCGCTGATCTTCGGCAGCAGAAGGGAAGTCATGGAAGAAACGGACTTCGGTGTCGTCGCATATTCCTGCTTCATCTGCGCCGCTGCCTGCGTGATATCGGGCGTGCCGAACAATGCCTGCGACGTGTCGCGGACTTTTTTGCGGAGGCACAAAAAGGCAATGAAGACAATGCCAAGGATAACAAGGATTAAAATAAGGGCGGTAATTAGTTTCATAACAGCTTCCTCTCATTTGTTGTGATAAGGATATAGTATCATTATTGGAGGGGAGTTGCAAGGTGGAAAATACATGTGAATAAATACAGGAGTTGAAGAAATTGCAGGTTCCTCTTGACAAGCATCTTCAAATATCTTATTATAATTACCACAAAGAAAATCTATTTTCTTTATGTTCGTTTATTTTGTGCATTTTTTTGTTTAATTTCCCTTACTTTTTAAAACCGATATGTAGCAGTTAACAAAGTACTTACTAACACTAAAGGAGGCATATTATGCACAAAAAAACATTACAAAATTTGTTTTCTTATCGAAAACGTGAAGAGGTTTTAGCGGAGATCCGGAGCAGCTGGAAATTAAACAACCTCTTCATAAGCTGGAGCGAAACACAAAAGGAAGCGTTTCTTGACATCTGTACCGGCCAGCACGGAGTTAAAATTCTTTTTGACAGCTTTTTCAAAGAAGTTTTCAACCCGGAATACAATCCTCAGCGGCTCAGCCGGCTTTTATCACTTTTATTAAAAAAGAACGTCCGTGTCCTAAAAGTTCTGCCAAATGACACTACGCGCATTACCGTCGAACCCTCTTTTTTGATCACGGACATTGTTGTCGAGTTCGAAGACGGAAGCATTGCCAATATTGAAGTTCAAAAGATTGGTTACCGTTTTCCCGGCGAACGTGCCGCCTGCTACTCCGCTGACCTTCTGCTCCGCCAGTATAAGCGGGTAAAAGACCGTGACTCCAAGAATTTTAATTACAAAAACATACGGCCTGTTCATGTCATCGTTTTCTTTGAGCACAGCCCAAAAGAATTTCATGCATTTCCGGACACCTACCTGCATTTTTTTCATGCGGTCTCCGATACCAAGCTGGAAATGAATCTTTTGCAGAATTTTTTGTTCATACCCCTTGACATTTTCCATAATGCCATGCAAAATAAAGATATACAAACAGAGCTGGAGGCTTGGCTTACCTTTTTAAGCACGGATGACCCGGAGCAGATCTATGATCTCATCCAAAAATTTCCAATGTTTAAGGAAATGTACGAAGACATCTTCCATCTCTGCCAAAACACGGAAAGGGTGATGAACATGTATTCCAAAGAATTAGCCCAGCTGGATCACAATACCGCTGAATATATGGTTGACGAAATGCAGAAGGATTTGGATGAAGCACGGGATATCATCCGGAAAAAAGAGGATGAGTTGAAGCTTAAAAATGATGAACTTGCAAACGCGTATGCTCTGATTGAGGAATTGCAAAAAAAGCAACAATCCAATAATAAATAAGACTTTTGCGGAAATCATACAATCTCTTCTTTTGCATCAAACTTGATATGAAAGGAGAGGTTGTTTTACGTTGAGGAAGGATTGCAATGGTTGCGTGCTAAATAGCAATAAATGAAATAAGTAATGTATGTCCTTCTTGCAACTACATTTACGATGAGGCATAAACAATTCTGTGTTTTCTATTGTCGCGAGTTATTGGGTTTGCTATAATAAATAGCAGTTTAAAGTGGGAGTTTTTCTTCTCAAAATTGAGGAAAATTATTAAGACCAACAACAAAACAGGGAGGAATCTGTATGAAATTACAAAACTGGAAAAGGAAAATATTGGCAATTATCCTGACGGTCGGAGTACTCGCCGGAAGTGTTGCTGCAAATGGGACACAGGCATTGGCTGCGGATCAAAAGGCGACGGGGCTGAAAGAACTGGCAGAAGTGGTCCGCGACAACGGAATGCAGAGAAAAAGCGAGTTTTCGGTTGATTTTAGCGGAACCGAAGAGGAATGGAATTATTTGTTTGGCGACATGTTATTCTTTTATTATGACATGATCATGCTGGATAATGCGGCGACTTCGGACGATTCAGATTATCTGGTCGGAAATATCAATTTTGCAAAAGAATGTCTAAAGGCAAGGTTTGACAAAACGGCTCTAAGTGGCGAACTTATCTTTACGCCGACCTACTTTGAGACTGCAGAAGAGACGGAATATGTCAATACGCATACAAAAGAAATCCTTGCTGCGCTTGGAACTTCGCAGATGTCAGATTATTCCAAGGTAAAAGCCATTCATGATTTTGTCTGCGCGCTTATTACATACACAGATGATGTGGATAATGCTTCTTCTGCATACAGCGCATATGCAAGAGGCGAGGGGCTTTGCAACAGTTATGCACTCTGTATGTATAAACTCCTTGTCGAAGCCGGGGTGCCATGCCACTGGATCGGAGGAAGTGCCGGTACAGGAAGAGATTCTGCAGGCCATGCCTGGAACATCGTGAAACTTGGCGACCAATGGTACAATCTCGATGCGACATGGGATGATGCGGACGATGACAACATAAGTTATGATTACTTTTTAAAGGGAAGCACAGATTTTGACGAGGCGGATCCGTCCCAGGTTCATGTGATGGATAATGAATACTATGAAAGCAGTTATTTGACCGATTTTCCGATCGCAGAAACTTATTATATAAGAAGTGATGAGGATCTCAAACCGGTGAATCCAACGCCGGCACCGACGGCAACTCCGGAAGCAACGCCGAGTGCAGCGCCGACGGAAATTCCGGAAGTGACACCGGAAGCAACACCGGAAGTGACGCCAAGTGCGGCACCGGAGGCAACGCCGAGTGCGGCACCGGAACAAACTCCGGCAGCGCAGGAAACCGTATCTCCGGGTGCACCGGCAAGCACGCCGGGAAATTCGTTATCCGATGCAAAGACAACCATGCCTGTGACAGAGCCGTCGCAGCAGCCGGACGATAAAACGAACAATGTGTCAAAGGCCCCAAAATATTCTTTTTCAGATATTATCGTAGGAAAATATCCGTTAAAAGGAAAATTTACGATTTCACGAAAAAAAGCAGATGATATCCAGCTTCTGATCAATAGTAAGGCGGCAAAAAACAAAATTGCAAAAATTTCTTATAAGATCAAAAGCGGCAAGAAGATCATTAAGACGAAAAATTATGGAATCCAAAAAGATGGAAAACAGTATTTTTCAAACTTGCGCGTGTTCGGGAAAAAGAAGGGAAAGGCCAAGATAGCAGTTACTGTAAAACTGGTCAATGGACAGAAGAAAAAATACAATTTTACAGTGCGCGTGCGCTAAAGACAGGGGGAAAATAGTTGAAAAAGAAAGTAGTATTGTGTGCGGTACTGCTCGGAATGCTTTTCGGTCTGGCCGGCTGTGCGGAAGATGCCGGTCAGATGGAAGAGAGCGGGCAACAGGAAAATCCGGCGGCAGCACAGGAAGAATTTGCCGGAGATGGTGCGTGGACGATCCTTGTGTATTTGTGCGGAACGGATCTGGAAAGCGGCTACGGAGCAGCGACCATGGATCTCGGAGAAATGCTTGACCGTGACTTTGGCTCCCAGGTTCGCTTTGTCGTACAGACAGGCGGCTGTGCGCAGTGGCAGAATGAGGTCATACCGGAAGATGCGATCATGCGGTATGAAATCATAAACGGAGATATGCAGGAAATTTCCCGCATGGAGCAGGCGAATATGGCAGAAAGTGCAACGCTGCAGGATTTCGTCAGATTTGGCATGGAAAATTATGGAAACAACAAACTCGGACTTATCATGTGGGATCACGGCGGTGGAAGTGTCGCCGGTGTATGTCTGGATGAAAATTACGGGACAGATACGCTGGATCTGTCCGAGATCCGGCAGGCGCTTGACGGCATTCCGAGAAAGTTCAATTTTATCGGCTACGATGCCTGTCTGATGGGAACGATTGAAAATGCAAAGATGCTTGCGCCGTTTGCAGATTATATGATCGGTTCGGAAGAACTGGAGAGCGGCGCGGGCTGGGATTACGCCGCGATCGGAGCCTATCTGCAGGAAAATCCGGGAGCTCCGGCGGCAGATCTTGGAAAAGAGATCTGTGACAGTTTTTATAAAAGCTGCGAAGCACTCGGCGAAGAAAGTACGGCGACACTTTCAGTCACAGATCTGTCGAAGATTCAAAAAGTGTGTGATGCATTTAACGCGGTGGCAGAAACCATGAACGGCAGTACAGAAAATATGGAAACATTTGGTGAAATTGCTAAAGGAATCCGAAAAGCACAGAATTACGGCGGAAATACACCGTCGGAAGGCTACAGCAATATGGTGGATCTTGGCGATATGGCAAAAAACATTGCGGGGTCGGTCGATACGAGTGCTCTTCAGGCAGCCATTGCCGAGGCGGTTATTTATCAGGTAAAAGGGGCAAACCGCCAGAATGCCAACGGACTTTCGGTGTATTATCCACTGGAGATTCAGGGAGAAGAGGAATTAAAGACCTTTGAAATGATCTGCGTCAGCGATTCGTATACCGATTTTATCGGAACGATGGTGTACGGCGCTGCCAATGGTTCGATCGAGGAGTATTCCGGAGAAAATGATTGGTCGGCGGCAGATCAGAGCGAACATGGACTCGGACTTGTGACGGCGAACCAGAACCGGATTCAGATCGCGGAAGAACAGCATCTGAACGATGACGGATATTATACCTTTACGATCGCGCAGGAAAGCCTTCCGAATGTCGCGTCGGTTCAGTACAATTTATATATGAAGTTTGATGATGAAACACCACTTGTGTATCTGGGAAGCGACAACTGGCTTGATTACGATGACCAGACCGGCGTTGTGACGGATAATTTCCAGGGATACTGGCCGTCGCTTCCAGACGGCTCGCTTCTCAGCATGTATGTCGTAGAGGAGAGCGAGGATTATACAATCTTTTCTTCTCCGATCGTGCTCAATGGCCGGGAGACCAATCTTCGTTTTGCTTATCTCTACGGGGAGACAGAGGACGATGGAGAATGGCTGGTGCTCGGTGCATGGGAGGGTATCGATGACGAAAGCGGCCAGGCGGACAAAGAAATGACGGAGATTCAAAAAGGAGATGTGATCCGTCCGATCTATATCGTTGTTGATCAGGAAAGCGGTGATACGGCGGAGATCAAAGGAGACAAATACCGCGTAAAGAAGAATTTCAATATTACGGAGCCAAAACTTCCGGAAGGCGAATATTATTACAACTTCGGCATTGATGACTTGTATGGTTCAACGAAATATCTGGACTTGGTAAGCTTCTGGGTAAATAAAAAAGGAAAAGTAGAACTTTCCTATTGACACCAATCTACAACTGTGGTAAGATGGAATATACAGTACTGTGGTAAATTAGGTTTAGTGACCCTTTACTAACTCATTATAACACAGTTTTGTAAAAAAAACAAGGAGTGAAATCATCAATGGAGAAAAACAGAATACGTCCTGTCAAAGTGGGCAAAGGCGTCAGAATGAGTTACTCAAAGCAAAAAGAAGTTTTGGAGATGCCTAACCTGATTGCGGTTCAGACAGATTCATACAAATGGTTTTTGGAAGAAGGTTTAAATGAAGTTTTCCGTGATATTTCCCCGATTTCAGATTACAATGGAAATCTCAGTCTTGAGTTTGTGGGATTTGAGTTGTGCAAAGATGAGGTGAAATATTCGATTGAAGCCTGCAAAGAGCGCGATGCGACATATGCAGCACCTTTGAAAGTAAAGGTAAGACTTCATAATAAAGAGACAGAAGAGATCAGTGAACATGATATTTTCATGGGAGACCTGCCTCTTATGACAGCGACCGGTACTTTTGTTATCAATGGTGCGGAACGTGTTATCGTAAGCCAGCTGGTTCGTTCTCCGGGAATCTATTATGGCATTGCACATGATAAGATTGGTAAGGAACTGTATTCTGCTACGGTCATTCCAAACCGTGGTGCATGGCTGGAGTATGAGACAGATTCCAACGACATTTTCTATGTACGTGTAGACCGTAACCGTAAAGTACCGATCACAGTTTTGCTCCGTGCTCTCGGTGTCGGAACAAACCAGGAGATCTTGGATCTGTTCGGTGAAGAACCAAAAATTATTGCAAGTTTTGCGAAAGACGCTTCTGAAAATTATCAGGATGGTCTTTTGGAATTGTACAAAAAACTGCGTCCGGGCGAACCACTTTCGGTGGATAGTGCGGAAAGCCTTATTAATAGTATGTTCTTCGATGTAAGAAGATACGATCTGGCAAAAGTAGGACGTTATAAATTTAATAAGAAACTTGCATTCCGTAATCGTATCGCCGGTTTTGCTTTGGCCGAAGATGCAATTGATATGGAAAGCGGTGAAGTAATTGCCGAGGCCGGTGTTCCTTTGACGGAAGAAAAAGCGGCTGAAATCCAGAACAGAGCAATTCCTTACGTCGTTGTACAGACGGAAGAGCATGTTGCTAAAGTTCTCTCCAATATGATGGTTGATTTGAACGCATTTTTACCAAATGCAGATAAAAAAGAATTGGGTGTAACAGAAGATGTTTATTATCCGGCACTGAAAGCAATCCTGGATGAGTACACCTCAGAAGAAGAAATTTATGAAGCAATCAAGAAGAACATAGCGGATCTGATTCCAAAGCATATCACGAAGGAAGATATTTTCGCTTCGATCAATTACAATATGCATCTCGAATATGGCATCGGAAATGATGACGATATCGACCATTTGGGCAACCGTCGTATCCGTGCTGTCGGAGAATTGCTCCAGAACCAGTACCGTATCGGTTTGTCCCGTATGGAACGTGTGGTTCGTGAACGTATGACGACACAGGATGTAGAGACGATCTCTGCACAGTCGCTCATCAATATTAAACCTGTGACCGCAGCTGTCAAAGAGTTCTTTGGAAGTTCCCAGCTGTCACAGTTTATGGATCAGAATAACCCGTTGTCTGAACTGACACATAAGAGACGTCTTTCCGCACTCGGTCCCGGTGGTCTTTCGAGAGACCGTGCCGGATTCGAAGTCCGTGACGTACATTACTCCCATTACGGAAGAATGTGTCCTGTTGAGACTCCCGAAGGTCCGAACATCGGTCTGATCAACTCACTGGCATCTTATGCCCGCATCAATGAGTATGGATTTGTCGAAGCTCCATACCGCAAAGTAGACAAGACCAATCCGGACAATCCGGTCGTAACCGATGAAGTAGTTTACATGACAGCGGATGAAGAAGACCGTTATCATGTGGCACAGGCGAATGAAGCTTTGGATGAAGACGGACATTTTGTACGTAAAAACATTTCCGGTCGTTTCCGTGAAGAAACTTCCGAATTTGAGAGAAATAAAATTGATTTCATGGACGTATCGCCGAAGATGGTATTCTCGGTGGCAACAGCCATGATCCCATTCCTGGAAAACGACGATGCGAACCGTGCGCTGATGGGATCCAACATGCAGCGTCAGGCAGTGCCGCTTCTCGTGACAGAAGCACCGGTTGTCGGTACAGGTATGGAAATGAAAGCCGCTGTCGATTCAGGAAACTGTGTCGTAGCAAAAGAAGGCGGTGTAGTAGAACGCTCTGAGTCCAACCGCATCATTATCAAAAAGGCGGATGGAAACCGCGATGAGTATAAACTTGCGAAGTTTGTACGAAGCAACCAGGGTACTTGTATGAACCAGCGCCCGATCGTGACAAAGGGCGATGTGATCGAAAAAGGACAGGTTATCGCAGATGGACCTTCTACTTCCGGCGGCGAGATCGCTCTTGGTAAGAACCCGCTGATCGGATTCATGACCTGGGAAGGTTACAACTACGAGGATGCCGTTCTTCTTAGTGAAAGACTGGTACAGGAAGATGTATATACTTCCGTTCATATTACAGAATACGAAACCGAAGCCAGAGATACCAAACTCGGACCGGAAGAGATTACCCGCGACGTGCCTGGTGTCGGCGATGATGCGCTCAAAGATCTGAATGAGCAGGGTATCATCCGTATTGGTGCTGAGGTTCGTGCCGGCGATATTCTTGTCGGAAAAGTAACACCTAAGGGAGAGACAGAACTGACTGCCGAGGAAAGACTTCTTCGTGCGATCTTCGGTGAAAAAGCCCGCGAAGTAAGAGATACCTCTCTCCGCGTCCCTCATGGTGAATTTGGTATTGTCGTAGATGCGAAAGTATTTACGAGAGAAAACGGAGATGAACTTTCTCCGGGCGTTAATAAAACCGTGCGTATCTACATCGCACAGAAGAGAAAGATCCAGGTTGGAGATAAGATGGCCGGCCGTCATGGTAACAAGGGTGTCGTTTCCCGTGTACTTCCGGTAGAAGACATGCCATTCCTTCCAAACGGACGTCCTCTTGATATCGTATTGAATCCTCTGGGCGTGCCTTCCCGTATGAACATCGGACAGGTACTGGAGATTCATCTGAGTCTGGCAGCGAAAGCCCTTGGTTTCAATGTAGCGACACCGGTATTTGATGGCGCAAACGAAGTGGATATTATGGATACTTTGAAACTTGCCAATGATTATGTCAATACGCCATTGGATGAGTTCGAAGCAAAATATAAAGATGTTCTGGATCCGGAAGTGATGCAGTTCCTTTTGGAAAACCAGGAATACCGCAAAGAATGGGCAGGCGTACCGATCAAAGAAGATGGAAAAGTCCAGCTTCGCGACGGACGTACCGGCGAGTTCTTTGATGGAGAAGTAACGATTGGATTCATGCACTACCTGAAACTCCACCATTTGGTTGACGATAAGATCCATGCTCGTTCAACCGGTCCTTACTCTCTTGTAACACAGCAGCCTCTGGGAGGTAAAGCCCAGTTCGGTGGACAGCGTTTTGGAGAGATGGAGGTATGGGCACTTGAGGCTTATGGTGCTGCTTATACACTTCAGGAAATCCTTACTGTAAAATCCGATGATGTAGTCGGACGTGTGAAGACATACGAAGCGATCATCAAAGGCGATAATATCTCTGAACCGGGAATACCTGAGTCCTTTAAGGTATTGCTCAAAGAGCTGCAGTCTCTTGCACTGGATGTAGCCGTTCTTGATGAAAACGGGGAAGAAATCCAGATGACAGAATCTGTGGACGAAGTAAATGTCGAAGATATGTCAGGATTGATGGAAGGCGACCGATTCGAACTCGAAGAAGAGTCCTTTGAAGGTGCCGGATTCCGTGAAGCTGAATTGTCAGAACTTGACGATGACAGCAGCATTGGCATTTCCGATGAGGAATAAATGATTGCAGGTAAATACATTGTGTAAATGTTATAGAAAGGACGATAAGAATGCCACAGGTAAGCGATGTAATTCAGGAAACATTAACATATGACAAAATTAAGATCAAACTGGCATCTCCCGACAAGATCCGTGAATGGTCCCGTGGGGAAGTAAAAAAGCCGGAAACGATCAACTACAGAACATTGAAACCGGAAAAAGACGGTTTGTTCTGTGAAAAGATTTTTGGACCAAGCAAAGACTGGGAATGTCATTGTGGAAAATATAAAAAAGTTCGTTATAAAGGTGTTGTCTGCGATCGATGCGGCGTTGAGGTTACCAAATCCAGCGTACGTAGAGAGCGTATGGGACACATTGAATTAGCAGCGCCGGTTTCCCATATCTGGTACTTTAAAGGGATTCCCAGCCGTATGGGACTGATTCTGGATATCTCTCCAAAGGTATTGGAGAAAGTTCTGTACTTTGCTGCGTATATCGTATTGGAGTCCGATACGAAAGAAATTCAGGTAAAACAGGTTCTCTCCGAGAGAGAATATCAGAAAGCAAAAGAAGATTTTGGTGATACATTCCGCGTAGGTATGGGTGCTGAATCCATCCAGGAATTGCTGCAGAGAATCGATCTGGAAAAAGAGTCCAAAGAACTCAAAGCAGAGTTGAAGGCTTCTACAGGCCAGAAACGTGCGCGTATCATCAAGAGACTTGAGGTAATCGAAGCATTCCGCGAGTCCGGCAACAGTCCGGACTGGATGATTTTGACAGTGATCCCGGTCATTCCGCCGGATCTTCGTCCAATGGTTCAGCTTGATGGTGGTCGTTTTGCGACTTCCGATATGAACGATCTGTACCGCCGAATCATCAACCGTAACAACCGTTTGAAGAGACTTTTGGAACTTGGCGCGCCGGATATCATCGTGCGAAATGAAAAACGTATGCTTCAGGAAGCGGTAGATGCTTTGATCGACAATGGCCGCCGCGGCCGTCCGGTAACCGGTCCCGGTAACCGTGCCCTGAAATCCCTTTCCGATATGTTGAAAGGTAAACAGGGACGTTTCCGTCAGAACCTGCTCGGAAAACGTGTTGACTATTCAGGACGTTCCGTTATCGTCGTAGGTCCGGAACTTAAGATTTATCAGTGTGGTCTTCCAAAAGAAATGGCGATCGAGCTGTTTAAGCCATTTGTTATGAAAGAACTCGTAGCAAACGGAACCGCACATAATATTAAAAATGCGAAGAAAATGGTAGAGAAGCTGGAGCCTGCTGTATGGGATATCTTAGAGCAGGTTATCAAAGAGCATCCGGTTATGCTGAACCGTGCTCCTACACTTCACCGTCTGGGTATCCAGGCATTTGAGCCTACACTTGTAGAAGGAAAAGCAATCAAACTTCATCCATTGGTATGTACTGCGTTTAACGCGGACTTCGATGGTGACCAGATGGCTGTGCATCTTCCACTTTCGGTAGAGGCTCAGGCAGAGTGCCGTTTCCTTCTGCTTTCGCCAAACAACCTTTTGAAACCGTCCGATGGTGGTCCGGTAGCTGTACCTTCCCAGGATATGGTTCTTGGTATCTATTACCTGACACAGGAGCGTCCGGGTGCAAAAGGTGAGGGAAAAGCATTTAAGAACATGAACGAAGCGATCATCGCTTACGAAAATCATGAGATTACCCTGCACGCGAAAATTAAAGTAAAATGTCAGGGAATCAACAAAAATGGTGAGATGGAATCCCGTATTATTGAGTCCACACTGGGACGTTTCATTTTCAATGAGATCATCAGCCAGGATCTGGGATTCGTAGACCGAAGCAAGGATGAGAATTTCCTCAAATTGGAAATTGATTTCCATGTAGGAAAGAAACAGCTCAAACAGATCCTTGAAAAATGTATCAATAATCATGGTGCTACAAAGACTGCGGAGACTTTGGATGCAATCAAGTCTCTCGGTTACAAATATTCTACAAGAGCAGCGATGACGGTATCCATTTCCGATATGGAAGTGCCGGCAGCAAAGAAAGACATTCTTGCAGATGCAGAAAGCACGATTGAAAATATTTCCAAAAACTTCCGCCGTGGTCTTTTGACTGAGGAAGAGCGTTACAAAGCCGTTATCGAGACCTGGAAAGAAGCCGATGATGAGATTACCCAGGCACTTCTTACCGGACTGGATAAGTACAATAACATCTTTATGATGGCAGATTCCGGAGCGCGTGGTTCTGACAAACAGATCAAACAGCTTGCCGGAATGCGTGGATTGATGGCCGATACATCCGGTCGTACGATCGAACTGCCGATCAAGTCAAACTTCCGTGAAGGTCTTGACGTACTGGAGTACTTCATTTCCGCACATGGTGCTCGTAAAGGACTTTCCGATACAGCGCTTCGTACAGCCGATTCAGGATACCTGACTCGTCGTCTGGTAGACGTATCACAGGATCTTATCATCCGTGAGACGGACTGCTGCGAAGGAAAAGATGAGATTCCGGGTATGTGGATCAGTGCATTCATGGATGGGAAAGAAGTCATTGAGACGCTGGAAGAACGTATCACAGGCCGTTATGCCTGCGAGGATATGTACGATGATGAGGGCGAGCTGATCGTAAAGGCAAATCATATGATCACACCAAAACGCGCAGCCCGCATTGTGAATACAAAGGCTGTTATTGATGCCGGTGATGCTGCTAAGATTAAGATCCGTACGATCCTGACATGTAAGTCTCATGTCGGTATCTGTGCAAAATGTTATGGTTCGAACATGGCAACCGGTGAACCGGTACAGGTTGGTGAAGCCGTTGGTATCATTGCCGCTCAGTCAATCGGTGAACCCGGTACACAGCTTACCATGCGTACATTCCATACCGGTGGTGTAGCCGGAGACGATATCACACAGGGTCTTCCTCGTGTCGAGGAACTTTTTGAGGCAAGAAAGCCGAAAGGTCTTGCTATCATTTCCGAATTTGGCGGAAAAGTTACACTTCGTGATACGAAGAAGAAACGTGAAGTTATCATTACCGATGAAGAAAATGGCCAGACAAAAGCATACCTGATCCCATACGGATCCCGTATCAAAGTTATGGATGGACAGGTGCTTGAGGCCGGTGATGAGTTGACCGAAGGTAGTGTCAACCCACATGATATCTTGAAGATCAAAGGCGTACGTGCCGTACAGGATTACATGCTTCGTGAAGTGCAGCGTGTATACCGTCTCCAAGGTGTAGAAATTAACGACAAGCATATCGAGGTCATTGTTCGTCAGATGCTGAAGAAAGTCCGCGTCGAGAACAATGGAGATTCTGAATTCCTTCCGGGAACGATGGTGGATACGCTTGAATTTGAAGATACAGTAGAAACTCTTGCAGCAGAAGGAAAAGAGGTACCGGAAGGCAAACAGATTATCCTTGGTATCACAAAGGCTTCTCTTGCAACAAACTCCTTCCTTTCCGCAGCGTCTTTCCAGGAGACTACAAAAGTTCTTACGGATGCCGCTATCAAAGGAAAGATCGATCCTTTGATCGGTTTGAAGGAAAATGTTATCCTTGGTAAACTGATTCCAGCCGGAACCGGTATGAAGCGCTACCGCAATATCAGCCTTCACAGTGATCTGGTTGACAGTCTTGAGCCGCCGGAACCGGTAGAAGAGCCGGAGGCACCGGAAGAGGAAGAAAAGGATAAGAAAGGCAAAGGCAAGAAAGCAGCAAAGGATGATATGCCGGCAGATGTTGCAGAAACTACAGAAGTTGATGAAGCCGATGAACTTCTTACGATGGAGGAAGAGGACGAGGAGGAAACTCTTGACATCGCCGAAGATGATTTCGATGAGGAATTTGATCCGGTGGAAGAGTAGTTACAGACATCTTTCCTTTTCAGGAGCAAATTTCTTTGAAGGAGAATGCTTGCTTTTTCTTTCGAAGAAGCTAAACTGACACAAAGTGCATAAAACTCGATGTTTCATAAAATGAAAAAGCTCCGGCTGCTGAAAGCAGCCGGGCTTTTTCTATTTTATGAAACATCTTCAAACAGTTATGCACTTTGTGCCAGCTTCTTCTACAGAAAAATAGCATTCTCGGCTTCAAAGAAATAGTTCTGTGCGGAAAGATGTCTGTGACTAGTAGATTCGAGAGGAGTGGTCATGCCAAATGGGAAAACCCCGGTTGTAGGCATGACCGGTGCGAAAGAAAAAGTCATGCCAAATGGGAAAAACCCGGCTGTAGGCATGACTTTTGTGCTAATTGTAATATATATGTACAAATTCCACTTTATTTTTCGCCTACAAACTGCAGGTTAGAATTTTTCGGTACACGGATACCACTCATTTTCAGGTTGGTATCTCCTTTGAGCCGGATGGTAAGGTCAACTCCTTCGCCGAGTTCCAGCCAAGGCATACATTTTTCGGTGGAAAAATGAGTGGTGTTGAGGATCAACGTGCCGTGGAAACCATCCTCAAACCAGATGCGGAGATTGGACTGGAATCCGGTGGCGCCGATCAATTCGATCGGATAATCTTTGCCGGCCTGCTGGGCGATGTGAATATCGGTATATTTGCCAAGAGTCATCTGAATCAGGGAGATGGACTGTGGCTTGTCAACGATATAATCCTTGCGAACCATCGAAGAGGAGCGGTTTTTGTTGTACTCCAGAATCTCAATCTGGATGTGAGGGTCAATCTGCTCCAATGGTTCCGGATTTGGACGCGCCGTATAATATCCCTGGATGAGATCCACACCGAGGCGGATAACTTCCTTCAATTCTTCCGAAGTTTCAATTCCTTCGGCAAGAGTCAGAATATTGTTGTCGTGCGCGAAATCAATAATGTCTTTTACAAAATGCTGCTTTTGCGGATTGTTTTGAATTTCCTCCATCAGCATACGGTCAATTTTTACATATTTTGGCATATAGCGGAGAAGGTTATTGACGTTGGAATATCCCGATCCATAATCGTCAATGGCCGTCTCAACTTTAAGCCGTGCATAAGACTTCTTGATGTCAGAAAGACATTTATTGTCAAGTTCTTCCTGCTCGGTAAGTTCTACAACGACCTGGCCGCTGTGCTCGCTTAACTGACGGTGGAAGCGGTCCTTATCCGAATCTACAAGCTGCGCGCCGGGAATACTGTTGATAAACGTCTTTTTGCCGGCAAATTTTTTCGGATGTTCTTCCATGTAATGAAGAACGTTAAATAGCGTTGCTTTTTCCACATCATAGAGGCGCCCCAGGCGTTTGGCGCTTGTTAAAATGTCCAGCGGAGAAATTCTCTGCTCCGTATTGGCACGCATTAAAGCCTCGTAGGAGAAGATCTTTCCGGTATGTGCATCTACGATCGGCTGGAAATAGTATATAAACTGGTTGTCGTCAAGTAATTTCATAACGGCAAGATCCTGCTCTTTGTCTTTTTCTGACAGATGAGAGGAACGTTCTTTTTGCTGCAACTCCTGTATTTTTTTTCCGTTCTTCTCGCAGATCGTATCGTTGATCAGCTGTTCTACCGAATGAATCTGGTGGATGGATTCCGATTTACAGTCATAGCAGATATGTATTTGGAAGGAATCTTTATTGTGCTGGTTAAAAATATTAATTTTATTTAATAAAGCACTAATAAATTCATCCGGCCGGTGTACATTTTTGTCCGAAAGAATCGCGCACACGATAAAGTCGTCATTACCGGTGCGAGCGCATATTTCGTCCGAAAAAGCACATTCCTGGATGAGGTGGGAGAGAGCTGTGATAGCGATATCCCCCTCGGTACGGCCATAGCCGGCATTGATGTCTTTCAGACCGCTCAGGTCAATGGAAATGATGGAAAGCGAATCATTTCCATGGAGCGATTCTGCAATCTGCTGTTTGGTCTGGGAAATCAGGCCGCGGTAATTGTATAAACCGGTCAGGCTGTCGCGGATCTGCGCCGATTCCATATCTTTTAACAGCTGGCGTAAGATGTCCTGCCGGTAAAAGGATTCCATGCCCTGCATGACATTGTGGATCCATAAACTATAACTTTCATCATAGACGCGCGGTTCATCGCCATAGCTGATTACAGCGTAGCCAAAGCACTGGTCGTCAAAATGAAGTGGCGTAAAAATATAGGCTGAAGGCTTTTCGTGTTCTTCATGCAGTTCCGGAAGAATTAATTTTGTCTCAAAGGAATTTGAAAAATCAATATGATTTTCTGTTCCACACGTTTTGTTGCAGTGAACAACCGGATACATGTGGTCGGAGTAGCCAAAACGGATTGCACCGTCGCCGATCATTTTCGAGGCATGATTCCAGTTTTCGTTCAGACAGATATGGAAACTGTCATAATTTCCTAATTGGTATGTATATTGAAAAACAATGTTAAAAAAGTCCTGATAAGAATGTTGGGATAACAAATCCTCCATCAAATGGTTAAAGCAGGAATAATAACTGTTGGAAGAAAGTTTCGTTTCCCATTGGTCGCGCAGCGGAGACAGCAGACTGAGATTGTTCGTCGGGCAGCCACAGCTTCCACCGATCCAAAGGTCGATTTCCGGTATGTAGTCTGGAAGCGGCTGATCGTTGAGCGAGGCATCGATCCAATGCAGACTGTATTTTCCGCAGGCTTTTGCCGGAATTTCCGCGGAAGTCAGAGGAACCGGGCTGTAACGGCCATCCTGGATCGAGTCGTAGCCAATGACAGCAATGTCGTCGGGAACTTTGATGCCGTGCTCGGAAAGTGCCGAACACACGCCGATCGCCATACAATCATTGGCACAGGCAATCGCTTCCGGAAGTTTTTCACGTTCCAAAAGCATCTGTTCAACCATTTGGTTACCGCTCGTGTACCAATAATCTCCGTGATAGATATTTTCCTCAAGGACAGGAAGTCCATGTGCTTCCATGCTCTCTTTGTATCCACGCAGACGCTCAATCGAGTGAATATGCGCTTCGCGCCCATTCAAAAAGACGATATCTTTATAATGATGCACTTCGATCAAATGATCGATCAAACGGCGGATCGGAGTGCAGTGGTCATTCATGACGGATGGGAAATACGGACTTTTCTGATCGATGACCAGAACCGGTCCGTCAAATGCATCGTGAATCTTCTTTTGGATCGAATCCGAAAGTCCGGTTGCCTGAAGTGTATCCAAAAGAATGACAATAGCATCCAGCATGTCATAGTTGATCAATTCATAGATATTTGACTCCCCTAATTCACGAAGATTTGTCTGTTGATATTTTACATACATTGAAAAAATCAAGACATCATAACCAGAGGCAAATGCTTCCTGCAAAAAACCCTGCATAAAATGATTTTGTGTTGTTTCATCTGCTTGCGCCAGTAAGACGCCAATCCTTTTTCTTTTCATAAAATTCTCTCCAATATGATGTTAATGCGTATAACGTCACAAGAATATTATATACGTTCTGGAACTTTTTTTCAATCCTAAACACATAAACAATCGGTAAAGAAAAAGTAAAGTTCTGAGTTCTTGCAAAAGAATAATGCTTGACAGAGTGGTTTATAAATGATAAACTAGGTCTATAAAAAGTAGACCGAAAGGAGAAAGAGGATGAGACAAAGTATTTTATCGGAAAGTGAAATGGCATTTGCGGAAATTGTGTGGGAAAATGCGCCGATCCGGTCGGGAGAACTGGTGAAATTGTGCCAAGAACAGCTGGGGTGGAAAAAATCCACAACATATACAGTGCTTCGCAACCTCTGCCAGGCAGGCATCTTTGAAAATGAAAATGCGGTTGTCGAGGTAAAGCAGACGAAAGAGGAATATCTGGCAAGTGAGAGTACGCAGATTGTCGAGAACCGTTTTGAGGGATCGCTCTCCAAATTTGTCACTGCGTTTACCGGGAAAAAGAAACTGAGTAAAAAGCAGATTGAAGAATTGAAGCGTATTATCGAAGAAAATGAATAAGGAGGAAGACCGATGAAAGAATGGATTGCGGAAGTCTTTGGTGTACTTGGCACGAATGCATGGATCTCTCACCTTTGGGATACGTGTGTGATGGCAAGTGTGGTGATACTGTTTTTGCTGCTGATCCGGCCTGTGCTGAAACGTCTGCCGCGCAATGTGGCGTATGTACTCTGGATCGTCGTGGCAGTACAGATTTTGTGCCCGGTGTCAATTCAAGGCATTTATCGGGCGCTTCCCAGACAGGTGTCAGAGCAGGGAGTTCTTGGTGTCTGGGCGCTGGGGGTTACGGTGTGCGTGCTTCTACTGATCGTGTCCTTGGTGCGGAACAAACGGCGTTTTGCGGATGCAATCCTGTGGAAGGATAACATTTATATGCATGAAGCGGTGGAAAATTCGTTTGTCGGTGGTGTTATCGCGCCGAAGATCTACCTTTCGTCGAAACTGCGCGGAGAAGAGTGTGAGAGGGAGCGGGAATTGATCCTCTGCCATGAAAGAGTGCACATAAAACGGCGCGATTATCTGATAAAGATCGTATGTTTTCTGGCATTTTCGGTACTTTGGTTTAATCCGCTCTGCTGGGCAGCGTATCATTTCTTCGTGCTTGATATGGAAGTGTCATGCGATGAGGCAGTCATACGCAGACTGGGCGTGCAGGCGCGGAAAGAATATTCGTATCTGCTTCTCACGATGGCAGACAAGGGACGGCATGGCTGGTTTGAGGAACCGGCATTCAGCATCAGTTCGGTGAAGGAGCGCATTGTGCGCGTGATGCAGTATCAGAAGCCAAGGCGTTATATCAGCGTGGTATCGGTTGTGATCGTGCTGCTTTGCAGCTGTGGGATCGCTTCGCAGCCGGAGACGGTGAAAAATCTTGTCAGCAAGGGCGAAGAAGATGCCGAAGTCACGGAATTTAAGGAGGAAGTTGTTGACCAGACGCAGGAATTTACCGAATTTTCCCAGGGCGGCAGGCTGAACGTATACGAGTATTGTCAAAATGTCGATGACGAAGGAACGTATTACAAACTTGCGGCCTTGATGGATCAGCAGAAATTTGAAAAATTTATCAAACTGAAACGGGTGGACGGCGTCTGGAAAGAAGAGGACGTTCCGTGGAATCAGGTACTGCTGGATTATATGAAAAAACTGGATAAGTACTGGTATCCGTACATCAGTATTTTAGAGGGCGAGGACGGTCAGATCTATGTGGCACTGGAAAAATGGAGTGCGCCTTATGATGTGCAGGACTCAAAAGGCGGGAATTACGTCGTAGAAGATCGTCTGCTCCGGTATGACGCGGAAAATAACCAGCTTGTCAAGGTGAAAATTCCGCAGATATCAGCAAAAAAAGCGTATGGCAGAGAGGAGCAAAAGGGAATTGCCTCCAACCGTTATCTGGCGGCAGGCGACAATAAAGTGCTTGTCGTCACGGCGGAAAAACTGTTTGGCTGGTATGACCTGACGACAGGAGAATGTATCAATTCAATGGAGGATGTATGCAAAGAATGCACGATGACGACTACGATCGCGAAGGGAGATGGCGTGATCGCGCTGACATCCCAGCAAAACGGAAAGACGCTTGATGTCAACGTGTATGATATGGACAGCGGAAAACTGGAGTATACGATTCCGACTGATGTGGATCTTAACGACTGGAAGAAAATGCAGGAAAATCTTCTGAACTTCTATCAGCTTGACATCCGCAATGATACCATTTATTTCCTGACTCCTGACGGCGTGGACAAGGCAGAGATCGGAGAAGAAAAATGGACCAGATTTATGGATCCGGAAACATCGCATGAATTTTATTTTTCGGAAAGCGATATGGCGACAGATGGTTTTATCGTAATCAACGATTCAGAGTTTTATATTGATATGTATAAATTAAAGATGGGATCGGAGGTCACACCGCAATGTTGCCGCTATACAAAAATAGGAAAATAGGGTATAATAAAACATAAGAGAACACAGCGAAAAAGAAAGCGAGGGTGATTATGTCATTTAGCATTTTAGGAAAAGTCCGGGAGCCGGAGGAAGAACGGCAGGAATTTTATGATGACCTCAATCTGACACAGTGGATTGAGGAGATCAATGCACAGCTTGGCATCTACGATCTGCGGGAGTATTTCCGGCAGATGCCGGACGGAAAAGAAGAGATCGAATATCGTCAGGACGTGCTTCGGGAAATCAATGAGGAAATGGAGACAAAACTCACAAATTTTGTAAATTTAATCCGACGGGCGCAGGAAAATGAAGCCTACATAAATTCGGAGACGGGGGAGCAGATCACGGACGAACTCAGTAAGGCACATTGGAAGCTGGAAGTGGCGGTAATGTATTTTACGGCGGTGGACGAACTGATCGCATTTTTGGAAAACCGAGACTGCAGCGCACGTGGATGGCAGCAGTTTCTGGAGGTGTGCAAAGCCGAGATGGAGAAGCCGGAGGTGAAAGCCTATCACGATGCGGCGCTTTCGACCAGTGAAGAGCTGGGGAAACTGCGTTACAGTCTGCGGCTTGAGGGAGATCATATCGCCATCCTTCCCACGGTGGTGGAAGACGATTATGTAAAGGATCTGTGTGAAAAATATCCGCAGATGATACAACATCCCGGCAAGATGGGAAACCTTCTGCCGGGAGGAAAAGCCGGTACACCGCTGGAACAGCGCATCTTCAAATATCTGCAGAAAAAGTTTCCAAAACCGTTTGGAAGACTGGAAGAATTTGGAAAGGCAGAACCGCATATATATCAGCCGGAGATCATGCAGTTTCACAAGGAAATCTGCGTGTATCTCTCGATATTAAAATTTCAGCACCATATGGAATATTTTCATTATGACTTCTGTATGCCGTCCTTTTCGGATACAACATTTGAGGTGACCGGAGGCTATGATCTCGCTCTGGCATTGAAAAACCAGAAAGAGGGAAAAGAGACGGTTGCGAACGATTATTATTACCGGGGAAAAGAGCGCTTTTTTGTTATAACGGGGCCAAACCAGGGGGGCAAGACGACGTTTGCAAGGGCCGCAGGGCAGCTTGTGTATTTTTCCCTGATGGGCTTTCCGGTGCCGGCAAAGCACGCGGAACTTCCGCTCTTTGACGGACTGTTGACGCATTTTTCCGTCGAAGAGAGTATGCAGAGCGGCCGCGGTAAATTAAAGGAAGAACTGGTGCGCCTGTCCGGAATGATGCATGCAGAGAAGCGGAATGTATTTGTCATCATCAATGAACTTTTCACGTCCGCGGCGACGTACGATGCGTATCATATGGGACGGCGTGTGATCGACCATTTTCTTGCCCGCGACTGTTATGGCATTTATGTCACACATATTGAGGAACTTGCGGAGGAAAACGAGCAGATCGTCAGTCAGTCAGCATCCCTGATCGAGGGAAATGTTAAAGTGCGGACGTTTAAGATCCGCCGGAAGAAAGCGGAGGGAAAAGGTTATGTTGAGCCGATCGTGGAAAAATATGGATTGACTTACGCGGAGATAAAAAGGAGGATTCATCATGTTTGACGTAGCACTTTTATATCCGGAAAAACAGCAGGGAGCGGCCAAACGATACGGGATGCCGCAGGATATGAGCAAGGATTTGAATCTTCCGGTGATCCTTCGGGCGATGGCAAAAGAGGATGAGGAAATATTTACCAATTGCCAGCGCGTGCTTTTGTGCCCGGTTACGGATGAAACGACGCTTCGTTTCCGGCAGCAGATGGTGTCAGATGCGGTGTCGCATCCGGAATTTTACGAAGAAATGTACCGTATCGCGAAAGAGGCGATGCAGGAGATTCAAAAATATACGTCCAAAAAGACGAGCAATAAGGTTGTGCAGATCACGGAATCTCTGGAACTACTTCGGATCCTGTTAAAATATCTGCGTTATCTGAAAGAACATCTGCGGAGCGAACAGGCGGAAAAAGCAGATGGCATGTATCTGTTTACGACGAAATTCCGGCAATATTTTACCGATGAGTTTGCACAAGATCTCGAACGCCACATCGACGATATGTCGGTGCTGATGCAGGGGGGCAGACTGATCTTTACGGCCGGTGTGGCAGGCGGTCTGAAATGCGGCGACGCGATGGTAAACCGCCTTGATCCGACAGATTACCGGAAAATGGGAAAATTTCGGAGAACACTGCGGTGGCTTGTCCTTCATTTGGCATCGCCGGAGGCGGTTTTTCTCAATCAGGAAGCGCTAAAGCAGGATGCCATCCGGATGGAGGAAAATGGACTGCTGTATACGCAGGAGATTTACCGCGCCTTTTTGTATCAGTTTCAGGAGTTTTTCAGCCAGTTACAGATTCAGGTCGGTTTTTATGTCGGCTGTGCGAATCTTGGACGGAGCCTCAACAATCTAAAGATGAAAACGTGCTATCCGCGGGTGAGCCGCGAAAAGGGACACATCGAATACCAGCATTTGTATGAGTTAGGGCTTGCCCTTAATACCCTCAAAAATCCGGTGGACAATTCGATCACGGATTCCTGTCATCTCCATATGATCAGCGGGGCAAACCAGGGCGGGAAATCGACCTTTTTGCGAAGCGTCGGGATCGCGCAGGTGATGATGCAGGCGGGAATGTTTGTCCCGGCGGCGTATTTTGAAAGTCCGCTGTATGATAATATATTGACACATTTTACCAGGCGTGAGGACAGCAGTATGAACAGTGGGCGGCTGGACGAGGAGATGAAGCGCATGAACCGCATCATAGACATGGTGACGGATCACAGCCTGATCCTCTTTAATGAGTCGTTTTCCAGCACAACCGAAAAAGAGGGAAGCCAGATCGCAGAGCATATTATCCAGGCGATGTATGACAGCGGTGTGAGTGTATTTATGGTAACTCACCTTTTTGCCTTTGCGAGTCAGATGTATGCGAAAAATCTGTCGGGCGCGAGGTTTTTGAGCGCGGAGCGAAAGGAAGATGGCGCACGTACGTTTAAAATGATCGACCATGAGCCGACCGAGACAAGTTACGGATTGGATCTGTATGCGGAGATCATAGAAAAAGGCACTGAACAGGAGTAAAGAAGATAAAAAAAGGATGCCCTCGTCGTGAGAGCATCCCTTTTTTAAAAGGGTGCGCCTTGCGGCGCGGAAAATCAATACTTAGTTTAATTTTTTTACTAAGGCATTCCATTTGTCATCACCCAGTTTTTTTGTTACGGTAAGACCGGTGTCAAGATCGTAATTGGCATCGGAAAGGGAGGTGGAACCACTGCCGTGCAGAGCCTTTACAAAATCTTTTGCCGTTGTACCAAGACGGACAAATTCTTCATCGGATACATCGCTGGAACGTTCTGAAAGAGCTTCAATCTTAGCACCTGTTACAAACATTTCTTTGGCGGATTCTTTGTTTGCTTTTGTCACACCGTCTTTGATCACTTTATAATCTTTCCGGATCGTAGAAGACCATGCTTTTAAGTCATCTTTTGAAATAGATGAGGCGTTGACAACTTCATTTTTTGCTTCTGCGGCAGCATCTTCATATCCATCGGACACCTCATTCCAAGGGATGGCAACCGATGTGGATTTTTTCTCCGAATCGTCCGAAGAGGTATCCTGTGGATCCGAAGAAGTATCTGTCTGTGAACTGTCCGAGGATGTTGTATCTGCTGATGTCTGGGTGTCTGGGGTATTGTCTGAGGAACATCCTGCAAGCAGTGCTGCGGCAAAAATGCTGACAGCACATAATGATAAAAAGCGTTTTAACTTCATACTTGCTCCTCCTTATTTTTATAATAGTTCTTTTTAATAGTATATTGCTTTAGTTATATAGAGAATACCATATTTGAAAGAAAAATGCAAATGAAAAGCCGAAAATTTATGGAAAATTGAGAAAAGATATGGTATAATGAAGCATGCTGAGGCATGCGCATGTCATCAAGCTTCGTTTGGTGACATGACATAATGAACAAAAAGAGAAAAAACAAAAGAGACGAGAAGGTAGAACAAATGGACAAAAAGACGATCAAACATGCTTTTTATAAATCCATACCGATTTTATGCAGTTATGTGTTTATGAGCATTGCCTACGGAATGATGATGCAGAAATCCGGTTTTGCGTGGTACATCTCGCTGGCAGCAAGTGCAGCCGTATATACCGGTGCATTTCAATTTGTCCTCATTACCTTTTTGAGCAGCGGTGCGTCTTTGGTCACGGTGGCACTCACGGCATTTCTGATGAACAGCCGCCAGAGTTTTTACAGTTTATCGTATCTTGATGACTTCAATGAGATGAAACACCGCAAATGGTACATGGTTCAGACACTCACCGATGAAACATACGCGGTCAACAGCACGCTGCATCTTCCGCGCAGAGAAAAGCAGGATACGATGTTTTTTATCGCCCTTTTCAGCCATTTATACTGGATTTTCGGAAGCGTTGTCGGCGGTGTGCTCGGACAGCTTATCCCGTTCCGGCTGGAGGGAATTGATTTTTGCATGACGGCGCTTTTTATCATTATTTTTATCGATCAATGGGAAAATTCCAAGGATCACAGACCCGCGATGACCGGAATGCTGATCGGAATTGCCAGTCTGTTCGTGTTTGGAAAATCAAATTTTATGCTGCCTGCACTTTTGGTGACTTCTGCGGTGCTTTTGTTATTCCGGGCGAAAGAAGGTGGCAGACATGAGTAAGGTGTGGCTGATGATCGGACTTGGCGCTGCGATTACATTTTTTCTGCGCGCCTTTCCGTTTTTGCTCTTTCACGGTGAGCGGAAAATTCCTTCTTGGTTGGAAATTCTTGGGAAAAATCTGCCGCCGGCGATCATGGCTGTGCTGGTCGTTTACTGTCTGAAGGACGTGCGCGGAAATTTCACCCAGACCGGAATCTGGCAGCTTGCCGCCGGACTGGTTGTTGCAGTAACTTACAAATGGAAGCACAATACACTGTTTAGTATACTGATCGGAACGGTGGTATATATGGTTTTGTTGTGGCTGACGTAAACGGAGTTTTACATTAAAAGGAGAGGTTTTATGCAAAATAAAAAGAGAGAAGATCAAGGATATATTATTTCCCTGATATTAACATTTGCGGCGCGTTCGGTGCAATTATTTTCCGCGTTTCTGGGAAGCATATTTCCGGAGGAAATTCAGGATTCACTTCCTTCTGCGTTTGTTATGATTTTTATATGGTCCGCACCAATCTGCCAGGCAGCGGCGGCTTTTGTTGCGATACGTTATATTCAGCGAAATCCGGATAAGCAAAAAATGGGAGTGATCTGTCTGATCGTTGCACTGGTCTTTTTTACAGCCAACAGCTTTCTATCCATGCTGTTGACAGGCTTGGCAAGCTGGGACACATCGCATTTTGGATAATTCGCAGCAGAAAGGAGAGGATGTGCCATGAATAGAAATTTTAGTGTAATCTGCTATATTGTTTCCTACGTATTATCAATGACCTGTATGCCGGTAATGGTGACTGCCTGCTGGATAACGGATACGATGATCCAGCAAAGGGGAGATGTGCTGGTGGTATGGCAGCTGCCCGCCATCATTTTAAGTGTGGTTGCCGTTTTGCAGCAGGAGAGAAAACAGGATTACACGCTCGCTGTGATCAGCCTGGTATATGCGATTATACTGGCGTTGTTTATGGGAGCGCTGGTTCTGATATGACAGGGGGAGATTGATGCTTAGTATCACGTAAAAAAGAGAGGTTTTTGATAAAACAGGGTTGCTAAGTTTGAAAAAATGTGTTATTTTTATTAAAAATGATTTTATTAAAAATTATTTTAGTTAAATTGTTTTTAGTAAAAGGGGGAATGGACATGTTTATTGGAAGAGAGAGGGAATTACAATCTCTGCAGGAGTTTTACAATAAAGATGGATGCGGTATGATGGTTATCTATGGCCGCCGGCGCATTGGTAAATCAACGTTGATCACCGAATTTATAAAGCAGAAAAAGGTCATTTTTTATACGGCTACGAAAGTGGGAAAAGAAAGAAATCTCGAACTTTTCTCCAGACAGGCCGCGTCCTTTTTCTTTCATGACGACATTGAACTGTTATTTCCTTCGCTGGATGCAGTTTTTGATTTTATTGGGAAAAATGTGCAGCAGGAAAAAGTACTGCTGGTAATTGATGAACTGCCGTACTGGGCAGAGAAGGACGAAGCACTTTTATCGGTTTTACAAAAATATATGGACACTTCATGGAAGGATACAAATATAAAAATCATCTTATGCGGTTCTGCTCTGAGTTTTATGGAAAACAAGGTATTAAGCGAAAAGAGTCCGCTGTTTGGCAGAAGAGATTCGCAGATTAAATTAGAGCCGTTTGATTATCTGGATGCTGCCAAATTTGTCCCGGAATATTGCGCCAGGGACAAGGCAGTCTGTTATGGAATTACAGGTGGCGTGGCAAAATATCTTTCGATGATAGATCCGTGCAAAAGTCTCGATGAAAATATTGTAAGATTATTTTTTAAAACGGATGGATATTTATATGATGAGACAAGAAACTTGCTGACGCAGGAATTTTCAGACATATCGTTGGTGAATAATATCATTGAGCAGATTGCCTATGGAAAAAATACAGTAAATGAAATAGCAACAAAACTTGGCGAAACCTCACCTGCAGTTTTGTATTCGTTGGAGAAATTGATAAATGTAGGTCTGGTACAAAAGAGAAAATGTATTACAGAAGAGAAAAATAAGAAAAAGACACAATATGTTTTAAAGGATTTTATGTTTAAGTTTTGGTATGAATTTATCCCAAAGGCGACGAGCGTAATTGAGATCGGGCAGGGGGAAATGTATTATAATAAGGTCGTGAAACCGGAACTTCATTCGTTTATGGGAGCGGTTTTTGAAGAAATGTGCAGATATTATACGCTTAAAGAAGGAGTTCTGGAAAAATTTGGATGCTTTATTACCAATGTTGGAGTCTGGTGGGGAACGGAGTCTATTACAAATGCAGAGGGAAAGAAGTGTTCGCAGTCAGCGGATATTGATGTGGTAGGCTTATCCGAACCGGAAAAGAAAGTAGTTTTAGGCGAGTGCAAATTTAAAAATGAAAAGATCGATAAGAAAGTATATGAAACACTCATACGCCGGGGAAATCAGATCAAACTAAAATATCATATTGAAAAATATGTGCTATTTTCCATGTCCGGATTCACGGAATGGTTTGATTCACTCGAAGATAATAATGTAGTTCTCCTTACGCTGGAGGATTTGTACCAGAACTCTTAAGCCGCATATTTTCCCTGCGTCCGGCGTATAATGTAAAAATGCGCAGCAGAGGGAAATTGCATGCTTAATAAATTGTGGGGAGCGATGATTGTGATCGGGATCGCCGTCGCTGCCTTTCAGGGAAAAATTGGAAATGTCGGCACGGCAGCCATCGATTCGTCGAAGGAGGCGGTGATGCTCTGTATCACGATGCTTGGGGTCATGTCGATGTGGACAGGAATTATGAATGTGGCGAAGAAAGCCGGTTTGATCGATGCCATGACGAGGGCGCTCAGACCGGTTTTACGTTTTTTATTTCCGGATATCCCGCGGGAACACGAGGCAAATGAGTACATTGCTGCCAATATCATCGCCAATGTGCTGGGACTTGGCTGGGCGGCAACCCCGTATGGTTTGAAAGCAATGGCGGCACTCCGCGAGTGGCAGAAAGAAAATGGCGAGACAGGAAATGTCGCAAGCACGGATATGTGTACGTTTCTTATCATTAACATTTCGTCGCTGCAGCTCATTCCGGTCAATATTATAGCGTACCGCAGCCAGTATGGATCGGTGTCACCGACGGCGATCCTTGGCATGGGACTGGTGGCAACCCTGTTTTCAACGGCGGCCGGCGTATTGTTTTCGGTGATTGCGAGAAAATGCGCCAAACGGCGGGAAGGAGGAAAGGCATGAGATTTATGTATTATCTTTCCGACAGCATGATCCCGCTTGTTTTGATTCTGGTGACCGGTTATGGACTGCTGCAGAAAGTCGATATTTTTGACGCATTTATCGAAGGCGCCGTGGATGGTTTTAAGACTGTTTACAAGATTCTTCCGACTCTCATCGGCCTTATGATCGCCATTGGAATTTTAAGGGAATCCGGTACACTGGGATATGTCGCAACTGTGATCGCGCCGCTGACCGAGCGGCTTCATTTTCCCTCGGAACTGGTGCCGCTTGTGACCGTAAAAATGTTTTCTTCTTCGGCGGCGACAAGTCTTCTTCTCGATATATACAAACAGTTTGGTCCGGACAGCCGCCTGGGAGTGCTGGCATCGGTGCTGATGAGCTGCTCGGAGACGATTTTCTACACAATGAGTGTGTATTTTATGACGGCGAAGGTGACAAAGACAAGATATACTCTTGCCGGTGCGCTGTTTGCGACGCTGGTCGGGATTGTCGTATCGACGCTGCTAGTCGGGGTGTGAAAGCGGCATACGGAAACGTGTGGGAATGCTTTTTCGCTTGCACAAATACTGTCAGATAGTGTATAATAGGATTCACAGAGAACGAAAGAAAGGAATTGTAAAGAGTGAAAGAACGGTTTAAGAAAATTATGAATGTGCTGTTTTTGGTAATTTTTTCCATTGCGGCATTGTGGGAATATATGCAGTTTTATATGTATTATGATCTTCCGCAGATCGTAGTCGTTTTGCCGATTATCGGACTTCTGGCGGCAGTCGCCCTGAAAAAATGGAGTTTTATACTGCTTGGGACGACAGCGCTGACGTCTATCGTATTTCAGATTATCGAGGATCCACAGGATGGCCTTGGCTACGTGGATACTTCCAAAATAGAAATTATAGTGAAGATCCTGCCGGCAGTGCTTTTGTTTTTACTGATCGGAATTGCGGCAGGTTTGCTTGTGCGCATGGCATTTCGCAAAGACCGCCATATCAGCCTGCGTATTTTGTTCTGCGGACTGGGGATCATCATAGCTCTTGCCGTCGGAATAACTTTATTCCGCAATCCGCTCTATCCGTTTATCGCGAGACATCAGATCCACCAGTATGCTCAGAAATACGATACGAAGGAGTATCCGGTAAGCGATGTGGTTGTTTATTACAGTTATACCGACCTGCAGTATCTGGGACGAGTTGTCATGAGTGATGGCGTGATTTATCCGCTGTCGCATGATATGAAAACGGGAGAAGTAAAAGAAGAAAAAAATTGACAAATTTGTAACAAAATTGTAATATAAACTTATGGTTGTAGAATTGTGGGAGCTGCGATAGCAGCGGAGCAATTCGTATCATAGTGCCGACGACTTGCCGCCGAACGAAGGTGAGGGGGCGTTACCTCAAGGAGCAATTCGTGCGTATGCGGAATAACTAAAATTAAAAGGATTAGAGCAAAATATGAAGAAGAACGAAAATGTAATCTGGCAGGATAATAAAGTATCTTACGAGGATCGATGCCGGGTATTGGGGCAGCAGGGAAAGGTTATCTGGTTTACCGGTTTGTCCGGTTCCGGAAAATCGACGATCGCTGTAGAATTGGAAAAAATGTTAAATGAGGTGGGAAAAGCCGTATACCTTTTAGACGGTGACAATATTCGATGTGGGATCAATTCGGATCTGGGATTTTCGGATGAAGACCGAAATGAAAATATCCGCCGGATTGGAGAAATCGCGGCGTTGTTTCGTGATGCCGGAATCATTACACTGGTTTCTTTTATTTCTCCATTTCGCGAGATGCGCCGCGTGGCGAGAGAGCGCGCCGGCGAGGGGAACTTTGTTGAGGTGTATGTGAATACCGATCTGGAGACTTGTATGGAGCGTGATCCCAAGGGATTGTATAAAAAGCAGATCAAGAATTTTACGGGAAAAGATTCGAGTTACGAAGAACCGGTGGCTCCGGAATTGATTGCAGATACGAAAAAATATACGGCAGCAGAATGTGCAAAACAGATTTTTGATTACATTATGATGTAGGTGAGAAAATGAGGATATCCGACAGATTAAAAGAAGAAGTGAAAACGCGTCAGGCAGAGTGGAAGATTCAGAAAAATGCCAATAAAAAGACAGTTCTTCACGGCGAGGGTGGCTCTGTTACGCTGCGTCCCAAAGAGTGGGTGACGCATGGTTCGATAGAATACGAAGCAACTTTTGAGAGGTTAGACAAGGCTAACTATAAGGGAAATGTGAAAGAGGAAAAAATGTACTCTTTGACTTCCCAGGCAAAAGACTGGTTTTTGGAACTGCAGTTACGAAGTGACAAATACACATTTAAAAATATGCTGGCAGTGATCGACCCATTTGATGAGGCACCATTGACAGCACTTGTGATGTTTACGACCGTTACGGATTACCGCGTGCGGACAACCGTTTTTGGAGACATCGAAGAGACAAATTTTGTATCGGAGTTTCCGGCAGAAAAACGCCACCGCATCCCGATACTCGGATTGTATGCAGGAAGAGAGACAAAAATACAGATTGAATTGCTGGACGAGCAGGAAGAAGTGTGCGATACGCGCACGTTTATGCTGCAGACGGAAGAACTGCCGGAAGATCTGAAAGATGTGGTAAAACCAGCGAAGATCAATACCCGGTCGGCCTTTCCGTATATCCTTATTGCGGGCGGGATCGACATAAGACCCTGCGTGTTTGACCGCGAGGGAAAGATCCGTTATTATCTGCGCAGAAAACCGAAAGGATATGGGATTTTTCCACTTTCCAAAGGACGGTTCCTCTTTATGGAGCAGGATATTTCCGCGCCATCTTTTACGAATCCGCATTCGATCCAAATGTACGATATGGATTATCTTGGACGAGTAGGACGTACATATTTTGTGAAAAATGGCGCACACCACACGGTAGAGGAAAAAACGCCGGAGGGAAATATTCTGACGGCAGGAAACAGTCTGGAAGGACATTCCGAAGACCTTGTGCTGGAAATTGACCGTGCGACGGGAGCAATCGTACACAAAATAAAACTGGGAGATATATTTGATGATACGTATCAGGATATGATGGACTGGGCGCACATCAATTCAGCTTCTTACGATACGGCGCAGGATTCGATGCTTGTGTCCATGCGAAACATTCATTCGGTTGCAAAATTTGACTGGCGTACGGATGAAATCCAATGGCTGATGGCAGATCCAAGATTTTGGGAAGGCACGCCGATGGCGGAAAAACTTTTGACTCCGATCGGAGAAGTGCCGTGGTTTTATCAGCAGCATGCCGTATTTGAAGTGCAGCCGGAACAAAATGACAATCCGGATATCCGTTATATCATGGTATTTGACAACCATTGGCACAAACGCCGTAAGGTCAAATTTTTTGATAAAGACAAGAAAAGTTATGTCAGTTTTTATGAGATCAATGAGAAAGAAAAGACGGTAAAATTGTACAAGCGGATTGCCTGTCCAAAGTCAAAGATCCGATCGAATGCAATTTTTGTCGAGGAAGATCGGAGACTGTACATTATGGCAGGGTTCCTTGTCCCGGAGATCGATGAAAATCTGGGACTTATCCGTGAGGTGGATTTTGACACCGAGGAGATTTTGAGTGAGTATTATGTGAAACCGGGATTTTTCCGCGCTCACGAGTTCTGTCCGGATATGATCTCACTTTCTAAGGCACTTGTACAAAATACAGAGTACCTTTTGGGAGATTTGAAACGTCCGGTTCTGGCAGAAAAAGAACGCGAGACGGCATGGGATTTTACGGCAGCAGTAAATGTTGCGGATTCGACGATCCGCTACCGCAGATGCGAAGATGTATTTTATGTCCGTGAGGTCGATCACACGATACAGACCGTGATCTTTTATGGAAAAGAAAAGACCTGGTATGTGGATTTTAAGGACACCTATCAGACGATGAAAACATTTGAAAATGCGGTATATTATATTGCCATGTGGCTTGACGTTCTTCCACCGGATCAGTATGAAATTTATCTTGAAATTGACAATATTTTACAAAATACCGGCAAGAAGATTGTGAAGCAGAAGTAGATTTTTATCGAGGATACCTTTGTACTGCCAACGTGGAACCGGCGTGAAAAAGCGCCCGGTTTCGATGGTGATCGAAGGTATCTTTTTTTCGTATACGCACCAGTCGCCAAATCCTCCACCCGGCAGGGTGCTTCCGGCATTTTTTCCGGCCGCTTCGATCATAGGATATCCGGTTGTGGCATGGGCGATTGATGCCATCTTTACAATATGGCTGCGCAGTGTCCCCGAAACGCGGTAATCAAAATAAATCAGGCTTCCTTGCGAATGATAATGGATTACACCGAGAGGCGCTTTTAATTGTGATACAAATGCCATCAGATGTTTTGTCTCCACCTGATCTGCGGCAGATTTGCCCGGATTGTGCTTTTTAATATCTTTTGACAGGCCAAATCCACAGGGGAAATTACGATTGAGATCGACGCCGGCACTATTTTCTTTCCATTTTTTGGCAGATGTGCTTTGGCTGATGGATACACCGTCCGGGTTTGCCATCGGAAGAAACGAAATGCATACATTGCGCCAAAGATCGCGGTAGCACGGACTGTCAGGCAGTTCGCGGTGATTGTAGCGCGGCAGATAATAGGCGAGCATATCCATAAGAAGCGTTGTATTGACGTATTCGCGGCCGTGGATGGAAGCGGTGAGTACGAGTTGTTTTGGGGCATCCGCCGCCCCCAGATGGCAGGCATACAGATGGCGTTTTGCAGGAGTGCGCCCGATGGATTCCAGGCGGAAATAGTCCGCAGAATATTGCACGGTCCATTGCTTCAACTGTTTTTCCATGGAAGGATAGGTGTAAAAGTTCTGTTTTGCCATAGGAAACCTCACAGGTCGTTTTTTACCAGTATATGTGGGGGGAGCGGGAAAAAGACCACGGCTGTTAAACTTGTAGTTGCGGTCAGAGGGGCATTGTGATACACTTAAGGCAAATGAAGAAAAGGGAAAGCTGGTGAAACGATGGGAAAGGTCATAAGTATAGGAAAACAGGATTTTGCATCTTTACGGGAAAATGATTATTTTTTTGTGGATAAAACAAATTTTATTAAAGAATGGTGGGAAAATGGGGATGATATAACACTTATTACACGCCCGCGCCGCTTTGGGAAGACATTGAACATGAGTATGCTGGAATGTTTTTTTTCGAATAAATATAAAAAAAGAGAAGATTTATTTGAGGGGCTTTCCATATGGCACGAGGAAAAATATAAGAAATTACAAGGAACGTATCCTGTTTTGACATTAAGTTTTGCGGCTGTCAAAGCAGATAATCCGGAGGATGCAAAGACACAGATCAAACAGCAGCTTTCTAAAATATATGCGGAAAACAGGTATCTTTTACAAGGAGATATTCTTAGTGAAAAAGAAAAGGAAGCATATGAGAAGATGGACGCGTCGGTAAGTGATGCGGAAGCGATTGATGCCCTTAATAATATAAGCATGTATTTATGCAGACAGTATTGTAAAAAGGTTATTATTTTATTGGACGAATATGATACACCTATGCAGGAAGCGTATCTTAATGGATATTGGGAACAGTTTCTCTCTTTTATGAGGAGTTTGTTTAATGCTTCTTTTAAAACGAATCCATATTTGGAACGTGCGGTAATGACGGGGATTACCCGTGTGTCAAAGGAAAGTATATTTTCGGATCTCAATAATCTGCGAGTGGTGACAACGACGTCAGATCTTTATGCAGACTGTTTTGGATTTACTGAAAAAGAGGTCTTTGATTCGCTGGAAAAATTTGGAATGAGTGATAAAAAGGAATTGGTAAAAAACTGGTATGATGGATTTACTTTTGGAGAATACCGAGATATTTACAATCCCTGGTCGATTACAAATTGCCTGAAGGAGAAGAAAATTTATCCGTATTGGGCGTCTACAAGCTCGAATGGGCTGGTAAGTAAATTGATCCAAAGTGCTTCTGTGGAGATAAAGGAAAAAATGGAGGACTTGATTAAAAAGGAATCCATTCTTGTAAATTTTGATGAGCAGATTGTATTTGAACAGATTCATCAAAATGAAAATGCTATTTGGAGCCTGTTGGTAGCAAGTGGATATCTTAAAGTAGAAGATGTGGACTACCGTGGAATTTTGCGGGAACCGTGGTATCAACTGCAGATTACGAATCTAGAGACGCTTAGTATGTTTCAGACAATGTTTCGTGGGTGGTTTGAAAATCCAATGGCAAATTATGGAAGCTTTATAAAGGCGCTGATGTCTGGAGATATCGAAGCAATGAACTACTATATGAATAAAGTGGCACTTGCTACATTTAGTTATTTTGATGTAGGATCCGGCAGTACAGAAACCATGGAACCGGAGAGGTTTTATCATGGATTTGTGTTAGGACTAATGGCAGAACAGATGGAGGATTTTGAGATTCGTTCCAACCGGGAAAGTGGTTTTGGAAGATATGACATAATGATGATCCCACATGATCCGGTAAAAAATCAGGCAATTATCATAGAATTTAAAGTATGCAGCCGAACACGCAAAGAAACACTGGAAGATGCTGTGCAGTCAGCCTTGCAGCAAATTACAGATAAAAAATACGAAGCGGAACTTTTAGCACAAGGTATTCCGAAAGAGCGGATTCGGCATTACGGATTTGCGTTTGAAGGAAAAAAAGTGTTGATTGGAGCATAAAAAACGGGCACTCCCGAAGCGTGGGTGCCCGTTTTTGCCGCTATTGAACGCTGATTTCAACTTTCTTTCCACAAAATGCTACGCCGTATTTGTAGATGGTTTGTATGCCGGCAGCAGAGAGTTCGGTGTCGTATTTTTTGTCAATGATCTGCTGTAATGCTTTCTCAGATAGCTTTTTGAGCTGTGTGTCAGAGCACCCTTTGGCGGCCTTTAACTCGATTAAAATACCGGGAAGTTTTTTGTTTGTCGGTTTGAGCTGGATGTCATATCTTCCATCCCCGGATTCTCTATTGGAAGAGACAAAGGAGCCGCCGAGCAGAGCGCAAAGTCCAAGCATAAAACCATGGTAGAAATTTTCTCCTGCGGTATCAAAAGAACTTACAGACTGCATCAGAAGTGTTTGAAGCAGGTGTTTTAACTTTTCGTTATCACCGGAAAAGATAGCTTCCTGAATGGAAATTGCTGTCGGCTGTGGGATGACAGTGTCCAATTGCTGTAGTATTTCTTTATGATAAACGAGAGAAATTTCTTTATTTGGCAATGCTACTTCACACATAAAGTCACCGTTAAAAGCCGGTGTGGTTTTTAACACTTTCAAGTATCCGGCAACCAGCAGAAAACTGTAGATGGTGGATGGATTCTTTTTAATCTGCGGATAGATAACTCCGGTATCAATGTACGTGGTAAAGGTTTTTCCATTTACAAGAGAAGTGAGTTTTTCATAAATTTCCTGATCAGCTTCAGCAATGATCTCACCGATAATTTCATTGCTTCCGGTAGCCTGCCAGAAAGCACGAGGTTCACAGTCATTATTAAAATAGTTGATAACAGACCAGGGGTTGAAAATCTCGGTTTTGCCAAAACGGTATCCGTCGTACCATTCGCAAAGCTCGTTGTACTTGTTTTCCACGCCATAATAGGCAGTCATTTCACGGATCTCATCCGAGGTAAAACCAAAATAAGAACTGTATTTATTGTCTAGCACAGAATTGATCGTAAGGTTATTTAATCCGCTGAAGATACTTTCCTTTGCTACGCGGAGAATACCGGTCAAAAAGCCAAAAGACAAATGCCTGTTGTCTTTCAGACCGCCGGAAAAAAGATTCCGCATAAAGAGGATGCATGAATCGTAATAATCGTTCATGTACCCCTGCTGTATGGGAACATCGTATTCGTCAATGATAATAATTGGTGCGATCTCATAATGTTTATGGAGCATGCGGGAAAGATCACAAAGGGCGGAAGAAAGTTCAACTTCCGTAACATCGCCACATAAGAGTTTTTCAAACAGTTTCTTATCGTATTTGTCACAAGTTTTGCTTGTCTGTAATTCGATGTGTCGATGTGCTTCATTGGCAAAAATGTCTTTGATGGCAGCAAGTGTCTCTGTCCATGTGTTAAATTTAACGTCTTTAAAAGAAACAAATATAACCGGATATTTGCCTTGATAATCGCGGTATTTTTTCCCGCACTGCCATATTTTTTTATCTTTAAAATAGATAGACGTATCTTCTTTCGTTTTTTCAAAAAAGGTGCGCAGCATATCCATGTTCAATGTTTTTCCAAAACGGCGGGGACGGGTAAAAAGTGATACCATCGGGCGTTCATCAATAAAATCTTTGATCATCATGGTCTTATCAATGTAATAATATTCTGTTACTGCCACACGATAATCCGATATGCCGATCGGAAGAGGAAGATTGGCAGGGTGTATCGATTTTTTGTAGGCGCCGGTGCGGATCCGTTTGTCAGCAGGCTTTTTCGCATCAGCAGGGATAAGCCAGAAACGCCCCTCTTTTTTTGCCCCTTTAATTTTTCCTTCTTTACAAAGCGTGGTTATCCGCCGCTCGCTTATATTCCAAAGTTCTGCGGCTTCTTTTACGCGCATGGTATCAGACATAGCACAACCTCCTAACGATAATTATGGTTATAGTATAACTATTATTCGGAACTATGTCAATAAACTTCGGAACAATATCAGGGGGGTTTGATATTGTTCCGAAGAAGGTACAGAGGCCAATGAAATGTTAAATTTCTTCATACTCCTGAAAAACAAGTTGATTATTTTCCCCAGACTGTGTATACTATAGTCAAAGGTAAATGAAGCCACTTGCTATATAGGTGGGATAAAATAGGATAGTTTGAAATGTTCCCCATTGGTGCTTGCTGGTGGGGAATTTATCATTGAGAAGAAAGGGGATTTATGGAAAAACGACAAGTGAAGGCAACCGGGATCATAAGTGAATACAATCCCTTTCATGAGGGGCACCGCTACCAGATACGGAAAGCCAGAGAAAAGACGGGCGCGGATGTGGTCGTCGTCGTGATGAATGGTGATTTTGTGCAGCGCGGCGAATGTGCGGTGACAGATAAATATGTGCGTACGAAGATGGCGCTTCTTGGCGGCGCGGATTATGTCTTTGAACTGCCGGTGCGGTATGGGATTTCGAGTGCGGCGGATTTTGCTTATGGCGGAATACTGGCGTTAGACAGCCTTGGCTGTGTGGATGCGGTCTGTTTTGGGTGCGAAGCGCCGGAAGATATTGACACGATAGCTGACATTTTTTGGAAATGTCAAAGAGAACCGGAGGGAATTGCGCAGATGAAACAATATCTGGCGCAGGGGTTGTCCTATCCGGCGGCGAGACAGCACTTTTTACAGGAAAAGACAGGCTGGAGTGAGGAAAAATGCCGCGAGCGGATGCAGCCGGGCAATATCCTGGGGGCAGAGTACCGTCAGGCAATACGGCTTCTCGGTTCGTCGATGGAGTGTGTACCGATTTTAAGAGAGGGGATGGGATATCACCAGATTGAGCCGGAGGCGGAAAATGACTGGAAATATATGTCAGCGACGGCAATCCGTGCGCAGATGGAAGCCGGACTTGACTGTGTGAAAGGAATGCCGGAAGAGGCGCTGCGAGTGTGGAAAGAAGCCGGGTACAGCATGAAAACAGAAGATTTCTGGCCGGCTCTTGCGCTGGCGGTTCGGATGCACATAGAGAACCTGGATTCTTACAAAGATGTGTCAGAAGACCTTGCAGCAGTATTTTCGAGGGAGATTTTGCAGGCGGTAGATTATGAAAGTTTTATCCATGCGTGCAAGACAAAAAATATCACGATGGCGAGAGTGAAACGGGCGTTGTTTCAGATCCTTTTTGAGGTAAAAAAGGAGGGGAGGGAGACGAAGATGCCATATCTGCGGCTTCTTGGCAGACGAAAAGATGCCTGCCCGCTTCCGCTTGGAAGTTCACGGACAACCGTGATCGGGCGGCTGGCAAAAGAGGAAGAACGGCTGAGTGAGAGTGCCGGGAAAAAACTGGCACAGGATATCTTTGCCGCGGACATTTATCACATGACGGCTGCCCTCAAAACCGGGATGCCGCAGAAAAATGAATACAAACAGCCGATGGTGATCGTCGGTTAAAAGGAGGTTGTTACGATGGAACAACGGTTAAAGAACTATTTGAAATTTTATGGAGAGACGGCGGAGGGAAGCCGCAAGATCGAGGGGGACAAAGGTGAATTTTTGTCGCAGATGATCATACAGATTGGATTTTTCCAGCATGAACGGCTGATCCATCTGATTGTTACGGTGCTTTTTGCCATTCTGGCGGTGATCTCGATCTTAGCGAGCCTTTTGATCCGGGAATGGGCAGTACTCCTGCTGTGCCTCATGTTTTTTGTGCTTTTGATCCCGTACATACGCCATTATTATATCTTGGAAAACGGGGTGCAGAAATTGTATCAGTATTATGATCAGATTTATGCAGAAAAGACAGAGGATGCGAAGTAAAAGAGTTGCGGAATGACGATAAATATGCTATGATATTAGTATATTTATTTGGCCGTGAAGGAGGTTACAGGATGAAGATTAGAGCAAAATTGATAACAGCAGTGTGTGGAACCCTTCTTTTGGAAGGTGTGGTTTCTTTTTTGGCAGTTTATCTGGGACTTGGCAAATTTATCGCACCGAGTGCATTGATCGCTTATAGTGTTGTAGTGATTTTGTCAATCATTGCCGGAGCAGTGATTGCGACGATATTCAGCTTTCGATTTGTAAGACGTATGGAAGTTGTCAAAGAACAGCTGACAGCGATGGCAGATCATGATCTGACGTATCAGATTCCGGAAAAGACGTTAAAGGTGAAGGACGAACTTGGTGAGATCGCCAGAACCTCGGCAAAGACAGCAGAGTCTCTGCGGGAGATGGTTGAGACACTCAATGCGATGCTTTCGGGAATGGATGAAAATATCGTAGAGACATCGGAGCGCGTAGATACCCTTTCGGACAAACTGGATGGTATGTCAGCGACGACCGAGCAGGTGTCCACCGGCTTGATGGAAACTGCGGCAGCAATGCATGAACTGGATGCATCTACCGACGAGATCGAAGTGGTTATGAAAGGTGTCGCAAAGCAGGCACAGGAAGGTGCGGAAGAGGCTGAGAAGATCAATGCACGTGCTCTGGAACTCCAGGAAAATGCGAAGGAATCCAGAAATACGGCGAACCGTGTATTGAAAGGTAATAAAGAGCGTATGGAAGAAGCAATTCAGGCTTCCAAAAATATCCAGCAGATTCAGGTGCTGACGGAGACGATCCGCAATATTACCAACCAGACAAATCTTCTGGCGATCAATGCTTCGATCGAGGCAGCGAGAGCCGGTGAGAGCGGACAGGGATTTGCGGTAGTTGCAATGGAGATTACAGATCTTTCCGAGGCTTCTTCGGAGGCAGTTGAAAAGATTCAAAATGTGGCAGCGACCGTAACCGAGTCAGTAACGAGTCTGGTCGAGTGTTCCGAGATCATTCTTGAATTTATCAACACGTCCGTTATGACGGCATACAGTGATCTGGTAGAGACAGGAGACCACTACAAGCAGGATGCGGAATATGTCAATGGACTGGTAGAATCCCTGAGTGCAAGTTCCGATCAGATTCTAAGCAGCTTAAATGAGATGAATACGACGATCCGTGATATCACGGCAAAAAGTGATCAGGGAGCGAAAGGCAGTGAGACGATTGCCGGCGATACCAATGAAATTGCGCGGAATTCCGCAGACATCAAGCAACTGGCGGCTTCCACAGGCAGCAATTCGGTTCATCTGAAAGAACTGGTAGAGCAGTTTACCATCTGATAATATATAAGAAAATAGTTCGAACATACAAAAAGCAAGTGACGGTAATGCGGCCACTTGCTTTTTTGGATGGTTTGGTAATGAGTTAAGAAAATTATTCCACAATACACTCCTGGATCAATTTCGGTATATCACCCGGCGCGTCATTGATCTCGTAACAGCTTTCCAGATGACGAAGTCCTGCATCCAGAAGGGACTTGTCCGAAGTATATAAATTGGCAAGGGGTTCTCCTGCTTCCACTTTCTGCCCCAGTTTTTTATGCAGAATAATACCGGCGCACGGATCGACAGCATCCTCTTTTTTGCTGCGCCCGGCACCCAGGATACCGGCGGCAGTACCGACTCCTTCGGTGTTGATATAGGTAAGATACCCGGAGTGGGGAGCTTTCAGTTCGGTCTGTACCGGCGAGACAGGAAATGTTTCCGGCGAAAGGATATACGAAGTGCTGCCGCCCTGCATTTCTGCCATTTTAACAAATGTATCAAATGCGCGACCGCTTTCCACGCTTTCTTTGGCTTCTTTTACCGCTTCTTTGTACGAAATATTTTTGCCCAGTGAGATCATGTGGGCAGCGAGGGTGTAGCAGACCGTCATGAGATCGTCCGGCCCATTGCCGTGAAGGGCGTCGATGGCCTCTTTCACTTCCAGATTATTGCCGACGGCGAAACCAAGCGGTTCTTCCATCGAAGTCAGCTGCGCAATGGTTTTCTTACCTGCCATGTTTCCAATTTTTACCATCTTTTTAGCAAGTTCAAGTGCCTGCTCATGATCTTTCATAAAGGCACCGTTACCGGTTGTGACATCGAGTACGATGCAGTCGCTGCCGGAGGCAAGTTTTTTGCTCATCACCGAAGACGCGATCAAAGGAATGCTTTCAACGGTAGCCGTCGCATCGCGCAGCGCATAGATTTTTTTGTCTGCCGGTGCCAGATCGGCCGTCTGGCCGTTGACACAGATGCCGGTTTTCTTTACGGCGTCGAAAAATGCGCCGGTCGAAAGGTCGGTACGAAAACCGGGGATAGATTCCAGTTTATCAATGGTTCCGCCCGTAAATCCCAGTCCGCGGCCGCTCATTTTGGCAATCGGGATTCCACAGGAGGCTGCAATCGGTCCGATGATAAGGGTCGTCTTGTCGCCAACACCGCCGGTACTGTGCTTGTCCACTTTGATACCGTCGATCGCAGAGAGGTCGTTGATCGTACCGGAATCGCGCATGGCAAGCGTCATCGTCGTCAGCTCGCGGTCATTTAACCCTTCATAGCAGATTGCCATCAGCATCGCAGACATCTGATAATCCGGGATATCTCCCTTTGTAAAACCCTCGATCATCGCACGGATGCTTTCGTCAGAGAGTTCTTTTCCATTTTTTTTATCGTGAATCAAATCTACAAATCGTTCCATAAGTAAACCTCCTTGTAAAGTCGTCTATAAATCTAGTATAGCATATGTGGAAAAAATATGGTATACTTACTGTAATAATGTTTGGGTTGGACTTTTCGACCCTGTCTATAAAACACAAAGGAGTTTATTTATGTCAACATCATCAATTATCATTCTTGCAGCATTCGTGGTATATCTGCTCTTTATGATTGTCATCGGAGTATTTTCCATGAAGAAGACAAACAATACCGAGGATTATTTCCTTGGTGGCCGTGGATTAAATGGCTGGGTAGCCGCGCTGTCCGCACAGGCGTCCGATATGAGCGGATGGCTTCTTATGGGACTGCCGGGATCCATTTATGCTTTGGGAACCGGTCAGGCGTGGATCGCGATCGGTCTTTTCCTTGGAACCGTAGCTAACTGGCTTTTCATTTCCAAGCGACTTCGCCGCTATACCATTGTGGCGAACAATTCATTGACACTTCCGGAGTTTTTGGAAAACCGATATCACGATAAAAAACGTGTACTGCTGTTTATCTCTTCGCTTGTGATCGTCGTATTCTTCCTTGTCTATACGGCATCTGCGCTGGCTTCCGGAGGAAAACTGTTCAGTTCTGTATTTGGCGTGGATTATCATATCGCGCTGGCGATCGGAGCAGGCGTTATCTTGATCTATACATTTCTTGGTGGATTTTTGGCGGTGTGCTTCACCGACTTCGTTCAGGGAATGTTGATGCTCGTCGGTCTTTTGGTCGTTCCGATCGTGGCATATGGTCTTGTGAGCAGTGATTTTGCTCCGCAGCTGACAGCGACACTGAGCGGAACCGGTATTGCTTACGACGATTACATGAGTTTGTTCTCCAATGGAGGAAAACCGTATACTTTCGTAGATGTCATTTCGCAGTTGGCATGGGGACTGGGATATTGTGGTATGCCACATATTCTCGTGCGTTTCATGGCCGTAAAGAGTGAAAAAGAATTAAAGAAATCCAGCGTGATTGCCATTATCTGGGTTGCAATTTCTCTTGTTGCTGCGTGCTTTATCGGAGTGGTCGGAAGAGCATTTCTTGGTGCAGACCAGATCCTTGGAACTGCCGGACAGGCATCTTCCGAGAGCGTTTTTATTGAAATGATCAACAAAGTGTTTACACATCATCTCGGTGTGCCGTTTCTCGGAGGAATTTTCCTTTGCGGAATCCTTGCAGCGATTATGTCTACGGCAGATTCCCAGCTGCTTGTATGTGCATCCTCTGTGTCCAAGGACATCTATAAAAATGTGATGCGTCCGCAGGCAGAGGAGCAGAAGGTATTGAAGGTCAGCCGTATTACGGTGCTTGTCATCGCTGTGATTGCATTCTTCATCGCGTGGAATCCGGAAAGCAGCATTATGAATCTGGTATCGGATGCCTGGGCAGGTCTCGGTTCTGCGTTTGGTCCGATCGTAGTATGCTCGTTGTTCTGGAAACGTACGAATTTCGCAGGAGCGGTAGCCGGTATTGTTTCCGGTGGCTTGACGGTACTGATCTGGGATTATATTCCATTGGTTGGCGGGCAGACAATTGCGGCAGCGACAGGGATCTATTCCCTGCTTGTCGGATTTTTTATCAGTTTAGTGTGCATCGTGGTCGCAAGCCTTTGCACGAAAGCGCCATCGGAAGAAATTTTGGTCGAATTTAACAAAGTTAGCAGTGAAAATTTTGAATAATTTAATAAAATCTTAGGTTGATTTTTTGGGGCAAAAGGTATAAAATGACTAATGGTCGAAAAAGAATAAGTTACTTGAAAGGTAACTATTCAGGTTCCCCGCTCCTCATTCGCATTTCGAACACTTCGTGTTCTTTCCCGCCTTTGACAAGGCTAAAAATGCTCATTTGAGGAGGGGGAGCCCTATTAGGCTCAATGCGCAGAAAACAATGTCTTTTACGTGCAAGCACGACAATCCATTGTTTTTGCACATCGAACCTGAATAGTTACCAGGAAAATTTTATACGTTGATTGGAGGATTTAAAATGGAAGAATATGGATATCTTTTATTTATCGCCATCGTACTGATTAGTACAAAATGCCTCGGTCTTGTGACAAAACGGTTCCACATGCCGCAAGTAGTGGGGGCGCTTGTAGCCGGTTTGATTATCGGACCTGCCTGCCTGAATCTTTCGTCCATTATGCTGGTTGGAGAATCAAATTCCATGATTCACAGCCTTTCCGAGATTGGAGTTATCGTACTGATGTTCTCTGCCGGACTTGAGACAGACATACAGAAGTTGAAAAAGAGCGGACTTGCTTCGCTGGTGATCGCACTGCTTGGAGTTATTGTTCCTTGTGTTGGCGGTGCGCTGATCGCTCACTTTTTCACGGATTCCACAGGAATCACAGCAGAAGCTGCAATGTACCGCAATATATTTATCGGTGTTATCCTGACGGCGACTTCGGTTAGTATTACGGTGGAAACGCTTCGAGAGATGGGGAAACTCAGTACCGATGCCGGAAATGCAATTCTTGGTGCAGCCGTGATCGATGATGTCCTTGGTATCATTGCCTTGACGATTATTACAACACTCGGTGGACAGAATGGCGGCGGTGAGACCCCAAGCATTGGAATGGTTTTGTTAAAGATCTTGCTGTTCTTTGTTTTCGCTTTTGTAGTTGCATTTGCATTTGGTAAATTGTATTATAAATGGACAGAAAGTGCTGGTCCACAGAGAAGATACGGAATTATGGCACTTGCTTTCTGCTTGTTGTTTGCCTTTGCTTCCGAATATTTCTTCGGTGTAGCAGATATTACAGGTGCTTATGTTGCCGGTCTGGCAATTTCGGTAAGCCCTAAGATTGAATACATAAGTAAACGTGTAGAGACGGTTTCTTACATGTTCTTATCCCCGATCTTCTTTGCCAGCATCGGTCTGGAAGTTGTTCTTCCTGACATGACCGGAAAGATCATCATGTTCTCGGTACTTCTCTGTATCGTGGCAGTGCTTAGTAAAGTGATCGGATGTGGACTTGGTGCAAAATTGATGAGATATACATCAAAAGAAAGTCTTCAGATTGGTGTCGGCATGATCTCGCGTGGTGAGGTTGCCCTGATCGTAGCCAGCAAAGGTATGGCGGTTGGTTTGATGTCACAGGATCTGTATGGACCGGTCATCATTACCGTAGTTATTACAACGATCGTTACACCAATTCTCTTGAAGCTGGTATTTAACGAGAAAGAAGACAGTGCGCCGCAGAAAGCCGCATAAGATGTAAATATTCAGGACGATTAAGTTCTTGCAAAAAAAGAAGCCTGCATGGGAAATTCCTATGCAGGCTTTTAAAATCCAATTTTTTTATTGTCCGGCTTTTTTCAAAGCTTTGAGTTTCATTTTTTGGAAGAATCCCATTTTTTCCGGCTGCTGCAATAAGTTATTGCGTGAACCTTTTACATCCATGATATAGATACCACTTAAAACGACTTTTAATTCTTTCTTTACCGGAAGCAGTGGGAAGATCTTTTCGTCACACATCAATGTCATGATTCTTGGACCAATTTTTGCTTTTACAACAGGAACTTTGGAACCTCGGAGATACTTTGGCGTGTTATCCACGATCATCTTTGGCAGTCCGGCGTCTTTTAGTTTCATCCTCTTTTTGTCTATGACGAGGATGGAAGCGATCTGGGAAGCCTCTTTCATCTGTTCCTGCGACGCTTCCTGCTTTGCCTGAAGTTTCTTTCCAACAATAGATAAAACAATAAATACGATAATGAGTACGGCAAGGATAATACCCATTACGATCAATGCGGTTTTCATAAATACGGTTACCTCACTTTTTCTAAATTTGGCATGGTTCGAGATGCCTAAGTATTATATTAACATTTTTTGTGCGATTGTGCAAGAAGTTACTTGTCATACATCTGTTGAATGATATTTTGAACGTAAGCGCCGATGTGTTTTTTGTCGTCACCTTCCAATTGATCCGGATAGACCGGAGCACCGTATTCGATGTAGATATCGCCACCGTGGATCCATGGAAGATGATTTTCCATGATTTCTTCAGTTCCCTTGATACAGACAGGGATAATCGGAATTTTTGTCTTGGCTGCAATCTTCATGCTTCCCTCTTTAAAAGGAAGAAGAGTGTCGGCTGCGTTACGTGTGCCTTCCGGTGCAATGTAAATCGAATACCCATTTTTAACCAGTGAAATAGCATTCAGGATGACACCCATGTTTTGCTTCATATTACCACGATCCATAAATAAGCAGTTCAGGAAATACATCCACTGTGCGATCATTGGAAATTTTTTAATCTCAATCTTGGAAATAAAGGCAACCTGCACATGCTGTGAGGCGATTGTGGAGTAAGCCAGCAGAATGTCATAAAAGCTGCGGTGGTTGGCGGCAAACATAACCGGTGTGTCTCTAGGTATGTTTTCCAGCCCCTTGATGTGCTTTTTACACCCGGAGATAAACATGGCAACGTTGAAGACAATGTGCACAATGCGGATGGCAAAAGCCGCCGCCGCCTTTTCATTGATTTTTCGTACCACGCATTCAATCAGGAGAAGTGGAATGCTGATGATACATACGATAAGATACAATAAAACGATCAATATAGTTCTCATTTGCTAATATCCTTTCTTTTATTCGTTTGGCAGGTCAGTAGGTGCGGAAGTTTCTTCTGCCACCGGTTCTTTTGTGGCCGGTGGAACTTCGGTAGGTGTGGGAGCCGGCGGCTCTGTTGCAGCTGGAGCGGCAGTGACAGGCGGCACTTCCGTGACGACGGGAGCCGTTGTGGAAGCCGGTTCTGCAGCCGGTGCGCTTGTTTTCTTTGGTTTTGCACTATGTCTGGCCTTTTTATCTTTTTTCTCTTTCTTGTCCTCTTTTTCTTCCTTCGGTTTCTTTGTCGGTTTTGGCGTTGCATAGACAACGGAATCCGGATCCTCGACATCAACGCTGTTTTCCGGTACTTTTTCATTTTCCATTGTCACACCGTAATATTCTTCCAAAGTCAGATCATTTTTATATAGATAACCGGCAATGGATATACCAACATAGCGGATATGCCACGGTTCGTAACTGTAACCGGTTATTTTTTCTTTTCCATATGGGTAGCGGATGATAAATCCGTATTCGTGGCAGTGTTTGGCGAGCCATTTTCCCTCTTTTGTGTCACCAAAACTTTGGTCAAGCCGGTAACCTACACTTTTGGCAGATACGTCAATCGTCAGTCCGGTCTGGTGCTCACTGCTTCCGGGCATCGCGGAGACGGCATCGGTGGCAGCTTTTCCGCGGATGGCAACGTTGCGGTCATAAATCTCTTTTTGTCTTGCGTAGGAACGATAACCGGAGATGCCATACAATTCTACACCATCTTTCTTGGCAGCGGCAAATAATTTTTTAAGTGCGTTTGCTGCTATTTTGCGCATTTTCCGCTTGTCATTGACATAGGAAAAATTAAAATCCACGTTAGGAACAACAAGGTTCTTTGGAATATAGGTGGACGGAAGAAGGTATTTCCGATTGACTAAAACCGTTGTGCTGCTCGGAATGGTATCAAGCGGAACATTTTTTTTGTCGGTTAAAATAGAGTCTAAATCCTCTGGCAAAAGAGAATCCTCCTCATCATCTTCATTATTATAATAGTATTCATAAGTGTCGGAATTATTCGTTTGATCCATATGCTGGGGCTTTCGGAAGCGAACCATCAAGACTCCGAGAGTCCCAGCGAACAAGAGTATTATTCCTGTTAATATAATGCGTTTTTTCATTTGTGCCTCCCCAAGCGCAAATTTTAAGGACGGCAGTCAGACGGCGTCTGACTTTTCGCCCCTAATATTAAAATTATACTCTTTCATATAAGAAAAATCAATGCGATTTAAAGATATTTTTGTCGAATTTTTTGAGTGCAAATAATAAAAGCATTCCCAGGATGCCACAGGAGAGAACTTCTCCGATGCCAACCGTAAGCATCATGTACGGAATGGCACTGTCGATGCCGTAGGCAATACGGAGTACCCATGGTACAATAATGGTATTGGAAATAATTGGGGGTAAGGGAGCGAGCCATTTGTATTTTCGCAAAGCGTAGGTGCCCAATGCCCCTAAAAATGTGGCTATTGTTCCGAAGATGACATCGAGAATGACAGCGCCGGTAGAAAAATTGGCGATAAAACATCCGATGGTCAGTCCGGGGATAGCTGCGGGGGTAAAAAACGGTAAGATGGTAAGGGCTTCCGATACGCGGACCTGAATGGCTCCGCTGGCAAGATTAAATGCGTTGACCGCGTAAGTGATCACCACATAGAGGGCAGCGATCATTGCTGCCTGACAGATAAATATGATTTTGTTTGTCTTTTTTTGCATAGTAAAAAATCTCCTTAGTTTTGTTTTACGTGTGGATGGTTTCGAACACACGGGTTTTGGCATAAACTTATTTTTGTGTCTGCTCTGCTTCTTTCGCAGCAAGCACAGCATGTGCTAATTGGTCAGCGCAGGATGTGTTTTTGAATCCACATAGAACACCGCTGCATTTATCAGCAATCTGATCGGCAGTCCAGCCATCGACCAGACGGGGAATTGCTTTCAGGTTTCCATCACAGCCGCCATAAAAGACGACATTTGTCACGATGTTGTCGTTGATCTCAAGATCGATCTGTCTGGAACAGGTACCTTTTGTCTTGTAAGAAAAATTCATGGTTATATCATCCTTTCGCCTTAATACGGTAATGCCTTAAGAACATATTTTAGTAAAAATGCGGTTAAATGTCAAGTAGTGTCCGGTAAAATTTTTATAATCAATTCAATGGTAAAAACTTCTTCGGTGTTTGAAAAATACGCCATGCCGCCATATTTTTCCGCAATTGCCTCAATGGAAGTCAGCCCGATGCCGGATCCCCCCTTGTGAGTGGAAAGATAGCGGTTATTTTTTTTGTTGACTTTGCCATCAAAGCGGTTTTCAGACTTGATTACAAGAAATCCGTTTTTCTGCGAAAACATTGTAAGCCGGTGAAAACGATCGGCAGGGTGCTCTAATGTCAGACAACCGGTGCATACATTTTCCAGGATGTTGCCGATCAGACTGCAAAGTTCGGTATCGCTTATCGTACATTTTGCAGGGATCTGAACATCCCAATATTTTACAATTGAGTGTGAAGCAAACAAGGCATCGTAATAGTTGAGCAGGGCATTCACCGGAATTTTGCTGCAATATTGCATCGGGGATTCGGGGATTGCTGCCACACAGTCTTCAAGGTGCTTGGTCAGGGCATCGTATTCTTTGTTCCGTGCCATCTGTGCCAAACTGTGCAGCTGCTGGCGGAAATCGTGGCGCTGCTTGGCAGATTCTGTGATATAACGCTGCTGCGCCGTGTACTGGCTTTCCTGCATTTCAAACAGGCGCACACGTTCTTCGGTTTTGGCATTTTTAAGCAAGATAACAGCCACCAGATAGAAAATCACATAGATTACATTTAATAGGAAAAAGGACAGGATAAGGTAGATCACGTAGATAAAAAACATACGGTTTACCTGTAAAGTCTCGTATTTTTCCGGCATGATTATGATATTAAGGATCGTAAATATAAGGGGCACCGGCAGAGTGGCTCCCCATACATAAGCGGAATCCAGGGAGTTGATCAGGTTACTGAAATATTTGTAAAATACGCGGCAGTATATCAGCAGGATGATCATACTTGCGGCAAGCTGAAATATGCAGGCAACCGGGCAGCCGGTAAACGCGGATTCTGCCGGGTGGATCTGGCTGTCGATGCAGAGGGAAAGATTGGTCGGAAATGTCATCAATGCAGTAACCAGAAGAAAAACGGCGGCATTGGTCGTCCAGCGGGTACGAAGTACATGCTGGTAGAATATGTACAAAATAATTATATCCGGAAGCATAATGTAGTTGGCAGGCAGGCTGCAGGCCGCTATGATCGCAGCACTTAAGGGAATCATGACTGCAAGGGTAACTCCCAGATATAAAATTATTCTTTTGATCGGAATTAGCAATTGGTTTTTCATGGGAAGAAAGCAGAGGACTGCTGACGGAAGTAAAACCATGAATTGAATCAACTGTGTAGTAAAGCTCATATAATAACATCCTTTCGTTTCGTGCTGGGAACATTGTAAGTGTATCATGTTTTTGGAATTTCAACAATATATTATGAAAAAAAATCCACATTTGACAGTGATCTTTGATTATGTTATCATCTTTTTATAGAAATTTAACAGGAGGTAACAAAATGGCAGATTTTGATTTAAGCGATATCGAGGAAATGCAGGTTTCCCTTGAATTAGAAGACGGATCCACATTAGAATGTGAAGTAATATATATATTCGAATGGAATGGAGATGATTATGCTGCACTGACACCGGTTGATGAGAGTATTGAAGAACTTTATTTCTTTGGAATTCAGATCAGCATGGAGGGCGAGCAGCCGGAGATCACACTTCTTGAGATTGATGACGATGAGATGTTAGATGCAATTTCGGATGCGTTTGATGAGATGCTTGACGAAGAGGAATTCGGCGAGGATGAGGACGAAGAAGATGATGACGACGATGGCCGCTGGGATGAGTTTATCAACAAAAAGTTAGATTAGTATATAGTAGTGTATTTCCTAGAAAAAGGCTTCCAATATTTGGAAGCCTTTTTTCGATGCGGTAATTTGCATTGTGTGTTTTAATATGCATTTTTATTGATAAATCCGGTTACTACCGTAAGCAGCAGGATTTTGATGTCGAGCATCAGAGTCCAGTTTTCGATGTAGTACAGATCACAGTCAATACGCATACGGATCGAAGTGTCGCCGCGGTATCCGTTGACCTGCGCCCAGCCGGTAATTCCGGGACGGACTTGGTGCTTGATCATGTAGCGCGGGATTTCTTCTTTAAATTTCTCTACGAAAAACGGCCGCTCCGGTCTTGGACCGACAAGACTCATATCCCCCTTTAATACGTTGAAAAACTGTGGAAGCTCGTCCAGACTGGTTTTGCGGATAAATTTTCCGACGGGTGTGACACGCGGGTCGTTTGGTGTCGTCCAGGCCTTCTGTTCTTCGGAAGCTTTCTGTACCGCCATAGAGCGGAATTTATACATTAAAAATGGTTTCCCGCCGAGGCCGATTCGTTCCTGCTTGAAGATTAAAGGACCTTCCGAAGTCGCTTTTACCAAAATGGCGACAACCAGCATCGGAATCGAGAAAAGGATGATCAGACCGATCGATCCGATGATATCCACGGTACGTTTGATAAATTTATTAAACGAATTGGTAAGCGGTACGTTTCGCACGTGAATTACCGGCAGACCGTCGAGATCTTCGGTATAAGGACGTGTCGGTATGATGTTATTGTAATCCGGGATAAATTTGGTATGAACACCGGATTTTTCAGTAATTGCGACAATTCCTTCAAGCCGTTTGTATTGGTTGATGTCCAGGGTGATCGCAATCTCGTCAAACGAATTTGCCGCAAGCACTTCTTCCAGATCATCAATGTCACCGATCACATGTACGTCGCGGTAAGATTTTCCGTTTTTTTTCTGATCATCCAGTATCCCGTGTACGACATATCCCCATTCCGGATGAGCAAAGATACGGTCGATATAGCCTTCCGCGGAACGTCCGTAGCCAACCAGCAGTACATGCTTCAGATTGTGCCCGCGTTTGCGGAAACGACGAAGGATCGTCGTGATCAGCAGACGGAAGATCAATTCTAATAAGAAATTTGTAACTACAAAAATTATGATAAACAGACGGGCATAATTTCCACTTTTAATAAAGTAAAGACCGGCGGTACAATACAAAATACCGACCACATTGGCTTTGAAAATATTGTATGCCTGAGATTTGCGGCTGGTGACACGTTTTGGGTCATACAGATGAAAGACATAGTATGACACGAGGTAACACGGGATCAGCAGGAAGAGCATCTGCATATATTCCTCCAGTGTTCCGTAAAGACCGATCGGCTCCTCTATGATCTGCCATTGGATCAGAATACTCTGTTCCTCGTCAAAACGAAGTTTATAAGCAAGTATAAATGAAAATACTAAAATAAGTACATCTATGATAAAGCGTATGATATTAAGCAGTTTTTGGTTTCCTTTGATCAAAATCTTTCATCCTTTCAAATTAGGGATTAGTATGATATCAGTCATTGACTGTGCAATGATATCTACGAATTGTTCCGTTGCTGTCGCAACTCCCACAATTCTACAAACATTCGAATTTCGCACGTTGTGCTGCATTCTCATGTTTGACGGGTCTCAAGGTCAGCCACCTCCTTGTGCAAGCACAATTGGTGTCTGACTTTTCGACCCTGATATCATTATAAAGTATTTTTCCCATTTTCACAATATAAAAATAAGATATTCACAAACTAAACACATTTGGTGGGTATAATGCATTTATACAACGAAAGGTAATGTATAGTATTAATGAAACGGGAAAGGAAGATTCAATATGAATGAAGAAAATAACAATCCTTGGGAAAATACGAATAATAATATGACGGATAATACTATTTATGTGCAGCCAACACAGACGGAAGAGACGTCAGGTGCACAGAATACGGCCGGAACGGAGCAGGGGCCGCAGCCGATGCCAAGTTCTGACAATATGTATCGTTTCCAGAACACCAATCCCGGTGGCGGCGAGCAGGAGCCGAAACCACCGAAGCAGAAGAAAAATGGAGGTATGAAGAAAACGTTGATCTCCGCAGTGGTATTTGGTGTCGTTGCAGCATTTTGTTTTTTTGCAATTGTAAAAATATGCGGAGTGCAGGTTGGAACACAAAAATCAAATTCCGGTGAGATCGGAACGGTAAATACAAATTCCGGAAATGCTGGATTGACTGCCGTATCCGGTGGAGCGGTTGCCGGTGTATCCGATGTGTCAGGCATTGTAGAAAATGTAATGCCTTCGATCGTTTCCATTACCGAGACGAGTATGCAGAAATCCATTTTTGGCGAATATCCATCCGAAGGTGCAGGCTCCGGATTTATCGTAAAACAGGATGATAAAGAACTGCTGATCGTTACAAACAATCATGTTGTTTCGGGCGCAGAAAGCATTACCGTTAAATTTATTGATGATGCGACGGCAAAAGCAACAGTCAAGGGAACGGATTCTACCGCAGACTTGGCAGTAATTACCGTGAAATTGAGTGATTTAAAAGAAGAAACAAAGGGTAAGATAAAGATTGCAACACTTGGACATTCGGATGATGTAAAAGTCGGACAGATGGCAATTGCGATCGGAAATGCCCTTGGATATGGTCAGTCCGTGACAGTTGGTTATATCAGTGCCAAAGACAGAGAAGTCGAAGTCGGCGATGAAAACGGAAGCGGTTCCAACAAAATGGTTCTTCTTCAGACAGATGCCGCAATCAACCCCGGTAACAGCGGTGGCGCACTGCTTGATGTAAATGGTAACGTTATCGGTATCAACTCGGTAAAATATGCAGATACCAAAGTGGAAGGAATTGGGTATGCGATTCCGATGAGTGACGCCATTCCGATCATCAATGAATTGATGCAGCGTGAAGTGCTTAGCGACAGCGAAAAAGGGTATCTTGGCATTACCGGTAAGACGATCAGTGATTCTGTCAGCGAGGCATACGGCATCCCGGTTGGTGTCTATGTATCAGAAGTATCGGACAGCGGAGCAGCAAAAGCAGCCGGCATCAAGAAAGGCGATGTCATCACGAAGATCAATGATGCTAAAGTGTCTACCATTGAGCAGGTACAGAACAAAGTAAACAACACAAAAGCAGGTACTGAGATTACAGTAACAATATCCAGAAGCCAGGATGGCGAGTACAAAGAGCAGAATCTGAAAGTTACATTGAAAGGTTCTGAGACACTCAATGAACTGGATACGGGATCACAGGATTCGGGAAATTCAAATGGTTCTGACGGAAATTCCGATGGAAACAACAGCAATCCATACGGATATGGAAATGATTCGTATGACGATTCCTATGGAAGTCAGATCATGCCGTGGTAAAGATTCTTTACTAAATCTTTACTAATTGAAAAAAATAAGATATAATAAAGGAACTGTTACTTTTGTCTATGACAAGGGGGGGACAGTTCCTTTTGGACATAATACAAATAGAATGGAGATAAAGGTGAACGAAGAAATTAAAGATCAAAATGAAGAAATCGTAGAACAAAATACAGATAAAGCGGGCAATGTGACAGAAAATGAAGATAAAAAAGAGGCTTACTGCTATCTGTGCCACCGCCCGGAGAGTAAGGTTCCTTATATGATCCGCATTCCGAATAATATTACCATCTGTTCGGATTGTATGCAGAAATCATTTGATACGCTTGGCATGAATGGAATGAACATTCCTCCAATGAATGGGATGCCGGGGATCGAATTTATCAATCTTTCAAATCCTTTCAGCGGGATGCCGGAAGAGATGCAGGAACGTCATAAGGTAAAGACAAAGAAGAAGAACCGGGAAGAAGTGCCGGCGCTTGATATCCAAAAATTACCAGCCCCTCATATTATTAAGGGAAAATTGGACGAATATGTTATGGGACAGGATCAGGCGAAAAAAGTTATCTCGGTAGGAGTTTATAATCATTACAAGCGCGTTACCGCGATGGAAGAAGAGGAAAAAGCCCGTGAAGCCGGTGACACCAATCAGATGGACTGGGATGTTGAGATCGAAAAATCCAATATGCTGATGCTTGGACCGACGGGAAGCGGTAAAACGTTTCTGGTGCAGACGCTGGCCCGCATTTTGCAGGTGCCGCTTGCAATCACAGATGCGACGGCGCTTACGGAAGCCGGTTATATCGGCGACGATGTCGAAAGCGTGATCTCCAAACTGCTCGCCAATGCGGACAATGATGTGGAGCGTGCAGAACGTGGTATCGTTTATATTGACGAGATCGATAAACTTGCCAAAAAAGAAAATGCCAATCAGAGAGATGTCAGCGGGGAGTCGGTACAGCAGGCACTTTTGAAACTTTTGGAAGGAGCCGATGTCGAAGTACCGGTAGGTGCTACCAGCAAAAATGCGATGGTTCCGATGACTACGATAAATACCCGCCACATTTTATTTATCTGCGGAGGCGCTTTTCCGGGGCTTGAAAATGTGATTAAACGCCGCTTGACCAAACATGGCCATATCGGATTTGAGTCGCAGCTGAAAGATGAATATGACAACGATGAAAATATATTCTCAAAAGTTGAGACAGAGGACATCCGCGGTTATGGACTGATTCCGGAGTTTATCGGACGACTTCCAATCGTATTTGCCTTGCAGCAGATGGATGAGAGACTTTTGGTGAAGGTTTTGACCGAACCGAAAAATGCCATTATCAAACAGTACAAAAAATTGTTTGCGATGGATGGCGTGAAACTTGACTTTGATGAAGATGCTCTTCTTGAGATTGCCGGCCGTGCGGCGAAGAAAAAAACCGGCGCCAGAGCACTCCGGTCGATTTTGGAAGAGACAATGTTAGATATCATGTATCAGATTCCGAAAGATGACATGATCGGACACGTAACAATTACCAAAGAGTATGTCAATGGTACGGGCGGACCGCGTATTGAAGTACGCGAGTAGCCATGTTATCAGAAATCTGAATTTAATAAAGGAATTCCAAGATAAACGGTCGTTTCATCGGAAATTTCGTCATACGTTATGGCGAGGTTTAAGTTGATTTTCTGGCCGTTTATTTTTTTATAAAAGGAAATGCCGGACGTGTAGCCGTAAGCAACATAGTACCCGGATGTCTGGTGTGTGCTTTTTACCGCGCCGCCCCAGGCGTGAAACAGGTGGGAGGCAAGATGGTCTTTTTGCGCATCCGATATTTTCCCGGATAAATGACCTTTGACAATGCCGCCTTTTTCTGACAAATTCTGTAAATCGCCATGGCCGTTTTCAACGACAAGCTGATTCCTTGCAAAGGCCTGCGCGGCGTCATTGTGTGCGAGATAAAACCGGGTCATTGCAAACTGCACAAAAACGATGATCCAGCAAAACAACATACAAAAAATGGAAAATTTTATTTTTCGTCTCATTGGGATTCCTCATTTCATAAAATATGTTATGTATATCTTTGACAGATTAAGGGAAATTTATACACGCAGTATTTGGGGCGGACGCACTTTAAAATGAAATGCAATCTTAACCATTTCTTTGTTGACGAATGACAGGGGGATTGCTATGATAAAGAATGGCAGAAGGCAGAGGGAGAAAGGAGATTATTGATGAGAAAAACAAAGATCATATGTACGATGGGTCCGGCGACGGATTCGGATGAGGTTTTGGAAAAATTGATGCGGGGCGGCATGAACGTAGCGCGTTTCAACTTTTCGCACGGCAGCCACGAAGAGCAGAAAGGGCGGATGGACCGGCTGAAAGCAATGCGGGAAAAATGCGGAAAACCGGTGGCAATGCTTTTGGATACAAAGGGACCGGAGATTCGTACAGGGATATTTGAAGACGGAAAAGTGACGTTGGAGCCGGGGCAGCAGTTTGTGCTGACGGGGCGTGAGATACGGGGAAATGCTTCTATGGCATCCATTACGTATCCACAGTTATATCAGGATGAAAAGCCGGGAAACCGGATATTGATCGATGATGGACTGATTGAACTTATTGTGAAGGAAATCCGGGGAGAAGACATCATTTGTACCGTTGTAAACGGCGGCATGATCTCGGATCACAAGGGCGTCAATGTACCGGGTGTACACATCCATCTGCCTTATATGAGCGAAAAAGACAAAGAGGACATTTTATTTGGGATCCGCCAGGACATCGATTTTGTCGCAGCTTCTTTTACGAGAACCGCTGAAGATGTCATGCAGATCCGTAAACTTTTGGACGAAAATGGGGGAAAAGATATCAATATCATTGCCAAGGTCGAAAATGCAGAAGGCGTGGATAAGATTGATGAGATCATCCGCGTATCGGATGGAATTATGATCGCGCGCGGTGATATGGGAGTTGAGGTGCCGGATGAAGAAGTGCCGGTCATCCAGAAAATGATCATCCGCAAAGTGTACGAAGCCGGCAAGCAGGTAATCACGGCGACACAGATGCTGGATTCCATGATGAAAAATCCACGGCCGACCCGTGCAGAGACAGCCGATGTCGCCAATGCAATCTACGATGGAACGAGTGCGATCATGCTTTCGGGAGAGACGGCCGCCGGGAAATATCCGGTGGAGGCTCTGAAAACAATGGTGCGCATTGCCGAGAGGACAGAAGCGGATGTAGATTACTGCAAGCGGTTCTTTAACCACGAGCGGAAAGCCAATCCGGACATTACGGATGCCATCTGCCATGCAACCTGTACGACAGCGCATGACCTGAATGCCCGCGTCATCATCACGGTTACCAAATCCGGACGTTCTGCCCGTATGATCTCACGTTACCGTCCGGGCTGTGACATCGTTGGCTGTGCCATGTCGGAAAAAGTGACACGACAGCTCAATATGTCGTGGGGCGTCACCCCGGTTTTATTGGAAGAAAAACAGGAAGTATTTGAACTTTTTGATTATGCGACGGAAGAATGCCTCAAACAGGGATTTCTCTGTAAAGGCGATGTAGCGGTATATACATCGGGGGTTCCGGTAGGAATTTCCGGCACAACAAACATGATAAAAGTACAGAGAGCATAACAAAGGTTGACAATGTCGAAAAATGTGTGGTATGATATATGCGTGAAACTTTCAGGGTTATATCCTGGACCCAATATAAACAGGTTAAATATGAAAGAAAAGAGGTCAGAGTAAAATGGCAAACATCGATTTGAGCAAGTATGGTATCACAGGTGCAACTGAGATTGTGTACAATCCTTCTTATGAAGATCTGTATAAGGAAGAGACCAATCCGGCATTGGAAGGTTATGAAAAAGGCCAGGAAAGTGAACTTGGCGCAGTAAACGTTATGACAGGTATCTATACCGGACGTTCCCCTAAAGACAAGTATATCGTGATGGATGAGAATTCAAAAGACACAGTATGGTGGACTTCTGATGAGTACAAAAATGATAACCATCCTGCATCACAGGAAGCTTGGAAAGCAGTGAAAGAGCTTGCAGTAAAAGAATTGTCAAATAAGAGACTTTTCGTAGTAGACGCATTCTGCGGAGCAAACCATGACACACGTATGGCTGTTCGTTTTATCGTAGAAGTGGCTTGGCAGGCACATTTCATCAAAAATATGTTTATCCAGCCAACAGCGGAAGAGTTGGAAAACTTTGAGCCAAACTTTATCGTATACAATGCATCCAAAGCAAAAGTTGAGAATTACAAAGAACTCGGATTGAATTCTGAGACAGCTGTAATGTTTAACATCACAAGCCGTGAGCAGGTTATCGTAAATACATGGTACGGCGGAGAAATGAAGAAAGGTATGTTCTCCATGATGAACTACTACCTTCCATTGCAAGGCATCGCTTCCATGCACTGCTCCGCAAACACAGACATGGACGGAAAGAACACAGCAATCTTCTTCGGACTTTCCGGAACAGGTAAGACAACATTGTCAACAGATCCAAAACGTCTCCTTATCGGTGATGACGAGCACGGCTGGGATGACAATGGTGTATTCAACTTTGAAGGCGGCTGCTACGCAAAAGTTATCGACCTGGACAAAGAGTCTGAGCCGGACATCTACAATGCAATCCGCAGAGACGCTCTTCTTGAGAACGTAACACTTGACAAAGACGGAAAGATTGATTTTGCAGATAAGAGCGTAACAGAGAATACTCGTGTATCTTATCCAATCAATCACATTGAAAATATCGTTCGCCCAATTTCTTCTGCACCGGCAGCGAAGAACGTAATCTTCCTGTCAGCAGATGCATTCGGCGTACTTCCGCCGGTATCAATCCTTACACCGGAGCAGACAAAATACTACTTCTTGTCAGGATTTACAGCAAAACTTGCTGGTACAGAGCGTGGAATCACAGAGCCAACTCCTACATTCTCCGCTTGTTTCGGACAGGCATTCCTCGAACTGCATCCTACAAAATATGCAGAAGAACTCGTTAAGAAAATGGAGAAGAGCGGAGCAAAAGCTTATCTCGTAAATACAGGATGGAACGGAACAGGAAAACGTATTTCCATCAAAGATACACGTGGTATCATCGATGCAATCCTCAGCGGAGACATCGCAAAAGCACCTACAAAGACAATTCCTCACTTCAACTTCGAAGTACCTACAGAACTGCCGGGTGTAGATCCAGCAATCCTTGATCCTCGCGATACTTACGCAGATGCTTCCGAATGGGAGACAAAAGCTCTGGATCTTGCAGACAGATTTATCAAGAATTTTGCAAAATACGAAGGAAATGCAGAAGGTAAAGCATTAGTACCTGCAGGACCACAGAAATAATTTGTAAAACAACGAGACACGCAACAATAAAAAGATCACCCATACCGTGCGTGCAAACAACGAGACACGCAACAATAAAAGATCACCCATATCGTGCTTGCACGAAATATGGGTGATCTTTTTATTGTTATGTGACGACTGTCACGATGATGAGCTCCGATAGGAGCGAAGAATGGGCAGATATAACATTGACCTTATGTATTTATAACACAAAAGTTATAAAAAAAGTATAAAATCCCTCTTGAAATTTGAATAAATGTGGTCTAAAATTTTTGTAAAAACAGAAAACCCATATTTTGGAAACAAAAAGGAGAGGAAAAAATGCAAAAGATCATGAGACGTGTAATGGCGGTTGTGTTACTCGCGGCAATGGCTGTGACAACGATAGGGATTGTGCCGGAAGAAGCAAAAGCAGCATCTTCCTATCCGTACAAAGTCAATATGCGAAATTTACTGAGTGACTATCAGTATGTGGTAAAAGAAAATCTTCAGGTAAAGACACACACCATGGGAGGTGTGGCTGTAGGAGGAGATTGCGAACTTGCAGATTTTGCGGACGCAATGGTCAGTCCAAGTTATGCAAAACATCTTGTAAAAGTTGGAAATGTAAAAGATGAACCGGCAGCTGGGGTTCCATCGGGATATCATACCAAGAAATTCTACTATTCCAGCAAAGAGGAGAAGGCTTTCGAAAATTATCAGGCTTCAAAGTTTGAGCAAAATACATATATGGATATGACAGCGGCTTTTTCTGAAATTCAGAAAGATTCCGAGGCACTTGTGACAGGAGCCACAAAGGCTGTTAAAACAGGAAATAAGATTGTTATCGATTTTTCAAAATCAAAGAAATATGAAGTGCCGGCGGATTTAATTCCATCAGACCGAAGCGTGACGCTTGATATTGAAGGCCTGGCGTCTCCGGATGATTTACGTGATGAGGAATACAGTATTTCTGTCACCGGATTAAACAATACGGTGCTTTTTGTTGATTTTGGTGTAACGAGCAAACCGGCCGGAGCGGATAAAGTTTTGCCGGTTACCTGGAATGGCAAGCCGATGAATAATCTGCTCAAGAAAATATCGACCGATAATTACGCCGGGGCGCAGTTTGTAAATTCCGGTATGAAATTGATCTGGAATTTCCCGGATGCTGTAAAAATGATAACAGAATACATTTCCGGACATTTTACTGCACCTCAGGCGGATTTGACGATCAATGGCGGAAATTTTGAAGGCGGTGTGATCGCTAAAAGTGTAAAAACCAGTGCAGAGGGACATTTTTATCCGTATTTCAAGGTGGGAACATCCCGTGACACAGTATCAGGTGAAACGACGGCGCGGAAGATCATCGAGACGGCATTAGTGAAAATGCTGGTTGAAGTGGGCGACGATGAGGAAATTAAATTTATCAAAGATAAAGATGGAAACGATGTCGTTATCAATTCGGATAATGCGGATTACCAATGGCAGGTATTTGATAAGGAAACTGACAGATGGGAGGATATCGCGGGGGCAAGTGGAACCGTTTTGAATCCGGACAAAGAACTGGAAGGAAAGAAGATTCAGTGTACGGTAACTGGTAAAAATGATTATACCGGACAGGCGGTTGCAGAAGGTGTCGTACGTGCCCTTCCACCGGTAGAAAAACAGACAAATGAGACAAGTATAACCATTGAAGCGGAGGATGGATTTGAATACGAACTTCGCGATAAAAAAGGTAATATTGTAATTCCGTGGACAACGGATGGCGATACGACAAGAGATGGCGATGATGTAAAAGGTACTATTACATTTAAAGGATTGAAAGAAGATACATGCTATGACGTGGTAAAAAGAACGATTGGTGAATCAATTACTGAGAGCCGGAGTACAGAAATGAGTACAAAAAGCGGCTTGCCGTCCGCAAGTGCAAGTCCAAGCGCAACCCCAAGCACAACGCCGATCGTAGGAGCAAGTGCAACGCCAAGTGTAACTTCAAGTGCAACACCAAGCACGACGCCGGCAGCGCCGGGAACAACGCCAATTGTAGGAGCAAGTGCAACGCCAAGTGTAACTTCAAGTGCAACACCAAGCACGACGCCGGCGGCTCCGAAAAAAATGGTGCCACCGGAAGACCAGACAGTCAGAAAAGGTTCTGTGGAGTTGAAAATTCCAACCATTGTGATGAAAAAAATCATGGCACCGAAAATGAAATTCCGCATCAAACTTTTGAATCAGAAGGGAGCAAAGATAAGATGCAGCTCCAGCAATAAAAAGATTGCGACAATTGACAAGAGTGGACTGGTTAAAACAAAGAAAAAACTGGGAAAAGCCAAGTTAGTCATCAATGTGACAAAAGGAAAGAAAAAAATCCAGTATATCGTTAATCTTGTAGTCCGCACGACGATTAAGAAAAACTACAGTTTGTATAAGTATAAGACCGGTTACAAATATCCAAGTGTAAGCTTGTACAAACTGCTTCCAAAAGGAAAGACATATAAGATCCAGCTGCTGCATCTTAATAAGAAGGCAAAAGTGACTTATAAGTCCAGCAAACCGTCTATTGCTAAGGTTGACAAAAAAGGAAAAGTTACACCGGTGAAGAACGGACGTGCAGATATCACGGTAACTATCGTACAAAACGGAAGTACGTACAAATATTTTGTTGTAGTCAGATCGACAGAGAAGGGCGTGGAGTCCAATACGTCATATCTGAAAGTGATTCGATAAATTTGCAATTTTTGTGTTGAAAAACTCTTGACAAATCAAGGCCACACGCGCTATAATAATCTAGCATGCGTTCGTGTGGTCTTTTTGTGTACAAAAAAACGATATGGACGGCATGACATTTCTACATTTACTTTATAAAAGTGTGGATTCAAAAAAACTACAGGAGGTGAAAATTAATGCCAACTTTTAACCAATTAGTAAAGCAGGGTAGAAAATCGGTTGCTAAGAAATCAAATTCTCCAGCACTTCAGTACACTTATAACTCACTGAAGAAGAAATCTACAGAGAGTGCTTCTCCACAGAAACGTGGTGTTTGTACTGTTGTTCGTACTGCTACACCTAAGAAGCCTAACTCAGCACTTCGTAAGATTGCCAGAGTTCGTCTTTCCAATGGTATCGAGGTAACAAGTTATATTCCTGGTGAAGGCCATAACCTTCAGGAGCATAGCGTTGTTATGATTCGTGGAGGAAGAGTAAAAGACCTTCCGGGTACACGTTATCATATCATCCGTGGAACGCTTGATACTGCTGGTGTTGCTAACAGAAAGCAGGCTCGTTCCAAATATGGTGCGAAGAGACCGAAAGCAGGCAAATAATTAATATTTGTCATTACTAAAATTAAAAGTACCGGATTAATTTTTGCATCATATTTTATAGATTTTATATTTATTAAAGGAAGAAGCAAGACTTAAACTGGTGCGGACACAGAAGTGAGTACCTGTGAATTAATAATATTATTAAGGAGGGAAGTAACGTGCCACGTAAAGGACATATTCCAAAAAGAGACGTGCTGGCAGATCCAGTTTACAAAAACAAAGTCGTTACTAAGCTGATCAACAACATTATGTTGGATGGTAAAAAAGGTGTAGCTCAGAAAATCGTTTACGGCGCTTTTGATGAAATCGCTGAGAAGACAGGAAAAGACGCTATCGAAGTATTCGAGGAAGCTATGAACAACGTTATGCCTGAACTCGAAGTAAAGGCTAGACGTATCGGTGGTTCCACTTATCAGGTTCCAATCGAAGTAAAACCAGATCGTAGACAGGCTTTGGCTCTTCGTTGGCTTACTCTTTATTCACGTAACCGTGGAGAGAAGACAATGAAAGAAAGACTTGCCAGTGAAATCATGGATGCAGCAAACAATACTGGTTCATCCGTGAAGAAGAAAGAAGATATGCACAAGATGGCTGAGGCAAATAAAGCATTTGCACACTATCGTTGGTAATCGTGAATTATTCGAAAATAAATTAGGAGGAAAAGAACTTGGCTGGAAGAGAATATCCATTAGAGCGTACCAGAAATATTGGTATCATGGCTCATATCGATGCTGGTAAGACAACATTGACAGAGCGTATCCTTTATTATACTGGTGTAAACTATAAAATTGGTGAGACTCATGATGGTGCTTCTACCATGGACTGGATGGAGCAGGAGCAGGAAAGAGGTATTACAATTACTTCTGCTGCTACAACCTGCCACTGGACTTTGGAAGACCACCACAAACCAAAAGCTGGTGCTTTGGAGCATCGTATCAATATCATCGATACCCCGGGACACGTTGACTTTACTGTAGAAGTTGAGCGTTCCCTGCGTGTATTGGATGGTGCTGTCGGTGTATTCGACGCAAAAGCCGGTGTAGAGCCTCAGTCAGAAAATGTATGGCGTCAGGCTGACACATACAATGTACCTCGTATGGCATTCATCAATAAGATGGATAAAATGGGTGCAGATTTCTTTTATTCGGTTCAGACGATCATTGACCGTTTGGGCAAAAATGCAATCCCTGTACAGATTCCAATCGGTAAGGAAGATGACTTTATCGGATTGATCGATCTGTTCGAGATGGAAGCATACTATTACAAAGATGATAAGGGCGAAGAAATCGAAATCACAGAGATTCCTGATGACTTGAAAGATCTTGCTCAGGAATGGCATGACAACCTCGTAGAAAAAGTCTGCGAGCTGGATGATGATTTGATGGAAATGTACATTGAAGGAGAAGAGCCTACAATCGATGCGATGAAGGCTGCTCTTCGTAAAGGTACGATCGCTAGTGAAGCAGTTCCTGTATTCTGTGGTTCTGCTTATAAAAACAAAGGTGTTCAGAAGATGTTGGATGGTGTTATCGAATACATGCCGGCTCCAACAGATATCCCTGACATCACAGGAGTTGACGAAGACGGTAACGAAGTGACTCGTAAATCTTCCGATGACGAGCCATTCGCCGCTCTGGCATTTAAGATCATGTCAGACCCATTCGTTGGAAAACTCGCATTCTTCCGTGTATATTCCGGTACAATGAACTCCGGTTCTTACGTACTGAATGCTACAAAAGGAAAGAAAGAGCGTGTAGGACGTATTGTACAGATGCACGCAAACAAACGTAACGAAATCGATAAGGTTTACTCCGGAGATATCGCTGCTGCAGTTGGTTTCAAATTAACTACAACCGGTGATACAATCTGTGACGAGCAGCATCCGGTAATCCTTGAGTCCATGGAATTCCCTGAACCTGTTATCGAGCTCGCTATCGAGCCTAAGACAAAGAATGACCAGGGTAAAATGGGTGAAGCTCTTGCAAAACTTGCAGAAGAAGATCCTACATTCCGTGCTCATACAGATCAGGAAACTGGTCAGACAATCATCGCAGGTATGGGTGAACTTCACCTCGATGTCATCGTAGACCGTCTGCTTCGTGAATTCAAAGTAGAGGCAAATGTAGGTGCACCTCAGGTTGCTTACAAAGAGACATTTACAACACCTGTTGATATTGACAGTAAATACGCAAAACAGTCTGGTGGACGTGGACAGTACGGACACTGTAAAGTTAAATTCGAGCCTATGGATCCAAACGGCGAAGAGACATTTATCTTCGAGTCTACTGTAGTCGGTGGTGCAATTCCTAAGGAATACATCCCAGCAGTTGGAGAAGGTATCGAAGAAGCAGCACAGGCTGGTATTCTTGGCGGCTTCCCTGTACTCGGTGTAAAAGCTACGGTATGGGATGGTTCTTACCATGAAGTCGATTCCAGTGAAATGGCATTCCATATCGCTGGTTCCATGGCATTCAAAGATGCTATGAAGAAAGGTAACGCAGTACTTCTTGAGCCTATCATGAAAGTCGAAGTAACAATGCCTGAGGAATACATGGGTGATGTTATCGGAAGCTTGAATGCAAAACGTGGACAGATCGAAGGAATGGAAGACATCGGTGGAGGAAAACTCGTAAGAGCTTATGTACCTCTTGCTGAAATGTTCGGATATTCTACAGAGCTTCGTTCCGCTACTCAGGGTCGTGGAAACTACTCCATGTTCTTCGAGAAATATGCACAGGCTCCTAAGAATGTTCAGGATAAAGTTCTCGCACAGAGAAATGACTAATAAATTTGTCGATATATTTTAACGATTGGGTGTTGCTTTTTTGAGAGAAATCCCCTATAATGTATGTATATTGGCACGTAAAGCAAAATTTCTAAAACAAAAATAAAAAAATGTTAGGAGGACGTTTAGAAATGGCTAAGGAAAAATATGTAAGAACGAAACCACATTGTAACATTGGTACAATTGGACACGTAGACCACGGTAAAACAACATTGACAGCTGCTATTACAAAAGTATTGGCTGCAAGAGTTGCAGGTAATGAGGCAACTGACTTTGAAAATATCGATAAAGCTCCAGAAGAAAGAGAGCGTGGTATCACAATCTCTACTGCACACGTTGAGTATGAGACAGAGAAGAGACATTACGCACACGTTGACTGCCCAGGACATGCTGACTACGTTAAGAACATGATCACCGGTGCTGCTCAGATGGATGGTGCTATCCTCGTAGTAGCTGCTACAGACGGTGTTATGGCTCAGACAAAAGAGCATATCCTTCTTTCCCGTCAGGTAGGTGTTCCTTACATCATCGTATTCATGAACAAATGTGACATGGTTGATGACGAAGAACTCCTTGAACTCGTAGAGATGGAGATCACTGAGATCCTTGAAGAGTATGACTTCACAGACTGCCCAATCATCAAAGGTTCTGCTTTGAAAGCTTTGGAAGATCCAAACGGCGAGTGGGGCGACAAGATCATGGAACTCATGGATACTGTAGATTCTTATATCCCAGATCCAGAGCGTGACACAGATAAGCCTTTCGTAATGCCTATCGAGGACGTATTCTCTATCACAGGACGTGGTACTGTTGCTACAGGACGTGTAGAGGCTGGTACACTTCACTTGAACGACGAAGTTGAAATCGTTGGTATCAAAGAAGAAACTCAGAAATCCGTTGTAACCGGTATCGAGATGTTCCACAAAGAGTTGGATGAAGCTCAGGCTGGTGACAACGCTGGTGTACTTCTTCGTGGTATCCAGAAAACAGACATCGAAAGAGGACAGGTTCTTTGTCAGCCAGGAACTCTTACATGTCATACAAAATTCACAGCTCAGGTTTACGTATTGACTAAGGACGAGGGTGGACGTCATACTCCATTCTTCAACAACTATCGTCCACAGTTCTACTTCCGTACAACTGACGTAACAGGTGTTATCGAACTTCCAGAAGGAACAGAGATGTGCATGCCTGGTGATAACGTAGAAATGACAATCGAATTGATTCACCCAATCGCTATGAGCCAGGGTCTTACATTCGCTATCCGCGAAGGTGGACGTACTGTAGGTTCAGGCCGTGTTGCTACAATCATCGAGTAATAACGAAAATACGTTATTTCAGAGATATTGTAATTGGATTTTGCAA